>CANMKK010000021.1 GCA_947498455.1 uncultured Aquimarina sp.
CCATCGTTTGTATTTCTGCTTCTGTAGCTGGGCTACTAAAGCTTCCTACATTATTATCTACATAGTCTTGGTATGCTACTAAATTTCCATCTATTGCACCACTTACATTGGGTAAGGCATTTAACTCGGCTGCTGTGCCAGGAATTGAAGTTCCGCCCGTAGCCGCTCCATCATTAGCATCGGTTCCGATGGCAGCTAGTAAGCTTTGTTGTGTATTGACTGCTGTGACCATCGTTTGTATTTCTGCTTCTGTAGCTGGGCTACTAAAGCTTCCTACATTATTATCTACATAGTCTTGGTATGCTGCTAAGTTTCCATCAACAGCACCACTTACATTTGGTAAGGCATTTAACTCGGCTGCTGTGCCAGGAATTGAAGTTCCGCCCGTAGCTGCTCCATCATTTGCATCGGTTCCGATAGCAGCTAATAAGCTTTGTTGTGTATTGACTGCTGTGATCATCGTTTGTATTTCTGATTCGGTAGCTGGGCTACTAAACGAACCTACATTATCATCTACATACGCTTGGTATGCTGCTAAGTTTCCATCTATTGCACCACTTACATTTGGTAAGGCATTCAGCTCGGCTGCAGTGCCAGGAATTGAAGTTCCGCCCGTAGCTGCTCCATCATTTGCATCGGTTCCGATAGCAGCCAGTAAGCTTTGTTGTGTATTGACTGCTGTGATCATCGTTTGTATTTCTGATTCGGTAGCTGGGCTACTAAATGATCCTATATTATCATCTACATACGCTTGATATGCTGCTAAGTTAGCATCTGTTGCACCACTTACATTTGGTAAGGCATTTAACTCTGCTGCAGTACCAGGAATAGAAGTTCCGCCTGTAGCAGCACCATCATTGGCATCTGTTCCAATAGCAGCTAGTAAGCTTTGTTGTGTATTGACTGCTGTGATCATCGTTTGTATTTCTGATTCGGTAGCTGGGCTACTAAACGATCCTATATTATCATCTACATACGCTTGGTATGCTGCTAAATTTCCATCTATTGCTCCACTTACATTTGGTAATGCATTTAACTCAGCTGCAGTGCCAGGAATTGAAGTTCCACCCGTAGCTGCTCCATCATTAGCATCGGTTCCGATAGCAGCCAGTAAGCTTTGTTGTGTATTGACTGCTGTGATCATCGTTTGTATTTCTGATTCGGTAGCAGGGCTACTAAATGATCCTATATTATCATCTACATACGCTTGATATGCTGCTAAATTTCCATCTATTGCACCACTTACATTGGGTAAGGCATTTAACTCGGCTGCAGTGCCAGGAATTGAAGTTCCGCCCGTAGCTGCTCCATCATTAGCATCGGTTCCGATGGCAGCTAGTAAGCTTTGTTGTGTATTGACTGCTGTGACCATCGCTTGTACTTCAGCTTCTGTAGCTGGGCTACTAAAGCTTCCTACATTATTATCTACATAGTCTTGGTATACTGCTAAGTTTCCATCGACAGCACCACTTACATTGGGTAAGGCATTTAACTCGGCTGCAGTACCAGGAATTGAAGTTCCACCTGTAGCGGCTCCATCATTTGCATCGGTTCCAATAGCAGCGAGTAAACTTTGTTGCGTATTGACTGTGGTAATCATCGTTTGTACTTCTGCTTCGGTAGCAGGGCTACTAAAGCTTCCTACATTGTTATCTACATAGGTTTGATATACTGCTAAGTTTGCATCAACCGCGCCACTTACATTAGGTAAGGCATTTAACTCGGCTGCTGTGCCAGGAATTGAAGTTCCACCTGTAGCGGCTCCATCATTGGCATCTGTTCCGATGGCAGCTAGTAAATTTACTAAGGTAATCATTGCCTGTACTTCAGCTTGAGTAGCTGGATTGCTAAAACTATTCGGATTGGCATCGATATAATCCTGATATGCTGTTTCATTACCAACTGCTATTCCTGTGAGTGCTGGTAAAATATATCCTAGTTGTGTAGCCGTAACTACTGAGTTTATAGTGTCTGGATCATCACCTTCTAAGCCTATTTGATCCAGTATACAAGTACTATTTACAGTAGTAAGCATCGCTTGTATCTCTGGCTGTGTGGCTGGGGCACTAAAAAGACCTGGGTTATTTTTAATATAGGTGTTATATGCTGCTATACATGTAGCTTCGACATCTGTTAAAGCCGGTGTTACGGTACCTAAATCCGCAACTGTTATGTCTTTAACATTGGCTTGCCCATCTGCCAGATCACCTATATGCTGTAAAATACTAGATAGATCTAGTGGGCTGGGATACGTAAGATCTAGACCACCGCCAGATGTCATCTCTATCTGAAATAGCTCAGGTGTATTTGGAGTTGAAAGACGTACGGGTCTTAAATAAAATCTAGTGATGTTTTTGGGCAAGCTAGATAAATCTATATTATTAGGGTTCAATGCTCCATTAGTTAAAGTATGAACAATTCTACCACCTCTATCTGTAGTGATCTCTACAGCAAAACTCATATCTCCACCTGGATTCAGATCAAGCTGAAAGAAATTTATATTATTAACTTGAAATGCTGTGTTGTTTGAAAAACCACCATTAGCATTTGTAAATTTATATCCATATCCCCATTGTGATCCTTCATAATAAAAAACAGGTGTATAACTGCCAGTAGTATCCTCTAGATCAATCTCGAAGGTACTCCCATTTAAATCCCATTGTGCTATATAATCAGGGCCAGTATACCCACTATTGGCTATATAACCAGTCGAAGTACCTCCTTGGTAATCACCTACAGTACCAGAATATTGCAATACCCCGGTAAAATCCTGTAAAGCTATTGAATCCTCGAGTGGTTTTGCTTCTATGTCTCCTTTTTGGATTTCTAAATCCCAATCTCCTTGATACATTGCATTCCCGGTTAGATCGTTAGAAGCTGCTACATCGATGTGTGTATTGTTTTTGATGATTTCCAGAAAATCTTCTCCATCTGCGCCTTTGGCCAATTCGCATCCATACAACAGTAAATCTCCTCCTTCTTTGATCGCTTTGTTTAGTGAAACAAAAGTGGCTAGATGTTCCTGGAACATTTTTATGTCTAATAATTCTCCGCCTATTTGAATAGCACCAGGTTTAGCATGAGTTACCAAATGAACAGCATCCAAGCCTTCATACCTAGAAAGTATTTTTGTTAGTTCATTAATGCCACCTTTACCAATTTCTATTACTTTTAATCCGGGTTGTTGCTGAGACAAGAAAACAGCTTTATTTTCTACATCACGGTCTACAAGCAATAATTCTGTGAATTGTCTTCCTTTTTCTACGTATACATCTGTTATAATGCCTTGTAATGTTCCTTTATTTAATTTTTGAGTTATAACAGGAACATCGGTGCTAAAATTGACAGATGAGAAAGGTGCGGAGTTCATATCACTTATGAACTGCTTGTTATTGTTGTAATTACCATTTCGGGTTCGGTAATAGGATTGTGCAGCACCTATTGCTGAGAGTGAACTAGTAGAGAGTGCAAGATTAAAACATGTTCTTCCTACTTTATTTAATAATGATTTTTTCATAACTTCTTTAACAAATTAAATATTATCCAACTGTTGCTAATACATCTAATTTTGGTGCAAGGACACTGGCAGCAGTTCCTGAAGTATCTTTCCAGAATGCCATTTCACTGTATTTTTTAAACAAATCAGGAGGAAGGATAGATTTCCTGGTTTTGTATTCAACTTTTCTTTTTACTGCGTGAAGTCCTTTAACACCAATGGTATAATCAAATTCATCATGTGAGAATTCGACATCATCAAAATCGTGTTCAAAACGAGGTTCTCCAATAAAATCGTAGATCAGGTTTAGCGCCTTTTTGGGATGTATCGCTAAAAGATCATAATCGACTAAAAGTAACTTTTCTGAATGTTCCCCATAATAAGCCTCCTTTAAGGCAGACCAGGCCGATCCTACAATACCATTGACCATGCTTTCGCATCTGGAATACACAGTATGACGATTGCCAGGAGCAAACATTTTACTGTAATTGAAAGGGTTTTTTCTATAGATTTTTTCAAAACTGTCCATGATCCAGGCAGGATTTCTTACCAAGCATATCACCTTAAAATCATCATACAACTCTGTTAATTGATGAAGCCGAGCCGACCACATTCTATTGGTGTCAAAGATTACGTCTTTTTTGGCTTGATCCATATAATACGCCTGAAAGATCGCATGGCACATTTGTTGTCTTTTCTTTTCATCAAAGAAGCTGTAAAATTCACTACCTGCTCCTATTTGTTCTAATGTGCTATTGATTAATGAACCAACAGGGCTACTCATATTCGCGTAAAACTTTGGATTTTGACATAGTAATGCTGACAATAGGGTAGAACCCGATCTGGGTAACCCAGAGATAAAATGAAATTTATTCATTCTTTAATAGGCTTTAAATAATAAATTGATTGTAAGGAAGAAAAAGAAAGTTTTTCGCAGGAACTATATTCTGCAGCGTATACGGTTCTTTTCATAATAATTGATTTGGTTAAAAAATAATCGTTATTCACTTCTAATAACTAGTAGCTCGCCAAAGTCTGTCATTGTAAGAAAAATAAAAGGTTTTATTGTCTAGTTGTTATCTAAAGCTACTCATATGCTTTAATATTATTTTTTTTATTTCATTAAAGTTTTTTTTATTTCATTAATTCGTATTTAATCATTTGGTAATTAGATTTTTAATATTTTAATGAAAAAATAATGAAATATTTTTTGCTTTAATTTAAAGTGTAAACCGTATTAGTTTTGTGGGGAAAAAATCAATTTTTTTTTGGAAAATTCATATTTTTAGGATATCATCATTTACTATGAAAAAGTTTTTGTTGTTTTTAAAAAAAGAGCACCCTAGAAGTATATTATCCTATGATCATGGAAGAGTAACTATATTGTTTTTTTCTTTGGTCTTTTTTTTATTGATTTTTTTTAAACCTTATATTCTGGCAGATTATTCGATAAAAGTAAGGTTCTTGGTAGTAATGTGCTATACATTAATAGCCTGCATAGGGTTGTGGATCGGACGCTTTTTAAGTACGCCATATCAAACTAAGAAATGGACAAGACTAAACCAAGTTGTTCATGTGTTTAATGTAATAATTATTAGTTGGTTACTGGGTAGTTTGTTTACTGTTTTTATGTTAGATAACCTAATTGAATATGTTTTCGGTCCTCATCATTCGGCCATGATACCTCCTTCTTTTTTTCTATTTAGTTTCCTATATGTGTTTGTTTTTGGAGTTGTTATTTATGTTTTCCTCAGATTATATGACTTAACTTATTTATTTAGAAGACCCAATGCTTTTTCTAACAAAGTATCTCATATTGATACAACAGCTATTGGGGCTTCTGATAACATCAAATTAAAAGGGAAAAACAAAGGAGAATTCATAGAAATACAACAAAAAAAATTGCTATATATCAAGGCAGAAGGACATTATGCGCAGGTATATTATCTAAATGCTGAGAATAATCTAGAAACTAAACTATTAAGAAGTTCTATAAAAGAAATAGAAAACAGTATCAAGTTTATTGATAATATATATCGTAGTCATAGATCTTATATTGTAAATATCGATTATGTACAATCAATCATACCACATGAGCATAAGTCTTATGGATATCTGAAAAATGACTTAGGTAAAATTTCTGTTTCTAAGGATAATGTAGCCATTCTTAAAAAAAGAATTAATGCTTAGTTACTAGTGTTAAATATAATAGTATCAGAAACACTTTTTATGATTATTAAATCACGAGTTCGATATGATACGAATTTCTTATCCATAAATCGTATTATCTGGTAAAAACCTCTTTTCTTTTATTGTATGTAGATACCAGTTATTGATTGAGATAATAGTATTATAGTAAAGTTAAGGATACCTATTTTTAAAAGGATGGGTTTTTAAAACTTCGATTGAAAGAAAAAAAAGTGTTAATTTTAGTTGTTTAGATGTGCTTAAATAGTGTATAAATATTGTGGTTTTTCCATAAAGTATTGTCGGAAATTTTCACTCAATTTGTAAAGACTAAATTGATTCTGTTTATACCCTAAGCCTATAAGATAAAATTTACAATGTTGTACTGATAAACCTAGATTCTCCTTCTGTAAAACAGGTGTTTTTACTTATTTAAGACTTTGGATATTATAAGTAGTTTTGATTTTAGACAAGTAGATACATACGCATAATAGTATGCTACCCCTATTAATATAGATCACACTAGTCATAAATGAGTAATAAAAGGGCTTTTATTGCATTGTTTTTTTATTTTTTATTGCAAGCTAACGTATACTCGTTAACTTTAATAGATGAACACTCCTTTTTTCAGGATACTACTAAAATTGCTAAGGAAAAGAAAGGAGCCTTAGGATTTATCAAAAAGTTATTTCATCATAGTGATTCTGCTAAATTAGCTAAGAAATTTATCCATCAACATCATAAATTATTAAAGGATAATAAAACACCAACGTTTGCTTCTGAAATTAAAAATGCGGTTCTCAAAGATTCAATTTTTAAAACAGGGAAAGATTTTGAATTAGGGTATGAGGTTTTTGGCTGGTATCCATACTGGGAAAAGGATTATTATAAATACCTGAATTTTTCATTGCTTTCTACCATTGCTTATTTTTCATATGAGGTAGATCCTAAAACTGGTGAAGCTACATCCACTCATGATTGGTCTACTAGTCCTTTGATAGATTCGATTCAAAAATATCCCGATAAAAAAATACTACTCACCGTTAGTAATTTTGGACAGAACAACAACAAGAGGTTTCTTAAAAATACTACAGCAGTAGATCAATTGGTAAAAAACCTGATCAAGCTATTAGGTGATAGAAAGGGACATGGTGTTTGTATTGATTTTGAAGGAGTCGACAAAAGACAAAAAGCAGCATATACCTCTTTTTTGCTAACATTATCTAATCGATTAAAAAAAGCCAATAAGGAGTATCAGGTGTATATAACCTTACCGAGTGTTAATTGGAGTGATGCATTGGATTTTAAATCTATAAATCAGTCTGTAGATAAGTTTGTTATCATGGGCTATGATTATTATGGGAAAACTAGTACAGTTGCCGGGCCTGTATCCCCATTAGATAGTGGTAAAGAATGGGAACCTTATAATCTTACCACTTCTGTTGACTATTATCTAGACAACAATATCCCCAGTGCTAAAATTCTCTTGGCATTACCCACCTATGGAAGCTTGTGGGAAACGAAATCTCAAAGCCTACAATCCAAAGCAAAAGAATTTATAGGAAATAGAACATTCAGTTATATCAAATCTGAAATAGAAAAAAATGAACAAATTTATATAGAACCTATAAGCAAAAGTGCATATAGTACCTATAGTATAAAGGAGAATAAAAATCAATACCGCCAATGTTGGTTTGAGAACGATTCTAGTTTTGTGTATAAAACCAGACTTATCAAAGATAAAAAACTGGGAGGAATTGGCTTATGGGCTTTGGGCTATGATAAGGGATATAATGATATCTGGAGAGTTATAAGTGCAGAGATGGTAAAGCCAACCGAAGAAATAACTAGTGCAGGTACAGAGACAGATTCAACAAATACGAGTAGTAGCTCTATTTTTTCAGGTATTTCTAAGAAACTAGGATTAACAGATCCTACCAGTAAAATAAATACAGTAGAGCGGAAATTGGTGTCTATAACCAATTATAAGAACGTGTTGTTATACACAATGTCGTTTATCTTATTTTTTGCCTGTGTTGGTTTTTTATGGGCTATGTTCTCTCCAAATACACGAGCAAGTTTTTTTAATGATGCTTCTTTAAAATCTTATTATATAGGATTGATGTTACTTCTGGCAATTGTTGTTTTTAGGATGTTAGGATGGATAGAAGATAATACTGTGATGCTCATTATAGGTTTTTTATTAGGATTAGTAGCATTTTATTTGGCTAATAAAATAGTAGAACGAAAGAAAAAAGAGTTGCCATGAGTAGTAGTACGATACCCATAAATGAAAAAAAGCTAAAAGCGGAGGAAGGAAAGCTAAAGAAAATAATTGCCGCAATAAAAAAGGCATTGTCTAAGGAATTATTATGGGGACTATGTATAGCGATTGTATCTATACCTATGGCACTCGTAGTTTCATATGTGATATATACTTACGCATCTCAAGAAGTATTGGAGGTATTTCAGATAATTGCTGGTGATGAGCCCACATTTGTAACTATTTATATCATTTGTGTAATTGGAATTTATATTTCCCGAATCATAGCAACAGCGATTAAGACACAATTAGAAAGCCTAAAAAAGGACTAATATGTTAGATAAAGCATTAACATTTGTTGTAGCATACGTAAACCGAAACCTTAAAATGACTTTTGGTCTTGATGAGGATATTGCGGTTTTAGGGAGTTTGGTAAATCTGGATGGAAGTATCACTAAGAATATAGAGAACAAAGTAATACTTTCGATAATTAACCTAGAGCACGAGAAAACTGTAAAAAATATGGGAGGCTATATCCCTAATCAACAAGGCTCTTTTGCAAAGGTAGATCCACCGGTATATCTCAATTTATATGTGCTAGTATCTGCAAATTATAATTCAGAGAATTATCTGGAATCACTAAAAATGTTATCAGCCGTTATTGATCTTTTTCAATCATCGATCATTTTTACACCAGATACACATCCTGACCTCGATCCTTCGATAGAGCGTTTGACTTTTGAAATTTATAATACCCCAATACAGGAGTTAAGTCATATATGGAGTGGTATTGGGGCTAAATATGTTCCATCAATGATATATAAAATAAGAATGATCAGTTTCCAGAAAGGAGTCGTAAAAGAAGAAATAGGAGGAGTAAGTGGATTAGGAACAAACATCAAAAGAAAATAATATATGAGTAAAGGCCTTCAGCAATGGTTTAATTTAGTAATGATGCATGAGTATTTTAATAAAGACGTCTGTACTGTTTTTAAGATACAACCATGTGTTGCTACAAGGCGATTGATGAAGAATTACGGAATTCATATTCAGCAATTAGGAAATATATATAAAGGATATGTAGAGGTAGCTGAAACTAAAGCTATTTGGGAAGAATTGGATAGTCAGGAAGATCTTTATTTCCAATTGATGAATACAGACTGTAATTTTGATAACTACACAGATATTCCTTCTTCAAATGAGGAGAACAAATTGCTTTATATCACAAATGCTACAGTTGCAAATAGGATGCATACGGAAGAGTTTGTTACTCCAGATGTTTATTTGCCAAAAAGTGCTTTGCGATTTAATGTTTCAGTGCCCAATGATACCTCGGTTACGGTTGTTATAAAGGATAGCCTTGGAAAAGAGATATATAAGCAAGATTCCCTATTGAAGCAATCGAGTATTTCTGTAGATATAGAGGTTTTTGGAGCGGGAATATATGAGGTATGGATAGATGATAAACGAATACAAACATTTTTTGGAACTTCAGAGAAAATAGCAGAGAACTGTTATGGTATTTTACATCTACAGATGAGGACTTTGGTAGAATCTTTAAAAGAAAATACCATGCCATCATTGCAAGTAAAATTTTCAGCAAAAGCTACATATTGGCAATATGCAGTGGTAGTACCTAATGATAAAAAAATAAAGATACAGGAATTGACCTTAGAAGGGGTAGATGAAATCCTATATGCAGGACCTGAAAAAAAAGAGATAGCGGGAGGTATAGAATCAAAGGTGTTTACATCTTTACAAGTAATAAAGCTTCAACAAAAAGCAACAAAACACCCTTTGTTAAAAATAAAATACAACAACGATTTTTCTGATACTGTATTAGAATTAGATCTAAAAATGCCTATTCCTAATGTATCAAAAATCGTGGCTAAAAAGCAAAATAATGAGAATCTATTGTATTCTCAAACTATAATTTATGTATAACTCTTAAAATAGAAAAGAATGTCAGTAACAGCAATGAAAACCCCAGGGGTTTATATCCAGGAGCTGGATGCCTTTGGAAATGCAGTTGTACCTGTGCCCACGGCAATTCCGGCCTTTATCGGATTTACGGCACAGACCAACTATAATGGAAAAGATCTGGTCAACAAAGCGGTTAAAGTAACCTCTTTGGCAGAGTTTAATGCAATTTTTGGAAGTAAACCTCCACAAATTCAGTTTGGCGTTACAGCAATAACGACCACAGCACCTAAACCAGTAACCCCAGCCGCGGCAGATTCTAAAAAGAAACCAGCAGATGCAGCAGCAAAAGGAGGTGGAGATGCCAGTACACCAACTGCAGATCCAGACTTTTTAATAGGAACTAATGGATATTCATTAGCTACATCTACGGTGAATTACCGTTTGTATAGTGCTGTTCGGTTCTTTTATGAAAATGGAGGAGGAACTTGTTACATTGTATCGACAGGAGGATATGATTATTCACTAACTGGATTATCAGGTACTAAACCGTTTGAAGATGCATTGACTGTATTGGCAAAAGAAACAGAACCGACTATGATTGTAATTCCGGACGCGGTAGAATTAATGGATCCTACGGAAACGGAACTTGCTAAGAAGTATGCCTTATGTTATACATTGCAAGGGGAAATGATCAATCATTGTGGAGAATTGGCAAATAGAGTAGCGTTGATTGATATTCCAGGAGGATATAGTGAACCATTAGTAGGAACAACCAGTGTAGAAGGTTTTAGAAATGCTGTAGAACCAACACTTCCTAAATTTAATAGTTATGCTGCAGCCTATTATCCGTGGTTACATACTACGGTAAATCAATTAGCGGATGTATCCTATAAAAATATTGCAGAGTCTAGTTATACTACTGTAAAAACAATGTTATCATCAGAATTCCCTGCGGTAACAGATCCTAAGACCAAAAGTTCTGTACCGAATCCGATGGCTAAGTACATAACAGCATTGTTTGCAGCGAAACCGGCAGCGGATGGAATTACACAAGATAAGGCAGATGGAGTGCTTAAAAACTTAAGTGCATCGTATAAATTATTATTAAAACATATACTGGAAAAGCTTAATTTGATGCCCCCTAGTGCCGCTATGGCAGGAATATATACTACTGTTGATAATAACGAAGGCGTATGGATTGCACCTGCTAATGTTGGAGTGCAAGGAGTTGTTACTCCTGCAATAAAAGTAGATCACCAAGCACAGGAAGATTTGAATATGCCATTAGATGGTAAATCGGTTTGTGCTATCCGAGCCTTCCCTGGTAAAGGAGTATTGGTATGGGGAGCGAGAACGCTGGATGGTAACTCTAATGACTGGAGATATATCAATGTAAGAAGAACATTGATTTATATAGAGCAATCTGTAAAAGAAGCAGCAAGTGCTTATGTTTTTGCACCAAATGATGCGGTTACCTGGGTTGCTGTAAAAAGTATGATTAGTAATTTCCTTACAGGGTTATGGAATCAAGGAGGTTTAGTAGGGCCTAAACCAGCAGATGCATTTTCAGTAACGGTAGGATTAGGAAGCACCATGACAGGAGATGATATCCTTAATGGAAGAATGATAGTAGCCGTAAAAGTCGCAGTATCACATCCTGCAGAATTTATTGAAATTACCTTCCAGCAAGAAATGCAAAAAGGATAATACCAATTTGATTATAAAACATCTCGGATAAAACGAAAAATGAACAAGTTTTAACCAGAAGTAGTATGGTTAAATTGGTATAATATCATCTTACGGGTATACAGATTTAAATTTCTAAACAAACCTGGGAGAATTACATTCCACAATGTGGATTATAACTATAAAAAATAAACTAATATTTAAAAATATACAATTATGGCAGATGATGGATCAGCACAAGGTGCAATATGGCCGTTAACTAAGTTTTATTTTACAGTAAGCTTAGGATCACAAGATAGTACGGCCTCTTTTCAGGAAGTTTCTGGATTAGAAACAGAAACACAGATTGTAGAATACAGACATGGAGATAGTAAAACCTTTAGCACTATAAAAATGCCTGGTATTGCTAAAACAGGTAATGTAACGCTAAAAAAAGGAGTGTTTGTAAAAGATAATAATTTTTGGAAGTGGTACGATGCTATTAAGATGAATACTATTAAAAGAGAAACGGTAGTAATCCAATTATTGGATCAAACCGGATCTCCAACGATGACTTGGACATTGACTAATGCTTGGCCTACCAAAATTACGGCTACAGACCTGAAGTCTGATGCAAATGAGGTAGCAGTCGAAACATTGGAGCTAGCACATGAAGGCTTAACGATCGCTAATGGATAAGTATGAGTGATTATCCAATTACAGGTTTTTATTTTAGGCTTACGTTTCCATTAGAATTAGGCTTATTAGATACTTCGTTTAAGGAAGTATCTGGGATGAGTATGGAAATGGGAATTGAAGAAATTGCAGAAGGTGGGGAAAACCGGTTTAAACACCGGGTTCCTACTGGAGCAAAATATCAAAACCTGGTACTAAAAAGAGGATTGACCACCAGCATTTCTGCACTTTCATTATGGTGCGAGGCAACATTAGTAGGTGGTTTATCCTCTACCATAGTAAAGCAAACGGTGATTGTAAGTCTTATGAATGAGAATTCGTTACCCGTAAAAAACTGGAGTTTTGTGAATGCATGGCCAGTAAAATGGGAGTTTTCACCATTGAACTCCATGAATAATGAAATTGTTATAGAAACACTCGAGTTAACGTATGATTACTCTTTAGTTATATAATATGCCTATAGAAATAAGAGAACTGGTTATCAAAGTTAAGGTAGAAGAGCAAACCAATACATCTAATGAAATATTAGATATGGATGAGGTACGAAAATCAATTGCCTCTATGTGTAAAAAAGAAGTAAAGAAACAATTAGAAAAAAATAAAGAACGATAGATGTCTAAGGATTTGATGGAAATCATAGCATATGATGATAATGAATATTCAGGATCAGGAACCTCTAGCTGTACGGTACAGATAAACCCTGCATCGTATTCTCATGAGCATAGTATCTCTTATAATAATACAGTTTCTCACGGAGCGCCTGGTGCAACCTTAAAGTATAAAGGAACTACGCCAGAAAAAGTATCCTTTGATATCTATTTTGATGCTACTGGAGCAGTTAGTACGGCAAGTATTTTGGATTCGCAAACACCTGTAGATGATCAGATACAGAGTTTTAAGGATGTTTGTTTTACATATAATGGAGATATCCATGAACCTAATTATTTGATCGTTTCTTGGGGAACATTGGTCTTTAAATGCAAGTTAACCTCTTTAAGTATTTCATATACACTTTTTCAGAGTGATGGAACGCCGCTCAGAGCTAAGTTATCAGTGTCTTTTGAAGAGGCAATTGATGCAGATTTAATAGCAAAAGAAGCAAATAACAATTCTCCGGATCTTACACATCTGATCGAAATAAAAGATGGGGACACATTACCACTGATCTGTTATAGAGTTTATGGAGATAGTAGCTATTATCTGGAAGTTGCTAAATATAACAATATCCTAAATTTTAGAAATATAGCTCCAGGAACAAAAATATATTTACCACCAATTAAATAGCATAGCTAATGGCAAGTTCACCCATCGTCGAAGGAAATCATTTAGTGACATTCACCATTACCTCTGGTGGCTCGGATATTCCGGATACCTATCAGATACTAGATATAAAAATAAGTCAGGAAATCAATAAAATTGCTGAAGCAGAAATTACCATTAGAGATGGAAATGCATCCCAACAAACATTTGAAATTACAGACTCGGATACATTCGTCCCAGGCGCAGAAATAGAAATACAATTAGGATATGAAAGTGAAAATGAAAGTGTATTTAGTGGCATTGTAACAAAACAATCTATAAAAATTGATACAGCAGGATCATTACTTTTGATCACCTGTAAGGATACAATTGTACAGACTACTGTGGCAAGAAAAAATGCAGTGTTTTTAAACTCCACGGATAGTGATATTATAACTCAAATAGCAGGTAATTATAGTTTTGATAATTCTGTAGATGACACTACTGTGACCCATGAAGAAGTAGTGCAGTTTTATGCTACAGATTGGGATTTTATAGTCAATAGGGCAGAGGTAAATGGTATGATTGTTTATACAGATAGTGGAACATTAACTGTGGCAGCACCAGCAGTAAGTGATAGTCCTGATTTAACCGTGCAATATGGATATGATATTATAGAACTGGATGCCGAAATCGATGCTACAACTCAGTATACATCTGTAGAAGGTAATTCGTGGGATATTGCTAATCAGGCTTTGACCAATGCCACAGCAAGCGAACCATCAATTAATGAACAAGGGAATTTGTCTGGAGCTACACTGGGAGATGTATTATCTGCTACCAATGTATTGAATGCTTCAGTACCGATAACTTCGGATGCGGTACAAGCTTGGGCAGATGCAGTATTACTAAAATCCAGAATGTCTAGGTATAGAGGAAGTATTACTTTTCAGGGATCTTCTTTGGCAAAAGTAAATGGTACCATTACATTAAATGGTTTGGGAGATCGTTTTAATGGAGATGCCTATATATCCGGAGTTACACATACAGTAGAGAACGGACAATGGCATACGGAAATAAAAATAGGAATATCACCAGAATGGTTTAGTGAAAAAGCCAATACATCCGGACCCATTGCTTCAGGATTGTTACAAGGAGTAAAAGGGTTACAAACAGGAACGGTCAAACAAATATATGAAGATGAAGGAGGTGAATATAGGGTAGAAGTCCAGATTCCCATATTAGATGATGATACCGCAACCGTTTGGGCACGGATGTCCACTTTTTATGCTAGTAATAGTGTAGGAGCTTTTTTTTATCCAGAAGTAGGAGATGAGGTGATTTTAGGATTTATGAATGACGATCCAAGATTCCCAATAATTCTAGGAAGTGTCTATAGTAGTGCATTAGCACCTCCAGTAGCTATAGGCGATGCAAATAATTACATAAAAACATTGATGACTAAGAGTCAGTTACAACTACAATTTGATGATGAAAATATTGTCATGACTCTGGTGACACCAAATAACAATACAATCGTGATTAGTGATCAGGATGAGGGAATCACAATTACAGATCAAAATAGTAATCAAATCCAGATGAATGGAAATGGAATTACAATAGAAAGTCAATCTAGTATGACTATAAAAGCGGCAGATGATCTTACAATACAAGGGTCATCGGTAACTATTACTGCCGATAATGACATGACTATAAGCGGTAGTTCTGTATCAGCTTCGGCGGATCAATCCATGACGATAAGTGGAAGTAGTGAATGTGATATTAGTAGTAGTGGAGAAACCAATATTAGCGGTTCTATGGTAAACCTTAATTAATATGAAACCGACACGATTAAAAAAATCTTTAAACAGATGAAATATAAAACATCATTTTTAGGTACTGGATGGGGGTTTCCTCCGACATTTCATAAGGAAAAAGAGTTAGGGGTAGATATGGTATCTAATGAAAAAGATATTGAACAATCTTTAGAAATTTTATTAAATACAACGATAGGAGAGCGTGTAATGCTACCTAAATATGGTACTGATTTATATAGTTACTTATTTGAGTCGATTTCTAATTCCAGAGTACATCTTATAAAAGAAATGTTGAGAACTGCTATTATAAAATTTGAACCTAGAATAAAATTACTAAAAATAGATCTGGATGAATCCAATTATCTGGATGGTATCATAAAGATAAATTTGGATTATGTAATTCCATTGACAAATACCCGATTTAATTTAGTATTTCCATACTATAAGGTGGAAGGGACTGATATTCCTTCTATGTATAAAAAACAAATCAAGAAGTCTGGAAATACGGAAGCTGTGGATGCTATCAAGCATAGTATTTAAAAATTGACAACAAGAATGATTGAAAGACGGAAGGGAACGATACAGCATCAAAGAAAAAATGAACATCTAATCTTACAGGATTTTAAGATAGATGATAGATCGTTTGAAGATTTGATGGGATATCTTACATCCTATGTAGAGTACATTAATTTTTACAATACAGATAATGTTATTGATGGTAATTGGAGAATTCTTTTAGAGCATGATCCGATCATTTATATGGTAACAATTATTCAGGAATCGGTTAGTGACCTCACAGTAACTAAAGATAAAAAAGAAATCATTCAGAATATATTACAGTGGTATTCTAAAATAGAGAAATGGGAAAAAGATTTGCTAGGTTTTAATGAAAGTATTTTAGCAAACAAAATAGGAAATATTGTATCGGATGTATTGCAATATCAAAGAAGTACTGTAGCAGAATATCTAAAGCGTATTGAAGATGAGCACATATCAAAACCTCAAACATTTTTTGATGTAGTAAAGATATATTCGAAACCACCTCCCCCAAAGAAAAAGAAGATTGATCTTTCGGAAATTGTAGAAACCTTAAAGAAGGTTATTTATCACATTCAGAATTTTACCAAAAGATATTTAAAAGCATATATTTTTAAGAAAGATAATCACCTGCCTAATAATGCAATGTATATCACTTTTGTATTATTATATAAAAAATTACAGGGTCATATCAATCAGTTATCAAAACGGCATCTTGATTTTTATTATAAGGATATATTACGACAAACGATTAGTAAAGCGATACCAACTACAACCGTTGTGTGTTTTGAGGTAACTCCACAGTCAGAAAGTGTGGCAATTCCTGAAAAAACACAAGTATCGGCAGGAAAATTATTTGGGAGTAAAGAAGAAATACTTTTTGAAACAAATAAAGCTATATTGATAAACCCTATTCGATTAGCATCTTTAGAAACTTTGTTTTTCAATACATCATCATTTATTAAGGTAGGAACAGACCAACCTATTATATCCAGTATTCTAAAAAATGAATTAATACGAGATACTAAAAAAAATCCTGAAGCTAGTAATTGGGCATTATTTGGAGCAGATCAAAATACATTGATTAATTCAGAAATAGCATCTAATGCAGTTGTAGATTTGGGATTTATGATTGGATCTCCAGTATTATTTCTAGAAGAAGGTAGAAGAGAAGTGATACTGACCTTTTCATTAGAAGAAGATACTGCAAATCATATATTTTGGGAGCTATTACAACAAATAGCAACGAATGAAAAATTACCTTTCGATACTATATTTAATAGAATTTTCGAAGAAGCATTTACAGTATCCTATACTTCTGTAAAAGGCTGGGAACGTGTTTTATCGTATGAAACTTCCTATGATAAAGATGAGAACACTTTTATACTGAGTTTTATATTACAAAGTACAGCAGCTCCTATTACCTCATTACCCACAGAAAAAGAATATTCTATCTGGCCGATGATTAGAGTAGTATTTGATGAATATGCATCGGTTTATGTCTATTCTTTTTTTAAAGGAGTTGTTTTGGAACATATAACCATTGATGTTGAGGTAACAGAAATCAAAAACTTGGCACTGTATAACAACATAGGTAAGATGCCATTGACTAAATCATTTGACCTATTCGGGCCGTTGCCTGCCAAAGGAGGATATTTGATGATAGGAAAAAGTGAATTGTTTAAAAAAGAACTTACGAGTCTGGATGTTCATTTAGAATGGGAAACCGTTCCGGGAGATTATGGAGGATTTGATACCTATTATAATGAGTATGAAGAAGCATTTACAAATGATTCATTCACGGTAAAAGTAGAAACATTGTCAAACGGGTATTGGTTTCCTAGAGAGGAAGAACTCATTCAGGAACAAAACCTTTTTGAGATGGATACATGTATTACACCAGAAGGATATGATAGTACGTTGATATCTCCAAAAAAATCCTTTGTCTTAAATAATCTTGACCCTTATGAGTTTTCAAGAGATTATCGACTTTGGGATCCATTAAAATATAGTGTACATACGCAAAGCGGGTTTGTTAAACTTACTTTATTAGCACCAAAATATGCTTTTGGACAAGAGTTGTATCAAAAGAACTATACCGAAATAGCGGTGTATAATGCCAATAATGAAGATACAATGCCATTGCCCAATAAACCATTTGTGCCTAAAGTAAAAGGAGTTTCACTGGATTATAAGGCGAAAGATGTAATGTATTTTAATAATGCTTTTTCTAATGATGATACAGCCAATGCAAGTGCAGGGGATTATTTGCACATAAGTCCATTCGGGATAGAAAAAACAATCAGTAATAGTAAAGTGTATAAAAATACATTAATTACCGATTATGCAGGAGAAGGATATTTGTATATGAAGCTTTGCGGACTTAGTACAGGTGTTGGTTTCTCTATGTTTTTTGATTTACAAAATCAGACGACAACCTATAATTTGATAAGAAATAATATAGCTTTTCAATTTAAAGAGGCAAACAATTGGATAACACTTACCGAGAAATATATTATTTCGGATAATACCAATCAATTGACAAAATCTGGAATTATAGAATTTAGAATGCCCAGTCATATTCGTATCGATAAAAAAGATATCTTCGAAATGCGATGCATTGCAAAACGACAAGCATATGTATATCCTAAAATAAAAGGAGTATATGTTAATGCAGTAACAGCATCATGCATTTCGGACAATAAAGATGTTATTGGAAAACAAATTCCCGCAAATAGTATTACAAAGACAGTAAAGAAAATTACTGCTGTAAAACAAGTGCTACAACCAGAAGCATCTTATGGAGGAAAACTTCCTGGTACTGAAGCTATGTTTTATACAGAAGTAAGTGAGAGAATACGTCATAAAGATAGAGCGGTAACATTATGGGATTATGAACGATTGATATTGCAATATTTCCATGAAGTAATTGCGGCAAAATGCACCAATCTTAATGATGATTTTAAGCCACAAGCAGGGTATATCCGATTGATTGTATTAAGTGCTAAATGGGAGAACGAAAATCATCATTACTTTAATGGAAATGAATTGTCTGAGATAGCCCAATTCATACAGAAAAAATCAAATTCTTTTATAAAAGTAAAGGTACAGAACCCAGAAGTAGAATGGTTGTTGGTAAACTGTATCGTAAAATTTTATGAAGAAGATGATGGAGGGTATTATATCAATGAACTCAATAAGGTGATAAGCGATTACCTATGCCCAATGCCAACAGGAAATAGCAGTATTGAAGGAATCGGAGCAACGGTAGAACCAAGAATGTTAGTAAGTCATATTGAGAATTTGCCATATATAAAGGGAGTAGAGCAATTAAATATAGAGCACATTATCAAAAAAGAGATGAATGACTTTACGCTAAAAGTATATAAGGAAGATGAAATGATACGGCCTACAAAACCATCATCTATTCTGGCTCCAATGCGTAAACATCATATCAATTCGCACCCGATAACTGAAGAAAATAACGAAGAGAAACCAGAAGAAATGCTAAACTTACAGGTCGGGATAGATTATATAATTGAGGCAGACGGAGATGTAGAACAAGAAGAAAATATCCAAGTAGAAAAACCAGAAGTTATAACTACTGATAGAGAAGAAACTTCAGTAGAACTAAAAAAAGAAGTAGTACAGAGAGAAAAGTCAAATACGGTATTGACGTTCGAAATGAATGAATCAGACGAGAACTAGACCTGTCAGGTTTTGGAAACCTGACAGGTCTGTAGAACAAGAAGGTATTTAGATAGGTTCTTATAGACATATGTTTTTTAGACCTGTCGGTTTTAGAAACCTATCGAGTTTGGACAACAAGAAGGTATTTAGATAAGTTCTTATAGATATACGTTTTTTAGACCTGTAAGGTTTTGGGAACCTGACAGGTCTGGATAACAACAAGACCTTTAGATAGTATTAGAAATAAGTAATTTTTGTGCCAGATAATATGAATTACACAAAATAAGATCAAAGTGAAAATTAAGCTATTAAATAGAAAAAGCCTCAAATCACTATTCAGTGCAGGAGCGCGACCCAAAGAAAGTAACTTTTCCAGTCTTATTGATTCTATGATAAATAAGATTGATGATGGAATATCTAAAAATGTGGAAGATGGTTTAGTACTAGCACCGCAAGGAAAAGAATCAGATAAAGTAATTAGTTTTTATGAAAATGTAGAAGATGAATTACCACAGTGGAGTATAGAACTTAATCAAGAAGAAGATAAAGGGTTATCGATAACTTCTCCTGTTACGGATAAAGAAGCTACACAAGTAATGCATTTTCAGAAAACAGGAGAGATCGGTGTAGGAACTAAAAAACCTAGAACTACGGTAGAGGTTGATGGGGTTTTAGGAGCAAAATCCCGAATAGGAACCTACAAACTAGCTACTGTTCCGGCAGATGGGGAATGGCATGATATTATTACTGGTTTAGATGGATGTGTCGCCTTTGAAGTGGTCGCTCAGGTAGGCAAAGAAAAAACTGGTAAATATGCCCTATTACACGCACAGGCGCTTAGTACCTTTGGGAAGTCACATCATAAAATAAGAAAGACACAAGCACATTATGGATGGTTTTGGAATAAAATAGCCATACGATTTACTGGTAGTACCTATAACTATAAGCTACAGCTTAAAACAAGATCAGATTATGGGGCTGGACAAAAAATTAATTTCCACGTTACTAAAATGTGGGATACGACGATTATGGAACTGTTTAAATAGTACTTGGTTGGAAATAGTCAATTTTTATGATTTGAATTTAAAAAATAAATCTAATAAGGATTTATTTCTAATCAGACACTACCATAAACATTACGCTTTTATATAAGTGGATAGAGAAGGATATATACATAAAAAGAAAAAAGGAACAGGTCTGTATGAAGACCTTCATCTGGAGGGACTGGAAATCCTTCAGAAGTTAAGTGGTGGCGTATGGACAGATTATAATGAACATGATCCGGGTATTACATTATTAGAAAACATATCCTATGCACTCACAGAGTTAATACATAAAACAGAATTACCAATGGAAGATCTTCTCTTGCAAAAAGAAGGAGAAGAACTGCGTTCTGGAGATAATGGCTTATTTGAAGCATCAGATATTTTAACCACAGACCCTATTACATTTAATGATTATAGAAAAATATGGATTGATCAAATAAGCAATGTAAAAAATGTATGGATTCATCCAGTAGCCATTGATGCCGAAATGGCTACGAATATCAAAGGATTACTATATGTATATGTAGAAAAATATACATATGAACTAGATAAAGAGGATGAACTTATAGAGAATCAGCGTATTATCCAAGAAGTGACAGCTTTATATAATGATCATAGGAATTTATGCGAAGATATTTACAAGGTAGAAATATACGAACCTCTATTTCTTACTATGGAGCTACAAGTTTCGTTGTCAGAAGTAGTTGATGGGGAAGAAATATTAGCAACCATACTTAATGAGGTGAATAATTATTTAACCCCAGAAGTGAACTACTATCCACTGTGGAAATTGCAAGAAAAAGGGATGTCAACGAATGAGATTTTTAATGGCCCCCGATTGTCTAATGGGTTTATACTAGAAGAAGATTTAAAAGAACCATTAAAAGAGATCTTCATATCAGATATTATAAAAATAATTTCCAGAATCTCAGGGATAGTAAGTATTGCTAATTTTTGTCTGACTTATAAAGATAAAAAGACCGGGCAAGAAGTGTCGATTAGAGATCGTTTGGATATCCCCATACATAAAGCTCCTGTTATTGATTTTCCAGTATCTAATGAAAAATTGATTTTCGAGAATTCCGGAATTTTATTTCATCCGGATTTAACCGAAGCTAAGAAACAATTATCATTTATTCAGGCATTGGATTATGGGAGTTACAAAGCTGCATCTTCATCTTTAAATAATATATCAATCCCTAAAGGAACTTATAGAGATATTACTGCACATTATCCTATTAGAAAACAGTTTCCGGAGTTATATGGTATCGGAGATGCTGGTATTAGTAAGAATGCAACCCCTTTGCGAAAAGCCCAGGTAAAACAGCTTAAATCATACCTAATGCCCTTGGATCAGTTGATGATTAATTTTCTGAGCCAATTACATCATGTATATACCCTATATGATGTTCATCACAAAGTGGAAAACTCTTATTTTACAAAAGAATTACCGGATTTAAAGGATTTAATAGAATTAATACGACCTCCAGAAAATTATGAAGATGTATCAGAAGTGACATCCTATTGGAATACTTTGGTGGAATCTCTAAATATGCGTTATGATGCCAATGCATTACAGCGGTTCGATAAAGTAGCAGATGAATTATTAGCCAGATATAATGAAGAGTTTAGAACCTATTCACTGCGTAAAATTAATAGTAATTGTTATGGAGAAGCATTAACATCGGCTAGATTCGAAAAAGAAGCGTTAGAGCTAAAGAGAAGTTTTATTGCTTCCTATGATGTGATTAGTTATACAAGAGCACGTTCTTTTAATTATCACATCATGTCTGGCATAGAAACTAAGGAGCATCAACAAAAATCAATTCCTGGATTATTTCAAAAAATAGCTATTCTTACAGGTATTAATGATTTTAAAATACGTTCATTAACCCAAAATATTATCGATTCGGGAATTACGGTACACCCAAGAGCAATCGAGGTTGAGGTTAAAGTAAGAGAAATAGATATTCATACACCCGGAGAGGATATTGCCATCGTAGCAATAGAAGATATTACTGTTAGTGAGGTGATAAAAGATGATCTTTATAAAGCGATGCACTATGTAGGAGAAGAAGATACTATTTTAAATGATGTATTAAAAAATGGAGTTTTAAGGGAAAATTATACCATTAAAAAAGATCCTTCTGTAGCAGATCGATATTATGTACTCTATCATAGAGGAGCTAACGCATCCAATATAACACACATATCCGATAGTCAGGAAAACGCAACACAATCTGTTGAGAAGGCAATTAATTACTTGATAGATGTGAATCATAAAAGCGAAGGCTTTTTTGCCGTAGAGCATTTGTTATTATTACCTCCGCTTACTGGTGATTATTTTGGGTTTTATTTAGATTTTTCGGATGTATTACTAGGAATAAACCTCAGAATAGAGCATCAGGAAAGAACTTCTTGTTACAATCGAAATCAAAAAATAAACAAACTACTAGATGAATTATGGGCAGAAGAATTACAATATAAAGGAATACTGCATAATAATTGTTACAGGATAGAAATTTGTAGCTCAGAAGGAGAAGTACTGGCAATTTCCAAAGATGTGTATGATACAGAAAAGGAGTGGAAGGAAATTGTTGAAAAGCTAACGAATGAGTTACCAAAAATAGAAAAACAACGAGTAGCGGATAATATTCAGTGTTATGTGTATTATGGCGAAAATGAGGTAGAAGAGCGTTTCTTTTCCTTTAGGATGAGTTATGTGTTACCATCCTGGCCGGTACGTTTTCAGAATGCCAGTTTTAGAATGATGTTTGAAAATATAGTGTATGAACATGCACCCATTCATATTAGATCCGAAGTATACTGGTTGAATTATGATGTTGTACACCTGTTTGAAGCCTATTATTTTAAATGGTTAGAACTACTATCCGATGCTACTGTAATTGAAGAACGCATGTATCAGGCCTATCAATTGATAACAATGTTGCAAGAGCTACAAGAATATAATGAACAGTGAAAAATGAGCAAACACATATCATTAAGAGCCAGCGTTATGAAGTAGTCCTTGATAATGCCTCAGAAGCATATAGTTATCAGTCTAAGATAAGTTATTTACAGGCATATCAAATCAATTCGATATTACAAAAAGTAATGGATCAATACAGTTCCGAAGAGTTTCTGGATCAATTCGATGAAATTACTTTAGATATAGGAACTGTATCTCCTGCTAACTTCGAAAAAGAAATTATATATAAAATAGAGGAAGCTCTTTCCGCTTTTTTAAAGAATAATTCCTTTGATAACGGAATGTTAAAGACTGGAAAACGTATACAGATATTCAATAGGCAAATAGAGCAGTTTGATTTTTTTCTAAGAAATGGATATATCAATTGGAGTACGGGACAGACAGAAAAACCTGTACAATTATTTCAGGAATTGATAACAAATAATAAGGAAGCACTTATTAAATTATTAAAAGAACAGGGAAAGAAACAGACAATACGAACCCGCTTAATAACACAGTTAAACGATGCTGTTCTAGAACAAATTGTAGAGGGAGTAGCAGGTAATGAGGGAGCGTACATTAATCAATATCGCAGCGATGTTATCAAAAAACAGAAAGACGAAAAAATAGTTGATACAAGTCCTGCCGATTTTAGAAACGCTACTTGGGAAATTACATTGTCCTATATTTTTGTAGAAGTAAGCGGTTATTACAACAGAAAAAATTTCCTGAAACATTTAATATACAAAATTGCACAAAAATATAGAGTAACCTATAAAAGCCTGCTGGGAACAATTGTATTAGGAATAAAGGATAAACAAGATAGAGGAGCAAGAATCTTCGATTTGGAAAAATTATTGATGACGCTCCAAAATGATGAAGAAAAAAAGGAAGAAAAGTTTCGTGCTGATTTTGAAAAAAGAACCTCACAAGTAGGAGAGCCTGAGTTTATAGAGATCTTTCAATATTTTATCACTAATAGTTCGTTACCTATAGGAGCGGAAATAAGTTCTCTTAGTGAGTTTTATAAAAAGGTAGTAGTATATATAGATCAAAATCCTGCGGCGTTTTACAATTTTTTCGATACCCTTGTACAACGTTCTTCGAATGTAGATTATTTAATTCGGCGTTTTCCCGATGCCATAATTTATAAAATAATTAGTGCTTCGAAAAACACGGTATTTATAAAACTAACAGAAGTATTGTCTCAAGTAATAAAAGCTTCCAAAGAAATACCGCAAGGGCATACATTTTTAAATGCTTTAGTAGAGAAGCAAGGATTGATTTTATTAACTTCATATAAAGAAATACGAAATAAACCGGGTAATGATTGGGAAGAATTCTTGTTTCAGGTAGTGTGCCATCTGCCAATTGATAAGCAAACTATTAGAATATTAAATGAAATAGAAGAATCACTTCCTCTTTCAAAAAATGAACGCACTCCATTAACGAATGAATTATTAGTAAATAGAATAGAAGTAATAGGAGTAGAGGAGGTGCAAGTTTTGGAAAATGAGGTGTATCAAAATAAATTTTCAATACAATTATATGAAACCTATAATCAGCGAAAAGAATATTCTCTACAGCAGTTT
This sequence comes from uncultured Aquimarina sp., assembly GCA_947498455.1. Classification (GTDB taxonomy): domain Bacteria; phylum Bacteroidota; class Bacteroidia; order Flavobacteriales; family Flavobacteriaceae; genus Aquimarina. The sequence goes on from CANMKK010000021.1 coordinate 25,120, forward strand.
CAATCATTTTTGAAAAAAGAAATATATACAGAAGAAGCTGTAAAACTTACCTATATACTTTTAGAAGTATGTGCAAAAAGTAAGATATATACGATTGGTGAGATCAAAGAATGGATACTTAAGCGAACAGAGGAATTACAGCAGAAAGGAAAGAATGCTGAAAAAGTAATACGTCAGATTCTCAAAATACTAAAACAGTTAGAAATAGATACTGTAATATGCCTGGGAGTAGAAAAAACATTAGAAGCATTTCATAAAAATAAGCATAAGAAATTGCCAAAGGTGGATTCTTCTGATACAATCAAAAGTAGTATTCCCGATAGTGCTTATAAAAAGTTAATAGAACAGATATATGATCAGTTTTATAAGCAAACAAAGGAAAGCTTATATGGAAGAGCTAGGAGATTGTTTGTGCAATTCTCTGAAGAGCATAAGGTATCAATTTCAGAATTAAAAGCATCATTAAGAAAGCAAATCACTCACAGAAAGGATCTAAGGGTGATAAAAAGAATTGTAGAAGGTATTTCATCAGAAAGTATAGTCGGTACTCCTGAAAATATTGTAAATACTCAATATAAACTAGATTTGATACAATATTTTTCTATTACAGGAAAATTACCTTGGTGGGCAAAGGATATTAAATTATCCGTATTACAGGAATACCTCGCAGAGGTGCTCACAGAATTTCCTAAACAATTCTTGCAATGGTATGTGAGGGCAAAAAATCAACAAGTTTTGATTGGGATAATGTCAGATGGTACCTATGACACTTTTCTTAAGCAAGTAAACCCTTCTGCAAATGCATATATATTCAGTATAAAAAAAATCATTGATGAATTAATTTCAGAACAGATTAAAGGAATTAGAAGTGTAACAGATGACGAGTTGCAGCAACTACGACATATGATTATTGCCTATGCTTTAAAAAATGTAAGCATGCAAGCTTTGGATTTTACAAAGTACTTAGTTAATACGATAGCCATAGTATTTAAAATAGATAAAAAGGACAGTAAAGTATTAGTAAAGGAGCAAATCAACAATGAAAAGACATTTCAGCTAAAACAAGAAATAGTGGATTGGTTAGGTGCAGAGGCACAAGTAGAGCAAGACCTGGATGAGGTTACAAAACTAAAAGCATTAATCGAAGCCGAAAAAAATTGGAGTAGTGTAATTCATTTTACTCCCAAAACAGAAATATTTTCCGCATTACAGGCTATCCAAAAAACAAAATCATCTGCTTTATTGTTTCATCTTAAGCGTACCTCTTTTAGGAAGCAATTGGTAAGTAAATTAAACCATAAGGAACAAATAGCTTTTGTTCAGTTGTTTATGGATGACACGAATCAATCCAGATTTAGTCAGGTTGTTACCATGTTTGAGAAATTACGAAAGCATATTACAGGATCGCAATATCAAAACATATGGCTGTATTTTCTGGAGGTAGTGTTATTCCATATCGCCATAGATAAACCCACAGATTGGACTGTACAAAGGTGGAGTACTATAGTATTACAATCTGTACGAATCATTATAAAAGATACAGTTCGCGAAGAAGAAATTATTTCCGAAATAGCCGAAGAAACCAAAGGTAAAATGAAAGAGATGCTTCAGCAAACTAAGGAAGCTTTAGAAGAAAAGAAAAAAGAAACTTTCACCCAAGAAAAGAAGGAAGTACCGGAAGAAATGGAAGAAGAAACTATTGGCGATGCGATTTATATAGAAAATGCCGGGATGGTTATTTTAGGACCGTATATATTTATGTTATTTGATAGGCTAGGACTTATTGAAAATGGAGAGTTTAAGGATGCATATAGTATACATAAAGGAATCCATATATTACAATATGCAGTAACAGGAAAAGAATATGAAGAAGAGCAACAACTAACATTAAACAAGATTATATGTGGTCTGGATATTCATACACCTATACAGAAGGAGATACCGATCGCACCAGAAGAAAAAGAACTGGTAGAAGGATTGCTAAAAGCTATTATTACCAATTGGAATATTCTAAAAAATACTTCTATAGAAGGACTTAGAGAATCATTTTTATGTAGAGAAGCCAGAATTGTGATTGAAGAAGATAGCTATGTACTAACAGTAGAACAAAAAGCATTTGATATGTTATTAGATCAAATTCCTTGGAGCATAGCAAAGTTAAAATTAAGTTGGATGCAAAAATTAGTAGAAGTAGTATGGAGACAATAATAGATAATAACATAACAAAACAGCTACTTAATGAAATCGCATGGCTCGAAGCTATTATTGATACCTCATTAACCTTGTATTTTCAGAATGAAAGTCCGTATAGTTCTGTTAAGGAATTAATTCCACCTCCTGTTCTTAGTGAAGAAGGTGGATATGCCGAATTATTAAGGAAATATGATATGAATTTTGAAGAACGTGTCTTATTAATTTTGGCATTAATTCCTCATATACGCCCACAATGCTTAGATGTATTCCTGATAAAAAATAAAAATATTGACACCGAGTTTTCAGAATTTGGAGGACATAAAGAATCTAAGCAATATGGCTTTATCCCCACCTTAGAAACTGCTTGTTTTATTGTAGGTGGAGCAGATGACATGGCAGTTCGATTAGAGTTCATGAAGGCGATTGATAAAGACCATTTCTTATATAGAGATCGTATTTTACACGCAATAAAATACCCAATTAGACTACAGGAAAAATTAGAACTTTCGGAAGAGTCCTTACATACCATTATTACGGGTAAGAAATATATACCTACTTATAGTTCTCAATTTCCTGCACAATCAATCACTACTAAGTTAGATTGGGAAGACCTTATCGTAGAACCCAGAGTTAAACAACAATTAGAAGAAATCCAACAATGGGTACAGCATAGTGACCTTATATTGCATCAATGGAATCTGGATAAAATATTAAAACCAGGATTCAGAGTATTATTTTATGGATCGCCTGGAACTGGAAAAACATTGGCCGCTACATTATTGGGAAAAGCTACAAATACTCCTGTTTTTAGAGTAGACCTGTCTATGATTGTTTCTAAATACATAGGAGAAACCGAAAAGAATTTAGGAAGTTTATTTGACGAAGCAGCATCTAAGAACTGGATTTTGTTTTTTGATGAAGCAGATGCTTTATTTAGTAAACGAACACAAACTACTACTTCTAATGACCGCCATGCGAATCAGGAAGTAGCATATTTATTACAGCGGATTGAAGATTTTGATGGACTAGTAATACTTGCTACCAATTTACAAAGTAACATAGATGAAGCTTTTTTAAGACGTTTTCAGATAACTGTTGATTTTCCAAAACCAAAATATAAAGAACGAAAATTATTATGGAAAAAGATGATAGGAAATACTTTCGAAATTGAAGAAGGTGTCGTAACCATTGATACGATAGCAAAAAACTATGAATTATCAGGAGGAGAAATGATAAATGTAGTTCGATATTGTGCTATAAAAGCGGCGAGGAATGGAGAAAAGAAGGTGACATTGAATACTATTATGATGGGAATCAAAAGAGAATATAATAAAAGTAATAAGACATTTAATTAAAAATAAACGAATATGGCAAATCAAGTATGTAGTGGAGCATTAATTTCTTGCTCTTTTGGATCAGCGCCTTCCACATTAACGATACTACCTGTTAATATGGTAAACACTAGTAGTATGCCCGCAGCAACTATCATGGATTATACTCCATTAGTAAACATTATGAGTTTTGGTACTTGTTCCTCTCCTTCTAATCCAGTGGTAGCAGCAGCAACCAGCGCTGCATTAGGAGTGCTGACACCCATGCCGTGTGTACCGGCAACTGTATCTCCATGGTCACCGGGTATTTCTGATGTATCGATAGGTAAGCTATCCGCTTTAGATGATAGTAGTACGTGTAATTGTATGTGGGCAGGTTCTATTTCTATTTCATTTGCAGGTCAGGTACAAACGGAAGTATCGTGATGAAAAAAGTTTTACATGCAATTTCCCAAATAGTAGAAAATCACTATGTCAATCTATTTATATCGATAGGTCTGATAGCTATTGGTATAGAAGAATTGTATAAAGAAGGTGTTTTGGACCCCAAAGTTCATTGGAAACACGGAATAGGAGTATATGGAATTTTAATGCTTTGCCAGGCAATTTTTAAAATTCTTAAGGGAAGTGCTAAGGTGTATAGAGGGAAAAAGAAATAATTGGAGTAAGTGTGGATTTATTACAGCTTATACCTTTTATGTTTATAAGTACGTAAACTGACTATTCATTTTCAACTAACTCAAATGTGTCTTTTCCTGTTTTTACGAAAGAAGCTTGTCTTACGTATTGAAGCTGGCCACTATCTTGTTTAATTGGTGCAATGATATCAATACTATGATTTTTTTCGATCTTATCTAATTCATTATTTGGATCCAGAAGAACATCACTTTGATCATCTTGTATAAAAGCGTTTTGAAATCCCATATCGAATCCCATACTTAATAACTGTAGTTTACTCACAGTTCGTGGTAATTTACGTTCTACCTTTGGTGTGTATCCTGATGTACTATAGGCTTCTAGTACGTTATCTAGATCAGTAACTGATTTAATTCCTTTTGGAAATAATTGTATACTAAGACCAAAAATGTCATCGCTATGTTTTGTTCCTGCTCTTTTAAGAGCACTTACAAGATCATGTTGGTTTTTGGCGACAATAAGATGTTTGTAATATAGTCTCCACATTGTTATTGGTACAAGACCTTTTATGAAACTAAACTCTTTTTCGACATTTTGTGTTTTTAAGTATTCTTGAAAAGGTAGAAAAACTGGAGCACTTTTATAATTGTCAGAATTGGCAGTATTTGCATAAAATTCATTTCCGTGCCCAAAATCGTCCAGAAATCTTAAGAAATCTGAAGCAAAAGGTTCTCTCATATGATGCATTCCTTTTGAAGAAGTACTAGATGAGATAACTTTGATTTTGCGCGCTCTCCCCCAATCTAAGAAGGTTCTTTTTGTTTGATCGGCATTTAGACCAATTTCTTTTATTTTTTTCTGAAATATAGGATCCATATAGATCGCATAGTTTTCTACAGCAGAGGTTTCGTTAATCTCGCAGGTTCCTCCTGTATCTGCAGCACCACTAAGTCCGAATCCCATATAATCGATACCATTACTTTCGGCAATTTGTCTAACTCTCTTATCTGGAGCTGCGGGACTGACCCTGTTTTGAATAGAAGAGATCACCATATCCTTTTTCTTAGCAATTTCAAGAAGATTTTCCAGATTATCATCCAGTTTTACATCATCTAGTTGTTGGACATTACTTAATCCTATTTTAGCATTAAACATCTTTCCCATTCGTTGGAGATCAGTAAAACTCTTTTTGATTTCCTTTTTATTACTAGGTACTTCGTGTAACATTATAGTATGGATATATACTCCATTAATTTTTTTTAAATTCACAAGATCATGATAAGCGGTTCTTTGCTCTTTTGGTTTGTACTTATAAGTTATCCTAATAATACCATTATCGATCTTTAAATCATTAAATAGCTCCGCGGTTTTACCTTTTTGATAGTGTACAGCTGCATCAAAGTCTCTAAATCCATTAGCATAGGCCAATGCAATATTTTCTTTACCATTTTGCCCTTTGGCTTTATCCATACCATATATAGTGCTTCGTATTGGTAATGCCTTTTGCTCTTCTTCGGGTAAGTTATTTTCGGACTGATCATTTATAATAGAAAGCAAGTATTTTTTTTCTAAAAGCGGGATTTCTTCTTTATTTGCAATGAACTCTGCAATGCCTTCTAGTTTTCCAGGGTTATTAGTAGCCCATTTTCTAAATTCAATAGTATCCGTAGAATCAAATTTTTCTTTACGATATTCAAACTCTACACGTTGTACAGCATTAGAGTAATTAACAATTTGTTTTGGGGATTGAGAGGGGATGGATGCAAATTTCATTTGCATTGCTTTAGCCCCCATCACATCTGCTTCTCGTTCTAATCCTTGATCATCGTTTATATTCACTTTGCCTTTCATCTGCATGGTAGGGCGTACTCTACCTTGTTTTTGTTGTACTACGTGCCAGGCTTCATGCGGTAAATGTTTTTCTTGCCCGGGAGCTATATGAACATGATTTCCCTGGGCATAGGCGTGTGCTTGTAATTGTGCAGGCTTAGAAGAATTGTAATGTACACGAGTATCACTCATATCCAATCCTGATAAGTTTTCAATCCCAGATTTTAATTGATCAGGTAAACCAGTTTTGTTAGCGACTTTTTGAATAGGAGCAGTTACAGTGTTGATTTGAGCTCGCTGTGCTACAGATTTAGGACTTTGAGAAATCGATTTTTGCAAATCAGTATGATAAGAATTTAGAGCTCTATTGTCTTTAAATTGGATGGATGGAGCATTATTGTTTTTCTTTTCTGAAAGTGAATCTTTTTTAAACTGTCTCGGAGAGGTGTGCATATTCGTATCTGGTTAATGAAGTACTAAGATACTTAAAAAAAGTGAGAGATGTGGGGAGAAAGTAGAAGTTGCAACTCGGGTTAAATGGGGTGTACTATTAAATAGTCTTTTTATTTTTTTGATCATTTGATGACTTTACTAAGGCATTAATCATTCCATTAAAGACAAAAGAGTGAAAAGGCATTACAGCATACCAATATAATCTACCCCAAACACCTTTAGGGCGAAAAACGGCTTGTTGATAGAGTCTGTTTTTCACAATTTTAAATTCTAACCAAGCTTCTCCTGGCAATTTCATTTCAGCGAATAATAAAAGGCGTTTTTCTTTTTTATCCGCAAGTAATACACGCCAAAAATCCAAGGCATCTCCTGCTTCTAAATAAGAATTATGAGTTCGTCCGCGACGTAACCCCACACCTCCAAATATTTTGTCTATATATCCCCTAATTCTCCATAGCCAATTAAAACTATACCATCCATTTTCACCTCCAATACACCAGATTTTATGTAATGTAAAAGAGTGATCTGTTACATCTCTAAATCTTACATCCTTAAAACAACCATAGGTTGGTAGTTCTATATGAGTAGTTAATTGATCATTAAATACACCACTGCTTATAGCATCTTTCCAGCTGGATATAACGGCATTTTGTTCTATTTTTTGAAACGCCAATGATACAGCTTCTTTATAAGATATAGGATTGATATGTAATAGTTGATTTATGGCACTTGTTTTACCAATAACCTCTACCTTCATACTATCCACTAAAGCTTGAGCTAAATTAAAAGAGATTGAAGTAACAAAATACAACCAGTAAGAGGATAGTTTTGGAGTTAAAATTGGTAACGTAAAAATGGAACGTTTAAGCCCTCTGATTTCACCGAAATGCAATAACATTTCTTTATAAGTTAGTATTTCCGGGCCAAAAATGTCAAATGATTTATTGTACACTTTCTCTACTGCAATAGCATTTGTTAAAAAGCCTAGAACATCTCTAATAGCAATAGGTTGAGTTCTGGTATTTAACCATTTTGGAGTAATCATTATAGGTAGTTTTTCGACAATATCTCTAATGATTTCAAAAGAAGCACTGCCACTACCTACGATAATACCAGCTCTAAAAGTAGTAAGGGCATACTGTGCCGACTTAAGAGTTTTTTCTACTTGTAAACGGGATTTTAAATGTTTTGATAATGAATTGTCGTTTACAATACCACTTAAATATATTACTTGTCGACATCGAGTTTTTTCAATAAGCTCTTTAAAGTTCGCACCACATTGTTCTTCCATAGATCTAAAATCTCCAGATTTAGAAGACATAGAATGGATTAAATAGTAGGCAATGTCTATATTCTTAGGGATTTTGACATTTTCGGGCTTTAAAAAATCAATTTTAATAAAAGAGATATTACCATGAAATTCAATCTCATCAGGGATACGATCTAAATCACGAACACAACAAATAAGTTCATAGCCTCTATTCAGTAAAATTATAGTGAGCCTTTTCGCTATATAACCTGTTGTTCCAGTTATTAGAATTTTCATTACTATGTTATTGATTTCAAAGTTTATTCAAGCTTCTACTGCTTTTTAAGTTAATGAATATTCAATACTTCTCACTTATGGTACAGGAGTTTTTTTTACTTATAAATGTTTTGATTTTTTTGAATATTATATTTTATACCAGTTGTTGTTTGAATTTACTGGAAAAGAAAATAAAGATTTTTTTGTTTCAATTTCAGCATAAAATTTCAGCATAGCTGGGCTACGGTTTATTTTTATGCTGAAATTGAGGCACAAAAAAGGACATTTTATTACGGTAAATTCAAATAATAAATGGTTTTAGCTAATATTCTTTAAGATTTTAGAGCTTAAAGGGTTTATCATGGATAAATAATTATCTACGAGATTTCCATTTCTATCCACTAAATATTTGTGAAAATTCCATTTAATATTGGAGCTTTTCTTCCCGTTTAAGAACTTTTGTGTTAACCAACTATATAAAAGGTGCTTTTTCGTGCCTATTACATTAATTTTTTCGGTTAGTATAAAACTTACATTATAATTTTTTTTACAAAAAGCCTCGATTTGAGACGCATCTCCGGGTTCTTGATTTCCGAATTGATTACAGGGAGATCCTATAATAACAAGATCATCTTTATATCTATTGCTTAACTTTTGTAGATCTTCATACTGTCGGGTAAAACCACATCTCGAAGCTACGTTAACAAATAAAAGATATTTTCCTTTAAAATCAGATAAGTAAATAGGAATACCCGCGATACTCTGTATACTAATATCATATATTGATGTAACGAGGGTTTTAAGGTCATTCGTTTCTTTAGTAATAGAAGGTACTATTTTTGTTTTTTTTATTAATTTCATTTAAACTATACTTTTTAAAGGTTACAATTTTACGATCACTTCTCTAGATGGTAATTTCGAAATGAAAGTTACGATAGGGTCAAATAAATTGTTCAATATAGGTTGGTAGTTAAACGATAAAAATGATAATATAATAATAACTCTTTACTACTATTGCTTTGTTTGTGCAATGTTAATGTAAAGAGGAGTTTTCCAATTTTGAAGCTAAGTATTTAACAATAAGAATTTAATCTATATGTTATGTAGAGATATTTGAAAACGCTATATGTTTGCCAATTTTCTCTTTGGTCATACTATGTAGTTACTAATGATATATTAAAAAAATGTCCTTAGAATATAATCTGAATCAAATAGACAGATTATACACTCGGTACTCCCTTCAAGCGTTTTTCTATTTTTTGTTTTTTAGCCGTAAGCAATTTCATAATATCCATAAGTTCGGGATCCTTAGTTTCCTTATAGACTTCATTTAAAGCTAAAATAAGCGATTTTGCTTCTCTAGAAGCTGCTACTCGATCACTCGAGCTCATATTACTCATTTTTCTGCTTTCGAACTCTAAAGCCCTCTCCATCAATTCCATAAATTTATTTTTAATTAAATATACAAAATGTTTAATAAATAAACACTATGTTTAAACAAAATTAACTGTTTTATTTGGCAATATTAATTAAATTTTATAACAATGTTCAATTAAGTTGACTATTTTATAATTTTTATCAACTTTTAAAACCTTTAAGAGTTGTATAGTTTTCATAAAAAATAGTTAAACATAGATGTTTTATAATCATACTATTTTAAATTTGCGCCCAAATTTAGGATAGAAACTATCTGTAAAATATGATTTCAAAAAGAGTGAACATATCTAAGCTTTTAAAAGACTTCATTATGATAATGATGTTTTTTGCTATGATTGTACAGCAATCTGTTCTTACAATTGCTCTTTTTACTGATACATCCTATGAATTTGTGCAGCTCAATGCTGATGAAGATTCGGAAGAAAAAAATCATAAAAACGATGATAAAAAAGATGAATCTGTCCAACTACATACGATAAATGCATACGCTTCGTACTGCTTTAAAATCAAACAGGCAATTTATACTTCTCAAAAACCGGGGCTAGATTTCTGTTTAGAAATTCTTATTCCACCTCCAGATTTAGCATAACTCCATTTTATAATCTATTGAAATTATTCTTGAAATAGATTTATACAGTAGCTGTATATAACTCACTAATTAATAAAGGATTAAAATAATAGTAGTCCGTAGCATTTTTATGCTTAAAATTAAATTAAATGAAAAATATAATGTCCCCTTGGAAACGTTTTATAAATCTACTTAAACTAGATAAAAAAGATATACGTCAGCTTTTTTATTATGCTATTTTTGCTGGCTTGGTAGCACTTACACTACCATTAGGAATTCAGGCTATTATAAACTTAATACAAGGAGCGCAAGTGTCTTCTTCTTGGATTGTTCTTGTAATGCTTGTAACATTAGGTGTTGTATTTCAAGGAATTTTACAACTAATGCAATTACGTATTCTCGAGAATATACAACAGAAAATATTTACAAGAGCTTCTTTTGAATTTGCCTATCGTTTTCCGAAAATAAAAATGGAAGAATTACATAATTACTATCCTCCGGAATTGGCGAATCGTTTTTTTGATGTGTTGACAATTCAGAAAGGATTATCCAAAATTTTAATTGATTTTCCGGCAGCGACTTTACAGATTATATTCGGATTGATCTTACTCTCATTGTACCATCCATTCTTTATAATCTATGGTTTAATGCTTGTTATCTTAATATATGTAGTATTTAAGTTTACAGCAAAAAAAGGTTTGAATACGAGTCTTGTAGAGTCTAAAAGAAAATATATCGTTGCACATTGGATACAGGAAATTTCTCGTTCGATAACTACTTTTAAACTATCAGGCAAGACAAGTCTAGCAATGGATAGAAACGATGAACTTACTACCAATTATTTGGATGCCCGTGAAAGCCATTTTCAGGTATTGATTTTGCAATTTATTCAATTAATAGGTTTTAAAGTCCTTGTTACTGCAGGATTACTTATAATTGGTGGGCTTTTGGTACTTAATCAGAAAATGAATATAGGTCAGTTTGTTGCTGCAGAAATTATCATCCTACTTGTAATAGGCTCTGTGGAAAAATTGATAAAAGGATTAGAATCTTTTTATGATGTACTGACTTCATTAGAGAAAATAGGTCAGGTTGTAGATAAGGAATTAGAAGTCCAAACGGGACAAGATCCTTTTGAAACATCTGAACAGTTAAAAATAGAATTAGATAATCTAAAGTATGTAACACCAGAAGATAGGGAAGTACTTAGCAATATTAATTTGGATATTGAAAAAGGTGATAAAATATTGATTGAAGGAGCTTCTGGTTCTGGTAAAACAACTTTGCTAAGAATTCTATCGGCACTCATAAAACCTACAAGTGGAGCTTTTTATATAAATGGGGTGTCTATAAAAGGTGTTTGGTTTAATAAATACAGGTCTAATATTGGGCAAGTTTTACCATCGCAATCACCTTTTGAAGGTACAATCCTGGAGAATTTAACTTTTGGTAATAAGGATATACCACAAGAACACCTCCATCTGGTATTAAAAAACCTTGGCCTCTTGTCATTTATAAAAGAGCAACCTAATGGTGTAAATACGATGTTATATCCAGAAGGACAGCAAATTCCTTTTACGGTATCAAAACGTATTGTTTTGGCGAGAGCAATTATTCACAAACCTAAACTACTCTTACTTAAAGATCCATTAGAAAATTTTGAAACTAGCGAAGCTGTTCGAATTATTAAATATCTAACAGAGCCTGAGCAACCTTGGACGATTGTTGTTTCGAGTAGAAATGAATACTGGAAACAGTTTTGCAACCGAATTATTAAAATTTCAGAAGGAGTTATAATTTCAAATAATCAAAACAATGCTTAATATTTCTAATAACCAACTGAATAAGAAAGTATCGCTAGAAAGTTATAAAGCGTATTCTAAGGCATTTACCTTAAAGCATAATAAATTTTTTAATCGTTTTTTAGGGGTATTTGCACTTATAGTGATTATCATACTCTTTTTACCTTGGACACAAAATGTAAATGGTAATGGGTATGTTACCACACTTACGCCAGATCAGCGACCACAGACAATACAATCAGCAATTCCGGGACGTATCGAAAAATGGTATGTGAGAGAAGGAGATTATGTAGCAAAAGGTGATACGATTTTATTTATTTCTGAAATTAAAAATGAGTATCAAGATCCTTTACTGATCCAGCGAACGGATCAACAGCGAAATGCAAAGAGTCGTTCTGTGACGTCATATCAGGAAAAGGTTAAAGCGCTCGAAAATCAATTAACAGCAATTACCGAAGAACGCAAGTTAAAACTCTCTCAGGTAAAAAATAAGTTAAGACAAGCCCGTTTAGAAGTGAAAAGCGATAGTATTGATTTTCAGGCAGCAAAAACAAACATTTCTATTGCCCAAAAACAATATGACCGTACTGCTGTATTGCAAGAAGAAGGTTTAAAACCTATGACGGCAGTAGAAGTAAAGAGATTGAAATTACAGGAAACTCAAGCAAAACTTATTTCTCAGGAAAATAAATTACTAACGAGTCGAAATAAGGTGATTAATGCACAATTAGAAATAAGTAGGATCTCAGCAGAATATGCCGATAAAATAGCAAAGTCAAGAAGTGAACGTTTTACAGCAGAATCTAATCAGTTTGAAGCTGAAGCTCAGGTTGCAAAACTCGAAAACCAAAGTGCAAACTATACGATACGTAATAATATGCACTATATCACTGCACCCCAAAATGGCTATATCAACAAGGCAATAAAAGAAGGATTGGGAGAAACTTTTAAAGAAGGTGAAAAATTGGTGGGTATAATGCCTGCTGATTATCATCTGGCAGTAGAGACTTTTGTGAATCCAATTGACCTTCCTTTGATACATATTGGCGAAAGTATACGGATACAATTTGATGGATGGCCCGCTATATTTTTTAGTGGATGGCCTAATGCCTCTTTTGGAACGTATGCAGGTAAAGTTGTAGCGATTGAAACCTTTATAAGTGAAAATGGTAAATTTAGAATTTTGGTCTCTCCTGATGAAACTGATAATGAATGGCCTAAAAACCTACGTGTAGGATCAGGTGCATATACAATTGCATTATTAAAAGATGTTCCTATCTGGTATGAGTTATGGAGACAGTTAAATGGTTTTCCACCTAATTACTATGCACCTTTTCAAAAAGAGACAAATGATAAAAAAGAGAAGTAACACGATATCGCGATTAGAGTTTATGACTTTTTTGATTTTGTTCATTTCTACAGGATCAATATTCAGTCAGGTGCAGTCGAGGGAAATAAATAAAAAACCGATACCTAATTTAGAGCAGGCACTTTCTTTTGAAGAATTTTTAGGATATGTAAAGAAATATCACCCATTAATGAAGCAAGCAGACATAATGTTAGGCATTGGCGAAGCTAATATGCTAAAAGCACGTGGTGGTTTTGACCCAAAGATAGAAGTAGATTATGATCGCAAGAAGTTTAAGGAAACTGAATATTTTGACCAGCTTAATGCGACTTTTAAAATACCTACTTGGTATGGAGTCGAATTTAAAGCAAATTTTGAAGAAAATACCGGTGAATTTCTAGATCCAAGTTTAACAGTCCCAGAAGGAGGGTTGTATAATGTTGGGGTATCTTTTTCATTAGCACAAGGCTTATTAATCAATGAGCGTATGGCTTCATTAAAAAAAGCACGATTTTTTAGAAATCAAACTAAAGCCGAGCGGGATTTATTGTTAAACAATTTATTATTCGAGGCTAGTAATGCCTATTTAGATTGGTTAGAAGCTACAAATGAACAGGAAATATATGCAAGTTTTTTAGAAAACGCATCACAACGATTAAAAGCAATAGGAAAAAGTATTAAAGCAGGTGATAAAGCAGCTATTGATAGTATAGAAGCCGGTATTATATTACAAAATAGACAGCTTAATTTAGAAGCAGCAACGCTAAAAAAAAGGAAGGCAGCTTTAGTGGTAAGTAATTATTTATGGATTAATGATGTCCCGGTAGAAATACGAGAAGATATTGTTCCGGTAGTTCCAGGTATTAAGACACTAGAAGCTTCCTTGGCCATAAAAGGAGGAATTACCAGTACAGATACATTACTCGAAAATCATCCAAAAATTGTAAGCCTGAATGCAAAAATTGATGGATTATCTGTAGAGCGTTCTTTAAAACTTAATAAATTATTGCCTAAAATTGATTTACAATATAATTTCTTATCACCAGAATTTGATCAGGCCAATAGATTTAATACCGCGAATTATAAAGCTTTTATAAATGTTAGTTTTCCACTGTTTTTACGCAAAGAGAGAGGAGACTTAAAATTAACTAATTTAAAATTACGAGATACAAATTTAGAACGTATGTTTACATCTCTTCAACTTCAGAATAAAATTGAAGCAGTTAATATAGAAATAATTTCATTAAGAAAACAAAATGCACTTATTGATACGATTGTTAAAGATTACGAGACATTAGTAAAAGCGGAAGAACGTAAGTTTTTTCTCGGGGAAAGTTCATTGTTTTTAATTAATTCTCGCGAACAAAAGCTAATCAATGCGCAGTTAAAAGAAAATAAATTAGCAGTAAAAAACTTAATGGCTATTGCAAAATTATATAATACTTTAGGTATCTAGGTGATATATACAATTTGACCGTTCTTAGAAATTGACTGTGTGATTTTTATCTAGTTTTGCCATAAATTCGAACATTATTAGCAATAGTAAGTTGTGTTAGAAGTTTGCTACTTAGCCAAGAACTGATGCTTTATTATCATTTTCTTACATAATATAGTGATTAATTGTAAGAAAACACATGTTAATTTAAATTATTTTAACATTTTCTGTGCATTTTACCGTAAAAATATTATTTTGCAACCTTTGTTTATTGAAAATGAATAAGATGCAGCACATTTTTTAAAGTAATTCTTAAAGTAAATAGAAGATGTGCTGCAGTAAATAGCTCTAAATTAATTATATGAAAAAAAACTACTTACTAACATGGTGTTTATTTTGGTGCACTATCATTTCGATGTATAGCACGTCAATAGAGCCTAAGGATCAAGAAGCTTTGATTTCGTTATATAATGCAAAAGAAGGATTAAATAGGTCTAACTTTTGGGACATAACAGAAAAAGCAGGCAATTATTCAAGTAGAGTTTTTAATTCGAAAGTTTTATCTTTTGCGACTAAACCTACTTGTACAACCCCATCGAGTATAACTAGTGCAAATGCGCAAAAAACAAGTATTTTTATTACTTGGGATCAATTAGGTACCGAAACTGCTTGGGATGTAGTAATCAAACTAGGAGATGAAGAAATATTCGATATAGATGAATCCGAAATAAGCACTGTTAATACTACTTCTCATACTTTTATGAGTTTAACAGAAGATGTAGAGTATAGAGTCTATTATCGTGCTAATTGTGGTTCTGGAGATGTGAGTGATTGGAAAACTGGATTTTTTACAACAACATCAGATTGCCCTAGACCCAGGAATTTAATTGCTACGGCTACCTCTACTAGTACAGCCGATATATCTTGGACTCCTGTAGGCAGCGAGACAAGTTGGGAGGTAGTAGTAAGGGAAGAAAGTTTAGGCGAACCAACAGCGCCAGGAGTTATTGTTACCTCTCCAGATTATCAGGTAACAGGAATAAATATTTCAGAAATATTTGTGTATTATGTTAGGGCAATTTGTTCTCCAACAGAGGAAAGTGCTTGGTCTAAAAAAATAATCACCGAAGAGTTACAGTCCGAAAGGGATATACTAATGGATCTGTATAATACTACAGGTGGGGCTAATTGGACAGATAGAACTAATTGGGGCACCAGTAATCCTATAGATACTTGGTATGGCGTAAAAACTGCAGAAGGAAGAGTTAATTCTATTAATTTATGGAGTAATGGATTAACAGGAGATTTTCCTGAGATGCTTATGGATTTAACCGAATTACACACGTTAAATTTAGGTGCCAATAGTATTTCTGGAGAAATTTCAAAAGATATTAATAAATTGAGCAAACTAGATGTACTTGATTTAGGATTTAACTCACTTACGGGAAGTATACCTTCAGAAATAGGAAGCTTAACAGAATTAACAAGTCTAAAGTTATGGCATAATAACATCTCAGGTGCTATACCAGGAACGTTAGGTGATTTGGTAAAACTAAAAATACTTTTCCTTGAAAGTGCGAATGCAAGTTCTATTCCTGCCAGTTTTTCGAATTTACTGGAACTAACTCAATTACGCATTGATTCCAGTGGTTTGACAGGAGCAATTCCAGGTTTTCTATTTAATTTACCTAAGTTATCTCAATTATCATTAATTGATAATCAACTTCAAGGTGGAATTCCGGATGAAGCACTTGCTTCTCAGGTTTTAGAAAGTTTAAGGCTTGGGAAAAATATGTTATCGGGGAATATCCCAACGACATTTTCAAATACGAGTAAAATCAATTATTTAGAATTAAACGATAATCAATTTACCGGTACTATACCTAAAGAATTGAGTAATTTAAGCCTTTTGAGATATCTTTACCTAGATGATAATCAACTTCAAGGTGAAATTCCTGTAGAATTAGAACAAGTAAATTTAATAACCTTAGATGTATCTGATAATAATTTATCAGGAACGATTCCTACAGAATTAGCTGATATAAGTACGATACAAAATTTAGATATTGGTGGTAATCATTATAATTTCGATAATTTAGAAAAGTTTTATGATGTAAGTCCTGTGACTCTAAGTGTAGATTATTCTCCACAATCTTTGGAAATTCAGGAGACCACTTTGAATAGGTCTACAGGAGATCAAATACTATTAACAGCTACTCTAGAAGGGGTTAATAATTCATATCAATGGTTCAAGGATGGTCTGGAAATTACTGAAGGAGGAACAGGGAAAACTTATGAAATTCCAAATGCGATTTTAAGCAGTGCAGGGACATATCATTGTGAAGTTTCTAATAGTTTATTCACTGATTTTATATTGACTAATGAAAGAATAATAGTTAATGTAGTAGTGCTGGATGATGATATGGATGGAGTTGATGATAATGTAGATGCATGTTTAGGAACAGATTTAGGTGTATTGGTAGATGAAAATGGCTGTGAAATATTTTCTCTACCACCTAATACGTTCCAAGTACAAATTATTGGTGAGAGTTGTATGACTAGTGATAATGGCTCCGTGGTGATCGTTTCAGCCAATAAAGACTATACTTTTAAAGCTACTATAAATGGAAATGGAGTAAATAGAGAAATAGATTTTAATAGTGAAACCACAATCGGAGATTTATCTTCAGGTACTTATGAACTTTGTTTAACGCTGGACAATGAGCCATCATTTAAGCAGTGCTTTACTGTCGTAGTGGAAGAACCAGAGAGCCTTTCTGTTTTTTCTAAAGTAGATATCACGAATAAAAAAGTTTCTTTAGAGTTGTCAGGCTCTGATTTATATTATATAGAAATTAATGGTCTTACGTTTTCTACAACCAATACAAGTATACCACTTGTTCTGGATCAAAATAAAAATGTTATAAAGGTATCAACGGACAAAGATTGTCAAGGAACTTTCGAAAAGACCATTTATTTCTCTGAAGAATTGAGCGTATATCCGAGTCCTTTTACAAATGCATTACACCTTACTATGAATGGAGATGGAGAAATGGCAGATGTTAATATCTATTCTCTATCAGGAGCATTAATATATGCTAAGGACTATCATTCAGTAAATGGTGAAATTACAATTGATACATCAAGTTTGCCAATGGGAACTTATATTCTAACGGTGACTACTACGACAACTCAAAATAACCTGAAAATAGTAAAAAGATGAAAAAATATATAGCTATAATCTATGTACTAATTGTAATCAGTGCATGCTCTAGCGGTAGTGATGATGGAGGAGAACAAAATGTTACTCCGACAGCCGCTAAATTAATTTTTCCGGATAATAATGCTGAGTGTAATCAAGGAACTAATATCACAGATACGCAAAGTACGGTAGCGTTTAGGTGGGAAGAATCCGATAACACCACCAGTTATGAGGTGGTTTTGACTGATTTGATTGCAGGGACAAAGACCAATTTTGATAGTTCAGAAAGTGAACTAGGTATCACTATAAAAAGAGGAACGCCTTATTCTTGGTATGTAGTTTCTAAATCTACTACAGGAGATGAGGCAACAAGCGATACCTGGAAGTTTTATAATTCTGGACCAGGTACTACATCTTATGCACCATTTCCTGCTACTATAGTAGCACCATCAATGGGAGCATTGATAACGGATACAATGGTTACATTAGAATGGACAGGAACAGATGTAGATAATGATATCGAAAAGTATATCATCTATAATGGAACTGAGGCAGATGCGATATCAGAGGTTGGTGAGGTAGAAAGTCCAATCACATCAATGAGTATAGGTGTTTCTGCTGGAAATACGTATTATTGGAAAGTAATTAGTGTTGACTCTAAGGGAAATACATCAGAATCTTCATTAGGTAATTTTATAGTGAACCCTTAAGAATAAGAAGTTATTTAAAAAAATGATTTTTACAAGTACTTTATTTTGTACCGACATATTTTAAAAATATGATTTGTGCACTTTATACAATGAAACCTACCTTTTATACAATGAGAGTTACCGTTTATACAATTGAAGAAGAAAGTAAACAGCTAGGTAGTATATTTATACTATAATCTAACCATTAAATAATTTGGTGTTTTGCTATAGGGCAAATAACGTTCTTTTGATTTTTGATATCGATTTACATACTTTTCCTTTTGTACGATAATTTAAATTTTTGGTTTATTAATTTAAATTGAGTTTTAGGAAGAGCATTCTTATTTTAATTAACTGGGGGGTATTAGGATAAGAGCATGTGGTTATCTCAATGACAATGGATACAATGGTATATACACCTAGTATTTGATAATGAATAAATGGGTTAGTATTAAATTTTAAGTTTTCCTTACATAGACTCTGCTACCATTGTAGTAGAGTCTTTTTGTTGTTGTGTATTGTCTTATATATTCAATCTTTGAGCTCTAAAAATAAATGAAGTAAAACTAACTTTTAATAATACTATATAAATTCGATTTACGTTTTATTAAATGTTTTTAACAAGGTTTTATTTCAAAAACACTATTTTGTATATCTGTAAACCTACTTAGCCCTCTTTTTGAGTCATAATTTGATATATACATTACCCATCATTATTCAGGAGAAACTTGAGCCTGGAATTCCTAATTTCTTGGGAGTTATTGTGGTGGTTGGAATCGTTTCTATATGTGTATACTATGTATCTAGGTATTTAGAAACGCTGTATGTAAAGTTTTATAAGAAACCTTTTTTTGTGCATTTTTATCCCGTTCATAAAAAGCTACCATCACACTTACTGCCATATTTAGAAGCTAATGATTTTTATAATAAATTAGATAAACGAAGGAAACGGTATTTTAGGCATCGCGTAACAAAGTTTTTAGAAGAGATAAAGTTTGTAAGTAGAGAAGGGCTTGTCGTCGATGATAATAAACGTATGCAGGTTACTATGATGGTTATTCAATTGACATTTGGTATGCGTAATTATGTCCTAGAATATGTAGATACAATTATTTTATACCCATCTACTTATTATTCAATTCTTAATAAAACCGAGAATAATGGAGAATTTAATCCAAGATCTAGGGCATTGGTTCTTTCTTGGGAACATTTTAATATGGGAATAATGCATAAAGAAGATGGCATAAATCTAGGAATACATGAGATTACCCATGCGATTCATTATAGCGCATTAAAAAGTAATAATATCAGTTCTGAGATTTTTTATGATACTTTTTTAGAATTAGAAAAACATTTATCATCTATAGATATCCGTAATAAAATAATTGAAACGAAGATACTAAGAGAGTATGCATTTACGGATAAGTTCGAATTTATAGCAGTGTTAGTCGAAGTTTTTATGGAATCTCCAGAAAAGCTTAAAGAGCAGTTTCCTGATATATATTCTTATGTGGTTCAGATGTTAAATTTTCGATATTTTGAATAATAAATCTGCTATAAAAAGTATATTTACAACACTAAACAGTTTAATTAAAATAAGGAAAAAATGGAAGAATTTCAGCAAATAGCACCACCTGTAAGTTCGCTTACAGATGATAAAAGAGTAGCTTTTTACAAAAAAACATACACACATCTAGCCATGGCAGTATTATTATTTGTCATTGTAGAATGGGTATTTTTTCAGATAGAACCTCTGGTAAATTTTGCATTTTCAATGACGCAAGGATGGAGATGGTTGATTATGTTGGGAGGGTTTATGTTTGTTACGAATTATGCCGAAAAAATGGCATATAAGAATCATAATATCAATCAACAATATCTGGGACTTTTATTATATGTAATTGCAGAGGCCTTTATTTTTATACCTTTAATAGGTATGGCTATGATGGTTTCTGATGGAGGAACAGGTATTCTTAATCAAGCTGCTATCTTAACGTTAGCATTATTTACAGGGCTTTCTGGAGTTGTATTGTTAACGAAAAAAGATTTTTCTTTTTTAAGATCGATGCTTACTATTGGTTTTTTTATAGCTATTGGATTGATTGTAGCAGGAATGCTATTTGGTTTTAATTTGGGATTATGGTTTAGTGTAGGTATGGTGGTTTTGGCATCCGGATCTATATTATATCAGACATCTAATATGGTACATAAATATTCAGAAGATCAGTATGTTGGTGCTTCACTAGGTTTGTTTGCATCATTAATGCTATTGTTCTGGTATATACTTAGTATTTTGTCGAACGACTAAATAACTTATTGATTATAAAATACAAAAGGCAAGTTTTCATAAAACTTGCCTTTTTTTGTGTTGAAAAATGGCCTTATTACTAGATTATCAGTTTTTCAGTAATAGTATTATACGATTTATAGATAAGAAATTCGGAGAGGGAGTTTGAATTATTTTGTAATAGGTTAGCATAAAATTAAAGAATAGCCACTTGTGCTGAGTTACGTATAGCTATTGTTGAATTTTATAACGCAGATATAGTGCAAAAGAAACGTATTATATGCGAAAGTTTTATGCGTAAAGCGTATAAAATACAATATATATTAAAAATAAGTGAATTAAGTAATTTTTGAATGGATTGATTCCATGATCATAGTTGCATGTATTCTGGAGTTTTCTATAAACCAGACGTGTGTATCCATCCCTCCACATATTACTCCGGCAAGGTATAAATTAGAAACATTCGATTCCATAGTTTCTTTATTATATTCTGGGTACAACTTTTCATCATTAGACAAATTCACTCCCATGCTTTTTAGGAATTCGAAATTAGGAGTGTACCCTGTAAGGGCAAGTACATAGTCATTATCTAATATATGTTTTCCTTCAGGAGTATTTACTGTTATTTTGTCTTCGGATATTTCTGTAACAGAAGCATTATAGTATGCTTTAATACTTCCTTCTTCTATTCTATTTATTATATCAGGTCGAACCCAATACTTTACACGTTTTCCTATTTCAGATCCTCGTACAATCATCGTTACCTCGGCACCCTTACGATAACATTCCAGGGCTGCATCTACTGCCGAATTACTAGCTCCGATTACAGCTAATTTTTGTTTTGCATAAAAATGTGGATCCTTATAATAATGGGAAACTTTAGGTAACTGTTCTCCAGGAACTCCAATATTGTTTGGAATGTCATAAAACCCTGTTGCTACAATTACAAATGATGTAGTGTGCGTTTGTTTTTCGGTTTTGATCGTAAAAAGTTGTTCCTGCTTTTCTACGGAAATAACTTTTTCGAATAAATGGATATTTAAATCATTGGTAGTAACTATTCTGCGATAATATTCTAGGGCTTCATTTCTTTTAGGCTTCGCTTCTTTACTAATAAAAGGAACTCCATCTATCTCCAGTTTTTCTGAAGAAGAAAAGAACTGCATATTTATAGGATAGTTGAATAATGAATTAACTATCGGCCCTTTTTCAATAATAAGATAATTAAGCCCTCTTTTTTTTGCTTCTAATGCACAAGCTATCCCAATAGGGCCACCTCCAATAATTATGAGGTCGAGCATGTTCATTACGAAATAATCTCTTTCAGACCTTTAATTGTTTGGATCGGATTTTCACTTTTGAAAACATAACTCCCTGCAACTAGTACATCGGCTCCGGCATCAATTAATTGCTTGGCATTTTTATCAGTAACACCTCCATCAATTTCAATGATAGTACTAGCATTATTACGAATAATAATTTCTTTAAGTTGCTTTACTTTTTTATAGGTGTTTTCAATAAATGATTGCCCGCCAAATCCTGGGTTGACACTCATAATACATACCAGATCAATATCCTTAATAGTATCTTCTAATAAACTGACATTGGTATGAGGATTTATAGCTACACCTGCTTGCATTCCTTCGGCTTTGATAGCTTGTAATGTTCTATGTAAATGAGTACAAGCCTCATAATGTACTGTAAGAATATTACTTCCTAAATCTGCAAAAGTTTTGATGTAGCGATCTGGGTCTACAATCATTAAATGAACATCAATAGTTTTGTTCGCATGTTTAACAATATCTCGTAATACAGGCATTCCAAAAGAAATATTAGGAACAAATACTCCATCCATAATATCGATGTGAAACCAATCGGCATCACTGGTATTGATCATTTCTACATCACGCTGTAAGTTTGCAAAATCTGCTGCTAATACGGAAGGAGCAATTAATTTAGAAGACATAAAATAATTATTTTTGGCAAAAATAGCATTTAAGTTTTACATGATAGTGTAAAGAATTGAGTTTTGAAATATGAATACCGACAATAATCAATTGTACACTATGATTTTCTGCAAGATTTATAAAATTTGATTCCTAGAAAATAATAATTTGGAGACGTTTTATAAAGTGATTTAAATCACTTTTATGTAAGTTTCATGAATTTATAGGCCAAGTAAAAGATATTTTCAAAATTATCAGGATTTCGCAATTTCTTCTCTTCAAGAAAATGTTCTAAATCATCTATGTGATTATAGTTGTCAGAAACGATTGTAAATGAAGAATTGTAGTCGGAAAAAGCTTTATGCCGTATTTCTCGATCAAAAATCTTAATAATATCGTAATGTCTGTAGTCTACTTTTATTTTATTAAAAAGATTACGTACTTTATTTTTCTCTCCTTCCAAAACTTGAAAGAAATTACCATTAGAGTACATTAATATTCCTGTTATATTATTTTTCTCATTATTCGATTTGATATCCTCGAATAAATCTTGAATATCAGAATCTTTTAAAGTTGGATTAGCTGTGCTCACATAACTTATTGTTTGCCACATAGTATATCGTAAAAGTTCTTCTTAAAGAATAAGTAAAGAATTGATTGTGTATTTAAAGATACAAGTTTAAAAGGGAATTTTCTTTTTTTTGTGATGTATATTGTGAGGATATTTATAGAGTTTAATTTTCTGAGGTTTGTCTTGGAAATTGTATGAGAGTTAAATATTTGTAAGTCAGACTTAAAAAAATAGTGTTATTTAAAAATGACCAAATAATAGTACGTTTTCTAGTGTATTTTAAGTTTTAAAAGTGATGACTTTTCTATGGAAACAAAACTTTAATGAATATTTAGGAAACATTTCTTCTTCTCAAGACATTAATAGTTATATGATTTATGGATAAGAAATTCGTATAAGTAGCTTGAATTATTTTGTACTAGATTAAGGCATGAAATTAAAGAATAGCCACTTGTGCTGAGCTACATCGAAGTATAGCTATTGTTGAATTTTATAACGCAGATATAGCGCAAAAGAAACGAACTATATGCGAAAGTTCTATGCGTAAATCGTATTGTATAAACTTAAATTTTAATAGAATGAAAAAGCAAGTAAAAAAGTTAGAACTAAACAAAGTTAATGTAACTAAATTAAGCAACACACGAGCCATTATGGGAGGAGGGGAACCACCCAAGGGTTCCGGTTCAACATATGCCTCTAACACGGGAACTTGTTATACAGATATGTGTGACTAATAAGTTTTGTAGGTTAATTTTAGAGTTTATTTTATTAATCATATTTCATATGTGGTTCATACAATAATACATGAAAAAACCACCGGTAATCAGCCGGTGGTCATTCATCAATCAAAAAACGAACAGTTATATTATAAACTGTTTGTAACTGCAATTTAGGAAATTAATAATTATCCTAAATATGTTTTTAATATTTTGCTTCGAGATGTGTGTTTTAATCTGCGAATAGCTTTTTCTTTTATCTGACGTACACGTTCACGAGTTAGGTCAAAAGTTTCTCCAATTTCTTCAAGAGTCATAGGATGTTGATCTCCAAGACCAAAATATAAACGGATTACATCTGCCTCTCTAGGAGTCAATGTTTCAAGAGCTCTTTCGATTTCAGTACGTAAAGATTCGTGTAATAATGATCTATCTGGATTAGGAGATTCTCCTGAGTTTAATACATCATATAGGTTAGAATCTTCTCCTTCTACAAGTGGAGCATCCATACTTACGTGACGTCCAGAGTTTTTCATAGACTCTTTTACGTCATTGATTGTCATATCTAACTCTTTAGCAATTTCTTCAGCACTTGGAGGGCGCTCATGTGATTGCTCTAAGAAAGCATATGTTTTATTGATCTTATTTATAGAACCAATTTTGTTTAAAGGCAAACGTACAATACGAGATTGTTCGGCTAATGCCTGTAAAATAGACTGACGAATCCACCATACTGCGTAGGAGATGAATTTAAAACCTCTGGTTTCATCAAAACGTTTAGCAGCTTTGATCAATCCTAAATTACCTTCATTAATTAAATCTGGTAAAGTCAATCCTTGGTTTTGATATTGTTTAGCAACAGATACAACAAATCGTAAGTTAGCCTTTGTTAATTTTTCAAGGGCTCTTTCATCACCTGCTTTTATTCGCTGAGCTAATTCTACTTCTTCATCAGCGGTTATAAGATCTACTTTACCAATTTCTTGTAAATACTTATCCAGCGATGCAGTTTCACGATTCGTTACCTGCTTCGTAATTTTAAGTTGTCTCATCTATTTTCCTTGAAATTTAATTGTGAATATTTTAGGGCTTTGCTTTACTTAATTATACGTAGAGAGTTACTAAAATGTTACAAAAAAGTAAAATTATTTTTTTAAAACGCTATTATTTGTGTAGTAAATAGGTGTTTATAGTGTTTAATTACAGGGGGTTATAGTGTGATTTTGCTTTGCAGTAAGAAAAATATTAATTTGGGCTTTGTAAAGAAGCCAATAATGGTTTATTCGAATTCAAGAGTGTTTTTAGCTTGTATTAAAGATCTAAGGGCATCAATTTTTTTATGAATCTTATTAAAAAATACATTTCTTTCTTTTTCTCCTACTGCACTTAGTAGTTTAGAACCATCCATCTGGATTTTTAGGAATTGTTCTGCCTGATTGCAGGTAGTAACATCATTTGTTCTATAATAGGAGAGAATTGTGAATGGAACGTATAAAGATTTTTCTGTAGGAGTTTTTACCAAAACTCTGTTGTTCATTAATAAAATCTCATTATAATAGAATTTAAAATTATCTTTTTGGGTAACTATTTTTTTTGAAATATTGTTGATTAGTTCTTTTAGATTATCACATATTTCGAATGCGTCTTTAGAAGTAAGGGCTTCGGATTCAAAATAAAAGTGTATTTGTTTGAGTGTGCTATTAATAGTGGTAATATCCCATATTTCGATAGCATTTAGGTTTTTGTATAGTTCTCCTAGGCGCTTAGCTGCTTGGAGTAAGGATAATGAGATGTTAAAGTTAGAAAATGAGGTTTCTGTAAGACTTGAGTCCATAATCTTTAACCAAACATACATTTTAAACTTTGATAAAAGGTTGTCATTAGAGGTGTAAAAAATCGGTAAATCCTTTGCAGAATAAATCATTTCTACATTTTTATTATTGACTAGAGGTAGTAAAGACTCATATGAATTATTATAATATGCTAATAAACTCTCGGTATTGGTTACCGGTGCTGTTTTTTTTACAGCTACAATGTGTTCGTCTTCTGCGGAAAACAGTTGATCTATAGATAGATTATAATATTTAGCTAGTATAACAGCTTCTTCTAACGATAATTTACTTTTTTTATTAATTCTTCTGTGAGCGGCGTCATAACTTATATCTAGTGCGGTGGCTATGTCGTCTATTAAAGATTTTTTAGTAGTGCTTTGTTTTCGTATTAGTTCTAAGAAATTTTCCTGAATCATTTCATGTAGTTGTACAATTGTTCTGATAAATTAAAAGATAAAACTACTTTTAATTTTGTGATTTTTACAAAAAATAAACTTAATAATTGTGAAAATTATTTTTTTTACAATTGATCATGAGCTTTGATTGCTTATTAAAAACGGTTTTGTATGTCCTTGTTTTAGTTGATTACTTTGAAAAATGTTGTTGTATAAGTTTTTTGCAAAACATAAAACGCTTTGATTTGTGATTTTCGCAAAAAACATTCTTGTCAATTGTGTTTATTAACCTCCTTACCTTCTATATAACTAGTAGGTTTGAATTGTTAAATAATAAAAGTCTTAATAGAGGTAAATTAAGATGATACTCTGTTCTGTGTTTATTCCTTTAATTAATAATAATATTTTAAATATGAAAAAAATAATAAGTACATCATTGGTAATGTTTGTGGCTATACTAATTTATGGTCAGGATACTAATAAAAAATCAAATGACTATAAATTTAAATTTAGATCCGTAGAGGCGGGTTTAGGGGGGTATTTAGCAAAATTTAAGAAAAATCGATTTATTTCAGGAGACCCTAATGGTTCACATACTACAGAGGAATTTGGGGATGATATAGGTGCTAGTTTGAATGTGAGTACTTCATTTTTGATAAAAAATAATATTATGTCTTTGTCCTTAAATATTGGTATGGAAGCTACTATCCTTTGGAGAAGTGAGAGTAATGAGAGTAATAGTTTTGGTGCAGTAAGTTTATTATATGGAAGAGAATGGAAAATGATGAGGTGGTTTGCCATAGAAACTCATGTAGGAATGGGAATGTATTCCAGTGGAGATAGAGTGTTTGATGGGCGTAATGTTAACTTGGTAAGAAAAGAGGTTTTAGGAGTGCCAGTAGATTTTAAATTTATGTTTCGTAAAAATACCTTTGATATAGGATTGAATACAGGAGTGAATTTTAATTCCATTAATACGACTTATTATGGGAATTTTATCTTGCAATATGTATTTGATTAATATTAAATCTGTTTTTATTCCTTAATTAATACGATAAAAATTTTAAGTATGAAAAAAATAGTTAATAGGCGAATAAGGTTATTTGTATCTATTTGTGGTTGGGGTAATAGCAAGGAATTAAAAACCTATGAATTTAGATCAAAGTTATTAGTTGTATTTTTTATTTTGTTGTGTAATATAGTTATTTCACAAACAAGCGAAATTATAAACCCCAAAGGAGACTGGTATTTTGGAGCTGAAATCGGACTAAATACGATTACTTCATATACTCTAAACGAATCTAATAAATCATTGCAAGGAGGGGTTTTAGTAGAATATTATTTTGCTAAACATTGGAGTTTTTCTGGTAGAGTGAAATATTTTAAAACAGGTGTGTCATTTAATCAAAGTGGGAGTGGAGCAGGTTTTTTTAGTACTTCTGCATACTCAGGCATATTTAATGGAGAAGTTTTAGCAGTTCCTGTTTATATAAAATGGGAATTTAGAATCTATAAAAATTTAAAAGGGAATGTAAAGCTAGGTTATGCATACAATATAGAGACGAAAAGTGAGTATTTGAATTACACAGACAATCTACGAACTGATTATTCAAGACAATATGGAAGCATAAATCCAGGCTTAGGATTTAACTATTTTATGAATAAAAAAACTTCAATATATATTGATGTTGAAAATTATTTTGGTCCAGCAAGAGGAAGAACTCCATCATTATTATCTAATGATAAAAAGCATTTAAATAATTTAGTTTTTAGTGTGGGTGTTAAATATACTTTTAAAAATAAAGAATAAGTGTACTAAGTAAAACAGATACACTAAAAGGAATTCAGATCGGCTTATGGAATAAAAATGAAAGAAGATCACTGCCATTTATTAATTGGCAATTTTCTAAGAAAGAAAAGAGGTCTAAAAATCGTTATAATAAGGAATAATGTCGAATGGAATATCTTCCATCAAACTTCGGTGAGAAATGTACCGATTTCTTTCTTATTTAGTAAGTTTGCAAACTTAAAAGTTAGTATATGATTACCGTAGATGGTTTAGCAGTAGAGTTTAGTGGAACAACCTTATTTAGTGATGTCAGTTTTGTAATTAATCCTAATGATAAAATCGCCCTGATGGGGAAGAACGGGGCAGGAAAATCAACCATGATGAAAATTGTTGCTGGTGTCCAAAAAGGAACAAGAGGAAAAGTAAGTTGTCCTAAAGATACTGTGATTGCTTATTTGCCACAACATCTGTTAACAGAGGATAACGCTACAGTTTTTGAAGAAGCATCAAAAGCTTTTAGTCATATTTTTAAAATGCGAGATGAGATAGATGCATTGAATAAAGCATTAGAAACACGTACGGATTATGAAAGTGATGAGTACATGTCTATCATAGAAAAGGTGTCTGATTTAGGTGAAAAATTCTATGCATTAGAAGATGTGAATTACGATGCAGAGGTAGAGAAAGCTTTGAAAGGGTTGGGGTTCAGACAAGAAGATTTTGAGCGGCTTACTAGTGAGTTTAGTGGTGGATGGAGAATGAGAATAGAATTGGCCAAAATTTTATTACAAAAACCAGATCTAATTTTATTAGATGAGCCTACCAATCATATAGATATCGAATCCGTAATTTGGTTGGAAGATTTTCTGGTAAATAAAGCAAATGCGGTAATGGTAATCTCTCATGATAGAGCTTTCATTGATAATATAACAAATCGTACTATAGAAGTTACGATGGGACGTATTTATGATTATAAAGCTAAATATACCCATTATCTGCAATTAAGAGAAGAAAGGAGGTCACATCAAATAAAAGCATATCAGGAGCAGCAAAAATTCATTGCTGATAACAGAGCTTTTATTGAACGTTTTAAAGGAACTTTTTCCAAAACAAATCAAGTAGCTTCTCGCGAAAGAATGCTAGAAAAACTAGAAATTATAGAAATTGATGAGATTGATAATTCAGCTTTGAAATTACGTTTCCCTAAGGCTCAACGTTCTGGGGATTATCCAATAATTGTGGAAGAATTGACCAAGAAATATGATAATCATACCGTGTTTGAAAATGCAAACTTTTCTATTGCAAGAGGAGAAAAAGTGTCTTTTGTAGGTAGAAATGGAGAAGGGAAGTCTACCATGATAAAATCAATTTTAGGAGAAATTGATTTTGAAGGAAAATGTAATTTAGGACATAATGTACAAGTAGGGTATTTTGCTCAAAACCAGGCAGCGTTATTAGACCCGGATTTAACTATTTTTCAGACGGTTGATGAGGTAGCAAAAGGAGATATTAGAACGCAGATTAAGAATATTCTAGGTCGTTTTATGTTCAAAGGGGATGATATAGATAAAAAGGTAGGAGTTTTATCTGGGGGAGAAAAGACTAGGCTTGCTATGGTTAAACTATTGTTAGAACCCGTGAATCTTTTGATACTGGATGAACCAACAAATCATTTAGATTTAAAATCTAAAGATGTTCTTAAGGAAGCTTTATTAGAGTTTGATGGAACTTTGGTGTTGGTATCTCATGATAGGGATTTTTTACAAGGTTTATCCCAAAAAGTATTTGAGTTTAAAGAAAGACGTGTAATAGAACATTTTGAAACAATTGATGCTTTTCTAGAACGTAACCGTATTAAGAGTATAAAGGAAATGGATTTAAATGTGTAGTTTTTTACTATTTTTAGAGTCTGTTTATTAAAAAAAAATGCCTTCAAATAAGTGAAATTTGAAGGCATTTTTTTTAAGTATATAACCAGCGATTATTTTTCTCTTCTTTCTGGTCTAGGTTTTCTATCACCTCTTGGTTTATCTCCTTCTGGTCTTGGAGGTCTAGGTAATAAAGCTTTTCTAGAAACTTTTTCCTTTCTCGTTCTGGAATCTATCCCAAAATACTTTACATCAAAAACATCACCCATGTTTACCACATCGCTAACATTTTCAGTACGTTCCCAAGCTAGTTCAGAAACGTGAAGTAATACTTCGTTTCCTGGAGCTTCAATATATTCTACAACAGCACCAAAATCTAACATTTTGATCACTTTTACTTCGTATACGCTATTTACTACCGGTTTAAAAGTAATAGAATCGATTTTTGCCAATACAGCATCAATCCCTTCTTGGTTAGTTCCTAAGATTTCTACAATACCTTCTTCGGTAACAGGGTCTTCATTAATCACAATGGTAGTACCAGTTTCTTTTTGTAATTCTTGGATTACTTTTCCTCCAGGTCCTATTAATGCACCAATATAATCTCCAGGAATAGTTTTGGTTACCATTTTTGGAGCATGTGATTTTACATCTGTATTCGGTTCAGCAATAGTATCTGTAAGCTTCTCTAAGATATGAAGACGTCCGTCACGAGCTTGTTTTAGAGCATTTACTAAAATCTCATAGCTTAATCCTTTTACTTTGATATCCATCTGACAAGCAGTAATACCATCTGCTGTACCTGTTACTTTAAAGTCCATGTCTCCTAAGTGATCTTCATCACCTAAGATATCAGATAATACAGCATATTTTCCTGAATCGCTATCCGAGATTAATCCCATTGCAATACCAGAAACTGGTTTCTTCATTTGTACACCAGCATCCATCAATGCCATAGTTCCAGAACATACGGTAGCCATAGAAGAAGAACCGTTAGATTCTAGTACTTCTGATACTACACGTACAGTATATGGACAATCCTCAGGGATCATTCCTTTAAGCGCACGTTGTGCTAAGTTACCATGACCAACTTCTCTACGAGATGTTCCTCTTATGGGGCGCGCTTCTCCTGTACAAAAAGGAGGGAAGTTGTAGTGTAGATAGAATGTTTCTTCTCCTTCATATGATGGCATATCTATCTGGTTTGCTTCTCTTGATGTTCCAAGGGTAACAGTTGCTAATGCTTGCGTTTCTCCTCTTGTAAATATTGAAGAACCATGTGTAGATGGTAAGTAATCTACTTCACACCAGATTGGTCTTATGTCCGTCGTTTTTCTACCATCCAGACGTAAACCTTCATTTAAAGTAAGATCACGAACAGCAGCTTTTTCTGCTTTTCCGTAATATTTAGAAACTAAACCTCCAAAATCTTCAAGCTCTTCTTCTGAGAAAGTAGCAATGATTTCTTCTTTTATTTCAGAAAAAGCCAATCCTCTTTCTTTTTTCGAAGAACCTTGTTTGGCAACAGCATATACTTTATCATATGCCATGTCGTAAATTTTCTTAGCTAAATCTTCGTCATTTCTTTCTGGTTCATATTCACGTACTTCTTTCTTTCCGAAAGCTTCAGCTAATCTTTCCTGGGCAGCACATTGTATTTTGATAGCTTCATGAGCGAATTTGATAGCTTCTGTCATTTCTTCTTCAGAAATTTCATCCATCTCACCTTCTACCATCATTACTGAATCGGCAGAAGCGCCGATCATCATATCGATATCAGATTCTTCTAACTGTGCTCTTGTAGGGTTAATTATAAATTTACCATCTACACGACCTACTCTTGCTTCAGATATGGCACATTCGAATGGAAAATCCGATAATTGGATAGCCGCAGAAGCTGCTAATCCAGCCATCGCATCCGGCATCACTTCATCGTCATGAGACATTAGTTGGATCATTACCTGAGTCTCAGAATGATAATCTTTAGGGAATAGTGGACGTAGTACACGATCTACTAATCTCATTGTTAGTACTTCACCATCACTTGGTCTGGCTTCTCTCTTAAAAAAACCACCAGGATAACGACCTGCTGCGGCAAACTTCTCGCGATAGTCTACCGTTAATGGTAGAAAATCAACATCGCTTTGTTTGTAGTTAGAGACAACTGTACATAATAACATACATTTGCCAGACTGAACAACAACAGAGCCATGAGCCTGTTTTGCTAATTTTCCGGTCTCTAAGGTGATTTGTCTTCCATCCCCTAGGTCGATGACCTCTTTATAAACTTTTGGAATCATATTTTTTTTGATTCTAATCCTTTGGAATTTTGTAATTATAGCAAATTCCAATAGATTTTATTAAACATTGGTTTCCGTCTTACTCGGACGGACAAGGTTGTGTTGTTGTAGTTGTTGTGCGACCAATGAAAAACTAAGGCGTTCATCTATTTTTTTTTAGGAAATAGATGCTTTAATTTTTAAATAATATAGTATTCTATAATTAAAAAGAGAGGCACACGGCCTCTCTTTTTTTTGATTATTTTCTTAATCCTAATTCTTTTACTATTGCACGATATCTTAAGATATCTTTTTTGATAAGATAATCGAGTAAATCTCTACGCTTACCTACTAATTTTACTAAAGAACGCTCTGTATTATAATCTTTACGATTCTTTTTTAAGTGCTCAGTTAAATGTGTAATTCTGTATGTAAACAGTGCAATTTGTCCTTCTGCTGTTCCGGAATCATTTTTTCCTTTTCCGTGTTTAGAGAAGATTTCTTCTTTTTTTTCTTTTGATAAATACATTCCAATATTATTTAAATGATTTTTATGTATACATAGCATTCTGCTATCAGCGTGCAAATATACTATTTTTTAAGTAAGAATTCTGTTTTGAATAAAAAAAAGACTTCTACTCAAGTGTTTTGTAAACAATTGATACTTAGTGTTGTCTTGTGTATTAAAAAAACAAAGGATATTTGGTTATCGATATCCTTTGTTTTTAATAATATTTCTTAATTCTGAGAAAGAGGTCTATTCATTATCAAATCTAAATATAGATTTACTTTCTGTTTTAAGTTTTGTCTCGGAGTAATAAAATCCAAGAAGCCATGTTCCTTTAGGAACTCCGCGGTTTGAAATCCTTCAGGTAGTTCTTTTCCCGTGGTATCTCTTACAACTCTTGGTCCTGCAAAACCTATTAAAGCACCAGGTTCTGCAATATTAATATCTCCTAGCATAGCAAATGAAGCCGTTGTTCCGCCAGTAGTCGGGTCGGTACATAAAGAAACATACGGAATTTTAGCATCTGCCAATTGTGCAAGTTTTGCAGAAGTCTTTGCCAATTGCATTAATGACAATGCAGCCTCCATCATACGTGCGCCTCCAGATTTTGAAATGATCATAAAAGGAATTTTGTGTTTCAAAGAATAATCTGCAGCTCTTGCAATCTTTTCGCCAACAACACTTCCCATCGAACCACCTATAAACGAAAAATCCATGCAAGCAATAACTAAGTCATTTCCATTAGATTTTCCAACAGCGGTTCTAACAGCATCTTTTAGTTTTGTTTTTTCTTGCGCATCTTTAAGACGATCCGTATACTTTTTTTTGTCTTCGAATTTAAGAGGATCCTTGGATGTTAAGTTTTTATCGAGTTCTTTGAATGTATTATCATCAAATAAAATCTCGAAATACTCTTTACTACCAATTCTAACGTGGTATCCATCTTCTGGACTTACATAGAAGTTTTTTTCAAGTTGCTCTGCATCTACTATTTTTCCAGTTGGGGATTTGTACCAAAGTCCTTTTGGGACATCTTTTTTGTCTTCAGTTGCTGTCTGTATCCCTTTTTGAGTTCTCTTAAACCAAGCCATAATTTATTGTATTAAAAAAGCTGAAACTCTTCGGGGTAAAGAAGGGTTTCAGCTTGGTTTTTATTATAATGTATTTACATTATTTAAATCTTCAAAAGCTTTTTTGAGACGGTTTTTAAAGGTGATTTCACCTTCTCGAAGCCACTTTCTTGGATCATAATATTTTTTATTAGGTTCTTCTGATCCTGCAGGGTTACCGATTTGTGTTTTCAGGTAATCAATCTTTCCTGTCATATAATCGCGTATACCTTCACAAAATGCAAATTGAAGATCCGTATCTATGTTCATTTTAATAACTCCATATCCTATTGCTTCTCTTATTTCTTCTAGAGTTGAGCCGCTTCCTCCATGAAATACAAAATCGATGTGGTTATTCCCGACATTGTATTTTTCTGAAATAAACTCTTGAGAGTTTTTAAGGATTTTTGGAGTTAATTTTACATTACCAGGTTTGTATACTCCATGTACATTACCAAAAGCAGCAGCAACAGTGAATTTATCACTTATCTTGCTCAGTTCTTCATATGCATAGGCAACTTCTTCTGGTTGTGTGTATAATTTAGAATCATCTACGTCACTATTGTCTACTCCGTCTTCTTCGCCGCCGGTAATACCTAGTTCAATTTCTAAAGTCATACCCATTTTGCTCATTCGAGAAAGGTATTCTTTACAAATTTCAATATTTTCTTCAATAGGCTCTTCTGATAAATCTATCATGTGAGAACTATATAAAGGTTTTCCGGTTTCTTTGTAGAACTTTTCTCCGGCATCTAATAATCCGTCGATCCAAGGAAGTAGCTTTTTTGCACAGTGGTCAGTATGCAAAATTACAGGAACTCCATAAGCTTCAGCCATTAAATGAACATGTTTTGCTCCAGCAATTGACCCTGCAATTGCAGCTTTTTGGTTTTCATTAGATAGCCCTTTTCCAGCATTAAATTGTCCTCCTCCGTTAGAGAACTGAATAATTACTGGTGAGTTTAATTCTGCTGCAGTTTCTAATACTGCATTGATAGAATTAGAACCAACTACATTAACTGCCGGTAAGGCAAAAGACTTTTCCTTCGCATACCTAAAAATAGCTTGGACTTCGTCTCCTGTAGCAACTCCTGGTTTGATGTTGTGACTCATAATTTACTTTTAGTTAATAAGCCTACAAAAGTAGTAAAATTATATGTAAAGGATTTTATTATTCAGGGTCAAAAAATATATGTTTTTTTAAAAAGGATAGTTAATTCCTACATTATAAACTGCCTTAGAGAAATTATATCCTTTAAACCACCTTTGGTCTTCATCATTAGCGGGATTGAATGTTTTAAATCCTATATCAAATCGTACGACAAAGAAGTCAAAATCATATCGAAGTCCTAAACCACTTCCTACAGCGATTTCTTGGAGATCATCTAATTTAGAAAAAATAGCGTCTTCTTCTTCTACACTATCGAGAACATTCCAGATATTTCCTGCATCAATAAAGAAAGCTCCTTTGAGCGCACCCAAAAGCCCATAACGATATTCTGCATTTAGCGCTATTTTCATGTTAGCTTCATTAAATTCGTTTCGGCCACCGCTACTTCCGGGGCCTAAGTCATAAGGTAGCCAAGCACGGTTGTCATTAGGGCCACCTGCAAAAAAACTACGAGCGAATGGAATACTATTGGAATTGCCAAATGGAATAGCAATACCTCCAGAGGCTCTAATGGCCAATACATTTTTGCGGCCTAAATCCCAATGTTTAATATAATCAATTTCAGTTTTTGCATACTGAGAAAATTCTACATTGAGAATTTCAAATCGATCATTAGAATTCTTTTCTATTCCAGCAATATTAGAAATAGTACTTAAGACATTACCGGCAAATTCTACTTTGACTCTGAATCTAGAAAAATTTTCATCGTATAAATTCTCTCGATTGTTTTTTATAAAGGTATAGTTTGATGCAAAAATAAGATTGTCTTCTGTGAGTCTTTCTTTTCGCTCGTTGATGTTTTTTATTTCTTGTATTTGATTAAGGTTCAAGTTCTCATTAGGACTTGTTCCTAATGATTCCACAAGAAAACTATCTGCACCTACAGGAATGGAAAGATTTCCGTTTTCTGCTACCAGAAAAGGAGAATTAGCATCAAGTACTTCTCTTGCAATATTATTTAAGCGGTCAAAGGAGTTTTCATATACCTTAAAATAGTTGTTCTTATTTAAGTTACGAACAAATTGTACGTTTATTAAATCTATCTGATTGGTGTACTTTATATTTGGTTTCCATTCGTAATTAAAAATAGCAGATACATTTTCTTTGTCTAGCCCAATGTTTTGCTGCGTGTTTATACCTAAAATAAGATTAGTGATAGGAGACATGTATTTTGGTATAATTCCACTAGTCTTCAATGGAAATATTATTTTAGGAAAAACTAATTTAAAATTAGCACCTATTTCAGAGATATTAAAGAATCTACCATCAGAAATTACAGGTTCTTTAGAAGAGCCGATGCTTCCTGTTACAGATACTTCAAAAATTTCTGCACCTCTAAAAACATTTCGAACCAGAAATGAACCACCAAATCCAATACCGAATGTCTGAATGTTAGAAGTAGAAACATCAAATTCTACATTTGTACTATATTTCTTCTTAGGCGTCAATAAAACATTAGCAATAAGGTCGGTTCCTTTGGGATCATTAGGGTCTACGGTATAACGAATGTTCGGGTACTTAAAAGTTCTAAGGTTGCTTACCTGATTGTATGTCAATGTTCTGTCTTTGTCTCTAAAGATTTCTCCAGGGGTTATTAATATAGAATTGGTAATTGCTTTGCGGGTGTATCTAAGTTTATCGTAGCTGTAGATATTGTACCCTTCGTATGAAACACTGTCTTTGGGTTGTAAATCTTTATTTTTGTATGAATAATCTGTGAAAACATTTACTTTACTTATTTTATGAACCTGAAATGGAATTGTTGTGGTGGTGTCACGATCTTTTATTTGCCTGTCATTGATCAGAAGGCTTAAATTTATTTTTTGATTAGTATTTACCGAATCGGCATTGAATTTTATAAATTCTTTTTCGAAATGATACAATCCAGAATTCCTATATATAGAAGTGATTCTTTCTCTTTCGGTTTCTATATCTGATGTTTTATATTGTTTTCCAGAAATTATACTCGACTTATCTTTATGGAGATTATAAATTGAGTCAGCTATTTTAGATTCGATATTAATCGTTAGCGAATCAATAAAATACGGTTTGTTTGGCTTTACATAATATGAGACCGATGCTCTTTGGTTACCTTCTTGATTGATTTTATAATTAGCTTCGATATTAAACCAGCCATTATTCCAGTAATATGATTGTAATCTTTTTATAGAGCGTTTTATTTTCGACTCGTTTACAATCACAGGTGATTCTCCGGTTTCTTTTAGCCATTCGTTAAAACCATTCCAACCTTGCCCTAATCTATTCACTTGTTTTTTTGATAAAAAACGAATCATCTTTTTTTCTAAGCTTGGTTTTCTTTCCAACCAAGAATGATACGAAGAATCTGCATTTATCTTAGCTAGATTGTATATGTGTAATCTTAATGGGGTGCCAAAAAGAGGGAGCTTAGTGTTTCTTTTTTGGTATAATTGATTATATAATTTAGGATCCTTTGTTTTAGTACTATCAACATAAATTTCATTCTT
Source organism: uncultured Aquimarina sp. (assembly GCA_947498455.1). GTDB lineage: Bacteria > Bacteroidota > Bacteroidia > Flavobacteriales > Flavobacteriaceae > Aquimarina. The sequence goes on from CANMKK010000021.1 coordinate 62,526, forward strand.
GGTCAATAAAGAATCACTTTCTGGTACTCTTTTAATAACATTACATGAAATTAAAAAAATTGTAGATACTACAACAAACACTATTTTTGTGAGAATATATTTCAATCCAGATTAATTAGAGTGTCAAAAATACATTATTTGTATGGTTAGCAAAAACCAAAAGAAACTAATAAAGAGTTTATATCAAAAAAAGTACCGAAAACAACATGGGTTGTTTGTGGCAGAAGGTAAGAAAGTAATTAATGAGCTATTAATTGCTGGTTTAGAGCTGCAAGCTATTTATACATTAGATCAGTTATATTTTAATACAGATGAGGATCATACGTTTATTGTTACAGAAGAGGAGTTAAAGAGTATCAGTTTTCTAACCACTCCACAAGCAGCTTTAGCAGTATTTTATATTCCTAAAACTATATGGGAGCAATCCAATGGAATTACGCTAGTTTTAGATGATATACGTGACCCAGGAAACCTTGGGACAATAATCCGTTTATGTGATTGGTTTGGTATCAGTGACTTAGTGTGTTCTGAGCAAACTGTAGATTGTTATAATCCAAAAGTTGTTCAGGCCACAATGGGATCTATTATTAGGGTGCGGATTGTATATACAAATCTAGAGGTATTTATAAATTCTCAAAAAAACGAATTACCAGTTTTTGGTACCTTTATGGATGGCAGTAATATTCATAAAGAAAAATTACCCGAACGTGGTATTATAGTTATGGGTAATGAAGCAAATGGAATATCACCGAAAATAGAAAATTTAATTACTCATCGTGTAACCATCCCTAGATTTGGGCAAATACAGGAAACAGAAAGTCTTAATGTAGCAACTGCAACAGCAATTGTTCTAAATGAATTTAAGCGATAATTTATTCACTAAGTGAGATTGTTCATTTTGTATAGCTTAATTCTTTTGAGTCTATCTTACGAAGTTTTACTGAAAAGTGAAATTTATAAAAAGACCTCGAGTTGACATTTTATCTATTGCCGAAGTATATGCGCTATTAGGATCAGCATCTTGCACTAATTCATCAGACATCGCAAATATACCTCTGATAGATGGAGTGAACTTAAAATAGTATAAATAAAAATCAATTCCGAAACCAAGCTCGTAATAACTAGTATTGGTTTTCATTCTAAACTGACCTACGCTATTATCTTCAGGATTTTCTTCATTACTAGATAAATTTATCGAGGTAGATATGCCACCAACAATAAAAGGTTTAAAGTTATTAATCCTTTTTGTAGATATTTTTAGTAATAGAGGAACATGTATATAGGTCGATTTGATTTCTCTTGTAGATCTTGATTGTGTATCAAAATCTGGCCCAGTATACGTCAGGGTTCTTTGCGAAAATGTAACAATGGGTTCTAGTCTAAGGTCGAGGTAATCATTAATTCTCATATTACCCAATAATCCAACATTAAACCCAATGGATTTTCCTACCTCAATATCACTATCAAGAATATCCCTTTCGCCTTCTGGGGTAGCGTTGTAATCAAAATCAAAATTATAACTATTAAATCCCAGAATATATCCCCAGCTAAGTCTTGGTTTGTCAAAATTCTGAAGGTTTCGAACACGTTCTTTTGAGAAAAGTTGTGCACTCATATGCTGAGTAAAAACCAAAACAACTAATGTAAAAAAAAGCTTCTTCATATTATTTTGTAGCTGTATAAATTGTAGCAACACCTAAAGTTTGCGGATTATCTTTGACTTCTATAAACCCGATTTTTTGTAAAATATTGTTGAATGCTTCTCCATATGGAAAAGCAGCCGCACTTTTACTTAGGTAAGAATAAGCCGATTGGTCTTTAGAAAAAATCTTACCAATTAATGGTAGTATTTTCTTGCTATAAAAATTGTATCCTTGTTTATATGGGGCTTTGGTAGGTATAGAAGTTTCTAATACCACAAAAACACCTCCGGGTTTTAGAACCCTGAATATTTCCGAAAGTCCCTTTTCTAGGTGTTCAAAATTTCTTACCCCAAAAGCTACCGTAATAGCATCAAAATAACCGTCCTCGTATGGTAAACCTTCACCATCACCTTGAACCATGGATATGATAGTATTCAGCTTTTTTGCCTTTATTTTTTCTCTTCCTACATTTAGCATACCAGAAGAGATGTCCAGACCTATAATTTCTTTAGCTCCGGTTTTTACAAGATTTATAGCAAGATCTCCCGTTCCTGTAGCTACATCAAGAATTTTATCGGGATTTTTTTTAGAGACAATAGAGACTACTTTCTTTCGCCATTTTATATCTATACCAAACGAAATTACTCTGTTTAATCCATCATAGTTTCCAGAAATGGTATCAAACATTTCGGCAACTTGTTCTTTTTTAGTTCTGTTTTGATCCTTATAAGGAGTTATTTTTTCCAAAATCCCAAAAATTTAGGCAAATATACATTTTTGATGCGGATCGTAAGAAAAGAATAAGATTTAGTTGCTGTTACTCAATAATTTTAGTGCTTAAAAAATACCAAGGGCGTTCCCTTTCATTGCATTTCAGGCCGGGCTATCCGTGACAACTCCTCGCACTTCGTTCCTCAGGCTGTGGGGTTTTACTACTATCCCTAACGCGGCTAACGAATGATTATCAATATTTTTTTTTCTGAAACAAAAGGAGATGGTGTTTTTTATTTATTTGATTATCAGATTTTTATTTTGGTTTTTTCTTGCCATAACAAGGGTTTTGTTATGAATTCTCTGCTGTTCTATAATATGAGCGCTACCGCAATTTTGCAACTTGTGGCGTCAAAGATTGGCAGGTAAGACTAAATAAAGACAATAACCAGTTACATTGATTTGTAGCTGTTTTTTTTATTGATAAAGTTTTACGCTTTGATAAAATAGGTTAATAGAAACTTCTAAAATCAATAGTAAAGGGATTACGAAGGCTGTAATACAAAAAAAGATATAATGGATAGCTCGCCCGAACTCCCAAAATTTATAACACACTGCTCATAGATACCAGTTATTTGTTTTTTTTGCTTCATTACCTAGGATATGGTTCATGGATTCAGTTAGCGACATAATGAATCTAAAAAAGATACTATAAGGTACTGGGTTGAGTACCGTGTTGTAAAAAATCATTGTTTCCCAAAAAAAAATAATGTAACGGAATCTAATGATAGAAAAATACTGATGTAATACTTTTTTTGTTAGGTGTTGGTTTATAGGGTATTTGCAGACCTCCGTAGGTTGTAGGTCTATTTATGTAGGGAAAATTCCTCCGCTAGCGCCCGAATCCTTTCGGGTGACGTCAAAGCTTGGCGGGTAAGAGTAAGAAATAAAGATAAGAACCAGTTACATTGATTTGTAGTTGGTTTTTTTATTGTATTAATTGTCTCGTCCTGAAATAACGTTACAAGTAGAACCATCCATTAAATAAGTAAGCTACTGCAAGTTTGCAACTTGTAGTGTCAATTAGAAAAATATTGACGTAATACTTTTTTTGTTAGGTGTTGGTTTATAGGGTATTTGCAGATCTCCGTAGGTTGTAGGTCTATTTATGTAGGGAAAATTCACAATAAAACACTGAGAGTGCAGTTATGATAACCAATTAAAACTATAGAGCTATTATAAAGTTGTGGCTTTTATGATGATTTTCGTAAGAGATATAGAATAGTTTTCGACTTTTATCAATTGTATAAATGTGTGATTTTCTTGCTCATAGAATAAAAAGGTGTTGAATGCAGTGTTTTGATATATAGCAGTTTAACTTTTATCTTGTAAAACTTGTAGTTGAACGATTTTAATATAAAATTATATGGTTTTAGCATTTTATTTGTATGGTTTTAAGGTAGATTAGTATTTCGAAAATAAGTATAGCATATTATGAAGAAGAATTATATTATTTGTGTAATGGGTATTTTTGTGGTGTTTTCTTGTAAAAGCTCTAAAAATATAGAAGGGAAGGAGAGTCAAAGTTCTTCCTCAGAAAGTGTTGTTAATTCATACCCAAAAGAAATAAAGGATTCTACTGTTACAGAAAAAGTAACATCTGTTATCACAGAGTATCTAAAGGTACCGTTATCTTCTATCGCAATATCCAAAATTTTATTGACTCAGGATGGGGATTATAAGTGGATGTTTCTTAATGTGAGAACAGGGGCAAATTATACGGCTTCGTCTAATCGGGATTTTGAAAATGTAAAAATCATAAAAAAGAAGAAAAATCGTAGCGAACTTGGTAACTTGTAAGTAGTTGTTATTTAGGTAAGAATACTCTTTGCTTTATTCTTTGGTGATGGTGTTGTTGTACGATGATTTTTTCCAATAGTAAGCTTGTGAGAATAGTTTTGTCAATATTATAAGTTTGTGCACCGTTTCTTATAGCGGTAGTGATCTGGAATAATATCCTGAAAATAGTTTTTTTTAAACTTTTGTCAAAATTTCCGTAATTAAAGTAGTTTTTAATAAGGTAACTGTAAATCAATTATTTTATAGTTTGTCAATTTACATTATCTTTGTACGTTTTTACATCATTTCTTATTTGAAATTTATACCTAAAAAGAAAGACTTTACTAAGTATTTATTAAAGGGAATCGTTTTTTGGTAGTGAATGTAAATGTGAGATGTTGTTATGTATAAGTATTGATTAATACCTCATCAAGAAACGTACTTATACTAAAGCCTAATTTTATCCATGAATGATAGATACTAAAAAATCTGATGAAACGAACATTAAAATTTTTAATGTGAAAATAAAAATAAATGTAGGGAGAGCTAACGGTTTTAATTTTTTTAATTACTAACGTATGAAGATTATTATTGCCGGGGCAGGTGAAGTTGGGTTTCATTTGGCAAAATTACTTTCGTTCGAGTCTCAGGATATTACTCTTATAGATACCAATAAAGAATGCTTGAATTATGCAGATAGTCATTTGGATATTCGTGTAATAAAGGGAGATGCTACATCTATTGCCATATTAAAAGATGCAAGGGTGCAAGGTGTAGATATGGTTATTAGTGTTACTTCTAGTGAGACGACTAATATTACTGTATGTGTATTGGCTAAACAACTAGGTGCGAAGCGAACCATAGCAAGGATATCAAATACTGAATTTATAGATAATAAAGAAGAAGTAGGTTTTATAAAATTTGGTATTGATGAGTTGATTTCGCCAGAAGCTTTGGCGGCCAGTGAAATAGAATTGTTGTTAAATCAGTCTGCTTTTAGTGATAGCTATGAGTTTGAAGAGGGAGCGCTTACAATGGTAGGTACTACTTTGTCCGAAAGTGCTTTATTTGTTGGTAAAACAGTACGAGAAGCAGCAGAAATATTTCCAGAACTTCATTTTATGCCCATTGCAATACAAAGATCCGGAACTCAATATACGATAATTCCAAGAGGAGATACTAAGTTTAGAGAAGGGGATCAGGTGTATTTTGTAACTTCTAAAGGAGGTGTAGAAGAACTCTATAAATTAACCGGAAAAGTTAAAGAGCAAATCAAAAAAGTAATGATCCTGGGAGGTAGTAAAATTGGATATAAAACTACTCGTGACTTATGCGATCATAAATTTAGGGTAAAACTTATTGAAACAGATAAGGAGAAAGCTTTTGATTTGGCAGATGATCTTCCTAATGCTTTGATTATTAATGGAGACGGTAGGAATGTAGAATTATTGGAAGAAGAAAATATTAGTGATATGGATGCTTTTATCTCCGTCACAGGTAACTCCGAAACAAATATTATGTCATGTCTTGTGGCAAAATCAAAGGGGGTTAGGAAAACTATTGCCCTTGTAGAGAATATGGATTATTTTCAATTATCACATTCTATAGGAATAGATACCCTGATAAATAAAAAACTTCTGGCTGCTAATAATATTTTTAGATTTATTAGAAAAGGAGAGGTTGTGGCTATGACGAAGCTTAATAATATGAATGCTGAGTTATTAGAGTTTATAGTAAAATCAACTTCTGAAGTTAGTGATAACCTAATTAAAGATTTGGATTTTCCACGCTCTGCAATAATTGCTGGGGTTATAAGAAATGAAGTAGGGATGATTCCTTTGGGAAATTTTTATATAAAAGCAGGTGATCGTGTCGTAGTCTGTTGTTTGCCAAAATCCATCAAAAAGATAGAGAAATTATTCTTATAGTATGTCTATGATCAAATTAAACTACAAGATCATTACACACATTATGGGGCTTCTGTTGCTTTGTAATGGAGGTTTTATGCTGCTTGCTGCAATTATAAGTTTTGCATACAAAGATGGGGTTACGATGCAAATTATGTTGGCATCGATTCTAACCATGTTTGTTGGTGTTGTTTTGATGTTTTTTACACGAGAGCACCAAAAATCTATTAATAAGAGAGAAGGTTATATTGTTGTTACTTTTGGTTGGATATTTATGTCTCTAAGTGGTACGTTTCCGTATTTGTTTAGTGGTGCGATTCCATCCTTTACGAATGCTTTTTTCGAAACAATGTCTGGTTATACGACTACTGGGGCGTCGATATTAAACGAGATAGAGATTATTCCTAAAGGGATTTTGTTTTGGCGTAGTCTTACGCATTGGATAGGAGGGATGGGTATTATTGTTTTGGCAATAGCTATTCTTCCATTATTAGGAATTGGAGGAATGCAGTTATTTGCGGCAGAAGCACCAGGGCCAAGTGCAGATAAACTTCACCCTAGAATTACGGATACGGCAAAGCGATTGTGGCTGATTTATGTCGGATATACGGCTGCAGAAACTCTTTTGCTGAAGCTTGCTGGGATGAATTTTTTTGATGCTATTAACCACGCATTAAGTACATTGTCTACTGGCGGGTTTTCTACAAAAAATGCAAGTGTGGCATATTGGAATGATCAACCACTGATCCAGTATATTATTATGTTATTTATGTTTCTGGCTGGAATGAATTTTGTACTAAGTTATTTTGGTTTTAAAGGAAAAGTTCAGAAAATTATAAAAGATGAAGAATTTAAGTGGTATTCGATTTTTGTAATTGTATTTACGTTAGTTGCGGCGGTGATTATTTATTATAAAACAGATCCTGCTAATTCGTTAATTGATCACCCAATGGTATTGGGGCCGGCAGAAAGTGCTTTTCGTCATGCATTATTTCAAGTACTGGCGGTTATAACGACTACAGGGTTTGTTTCGGCAGATTTTACGGTTTGGACACCTTTCTTAAAGATATTTTTCTTTGGACTTATGTTTTTGGGTGGATCTGCAGGGTCGACAGCGGGTGGTATGAAGGTTATGAGGCATTTGATTACAATTCGAAACGGTATTTTAGAATTTAAGAGAACATTGCATCCTCATGCAGTTTTACCAGTACGATATAATAAGAGAGCGGTTTCTAAGGAGATTGTTTTTAATATATTGGCATTTTTTATATTGTATATGTTGTCATTTATTATTGGAGCCTTGGTGTTGGGGATATTAGGGTTGGATTTTGAAACAGCTATTGGTGGCGCCGCTTCATCTCTAGGGAATGTAGGTCCTGCTTTTGGAAAACTTAGTCCGGTGAATAATTTTGACGTATTGCCGGCTTTTGGCAAATGGTGGTGCTCTTTTCTGATGCTAATAGGAAGGCTAGAACTTTTTACGGTATTGATCTTACTAACACCATTTTTTTGGAGAAATAGGTAGTGTTAATGAAAAATGAATAAGTTTTTCTAGTGAATTTAATTTTAAAAACTCACTAGAAAAAACGTTATACTTTCTTGTCATTGTTATCTGATAAAAAATCAAAACTTCTTGAGGTCATATAATGTAAAGAGTTTTTCATTTTTTTTAGGAAATTACTTTTTTAAGTATTTTGTTTTCAATACAAATTATTTGATGTGTTGAAATTTTTTATCCTAAAAGCGTGGTCTTGACTCTTGTTTCTTAAGTGATACTGGTCTTGATTTTTTAAGAGATACTCCTGTTTTTTATACACAAAAAGAGTAGGGAGTTTTACTCCATAATTTAGCCACTTTACTAACAGTATCTCTTACTTTACCTTCAATACTATGTTCGTATTCGGTTTCGATTAAGAAAATATCTAAAATAGATTCATAATATGAAGAAGAGTTGTCGAATTTTTCTTCAGGGACTGTGTCTAAAATTTCATCTTCTGTTAAGGAAGTTTTAAAGCTTTCTTTAAAGATTTCAATGACGTTTTTTTGAACAATACGTTCTTTTTCAATAGGGGAAAACATAAACAATTTGGTTTTAGGTTTTTAAGATTTTAATTTTAAAGGGTAATCAAACTGTAAAACGCTATACAGAACAAATTAGTTTATCAAAGGGTAGATAAAAAGTGTTATTTATTATTCAAAAATAACTATTTTTTTTTGTTAAAAAAATAAAGACCGGTAACTTTTTATGGTTATCGGTCTTTTGTATTCTGATTAGATTAGTATTCTTTCACTTAGGAAACCACTTCTTTAATCCTTCTAATGGCTTCTGTAATTTGTTCTGTACTTGCAGCATATGATATCCTGATGCAGTTTTTATTTCCAAAGGCATCTCCTGTGACTGTAGCGACATTTGCATTTTCTAATAAAAACATAGAAAAATCCGAAGCGTTATTGATTTTGTTCCCGTTTAGGGTTTTGCCAAAATAATGAGATATATCAGGAAACACATAGAAAGCACCTTCTGGTGTGTTGCATTTAAAACCAGGTATCTCAGAAAGAAGATCTAGTATAAGTTGTCTTCTATTTTTGAATTCGGTAATCATATACTGTATGTTGCTTACCGGTGCTTCTAATGCAGTGATAACAGCTCTTTGTGCGATACAGTTTGCTCCACTGGTTACTTGTCCCTGCATTTTGTTGCAAGCTCTGGCAATCTCTTTTGGTGCACCAATATATCCGATTCTCCATCCGGTCATAGCAAAAGCTTTGGCAACTCCATTAACCGTAACAGTTCTGTTATACATATCATCAAACTGAGCCATAGATGCATGATCGCCAGCATAATTAATATGTTCGTAGATTTCATCGCTAACAACAATAATATTCGGGTATTTTTGCAAAACATCTGCTAGAGCTCTAAGTTCTTGTTTGCTATAAATAGATCCACTAGGATTACAAGGAGAGCTATACCAAATCATTTTAGTTCTTGGAGTAATCGATTTTTCTAGCTGCTCCGCTGTCATCTTAAAATCAGTAGCTATAGAAGTTTGTACCTCTACAGGAACACCTCCTGCTAGTTTTACAATATCACTGTAACTTACCCAGTATGGACAAGGTAGAATAACTTCATCTCCTTCATTAAGATATACTTGAGCTACATTATATAATGATTGTTTGGCTCCGGTAGAAACCACAATCTGGGAATGATCATATGTTAGATTGTTATCTCTTTTGAATTTAGTAATAATAGCATCTTTTAACTCTGCGTATCCATCAACAGGAGTATATGAGTTGTAGTTGTCATTAACGGCTTGTATGGCAGCTTCTTTTATGAAATCCGGAGTGTTAAAATCCGGTTCTCCTAGACTAAGTCCTATAATATCTTTTCCTTCTGCTCTAAGCTCTCTTGCTTTTGCAGCCATTGCTAATGTAGCTGATGCTTCTAATTTATTAATTTTGTCGGATAGCTGTATATTTGTTTCCAATGCTTGTGTACTCATTATGATAATACTAAATAAAGGTTATGCTTGTATAGTAGACGGCTTGACTCCCATTTCTTTAAGATGTTTGAAGTGTGCCATTATAGCTTTACGAGTCGACTTATACTCATTATAAGGCAAATTGAATTCTTTGGCAGTTTGTTTTACTATTTTAGAAATTTTGGTGTAATGCACATGGCTGATATTTGGAAAAATATGATGCTCCACCTGATGGTTTAACCCTCCTGTAAACCAGTTTACTAATCTGTTTTTAGTAGAGAAGTTTACCGTAGTGAATAATTGGTGTATCGCCCAAGTGTTTTTCATAGTCCCTGTCTGATCAGGTAAAGGCATTTGAGCTTCTTCTACCATATGTGCTAACTGAAAGACAATACTTAATATCAAACCAGCTACATAATGCATAATAAAAAAGCCTATCAAAATTTTCCACCAAGCAATAGACATTATAATCATAGGTAATACAATCCAGATAATAACATAAATCGCTTTTGTAATTACTATTGTACTCCATTGTTTTAATGGGCTAGGTAATTTGCCATAAGCCAACTTACGAGCTAGATACCTTTTTGTTTGTTTGAAATCCGTAGTTAATGCCCAATTAAAGGTTAGTAGGCCATAAAGGAATATAGAGTAATAATGTTGGAATTTATGAAATCTCCTCCATTTGGCATGTTTTGTAAAACGTATAACTCGTCCTGCATCCATATCTTCATCATGTCCATGAATGTTTGTATAGGTATGATGTAGTACATTGTGTTGTACTTGCCAGTTATATACATTCCCGGCTAGAACATACATGCTACTGCCCATCACGTCATTAATCCATTTTTTTGATGAATAAGAACCATGGTTGCCATCGTGCATAACATTCATTCCTACGCCTGCCATTCCGACACCCATAATAATGGTCAGAAGTAACATCCACCATTGAGAGATATCAAGGGTAAGCATTAAAAAATAAGGAGTGAGGAAAAGAGAGAACATCACAATTGTTTTAAAATGTAATTTCCAGTTTCCTGTTCTCTTTATATTATTTTCTTTAAAATATTGATTTACTCGTTTGTTCAGTGTTCTGAAAAAATTAGCGGAATCCGCTCTACTGAATCTTATATTAGGTGTAGTCATGGGCTATGTATTTATGATATAAAGTTCTGTATCATAAATTATTCGGTAAAGTTAGTTATTTATATTTTTTTATGATCTTAAAAAGAAGTAAAATATATCAGGTTTCCATGTATTTTTACACTTTAAATAAAACTTAATGGATATTTTACTTAAATATTTTCCTGAACTTACAGAAGCACAAGTACAGAAATTCCAACAATTGGGGGATTTGTATAAGGAATGGAATTCTAAAATTAATGTGATTTCGCGGAAGGATATTGACCTTTTATACGAGCGTCACGTGCTACACTCTCTGGGAATAGCCAAAGTTCAGAGTTTTAATGCTGGATCTAAAGTGCTAGATGTAGGTACAGGAGGAGGATTTCCTGGGGTGCCATTGGCGATATTATTTCCTGAATCAGAATTTTATTTAGTAGATGTAATTGCAAAAAAAATAAAAGTTGTTAATGAGGTAGCTCAGGCTTTAGAGTTAACAAATGTTAAGGCTGAACAACGAAGGGCGGGAACCTTTGATAGTAGATTTGATTTTATTGTTAGTAGAGCGGTTACAAATATGCCGGATTTTGTAAAATGGGTACGGAATAATGTGGCAAAGAAATCCAGTCATAAATTAACAAATGGGATTTTGTATTTAAAAGGAGGAGATTTAGCAGAAGAGTTAGCTTCTTTTCCTAAGGCAATAGAGTATAACTTAACGGATTATTTTAAAGAAGATTTTTTTGAAACTAAGAAAGTTGTGCATTTACCTCTTAAATATAAGCCTTAATCTAAGTCAGTGAGGTTAGCTCTCATTTCTATTAAATGCTTGTTGAACCCGGCTTTTTCATAAGCTCTAATGGCTCTTGGATTTTTATTATAAACAGTGAGGCGAATTTCTTCTATATTTTTAGTTTTAAACCAGCCATATAAGGTTTTGATTATTTTTTGATTAATTCCCATACCGCGAAATTCTTCTTTTACATATAGAAAACCGATATATCCTAATTGTTTTTGAATAAAATACTCTTTTCTATCTCGTATTTGACCAAAACCACTGCCTATGATTTCATTGTTAATTTCGGCAATAATTACCTCGGTGTGCTCAGAGTTGATATAAGATTCAAGATTGTAGTAGCTGATTTTTTCTTCAGTTTTTAGTGTAACATCCATGGGTCTCTCAGTCTCGATTATTTTTTGTTCAAAATCAAGTAATATGGAAAGGTCGTCTAATCTAGCAGAGCGGATATTAATTTTATGAGTGTTCAAGTTTGGATCGATTTAGGTTTTTTTCTAGAATTAGAAAGTGATTAAATTTACTAAAAATAGGATATACTAATATGAAAAATAAAAAATCCGTACATCATATTGTTTTGATATACGGATTTTTTTATTAAATGCTTTAAGAAAAACTACTCGCCTAAGAATGGATATCTGTAGTCTGCAGGAGAAACAAAAGTTTCTTTGATCATACGAGGAGAAACCCAACGTAATAGATTTAAATAAGAACCTGCTTTATCATTTGTTCCAGAAGCTCTTGCGCCACCAAAAGGTTGTTGCCCAACGACAGCTCCGGTACATTTGTCATTAATATAGAAGTTACCTGCACAATTTTCTAAAGCTTTAGTTGCTTCTGCAGCAGCATAACGGTCTGTAGAGAATATTGCTCCAGTTAATGCATATTCACTTGTTCCGTCAACAAGTTTTAGTGTTTCTGCCCATTGGTCATCTTCGTATACGTAAATAGTAACAACAGGACCGAAAAGTTCAGTACACATTGTTGTATATTTAGGGTCTTCGGCAAGAAGTACTGTTGGTTCTATAAAGTACCCTTTTGATTTGTCATAATTTCCACCAGCAATTACTTTTACACCAGAGTCATTCTTAGCTTGATCTATATACTTTGCTAATTTATCAAATGATCCTTCATGAATAACTGCTGTAATGAAGTTACCCATATCCTCGGGTGATCCCATTTTAAATGATTTAACATCTTCAATAAGGAATTTTTCTACATCAGCCCATAAGCTTTTAGGGATATATGCTCTAGATGCAGCACTACATTTTTGCCCTTGGAATTCAAATGCTCCACGGGTAATTCCTGTAGCAACTTGTTTTGCATTGGCACTAGGGTGAGCGATTATAAAGTCTTTTCCACCTGTTTCTCCAACAATTCTAGGGTATGTTTTGTAATTGTGAATATTTGTTCCAATTTTTGCCCAGATATCTTTAAAAACGTGAGTACTTCCTGTAAAATGAACTCCAGAAAAATCAGGACTTGCAAGTACAGTATCTGTAATCATAACAGGATCTCCGTAAACCACATTGATAACCCCGTCAGGAACTCCTGCTTCTTTAAAGATATCTACGATTACCTTTGCAGAATATATCTGGCTATCACTTGGTTTCCATACAACTACATTGCCCATTAAAGCAGCACTTGCAGGAAGGTTTCCTGCGATAGCAGTAAAGTTAAAAGGAGTAATAGCATAAATGAATCCTTCTAAAGGACGATATTCTAATCTATTCCATGAAGCAGACGTAGAGTCAGGTTGATCTTCATAAATTTGAGTCATAAACTCTACGTTAAAACGTAAAAAGTCAATGAATTCACATGCAGCATCAATCTCTGCCTGAAAAATATTTTTGGACTGAGCTAACATCGTGGATGCATTTATTTTTGCACGATACGGTCCCGCAATTAATTCTGCAGCCCTAAGGAAAATTGCAGCACGTTGTTCCCATGCTAGGTTAGCCCATTTTTCGCGAGCTTCTAGTGCTGTGTCAATTGCTTTTTGAATATGTTGTTTTTCTGCTTTGTGATACGTTCCTAAAATGTGTTGGTGATCGTGCGGAGGAGACATTGTCCCAGTGTCACCAGTTCTTATTTCTTCTCCGTTAATATATAATGGAACGTCTATTGATGAATTATACATTGATTTATACGTCGCCAAAACTTCTTCTCTCTCCGGAGTTCCAGGTGCATATGATTTTACAGTCTCATTTAATGCTGTAGGAACTTGAAAAAAACCTTTTCCCATGATCTTGTATATTTAGTTTTAATTAGTAAGATATGTTTGTAACTTTAAGTGGCAAATATAGAAAATAATGCAAGGTAATATTCATTTTAACTTTTTATATACATGTTCAGTATGTGATTTTTTTTGTAAGTTGTGAAAAATTAAGCCGACCCAGAAATCTATGTGTACAGTAACTTTAATTCCCACGCAAGACAATAGTTTTATATTAACTTCTAATCGCGATGAAGCAATAGATAGGAAAACATTACTTCCCGAATTTTATCAGATTAATAAAACACGAATGTTGTTTCCTAGAGATGCTGTTGCTGGAGGGACTTGGATAGGGCTAAGTGATAAGAGTACCATGATTTGTTTGCTTAATGGAGGTTTTGAAGCTCATAAAAGAAAAGCGTCGTATAGATTAAGCAGAGGAGTTGTTGTAAAAGATTTGTTAGGATCTGATGATTTGTGCAACTCTATAGAGGAGTATAATTATAAAGGTATTGAGCCTTTTACCATTGTTGCAGTAAATTGGCAATCGGATCTTAAGTTTTTAGAGCTGGTATGGGATGGAAAAGAGAAGCATGTTCGCAACTTAGAAAAAGAAACTCATATTTGGTCATCTTCGACATTATATACGCAAGAAATGAAAAAGATGAGGCAAGCGTGGTTTTACACTTTTCAGAAAGAAAATCTTTTAACACCCGAAAGGCTTTTGGATTTTCATAAGAATGCAGGTGTGGGGAATAAGAATATTGATTTGCAAATTGATAGAGGAACTCTTAAGACTAGAAGTGTTACGCAAATTGTGAAGAATGAGGAGGAAATTTCTATGCGATATGAAAATCTTCAAAAAAAAGAGATTAATACTGTTACTTTTGAAGAGATTACTGTTTGATTAAAGTTTCCTGAATTTCCTAATTTATCTTTTTTAAATAATTATTAATTTAAATTTTAAACGTGTGAAAAACTACACGGGCAAAATAATTTCTCTTGCTTTTCCCGATACTTTTGTTCGGGTTTCTGATGAAAATGTTTCTAGTTTATTGCCAATACTAGGTTTAGGTAAAAAAGGTGTTGTTAAAGCAGGGCACGCTGCTTTTGTGCTTATAGAAAATAGTTCAGGTTTAGCAGAATATTATGATTTTGGAAGGTATATAACTCCTCAGGGTAAAGGAAGGGTTAGAAGTGCTGTTACAGATGTAGAATTAGAAATTCCTTTTAAAGCTAGATTTACATTGAGTGGAGAATTAGATAATATCCACGAATTTCTAATTTGGTTAGAAGGGCATCCAGAAAAAACACATGGTAGTGGTAGATTAGTGGCTTCGGTTTGTGATTATATTTATTATGATAGAGCCAAGGCTTTTGTTTTGTCGGAGCAAGAGAAGGGAAGTATTCCTTATTTCACTTTTGCAAAAGGAGGAAGTAATTGCTCTAGAATAGTTACAGATACGATACTTGCTGGAACAGATCATCCTAAGATTAGAATGCCATTACTTCGTAATAAATTATTTACTCCGAGTCCTCTGGGAAATGTAGATAAAGCTTCTAGAGGAAACTTAATTTATCAAGTCGAAAAAGGCGAAGTTAAAGAATATCCAGAATCAATTTTTAAAGAAAATTTAACTAATTATTTTGATAAAAAAGTTCCAGAAACTATGGGGAAGACAGAGGTTGAGATACCACTTTCTCTAAAAGATGGTCATTTCCTTTCGGGAATTGGTAGTAGTGCGTATTTTACAGTGAAAGAGTCTGGAATTGAAGCTTTGTATGAGATTAAAAGATATACAGAGAATGGAGAAGAAGATTTTTCAGGACTTTTTGAAGCTGAATCAAATTTTGATATAAAAAAAGAACATCGATTTGTGTATGATTCTAATTGTAAGTATTGTCATATAGAACAGGAAGGGAGAAAGATACGATTTGATTTAGTAAAAAGAGTTAGTTAAGTGCAAAAGGCGCACTTAGCTTAAAACTCGGAATCATAACTTTGAATTTTCTCGTAGATGTGAAATTGACCATGTTGTAATATCCTTTCATAGCTCCAAATGGCGAACTTAGAAGACATCCACTATTGTAAGTATGAGACTCCCCAGGTTTAAGAACTGGTTTTTTTCCGATAACACCTTCGCCTTCTACTATTTCATTGTTACTTAGAGCATCTTTGATTTCCCAAAAACGTGAAGTAAGTTGTACGGAATCTTTGCTCTGGTTTTCAATTGTAATACGATACCCAAAAGCAAAGTGGATCTTATAGTTCTTAAAGAACGTGCCTTCGAAAGTGGTGTTCACCGAAATTTTTATGCCTCTGGTTACTTGTTCAACCATGTTCTTAGAATATAAAAATTGATCCTATAATAGTTATGAAAGATCCTAATACTGCTAAGATAAAGAATAATATATTCACTAGCAGAAATTTAACAATAGTTTTGCCCCAACTCTGTTGGTAGAATTTATATATAGCTAAGCATAAATAGAATAAGAAGATAAGTATTGCAGCTTTATAGGAGGTGTAATTTGTTGTGATTTGGTTAATTAAAGAAGCGATGCCTAACAAAATAAAAAACATAGTTTGAGTGTGAAAAGTAAACACTAAATGCTCCATGTAATTGTATGGTTTTCTTATGTATAGCAACCATATTGCGAGAGCAAAGAATGGTAGAAAGAAAAATATGATAAAAGGAAGCTTGTTAAAAAGAAATTCTAAAAGTTCTATTCCGTAATTGTTTTTTAAATTTTGAGTTTTAAGGATTCTATTGTAAATATATTTATTAATCCAATTTGTTTTGTGTTCTAATTTGGTAAGGGCGTTATATGTAGATGTTTCTCCAGTACGATTATAGTAATCCTCGTACATAGGCCATAATTTAAACCCTGTCTGAGAGAAGCTAGTGTTATCAATCTGTTCCTGAGAGTAATATACTACTTCTTTTTTCTTTTCTATATCCATACTTACTAAAGAAAGAAGATCAGTAATAAAAACTGTTGAAGAATCCTGAGTTGTGGTTAATTCTTCCTGGAGATCTTGTTTTAATGAATCTATTGCTTTAGAGCTTTCTTTTTTAGACACTTGCACATCGTTTTTGACTCTTGAGGTGAAGCTGTCAAAATCTATAAAAAAACCATTGATTATAAAAAACAGTAAAGATACACTAAGGTAAAACCGAAAAGGGTTGGCATACTTAATTCTTTTGCCTTCAATATATTCTTTTGATATTTTTCCCGGACTAAAAAGGAGTGCATTAACTGTGTGTGCTAATCTTGAATCATAGGAGAAAAGAGTTGAAAAAAATTCTCCAAAAAAATCTTTTAATGATATTTTTTTGGTGGTGTTTATTTGGCCACAGTTATGGCAATACTTGTCAATTATATCAAGAGGAGCACTGCAGTTAAGACATTCTTCTCCTCTATATTTTTTAAGAAACCTCCCTTTTTCTTTCATTTTACGTTGGTTTGTATATTGGACTAATGTAATGTGTTTTTGTTACCATTAAACTATCCAATTTTTTAGTTGGTAATGTTTCTGGAATTACCAACTCCTTTTCCAATCGCACGATCATATCTAGCTCCGGGCGCTCTATAATAAGTAACTATAGTGTATTCATTTTCTGTTTCATCAAAATTACCGCTAATAAAACCTGGGTCAATTGTGCCATCGGGTTTGACCAAGATGTATTTGTAGTTACTGAACCCCTGTTTGAATAATCTTTTGATATAATAAATAGCTTTTTCTTTATCGTATAATAATTTAGTAGAATTGTCTATATTATAATTGTTGAAATTGCCGTATAAGTGAATTTCGCCATCATTCAGGTTTTCATAACATTGTAATGAGAAGTATACCCAGGCGTAGTCTGCTCCGGTATTGCTGTTTTCTGCTCGTAAGTTTCTGACTACAAAATTACCATTGATATCGGGGTTGTAAGTGTAGTTTTTATTTGCTCTCACAATATCAGTATACAGGTAATTATGATAAATTTCTTGGACGTCTGTGCTTCTGATATTAGCGGTAGATGATCTAATTTCTTTGTTGTCAAAAAAAAGAAATTCGTTTCCTCCCCAGAAACTAGATTCTTTATCATATTTGTATACCAGGTTGTTGGCAATTGTGAATTGAGGAATAAGATTGGTGATTGCTGTGTTTATATTGTTGTTCTGGATTAATAAGGTTTTTACGGTACGTTTAGGATTTTTGAGTATAGTGTTTGGAGAGCTAATCTCAAACTGTACAGATTGTTTTGTGTTGATATGCTTAAGATCTCTGGATCTTTTGGTATACACTTTTACTGTAGCGATGTTTTCATATATAATAAACCTTCTCGAAAATACGATTTCGTTATCATCGTCATAAATTTCTATCATGTAATTACCACTTACATTTAATCCTCTGGTGTCTTCATTCGGGATCTTTAGAGTGTAATGACTATATAGTTGTAGGGTGTTAAAAGAGTTTTCGTAATTTACTATTCTAACATCATCAAAACCATTAAGATATTCATTTTTATACAAAGTAGAATGAGTCCAGTCAAAATTGTAATGAGATATTTTGTAATAGTAATTAGCTTCGTCACCATTAATATCATCAAATCTTACAGTTAGAGGTTCTCCTAATTTAAAAATAGGAGTCCCTGAAAACTCCGAATCGCCTCCAAATAATTGTATTGTTTTAATATATTCTGGCGGGTTCACTTCTGTAACTTTGTCTTGGGAGAATGCAAAAAACATGGAACTGTTAAATGCCACTAGGAATAATAAGGCTTGTTTAAGGTTTTGTAACATTGCTTTAAGAGTTATTGGGGTAAAGATAAACAAAATGTGTGCCTGAATAAATATGGAGGTTAGGGATGTGTTAATATTCTTTATTTAGAAAGATTATAAATAAAATCTTAACATAGCACTGGCTTTCAGGTACGTGTTTTAATTAGTAAATTTGCACGATTTTTTTAGTTAATTAACATAGACTACAAATATGTCAAAAGACATTCGTATCAGAAAGGGCTTGGACATTAAGCTTGTTGGCGAAGCAGATAAAGTTACTGTCGATGCCACCAAAAGTAATGTGTACGCAATTAAGCCTGACGATTTTCACGGTATAGTACCCAAAGTTATTGCTAAGCAAGGTACAGAAGTTAAAGCCGGCGAAGCACTTTTCCACTCTAAAT
Organism: uncultured Aquimarina sp.; assembly: GCA_947498455.1. Classification (GTDB taxonomy): domain Bacteria; phylum Bacteroidota; class Bacteroidia; order Flavobacteriales; family Flavobacteriaceae; genus Aquimarina. Next base: position 81,412 of record CANMKK010000021.1, read on the forward strand.
CTAATGAAAAAATACTTTTCCCTTCACCGGTAAGTGGGGAAGTAGTGGAAATTATTCGCGGAGCTAAAAGGAAAATTTTATCATTTAAAATTTTAGCAGATAAGGAACAGCAGTATGCAAACTTTGGCACAAAGGATGTTAAGGCTATGAACGGAGAAGAGGTAAAAGAGCACTTACTGACTTCTGGTTGTTGGCCTTTTATAAAACAGCGTCCTTATGATGTAATAGCAAATCCTGATATCGCGCCCAAGGCTATTTTTATATCAGCATATAATACAGCACCTTTGGCAGCTGATTATGATTATGTTTTGTCTGGTAAAGAAAAAGAGCTTCAAGCAGCTATTACTGCATTAAGTAAGCTTACAGCAGGAAATGTTAATGTTTCTATTGATAAAAAAGGAGGCTCTCTGTTTTCTGGATTGGATAATATAACAATACATACCGTGAGTGGACCACATCCAGCAGGAAATGTTGGTGTGCAGATAGCTCGTATAGATCCTATAAATAAAGGGGAGGTAGTTTGGGTAGTAACTCCACAAGACTTAGTTGTTATTGGAGAACTATTACTTACAGGTAAGTTTAATTCCGAGAGAATTATAGCATTAGCAGGATCTTCTGTTAAAAGCCCTAAATATTTCAAAACCAAAATTGGAGCAGAAGTTTCTTCTGTTATATATGATTCTGGCGTAAAGGATACTAATATTAGGGTAATAAGTGGAAATGTATTAACAGGAGACAATGTAAAGCCTGATGGTCATTTAGGGTATTATCATGATGCAATTACGATAATCCCGGAAGGAAACGATTATGAGCTTTGTGGATGGAATAAGCCAGTTTTTAATAAAGTTTCTATATCCAGAGCATTAACTTTTTCTTGGTTATTTCCTAATAAGAAATATGACTTAACTACAAATACCAACGGTGAACATCGAGCATTTGTGGTTACTGGTAATTATGAAGAGGTTTTTCCTATGGATATTTATCCGTTGCAAATTCTAAAAGCCTGTGCGGTTAATGATCTAGACGCTATGGAACAGTTAGGGATGTATGAGGTAGCTCCAGAGGATTTTGCACTGACTGAGTTTATATGTGTTTCTAAGCAACCACACCAACAGATCATTAGAGAAGGACTAGATTTAATGTTAAAAGAAATAGGATAAAGTCATGGGTTTAAAAAGTAAATTACATAACTTAAAACTTAAGTATAAAGATAAAAAGATGGCTCCTGCATTTAATGCAATCCATACTTTTCTGTACCTACCAAACGAAATTACGCATTCTGGGGCACACGTTCGTGGAGCAGATGATCTGAAGCGTACGATGAATATGGTAATTATGGCACTAGTGCCTTGTTTGATCTTTGGTATATTTAATGCCGGATATCAACATAACTTAGCAGAAGGAGAAATACAGGCAGCTACTGGTTTTTTTAGTGCTGAATTTTGGTCTTTTGCTAATTTAACTATTGGACTATGGAAAGTACTTCCGTTAGTAATAGTTTCTTATGCAGTAGGTCTTACAGTAGAATTTATATTTGCCGTTATTAAAAAACACGAAGTAGAAGAAGGGTATTTGGTAACAGGTATGTTGGTTCCTCTAATCGTGCCGATTGATACACCATTATGGATGCTTGCAGTAGCCGTAATTTTTGGGGTAGTAATAGGTAAAGAGGTATTTGGAGGTACAGGGATGAACATCCTGAACCCTGCATTGACTATTCGAGCATTTTTATTCTTTGCATATCCTACTTGGATGTCAGGAGATAAAGTTTGGGTTCATGGAGCAGTAGAAAGAGCCAATGAAATTGCAGGTGGAGCAAAGCTAGATGCAATATCTGGAGAAACGGTTCTTGGTAGTTTAGCGCAAGGAAAAGATCTTACATACTCTGTCTCGGATATGTTTTTGGGATTTATTCCTGGTTCGGTAGGTGAAACTTCTGCTTTATTGATATTGTTAGGTGCATTGTTCTTAATCTTTACAAAAATAGGAAGCTGGAGGATTATGGCTAGCGCAGTTCTAGGAGCCTTAGTGATGGGGTTAATTTTTAATGGAGTAGTAAGTGCAGAATGGATTGGTACTGGAAGTAAGTTTTATAGCTTAATGAGTACAGAATTCTGGCATCATTTGATTATAGGTGGTTTTGCTTTTGGAGTTGTATTTATGGCTACAGATCCTGTAACAGCATCACAAACAAATAAAGGAAAGTGGATATACGGATTCTTAATCGGATTTATATCGATATTAATTAGAGTATTTAATCCAGCATATCCAGAAGGAGTAATGTTGGCTATTCTATTAATGAATGTATTTGCTCCTACTATAGATCATTATGTAGTACAAGGCAATATCAAGAAAAGAATGAAACGTCTAAAATTAAAAACAGCTTAGTTATGGCGATTAATACAGATAAAAATTCATATACCATCATATTTGCCATAGCTATGGTGATTGTAGTAGGCTCATTATTGGCTTTTACTGCTTCCTCATTGAAAGGTAAAATAGATGCGAATAAACGTACAGAAAAGCAACAAAATATATTGTTCGCTATGGGAATTACAGATAGTGAGGATTCCAATGAATTTGTTCCAGCAGAAAAAGCTCAGGAATTGTTTGATCAATATGTGGGAGATGAGCAATATATAATTACAGGAAGCACTGCAGAAAAGACTACGAAAGCTTTTGATGTGGAAGTGAAGAAAGAGAATGATAAGGTAAAACAAGATGTTAGTTATACCAGAAAATTACCATTATTTATAGGTAAGAAAGATGGCGAGGAGTATTATATTGTACCTATGAGAGGAAACGGACTGTGGGATGCAATCTGGGGATACGTTTCCTTAGACAAAGAATTCAAAACGGTAAAAGGTGCATTTTTTGATCATAAAGGAGAAACTCCAGGTTTAGGGGCTAATATCAAAGAAGCTTACTTTAGAGATGATTTTATAGGAGAAAGTATATTAGATGCATCAGGAAACTATAAAGGAATTACGGTAAAGAAAGGAAATGCAGATCCTAAGAATGTAGACAAAAGCGATAATGAAGTTGATGCTATGGCTGGAGCAACGATTACAGGTGATGGTGTTACGGCAATGGTGAAGAAGGGGATCAAAATGTATCAACCTTATTTCGAAACTTTAAAAAAATAACAAATGGCTGAAGTAACAGAAGAAAAAGTTAAAGTAAAAGAGCCAAAAGAGCCTTTATTTTCGAAGAAAAACAAGAAACTACTATCAGATCCTCTTACAGATAACAACCCAATTACAATACAGGTATTAGGAATTTGTTCTGCACTGGCTATTACGGCACAATTGAAGCCGTCGATTGTAATGGCAATTTCAGTAATTTTTGTACTAGGTATTGGTAATGTGGTAATCTCATTGATGAGAAATATCATACCTTCTAAAATTAGAATTATTGTACAACTAGTTGTGGTAGCTGCTTTAGTAATCGTAGTGGATCAAGTATTGAAAGCATTTGCTTATACACTGAGTAAGGAACTTTCTGTATTTATTGGTTTGATTATTACCAACTGTATTATTATGGGACGTTTTGAAGCATTTGCCTTAGGTAATGGACCTTGGAAATCATTTCTTGATGGAATTGGTAATGCAGCGGGATACGGAGTATTGTTGATTATAGTAGCCTTCTTTAGAGAGCTATTAGGATCAGGAACATTATTCGGAGTTAAAGTTTTAGGTGATCCTATTGAAAAAACAGGATTATATGCGTTTGGATACGAGAATAATGGTTTTATGGTATTAGCGCCAATGGCATTGATTACAGTAGGAATTATTATCTGGATTCAGAGAAGTAAAAATAAAGCACTAATCGAAGATCACTAGAAGCAGTCAACAGTTGAGAATTGATAGTTGTGAAAAATGCAATCAACTATTAACGATCAACTAAAAACTAATATAAAATGGAATATTTAGAATTATTTTTAAAATCAATCTTTATAGATAATATGGTATTTGCATTCTTCTTAGGAATGTGCTCATATCTAGCAGTATCTAAAAAGGTGTCGACAGCGGTTGGTCTTGGAGCAGCGGTTATATTCGTTTTAGCAATTACAGTACCGTTAAACTTTTTATTGGATAAATATATTCTTAGAGAAGGTGCATTAGTATGGTTAGGTTCGGAATATGCAGATTATGATTTAAGTTTCTTAACGTTTATTTTATTTATTGCTACTATTGCGACAATGGTACAATTGGTAGAAATTATTGTTGAGAAATTTTCACCTTCATTATATAACTCATTAGGTATTTTCTTACCTCTGATTGCTGTAAACTGTGCAATCTTAGGAGGATCGTTATTTATGCAACAAAAAGAATTTGCGACGATATCTCATGCTGCAGTATATGGAATTGGATCAGGAATAGGATGGTTTTTAGCAATTCTTGCAATTGCAGCTATTAGAGAGAAAATCAGATACTCTAATGTTCCTGCTCCGTTACGAGGACTCGGAATTACTTTTATCCTTACAGGATTAATGGCAATTGGTTTTATGAGTTTCGGAGGAATGCTAACCGGAGGAGATGAAGAGGAAACAAAGGAAGAAAAAACTGTTCAGGTAGAAGAAGAGAAAACTGCTAAAGAAGTAGCAGAAAATATTAACGTTTCAATACTTAAATAACATGATATTTTTAGCGTCAACAATTGGAACAATCGTTATTACCATTATTTCTTTTTTGGTTCTAACTTTAGTTTTGGTAGGAATTTTATTATTTGCAAAAGACAAATTATTGCCATCAGGACCAGTTAAGATTACAATTAATGGAGAAAAAGAAATAGAAGTTGCTTCTGGAGGTACGTTGTTATCTACTTTAGGGAACGAAAAGATATTTTTACCATCTGCTTGTGGTGGTGGTGGAACCTGTATTCAGTGTGAGTGTCATGTATTAGAAGGTGGAGGAGAAGCTTTACCAACCGAAACACCTCATTTTTCACGTAAAGAATTACAACACGGAGCTCGTCTTGCTTGTCAGGTAAAGGTAAAACAAGATATGAATATTGAAGTTCCGGAAGAAGTATTCGGAATTAAGAAATGGGAAGCAACCGTAGTTCGTAACTATAATGTAGCTTCTTTCATTAAAGAGTTTGTAGTGGAGATCCCTGAAGATATGGGATATAAAGCAGGTGGATATATTCAGATAGAAATTCCGCAATGTGAAATTAAATATGCTGATATTGATATTACTGCACATCCAGAAGAGCACGAAACTCCGGATAAATTTCAGGCAGAATGGGATAAGTTCGGTCTTTGGCCATTAGTAATGAAAAATAATGAAACTGTAGAGCGTGCATATTCTATGGCATCTTACCCTGCAGAAGGTAGAGAAATCATGCTTAATGTGCGTATTGCCACACCACCATGGGATAGAGCAAAAAATGGATGGATGGATGTAAACCCTGGTATTGCCTCATCCTATATCTTTGCTCAAAAACCAGGAGATAAAGTAACTATTTCTGGACCTTACGGTGAATTCTTTATTAATGAATCTGAAGCGGAAATGCTATATGTTGGAGGAGGAGCTGGAATGGCGCCAATGCGTTCTCACTTATATCACTTGTTCAAAACATTGCATACAGGTCGTAAGGTAACCTATTGGTATGGAGGTCGTTCTAAAAGAGAGTTGTTCTACTTAGATCATTTCTATGATTTAGAGAAAAACTTCCCAAATTTTAAGTTTTACTTAGCACTTTCTGAGCCGTTAGAAGAAGATAACTGGAAAGTAAAAAGTGACATTGATGCTGATGGGGATGGATTCGTTGGATTTATACATAATTGTGTAATAGATAACTATTTGAATCATCACGAAGCACCAGAAGATATAGAGTTGTATTTCTGTGGACCACCATTAATGAATAAAGCAGTTCAGAAAATGGGAGAGGATTTTGGTATCCCCGATGAGAATATAAGATTTGACGACTTTGGAGGGTAATACCAAAAAAGAATTTTTAAATAAGCAAATATAAAAGCCGATATGTAAATTACATATCGGTTTTTTGTTTTAATAGGGATTTGTGGAATATCTTATACAATACGATTTCCGGATAAGAATTTCGTAAAAATAATTGCAAGAATCTTTTGATAGATTGATGAAGGAGATATTGTAGAAAAAGACATTATTAGATGAGAAATTTATATTCGTACATCATATTAAAAACGAGCCTTTCTTTTTCCGAAAAAACCGTTTTTTATTTTTTCTGAATACGTTTTAGTTGCTTTCGTTGTATCTGTAGAGCTTAGTATAGTGTTGTTAGAAAGAAAAATTTCATCATTCTTCTTTTTGTTACTGGGTTCTTTTTTTAGTTCTTTTTGTATTAATCCCTCTATTTTTCCAGAAATATGATTATCTTTTATAGAATAAATACCTTGTGATATGCGATACGAATTAAAATTTTCTTTTCTTTTATTTAAAGTCTTTTTTAAATCTGAATTGGATAGTTTTTTTAGAGTCATAGTTACACGGTTATTTAGGGGTGAATTTATAAAGGCAAAATTAACGATTAGTTAACATTTATTACCGCCAGTGTATTAAAAATATACTTTTATATCGATAAAAAGTATAAAAAAAGGGATAAAATAATAATAGTTGTAATTTTTGAAGTCTTTTATTTCTATATTTGCTTAAAAATTAGTTAAATTTTAATTGCTTGCTAAACTTAAGATCTTTATGTATAATCTGAAAAAAATTAAAGAAGATACAGAATCCAATATTGTCATATTAGCAGATAATAATGGTGCTGTAATAGATTCTTTAAACACTGAATTCGATAGTAATTTCGCTATGATGACAGAAGCTGCTTTTTCTATGTGTAGCGACCTTCTAAAGGATGTAATTAATAAAGATATGGATCAACTGATGGCTAAATCCTCAGATGGTTTTTTTATAGCAAATAGACTGGATAAAGAATCAATATTATTAATAGTATCTGATAATTTGTCAAAATTAGGATTACTCCTAAAATATATGAGTTCCATTAAGAATAATTGATTCATAAATAATAAAAAAAAAAAATAATTAAACTATGTCAGATTTTTTAAAACAATTTACTGAAGATATCAAGACGAATGTACCAGGCTACATTGCAGTCACTGTAACGGAAGTTAGTACTGGGATTTGCTATGTGTCAGACTCTCAGGATAAAGATTTTGATCCGGAAGTGGCTTCAGCCTATAATTTAGAAGTCGCTAAAGCCAAAACAAATGCAATAAAAGCATTAGGGTTAAAATCTACAATACAAGATATTTTAATTACTCTTACAGACCAAATACATATTATAGATCTTTCTGAAAATGGGGAATATTTTATTTATTTAGCTGTGAATTCGTCCAAGGCAAATTTAGGTATGACAAGAGCTCTTCTTAAAAAATATAAGAAGGATATCGTGTCAAAACTATAGTTAATTACTGCATTATGCATTGTAAAATTTATAGATGTTATGATCTGTAACCAATAGTAATATTATAGAAATGCTTTTTTTTTAATTTGATGATAATAATATTTTATCATTAGTTGATCAATATTCGTGATATTTCAAAATTTTATGACAGGTTTCCAATGCATAATGCTAGTTTAGATTTTTATGTGCTCATATCCTATATTTATAAATATTCAATAATACTAGTATCTGAAACTTTTGAATTAAGAAAGCTAGCTACGTTACTAGAGATAGGGGCTTAAACTATCTGATTATAAGTTTTTTATGTGTTAATTTTTAGTGGGATTACTGAATTATACTCTAGAATTTATTAAAAGATAAATTCTTAAAAAACTATGTTTGGCAAATACATAAAAATTTTTCTGAACACTTTTGATTTTTCTGAAATGATCTTTATCAAAACTGTTGGGTGCTTGTAATTAAATATTTTTTTTGAATACCTGTTTGTACTCATAGTTGTAAAATCTTAGCAATTACAGACGGAAAGAATAGTTTTACTTCAAAATATTAAACTTCGGTTTAGTTTGTGCCCGAACTTGTATAGATATTATTGAGGCTATTTTCTCTTTATTTTGTGATAATTCCTCAAGAAATTACGTTTGGTATTACTAAAAGTTTTATGCTGCATTACGACCTCTTTTTTCCTTTTTTAATGTTCTATTTCCGAAGATTTTATGTAATTATATTCATATTGTTGGAGATTCTATAGCTACAGCGACTGTTTTTCCTTAAGGTTGTAAAAGGGTTACACATCCCAAAGAAACATTTCAAGAGTATCATCTGAAACCATTTTCAAATGAAATTACTGACTAAAATTATTCCTTTTAGTATATGTTTCAAAATAAAATACATTAATATGGCTGGCTACCTCTTAATTTTCTTTTTGACCTGAACCAAAAAAAAACATTTCGATTTAGGTTCCAGTAATTTCATATAAGAATAAGTGTGAACTTATACTTACAATATTTTCCTTAAAACGAGAAATGCTTCTTGATATATTATAACTTAGTAATACAGTGTAAAAAAATAATTTAACAATCTGTATTTCGTTTTTTAACAGGTAACTTGGTAAGATTGTAAGAAATTTTAACGTAAATTATGAGGATAAAAATATTGCCTATATCTGCATAATAAAAATCTATGAAAAAAAACTTCTTAAGTATTCTTATATTTATATCGTCCAGTTTTTGTTTTTCACAACAAAAGCTAGATAGTATCATTCCATATATTAAGAAGTCTAAAGATTCGATAATTTTTGATAAAGCTTACGATGAATTAAGTAAACTATGGGTAGAAGAAAATAATGATGCCTTATTAGTTTATGCATCCAAACTATTGCCAATTTCTAAACATATAGAGTATGATTATGGCACTGCAAGAATTTATACAATTATTGGTAATGTCTATAATAGAATTCATGAATACGCCAATGCCTTTGATAATTATAATAATGCTGAGATTTATTATAAAAAATCGAAAAATAAAAAGGGACAGGCAATTATCAATAGTAATAAATCGACTCTAGAAGATAAAATGGGCAATTTAGAAAGTGCCATTGATTATATACTTCAGGCAAGTTTATATTTCGAAAGTATAAACGATACAGCTTCTCTTTCCTATATATATAATAATATAGGAGGGATATATCATGAATATGGAGATCAAAATCTAACCGAGAAATACTATCTACAATCTATTGATTTAAAAAGAAAAATTAAATCAAAAAAGCTAGCAGCATCACTAAATAATCTAGCATCATTATATATTGATCAAAAGAAAGTAGATAGCGCAAAAATATTACTAAAAGAAGCTCTGGGGATAAGTAAAAAAGATAAGGATTATACCAGTATTGCTTTTTCTTATTTTCAATTAGGAGATATATCTTTTTCAAAAAAGGACTATAAAAAATCCAAAAAGTATTACGATTCTAGTCATGTTATAGCTAAAAAAAGTAAGAATAAAAGAATAATTGTAGCAACTAATTTGCAGTTGGGTGTTATTGCAATGAGGACTAAAGATTATATAGAAGCGAAAGAATTATTAATGAGTGCTATAAACCAGGCTAAAGTCACAAAAATTACTCCATTACTCCTTGATGGTTATAAACATGCAGCATCGTTGGATTCTGCCAGAGGTGACTTCTTAAGCGCGTTTACTTGGCAAAAAAAATATCAAAAATTAGCAGATGATAATACTTCTATAGAAAATTTAAAAAAGATTGAATTATCCGAAAGTAGGTATAAAGCTGAAATGAAGAAATTACAAAGTGCAGATGAGCGAGAAAAACAGGAATTAAAGGATGAACAAGAATTGTTTAAATATAGAGTATATGCTTTTATCAGTGTGGGCCTTTCTATTATCTTTTTTGTATTATCAGTGATAATCATTAAATCTCGTAAAGAAAGAAATAAGTATATAAGAGAATTAGATGAATCAAATCAATTAAAAAATAAACTATTTTCTATAATTTCACATGATCTAAAGAATGAAATTCACGGCCTCGATAGCAGTTTAACACTATTAATGAATAATACAATTCCTATAGAAGAGTTTCATGAGATTATACCTCTACTAGCAAACAGTACACATCAAACATCCATTTTACTAAATAATTTACTAAATTGGTCAAAGTCACAAATGAAAGAACTTAGACCAACTCCAACCTTATTCAATACTAGTGATGTTATTAATGATAAATTTTCTTTTTTTAAATCCAAAGCAGAGCTAAAGAATGTTAAACTTAGAAATGAGTTAGGGATCACTATGGTATTTGCAGATAAAGATATGTTTGCTATAATATCTCAAAATCTTATAGCTAATGCCATTAAGTTTTGTAATGCAGGGGATACAATAAAATTAACATCAATAGAAAAAGAAAAGTATTACGAAATTTGTTTCGAAGATAGTGGGGTAGGAATACCCGAAGAACACTTAGATAAACTTTTTGAAGAAGATACGTTTACTACAAATGGTACACTAAATGAAACAGGAACAGGGCTTGGACTAAGAATCTGTAAAGAACTTATAGAACTTAATGATGGAGAAATTAATGTACATAGTATTCTTGGAAAAGGAAGTAAATTTTGTATCACACTACCAAAAGTTTCACTTTCGTAAATACAATACTTCATTTTTTATTCTATCAAAACTATCCGAAAGTTTTTGTAGTGATCTATTTCTTGAAATTAATGTTTTGAAAAACAGGTCTTATCCATAAACCTTATAAGTTGTATTATACGATTTATGGATAAGAAGTTCGTATAAAGAGTTTGAATTATTTTGTGCTAGATTAAGGCATAAAATTAAAG
>CANMKK010000022.1 GCA_947498455.1 uncultured Aquimarina sp.
CCTGTAAGCCGATACCGGTAGACCTACTACCATCTTATTCTCAGTTACGACCACTAATAGTAATCTCTCTGCACACCAAACACTTAGTTATTGTGAGCTGACTATTTAATCTGTTTGTCATTATTTATTCTCTTTTTATACAGCCAAATTAATCTTATTAAAATAAATGGTATAATGAAATATAAACCTATAATTCCAATATATACTAAAACGTAACCAAAAGAAAAAAAGAATTCTATTTCACCAAGAAAATTAGCAAATAGTGAACCAATTAAAATAAAAGCTGATAATGATAAAAATATCCAAATGGAGTATATTAATATTTTATCTTTTAATTGGTTTATCGTTGTAACTATTCCAGATTTCATATATTCATGTTACAAAATGTTATTTTTTATTTGCAAACCATTTCTCAACTACTATTTTGAATCGCTGCCTGTTTTTAAAATTAATTTCTGAAGTATTCTCATGGAAAAGATCATAAAATATAACATTGAGTTGATCATTTTTATTTTGAATTTGGAACTCATTATTCAAAAGTTTTCTTAAAGGAAATTCGCTATTACTATATCCCCAAGAAAGTAATTCTATTGCAACGTCTCCTACTTTGTAATAGTAAAAATCTGCATATTTATATTTAGAATTAATGGTATCATTAATTTTTTCAATTAAAAGAGGGGTTAAATCTTTATAGTTGCTTAAAATTTTAGAACAGATACTATCCCCTTTAGGATAAAAATAATCATCTGGAATTACAGAGACATATTTTAAACTATCAACAATAGTATAATTAACAGTTTTAGCTCCAAGTTTTGATTTTTGAGAGCAGGATATATTAAACAGAAAAATAGTAAAAAGAAATAAAAAAACATTTTTCATAATCTATTCTTTATAATGGAAATTCCTTAAAATACTTTGTAGCATCAAGTATTATAGTGTTTTTATTCTTATGATTAAACGAAATATTAGCAGGAATCATCTCTCCATCACTATATACATTTTTTTTATTAGAATCTCTTTTGAACATAGAGCCTGCTGCACTTCCTTTACCTACCAGAGCATACACCTTTCCTTTCCCTACTTTTTCAGAAAACTTTTGGGCAAAAGATCTTTTAGGATCTTTAATTAAAGGATTGTTGTTAGCAATATGATCTCCTTTAGGACTTAATTGACCTCCAATGTTACATCCCCAAAAATAGACTTTAGGGTTTGTAGAAAAAGAAGAAGGTTTCAGTTTTGTTAATTCTGTTTTTTCGGTACTATTAAGATATAAATCTTCTTGTGTTTCTACTCTTCTCAAATCTTTACCTTTTCCTTCATTGTCATCCATCCAATCTATTTTGTCACCATCCAATTCAACAGTTCCCAATTTTCTTTTCCCTTTAAAACCACCAAGGTTTATGCCATCAAGCCATCCGTGACAATAAATATCCAGTCTTCCAATGTTCTTGGTATTATTTATAATCTCAAAAAAGTCATAGTCCGTTGGACAGTAATTAATTTTATTTATTGATTTCGAACTATTTTTTTGATTTATTTCGTGTCTAGCTTCTGCGATTTTTTTAAATCCATCACCAGTATCATGTCCTCCTCCAGAAGAATTAGGTTCTAAAAAACCACTGCCATACAATACTAAGTTTGTAATTGGATCAACTATATTAATACTTGCAGACTTTGTAGTACCATCTTCAAACTCTATTCTAAATGTATTTTTTCCCATTTTTATGATAATTCTTGTTGATTGATGACTTCTAATTCTATTTGCTCTAAATTATTTGCAATTTTATAATTTCTTAAGATATCATTTTTTAATATCTGTCCTTTATATTTAAAATCGTGAGTTTTATCATCCAAATGGATAGTTAAACTATCTCCTATACGATTTTTTGTTTTAATGTTTAAGATGATTTTATCTCCTGTTTTGTATTCATCCAGTTCATTTCCTTCTACATCTGTAATATAATATTTAAGAACTTCTTTTTCATCATTATCTTCAATAACAGTAGGAATAATTTGATTATTTAGGTCAGTAATTTTCCATGATTTTTCGTGGATTGTATTCTCATATTTAAAAATAGCTGCCGACATCCCAATAGTTGTTAGAGTAGGATTACTGTTCTGTCCATTAAAACCTTCTTTATAGAAAGTACAAGCTACATCATAGAATTCGTATCTCTTGGTTTTGCTGCTCATTGTGCTTGGACTAAATTCTACAATCACTTTTTTAAGCATCGTAGAATGAATACTCCAAGCAAAAACATCTATATCTTTAGTAGTCTCGTATATAGCATTGATGATTTGTAATAAGGGTTTTGTTGTTGGTCTACCTGTATAATCAGTATTTTGTTTAAAACTCATTTTAAAATCGATCAAGTTCATTACTTAATCATCAATATACATTTTAGCAATTATTGCCATATAAGTTAGGTTTTAATATTTTGTAACGGTTTTGTGTATGGTTAGTTGCGTGTTTAAGCAACTAATTTAGCAAACAAATCACAGATAGAAAATTCCACCGGAATTTTCATAAATCGGTAGTGAACTGGCAATTAATTATACACGGTCTGTATGCCTTGAATGGTAAATATAGTTCATTTTAATGGACGTCCCAAAGGGTTAAAGTCCCTTATGCGTGGAGTCGTGTCCGTAAGCAAAGTAAGTGGCAAGGTGGTTTGGGGCGCCCCATGCACTGAAGTAAGCAAGACCGCGTGGTTGGTTCTGAGGAATACGAACCGGATACTATTTTTTTTAATCTTCACTATACTTTTTAAAATCAATGAATCTTTTTTCGTTAAGAATATTCGACATTCTGTCTAACATTTTATCGTCAGTAAAATCATCTGAAACTTCTAAATGAATAAAAAAATCATTATTTTCATTTTTAAAGAGTCCAGTTTCTTTTGTTTTAGTTAACGCTTCTGAAAATAAATCAAGAATTTCATCCTTGTAATTTTCATTTCCTTTATCATATTCTTCTTCTCCGTATCTATTAATTATAGTCTCTAATTCTAAAAGTTTTTCTTCTCTTAAAGTCTCACTAATGTCCTTTTTCCATTCCTCCATACAAAAAGTATAATACAATGACATAGTTTCAATCATTTCTCCAGTATATTCTGTTTGAGTGTTTTTTATGTCTTTTTCTAGTTTTTCTTTCGTGTTATAATAAATACCAATCGTACTTGCATCACTATCTGTATATATTCCATATGAAATTAATTGAGTATCATCTTTTATAGAATTAAAATGATAGGTCAGTGATTTTATTAATTCATCAACAAATTTATCTTTATTCATTTTTATATTTCCAAACTAAAGCTAAAGAAAGTTTTTAGACAAACTGACGTCTCTTATATGTTACGTTTGCCAGTCGAAGGCGACATATACAATATACAACTTGTGTATGCCTTGAATGGTAAATATAGTTCATTTTAATGGACGTTCCAAAGGGGTAAAGTCCCTTATGCGTGGAGTCGTGTCCGTAAGCAAAGTAAGTGGCAAGGTTGTTTGGGGCGACCCATGCACTGAAGTAAGCTAGACTGCGTGGTTGGTTCTAAGGAACACGAAATAGATATAGAGACTATTATAATTTGGATAAGTTAGCATACTTCGACAGGCTGCTCAGTACATCGCATCATAGTAATGTCCGCAAGAAAAGGTTATGGTGTTACCCAACGTTTTTTTTATTCAGATTTCAGTTTTTCAATTAGTCCAGTTAAGCACTTTTCAAATTCCGATTGCTTTACAGTTAATGATTTTTCTTTTTCGGTGTCAAAATCAGTTATAGATTCATGAAATTTAGTTGGGCTGATTGGGGCAACGCTCTAGTCTTGAATATCCGTATGTCAAATTCAAAGTTGTTGTTTTTTTTTTACTCTTAAACAGTCAGTATATTGGTCTGAAAAATCAATTGGTAAAAAAAGTAAAACATTCTATACAGTCATATTGCTTCTCTATTTCTTTGGGATCATATATTTGACTTCCCTTAATGACTCTGTAAATATCGCGTGTGCGTTCTATATTTTCCAAAGGATTACTGTTTAGGATTACGAGATCTGATAATTTCCCTATTTCGATACTTCCTGAAATAGCATCTTTTTTAAGATATTTAGATCCATTATAAGAACTACTCTGTATTGCTTCTAATGGAGACAAACCTGCCGTTACCATTGCTTCTAATTCTTTGTGTAATGATACTCCAGGATAGGTAAAAGAATTATATGCTCCACTATCAGAGCCTGCGAGTAGTTTTACATTCGCGTCTTGTAATGATTTGGTTAGTTTTTTAAAAAAGATATTTAATTCTTTTCGGGATTTTATAGCACCTTTTGTTGCATTTAATGCTCGTTTTATACGTCCATCATATGTTTTGATAATTCCTTTACCAATAATTTTTAAATAAGGATCTTTACTATGATCTATTTCATCCAGATAACTAAGTGTATTACCGATATGTAAGGTAGGAACAACATAAGTACCGTGCTCGTTTAGAGATTTAAATGTTTGTTTAGCTATGGAGTCGTTGTACGTTTGTATTAAACCATCCATAGCACCCCAAAAATCTAACTCTTTATTGATGATTGCTTGCGTAATTTTGGATTCGTTGGATGAACAACCTTTTAGAATATAATATAAATGCTCTATAGCTCCAATTCCAGAATGTATCGCTTCCTGAAGTTCTAAAGTAAAAGGCATATGACCAGAAGTAATCATATTTCTTTGGGTTGCCTGTTTTAAGATCTCTAAATAATTTTCTTTGGAAATCTTACTATCATATATTTTAACAAAATCTGTAGGGATGCTTTGTAAAGAGTCTAACGCTTTTGTTACATCATTATAAGATTCAATGATTAGAGAACCTGCCCAAGTAGCTTTATCTCCATCTAATTTTGGCCCTGATGTATATATGGTTGGCCCTATTATTTGACTGTTATCTATTTTCTTTTTCCAAATAAGAATGTTTTTAGTTAAATCACCTCCAGCATCGCGAACCGTAGTAATACCATTTGCAATAAATAATGGAAGTAAATTTTCGTTTTCTTCAATTAAAGAATCACCTCCTCTTAGGTGAATATGATTATCCCAAAATCCGGGAAGAAGAAACTTATTAGTACCATCTATTTTAGCATCGGCGGTATAAGATTCTGGAGGGACATTGATGGCTAATTTATGTATTGAATCATCTTTTATAAAAACAGTTTGCTTAGTTATTGTTCCATCTTCTATTTTTATTACATTAATATTAGATATAACAATAGTATAGTTTTCTTTTTTTGAGTAATTACAACTCACATATATGGAGGCTAAAAAGAAATAAAGGAATGTTCTCATTATAATAAGATTAGTAGCATTTTTGGTTATCAAACTTTGGTATGTAGCCATGATGAAGCAATAGTACTTTAATCTACATTGTGGAGTTTAATTCTCCTAGGTTTGCCTCTGAATTCTAAAATTTTGTATCTGCTGGATGACTGGTGAACTTTTCTAAGGTAGTTGACTTCTAGGGTTATTACTAATTCTTTTAATCATATTTTGAACATTTTTTTTTGAGTGGTGGTTAGATTCATTTTAACGCCTCTTAAGGATTGATTACCAATTTCATACGACAATAAATAACAGTAATAAATCTCTAGTAGACTTCCTTTAGTGACATAGTTTTTTAAAACTATTAGTTATGCCCTATATGACATCCACATCCTGCGCGCATGAAACTTTGCGATTCTTCGTGCCAAGGAAAAGAAGTATTGGATTTGGTGATCTCCCACCAAAATTTACTTCTTTCTTTGCTGCGATTACCGATTTCATTCATAGTATTGGTATCATATAATCTACCATTGACCATAGTATATTTTACAGTTTCTGTATTTCGAATATTTTCTAGAGGGTTTTTATCTAATACGATTAAGTCGGCCAATTTCCCTTCTTTAAGAGATCCAATATCATTTCCGGCACCAATATATTGTGCGCTATTAATTGTAGCGGCTTGTAATGCCTGCATATTGGTCATTCCACCTTGATGTAATAACCATAATTCCCAATGAGCTCCAAGGCCTTGTAATTGACCGTGTGCTCCTAGATTTACTTTTACACCTGCATTGGCTAAAGCAGTAGTAGTTTTAGATACTAAGATATGCCCATTTTCATACTCCTCATCTGGCGCTTTAATTCTATATCTGGAGCGGGCATCTACAATTGATCTTGGAGTATATTTTAGTAATTTTTCGTTTTCCCAGACATTTTCTTTGTCATAAAAATAGTATTCCCCATTCAAACCTCCAT
Organism: uncultured Aquimarina sp.; assembly: GCA_947498455.1. GTDB lineage: Bacteria > Bacteroidota > Bacteroidia > Flavobacteriales > Flavobacteriaceae > Aquimarina. The sequence goes on from CANMKK010000022.1 coordinate 6,277, forward strand.
AATTTACAATAAGGGTAGGGGTGTATCCAGTTTTACTGGCTTTCCATAATTCTAATACATCTTTATATACAGGAGCGACAGGTATATTATGCTCTATTCCGGTATGACCATCCATAATCATGGACATATTGTAAAAAAATGTGGATCCACCCTCTGGAACGACATTGATTCCTAATTCCCGAGCTGCTTGCATTACTTGCTGTCTTTGATCTCTTCGCGGTTGATTATAACTTTTTACAGACTTGGCTCCAAAGGCTTTAGTTCTGCGGATTGAAGACCTTGCATCTTCTAGATGATTAACAACTGCTTTAAAATCGCCATCTGCTCCGTATAATATGAAACCAGTAGAGTAAATACGAGGACCGACCATGTGACCACTTTTTATTAATTCAGAGATCGAAAATACAGTTTCAGTATTAGCCGAGGGATCATGAGCTGTAGTTATTCCAAAGGCTAAATTGGCATATAATTGCCAATGTTTTTGAGTGGTGAGACCATGTCGAAATGCTCCAATGTGCGCATGTGCATCTACGATACCTGGCATGATGGTTTTACCTTTTAGGTCTAATACTTTTGCATCAGGTGGTATTACTACTTCATTGGTATTTCCTATTTTATCAATTTTATTACCATTAATAATAATAGTACCATTATCGATTACTTTATCTCCTTCCATGGTAATAATATGTGCATTGGTAAAGGCAATTATACCAGAAGGAATATCTGTTTTAGTAGTTAATCCAATTTTAATTCCACTAGATGTAATTTCTTTAACCTCCTCAGAAGAACCCGGTAGGAAGGTAAATCTATCTTTAATATCATTAGAAAAATATTCATCACCTAATGTCCAGAATACTTTTTTACTATCAGGAGACCAATGAAGATTAATCCCTGCGTCTTTTGCGATTTGAGAAACAGGAATAGATTTCGTTTTATTATCCAAATTAATTTCTTTACCATTTAGAACTAGCGGAGCTATATATGCTTTATGTAAATGAGAAAATGCAATCCATTTATTATCTGGACTTGGCACTAAACGATTCGCATATTTAGAGGCAATATGTGTTTTTACATCTTTCCCATTAAGATCAACAGATTTTAACTTTTTGGTAAGTTTACCAAAATAGGTACCTCCTGTTTGGTAAAAAATACGCTTACCATCTTTAGTAAAAACTGGATGTTCTCCTTCTTTAGAAATAAGTTTATTGTCAGCTCCAGAGGCAGACATTATATATATACCTGTTTTTTTGACAAAACTTCTTCCTTGATCAGTATTGCCGCCTTCTTTTCGATATGTTATAAAATTATTAGAAGAATCATAAGTAGGGGTTCTATAAATTCCTTTTTCTTTGGTCAATTTAACGGGTGTACCACCCAATGCTGGTATTTTGCATACGGCCCCTAGGGTTTCATCATTCCAGCTTACATATATGATATGTTGTCCATCAGAAGAGAAACTAGGCTCAAACTCGAAATTCGAAGTTTGTGAAGTTAAACGTTGAGGTTTTCCTTTAGGTAATTTTTTATTCCATAAGTATCCTAAGGCACTAAATACTATAGTTTTTCCATCTGGAGAAGTGATCGCATGTTTAATTACTTTGGATGTAAATTCTTTAGGACTAACAGGAGAATCAAAATGAAGGGTTTCGGCAATTTTAATAGAGGTTTTTACGCTAAAAGGAATATTGGTTACCTTCAAATTTTCAATATTAATTTTATTAAGTTTTCCGGCCGACCAAAAAACAATTTCTTTATTATCGGGCATCCAGCTAAAATTTGGATAGACTCCAAATATCGCCCAAGCCTCTTGTTGATCTTTATTTAATCGATCATAAATAGGCCATTCTTCTCCCGTTATAAGATCATGAATATATAGTACAGTTTTTGTGCGCACTCTTTTGATAAAAGCTAATTTTTTACCATCCCTAGATACTTGTGGTCTGGCAGCACCACCAGGCCCTCCAGTTATTGTAATTGTTTTTCCAGTTTCAAAATCATATCTTTTAATTGCATAAATCTGTTTGTTGGGGTCTTTGTTATATTGAAAAAAACCTCCAGGATATACATCCTCACTGTAGTATAGGTATTTTCCATCAGGAGAAATAGATGGTTCGTTTACATCTTGTTGATCATTTTTTCTTTTGGTAAGTTGTAATCCCTCTCCTCCGGTAATGTGATACTGCCACATTTCTCCAGCACCAAGAGAACGTTGTGAGGTAAAATGTTTTCTTGCAATCAGAAAATTACCATTTGGCATCCAAATTGGATTATTTAATAATCGAAAATCTTCTTTGGTAATTTGCTTGGCATTACTTCCATCTGTATTCATTACCCAGATATTATCACCACCACCGGCATCACTAGTAAAAGATATCTTTTTACCATCCGGACTAAATCGGGGTTGAATCTCAAAAGGTATTCCTGTTCTTAATGCTTTGGCTTTACCTCCTGTAATTGGAATACTGTATATGTCTCCTAATAAATCGAATACTACTGTTTTACCATCAGGACTAACATCCAGATTCATCCAGGTACCTTCATCAGTACTCAAAGCATGATCTTTATAATTAAAAGTTCCATTGGGATTAGAAATATCCCATGTGGGCTTTTCTTTTTCCTGAGCTCGAATACTAAGTAGGGAAAATGCTCCTAATAATATGTTGATAATAAGGTTTCTGTACATGATTATGGAATTTATTAAAACCGAAAAATAAGGATTTACTACATAAATTATCTTAAAGTGGTGTTAAGTAGGAAAAGAATTACTTTTTTTAAATTACCTACTACCTTCTCTAGATTTGATATTTTCTTGGCAAAGGCGTATGATTTCTTTAATACGTTTATCTCGGGTTTCTTGTCTTTTTGCCTGATGAATCCAGTACAGATATCTTTTACGGTAACTAGGACTAAAATTTTTAAAGTTAGTATATGCCACATGGTGGGTATCGAATGCTTTCTGCAAATCTTCTGGAATGATCCCTTTTTCTGCATTATCAAGAGATGTCCAGGCCCCATTTTTTTTAGCAATCTCTATTACTGCAAAACCACTTTGATGCATTAACCCTAATTTGGTTAGTTCGATTACATAGGTTTTGTTTAGTTTACTCCATACACTTTTAGCCTTCCTAGGACAAAAATATTGACGCCTACGTTCATCATCAATTTTTTTTACTGTCGAATCTATCCACCCATAACAAATTGCTACTTTAACTGCTTCTTCCCATCGCATACTTGGTGTATTGCTTTCTACTTTATAAAAAATAAGATACACACCATTAGAATTGCTGTGATTCTTATGAAGCCAAGTACGCCATTCTTGATCGTTGGAAAAGTAAAATTCTGGTTTTGAATCCATAAAAATAGGTGCTAATTTATGAAGATGATCAAATTACTGATTTTTTCGAAAACCTCCAGATTAAGATTAGATGTTTTCATTTCGTTATAGGAATTTTATGTAGTAAATGATGTGATTTAAGTATGGTACACTTTGTATGAAATAAGTTTTTTATAGCTTTAATGTGTATGTAAAATATTCTATTAAGGAAAACAGACTATTACTCACTGAAAAGACGATTTCACTAACTTACTTTATCTAAATTTAAAAAAAGTAAATATGTTTGCTCAGATACAACTTCAAGATTAAAAACAATGAAAAAAACAAACTTAATTTTAGTAATGTTACTAATAGCTTATGCTGGTTTAGCTCAAACGAAAAATTTTATTGACAAGCCATATATAGAAACAAGAGCTACCTTCACTGAAGAGGTAACTCCTGACATAATAAATATTTCAATTATTATTTCTGAAAAGGATTCTAAGGGTAAAATATCTGTCGATAAATTAGAAAATATGATGATCAGTAAATTAAATTCTATCGGAATAGATACTAAAAAACAGTTAACTGTTTCAGACTTATCCAGTAACTTCCAGAATTATTTCCTAAAAAAGAAAGATGTTCTGAAAAGTAAATCTTTTTTACTTCTTGTTAATGAAGCAAAAATTGCTGGAAAGGTTATTACGGAATTAGAGGCTTTGAACATTTCAAATGTCCGATTGACCACAACTGAATATTCTAAACTTGAAGAACTAAAAATTGAACTTAAAGCAAAAGCGATATTAAAAGCAAAAAAACAAGCTGAAATAATGGCAAATGCACTGGGTCAAAAAGTTGGCAAAGCTATTTACATATCCGATGTTAATATCGTGGCTGCTTTAAATGGTAGAGTTTCTGGAATTAATATTAGGGGGCTTAACAGTATAAACTCCATAAATGAGATAGATAGTATTGAATTTGAAAAAATTAAAGTTGAAAGTACCGTTTCTGTTAATTTTGAAATTGAATAAACGTTTTACAACGTCGCTTCAGCAACCGGACTACTAGAGTCAAAAATAAAAATGTTATGAATGATTAGATATTATACGATTTACGGATGAGAATTTCGTAAAAATAATTACAAAGATTTTTCGCTAGATTGATGAATCAAATTAAGGAATAGCCATAGCTATTGTTTAATTTTATGAAGAAAATATAGTAGAAAAAGAATGTGATTAGATGCGAAATTTTTATTCGTAAATCGTATTACATTTTAGAAGAGGTATAAATAGTTTACTATTTATCTGGTAAGGTTTTACTCTTATGCACAATCATCCGAAAGTTTTAAATCAAGAACGCTAGACTTAGACTTGGCTCAGTAACCAAGCTACTAGAAACATGAACCAATACTAACTAATTATCAGGGTATCACATCATTTTTCCTTCTTTTATATATTCTTTTTTAATACCGTTGATAAGGTCTTCTTTATTAATTTTGTTAGTGTTTTTGGCAATGGTTTGTATACAGGCATACTGTATTGCATTTATAATATTAGAACCTGTGATGTCATATGTTTTAGCTATTTCTTCGAGATTAATGGATGCACCTAATGTCGCTTTTTTGGGAATGTTATGTTTCCACAATGCCAAACGTTCTTTTTTGGTTGGATTTTTAAATTCTATGATAGACTGAAACCTTCTGGTAAAAGCAGTATCAATATTTTGTTTAAAATTCGAGGCAAGAATCACCAAACCATCGTAACTTTCTATACGTTGTAAGAGATAAGAAACTTCTTGATTCGCATATTTATCATGAGCATCCCTGACCTGTGTTCTTTTTCCAAAAATAGAATCTGCTTCGTCAAAGAACAAAATCCAGTTTTTATTTTCTGCTTTATTAAATAGGTTAGAAAGATTTTTTTCGGTTTCTCCGATAAACTTAGAAACGACCATTGATAAGTCAATTCGATAGACATCTTTTTGTGTATGTTTGCCTAGTAGGGTAGCAGTGAGTGTTTTTCCTGTTCCGGGAGCTCCGTAAAACATGACACGATATCCCGGTTTGATACGTTTTTTCATATCCCAATCATCTTGTAGCGTTTTTTCGTGTTGTAACCACATTTCAACTTCTCTAATGTGAGACATTGTTTCTTCGTCTAAGATCAAGTCTTCCCAATTTAGTTCTGTAGTAATCCGCTGGGCAGGAAATTTTTCGCTTAATTCTGGATGTATCACTTTTTCTTTAATAATCCATGACAAATATTCTTCATCAATTACTAATCGACCACTCATTTCGGGTTCTCCTTGTATGGGTTTACCTAGAGAGATAATATTATTTTTTTTAAAAATGTGCTGTGGTTCAAAAACTGAAGATGCTTCAATACGCTTTTTAATATCATTGCCAGCTAATACATATAATACGGTTTCTCCAGTAGGAAAAATACCTCTATGTTGAGATCCTTTAATGCCTCCAAATTCTGGAAATTCACCTCCTTCTAGAAAATAAGGAGCTAGTATGGTATTTAAAAAACCAGGAGAAATATGAGGAACAAGAGCAAGTAATAAAACAATAGCTTCAGTAAGCGGAAGGTTTGTTTTCTTAATAAACCGGGCTATGGATGTATCATCAAAGGATGCTGGGTCATACTTCGGAAACTCAGGTATATCTTCGGTTAATTCAGTTTGTAGGCGGTACGCTATTACTGATGTTAGAAAATCAAACGGAGATATTAACTGACTCTTACTTTTCATTATAAGTTGTTATAAGTGTTGTATGCTTTTTTTAGTTTGGTATCGTATTTATTTTTTTTATACCCAGGGCCGTTATATCCTTTAGCAAAGGCTTCCCAATCTTTATTTTTTATATGTTTAATAAGGTTGTTTGCTTCTAGAAATTTACCAAAGGCTTGCAGATGTTTACCTTCGTCCTCATACATTCTGGAGACAAATGCATCTACAGAAGAATATCCAAGATTTTTATAATGATACCCCATAATCTGAAAAGCCCCCCAAGATGCAGAAGCATAGGCCGCATTATGTACTTCTGATAAATCACTCATTCCGGCGGCTTTTTCTAATCTGGAGTATTCTCCCGAACCTCCCATATAATGTGTTTTTGTCCATTTTGAATATAAAACATTTTTGGTAAAGTCATTTAAAAATTCATTTGGATTCAGGTTCACATTTTTTAATTGTCTCCAGAAGACGTGTCCTTCGAATAATATTCTCGGTCTGCCGTCTATAAGAAACCCTTTGCCATTACTTTCTATTTCGTTTACCGCTTTAATAGCTGCCAATTCAATATCATAAGTATGGGCAAAATCTATTAAATCTTGCTCGGATAAGAGTTTGTCTTGATATTCTAAGGTTGATTGTTCGGTTGCGATTAACTTCGTCCAGGTTTTAAGACCTACAATTCCATCAACGACTAAGTTGTTTTTCTGCTGAAAATCCCGGATGGAACGATCCGTATCTTTTCCGAAGTAATTAGAGACTACGACCTGATATCCAAGTTTTACTAATATTTGTTCTAAAAAATTAACTTCTTCACCTCTTGATCTATATCGTATCGTTTTCATGATAGTGTGTTTTTTAAAATGTAAAATACTGAATTTCAATTGTTTGTTTTGCTTCTGAAAATGGTTTTCAGCTGCAACTACAGAATATAATTGTATAAAATCTTTTCATATACTATTGCTATAACCTATATCCACTGACTGATATTGTTCATATCCAGTAGCTGATATGGTCTATATCAGGGGGCTGATATTGTTCGTATCCAATACTGATATACTATGTCAAATATTTTACTCTTTTGTTATTAGTATCCGAAAGTTTGATAAAAACTTATAAAACTCTTTGAAACCTCCCTAAAAATAGGGATGAAATACTAAGTTCTATGGAATCATCTTTTTTACATTAAGTTAGACCTGTCAGGTTTTAGAAACCTGACAGGTCTGACAGATCTTGACCTTTAGTGTCTGGTAAATTGAAATCTATTTTTAATCTACATTGTGGAGTTTAATTCTCAGAGATTTGTCTCCAATGTCATTAAGTTAAGGAAAATTTCACCTTTTTGTCACACTAGCTTGTCGAAATGGTTTTGAAAACTAACAATTTAATGATCTTCGACAGGCTCAGATTGATGATCCGAAACCTTAACTTAATGACATTGGGCTTGCCCGAGATAGTTGACGTTAAACTTTCGGACACTAATGAGTCTTTTATTCATAGATTGGTTTTTGTTTATTATTTTTTCTTATAAATTACTTTATCACCATCTTGTGTTTTCTCAAACCCAAGTTTTTTAACTAATTCTTCGTAGTCCGGATCTTCTCCGAAACCTTTCCAGTCTGATCCATCTATCTGATAGTGCATTTTCTTAAATTGCCCGGGAACGTCTTTTATATCTTTACTAATTTCTGCTCTTAAGGCTTTAGTCAATCTTTTTTCTGCATCATCTACCAGTTTTTTATCTAATAGTTTAATGTCTTTATCTGATCTGGTATCTTTAGCGAATTCTTTTGTTAATAATGTTTCCAGATTTTTAGCATTTTGTATTTCCTCATCGATATGAGCGGTCACTTTCATAGAATACCGATGATCTTCTCCCAAAGGAGCTAAAAACTTCGCCATATCATCCTCTTTCCCTAACATATAGCTTTGATTAACATTGTATTGTTCTGATGAAGGATAAATGTTTAATGCTTCATTACGCCCTGACCCTCCAAAACGATCACCTATTAAATGTGCATTATGAAACCCGGATACGGCAGAATCTGTTTGTCCTCTAACATTTCCTTCGGGTTTGAACTTTAGGTTATCAGCTTTGACTGTTCTTTTCTGTATTTTATTAGGTATTCCTGCAAGTGTATCAGCAAAGGAAATATCGACCTGTAGGTCTGGACCATCCTGTTCGTCGTGTGTTTTGGTTTTGTAGGTTGCGGTATATGTACCATCTCCATTTTGTGCAATTTTGAGTTCTGATGGAATGTAGTTTTTATGTTCGGGGATGTATTCTTTTTCTTTTCCTATGTCTAAAACATTATCCCCATCTACTTTTTTAATAAATATTTGAGGAGCATTTCTCTTTACAGCTTCAGAGGTTCTGGTTATAATAAAAGCTGTGGTTTTTGCCTCATTATCTTTGTTTCTTATTACTGCAGTATAATCAGTGCCTGATAAATCTGATTTAAACGCAGCCAGAAAACGGATTTCTCCTGTTTTGGCAACAACTCTTTGTTTGATATGTTTTCGTACTTTCTGAGGAATCTCGAATATGTTATCCAATTCGTCTAACAATTGAATAAGGATTCGTTTTAATTTATCTTCATCTTTTTCTACGGCATTATCTTGTTTTTCTGCATCTCGGATTACTTTCTCATTATCAGGTTTTTTTTGAGCTTGCTCCATAATGTTTTCCAGTTTGGTAGCGTCTGCATCTATACTGGTTGTTAAACTTCTAGCTTGCCCAATAAGCTTTTTGGTATCGGCTTTCTTTTTATCATCTTCTATTTTATCAGCTTTCTTATCCCAACTTTCGAATTTTTTGGTCAGAGATTCTGGAACACTTGCCATCATGACATCTACCCCTTTACCAGAGGTATCGATCCATAATTTGTGGTTTTCTTTTCCACTTTTAAACTTAGCTACTTTTCCTACCTCAGTATCCTTTAGTTTACCAGAGGCAATGTCCTTGTTTTTCTGCTTTTTATTTTTCTTTCCTTTCTTTTTGGAGAATAGTTTTTTACCCCATTTTTTGGCTTTACTGATAAGTTTGTCAATGGCTTTGTCAATTCTTTTTCGGATTTTTTTAATGATTTTCTGCACTTTTGCAGTAAGCCCGGTGATGCCTAATAAAGAAGCTAAGAATCCGATCATTACTGGTAATGCTTTGGCTAGAGCCTTTTCTATTCCTTTAGCTACTCCAGCTACATTTCCTAATGCCAGTTCTCGTATGCTATTGGTAAAAGCAGTTACCAACTCAAAAATCTGTGAAGCACGTTCTACAAAGAATTTTACTATATCAATAATCATCATAGCGGCTTTTACAAAAGCTCCAGCCGGACTCATTAACCCCATTACCCATTTTATACCTGCCTCAACAACTTTAGTGATAATCATATCCCGAATGCCGTCCATTACCGTTTCTTTGAGGTCGGTAAATGATTCTTTGATATATTCCCATAAACCATTGATTCCTTTTTCGCGAATAATCTTAAACATTTCGAAACCTGTCTCCAATGCTTGTACTACCGGTTCGCCAATATGTTTTACTGCTTTGGCTCTAAAGTAGTCCCAGGTGAGTCCCATTATTTGCATCGAGAGGTCAAATATCCCACTAAGACTAAACAGATTTTCTGGTATGGTGATCCCTACACCGCTAAGAGAACCTGTGAGCCATTCTACCAGCCCAGTAATAAGATGTTTCTTGATGTTAGCCCCAAAATTTTCGAATCCTTGTTTAATTCCTGAAATCAAATTACTGAGAAAACCAATAGGATCCTGAATGATCGCTCCAACAGCTTCAATTACTGCTACCAGAAGGTTTACAAATAGGTTTTTTATAGCTATGATGGCTTCTACTACTGCTTTTAGTGCATTGAGCGCTGCCTCTATCCAGGTGGCACTTACTTTTTCTTTGATGGCATCAAAACTTTCTCGTAGGGAGTCTACATTCTCTTTATAGGAAGCTGCTAGCTCTTGTGCAAGTTCTTTTTCTTTTTCACGAACGGTTTCTTCTAAAGAATCGTATTGCCCCTTAAACTGATCCATTGCATCTGTGGCTAGTTTTTTCTGATCGTCACTAAGGGTATTAAAAAAGTCTTCACTGTCTTTTCTGCCTTTATTGATGAGTCCTATGGCTGCGTTTAATTCTTTGGCAATGAGTGTAGCGATCTTATCTAATACACTATCCATTTTGGTAACAAAACGTTTTTTCTCATCTTGGAACACTTTTTCTATTGCTTCTGTATCGGCTCCAAAAATGGCATCATCTATCGTAAACCAACCATAAATATCGCTTAATTTCTTTTCTACATTTTTTTCGAATGTTTTCTTGGCACTTTCGGCTTCTGTGCTAAAATAAGCGTCGACTCCATCAGAAAGGTTTTTTAATTTGGTTTCTACATCTGTTTTAGTTTTGTTATAGATACCTTCGAGCTTCTTGAAAATAACTTTTTGTTGTTGCTCATCCGTTTGTTCTTTACTTAATTGATTTACTCCAACATTGGTAAATGAACCAGCACGTCCGGCAAACATACCATTGAGCCCTTTGCTACCATCTGCTGCGGCTTTTCCTTGTGCGCTATTTAGTATCGCGCGTTCTTTTCCTCTATATTTTTTTGGTGCTTCGGCTGCTTTTTTCTTGGCGTCATTAGAGGTTTGTAATGCACCAGTAAATGTCGGCTCATTACTTTTTTCTAATTGTTTGTCGGTAATCTCGTTTTCTTTTTTGTAATCATCTATAGAGGCACTCTCATCTTCCATGGATATTTCAGAACTGTGCTTTTTCTTAGGTACGGATCCTTTGGCATTGATAGGTTTTGGCGCCTTTCCAAAAGAATCAAAAGGTAGTTTTTCTGCTTTTTCTGCTGTTTTATTACTTTTTGGAGGCTCTTTTTTCTTTATTTCCTCCGCCATAGGACCGGATAGCTTCTTATTTTCATCTTTTACCTGTCCGGAAATATTTTGTTTGACTTTATCTATAGGTTTGTCTTTCTTGAATTGCTCCGCGCTATCTTCATCTTTAGGAAGTTCCTTTTCTAATTGCGTCAAATTCTCTTTTAGCAGTGTTTTAAATGTTTCTGCGGTAAAAGGTTTGTCTTTACTTTTTTCGGCAACGGCATTCATTTGATCTATATGATCTCGTTGCGCATTTTTTTTATCCTGATCGCTTTCCGGGAGTTTGGCTGCTTTTTGTACCTCGGTTACTTTATCTCCTGCTGGTTTATGGGTTTGTTGTTCTGTAGCACTTTTTTTTACGTGAGCTATGGTCGCCTGGAATTTTTTATCTTTTTTAGGGTTGGTATTGGTTCTAGTTATTTTACGAGGTTTTTTTTCCTCTTTCCCTTTTTCTTTTCCTTCTTTCTTCTTTTTATCCTTTGTTGAAGCTGCATTTACGGAGGTCGAAGATTTTGATGTTTTAGTAGTTAAATTTAAAGCGATGGAACTACCGCCAGAAGCACTTGATTTTTTAGCTTTTATAGATTCTTGGGTAGTGATCGTTTTTTTCTCCTCTTTTCCTTTCTTTTTTTCTTTTCTCTTCTTTTCTTTTGTAAGCGTTTTTTGGGAATCGGGTATCTTGTTTGTTATGGATTGTGGTGCAGGCTTTTTTGTTTCCTTTTTGGCCAGTATTTCTTTTGGTTGTTTTTTTATTTCTTTTTTTCTGTTAGGAATCGGGGTTTGTGATTTCCGTTCTTCGCGGGTATTGGGTTTTACGATTCTTTTTGCCGGAACAAATGAACTTTTTTTAGCTGTTTGTGTTACAGCGGTATTCGATGTACTTACACGTGCTGCATTCATGATTTCCAGGTAATTTGAAAAATTCCTTTGACCCAAGGCAGGAGTACCATTCCTAATCCCCAAGGAAGTTTTTTTAGTAATACATCTTGTGCTAGGTGTTTTGCTTCGACAACTATGTTTTTTTCTTTAATTTCTATGGTTCCTTCTCGTATAAGAAACATAGAACGAAGGGTATCAATTCCGCTTTTTTCTAATACGGTCCAGTGTTTTAAAACTGCTTTTAACAACTCATCACAAACTTTCTTTTCTTGATCAGTAAGTGGCATGGTATTAAAAACTGGTTGATGTATCGGTAAGCCGATTATTATTTTTTCCGTTCTCACGGAAATATCTTTACCTAGGTCATTTCCCGTAGCTAGATAATGTAATAATTGAACTGCTTTGTTAGGATTGGTAATTGTCTGACCTTCCAGAATACCAACTTCGGTAAAAAACTCTTTTAGAAAAGGATGTAAAATAAACAGTCCTATGTTGTTAACAATTAGGTTGGTATCAGTGTTTTGTTTCCCGAAATCGTATGGCTTTTTTGAATTTTGATGTATATCATGTATGATGGTTTTGATTTTTTCGTTGTTATCTTTTACATTTTTTACTATTGAAGATTCTTCTTTTTTCTCTTGAGTTTCTGGAAGTGATCCTTTTGAAATTTCTTTATTCGTATTCTTTTTTATTTCAGGGGTAGTATTCGTATCTTTTTGTGTATGATCTGTTTTTCTTGAAATATCATTTGTTATAGTTTTGATCTGGTTTTTATGCTCATTTGAAATCGTATCGGTTCTGGGAATACATATATCATATATGTTTTTTTTAAAGGTTTCTAATACTATTGATTGTTTGGTTTCAAAATGACATATTGCCTGAAGTACTATTGCCGAAAGTGAAAATATGGTTTCTGGTTTCGTTTTTTTATATGCCGCTATAGGATCTATGATGGCGTATAGCGTTTCTATAAACCGTAAGATCGAATTACTGGAGCTTAACATTGTTTTCCACATTTCGAGCTGTTGATTCATATTTTTTGTGTCGAAAAGTATATGAATTAACTGCTTCAAAAAATGAGAAATGAAATTCGCATTTTTGTGGTACTCATTTTTTGGAAAAAGATGTTGAATCGATTTTTCGATTGTAGTATTTAAATTGATAAATCGATAGGAGGTATCTATACTTTCTATGATAATCTGGATAATTTTTGATCTGGTATTTTGATCAAATCCTTCATTGCCTGATATATACTCATTAATTGCTACTACCTGATTTTCGTTTTTAATGACACCTTTATGTAAATATTGAATCAAAAAATCCTGTACGGTAGCTGTTTTATGTAGTATTACAGAGTCATTTGATTTTTCTTTTCCTTGTAGTGTTGCACTTTTGGTTTTTTCTTCTAAAATGAAATGGAATTGTCTGAGTAATAAATGTTCTATGGTTGCAATAGAGAATTCGGTACATAGAATGTTGATTTCCATTTGGGGAATGATACATTTCATTCCCGGATTTCGAGTATCCCAAGCATCCAATTGTTGCTCGAACTTCGGTAATATCCTATCCTGGATGATCTTATTACAGATGTTCTCAATATTCTCCGGAACTGCAATATTATTGAGTTCCCAATTGAATGCTATGTTCTCGATGTAGTGCATTAGCTAAAGTTAAATATGGTTTTTAGAATTGCTTTTAAATTATTCGCTTTTGGGATATACTTGTCATAGAAAGTTTGGGTGATTAATGTATAAGCGATCCCATTTTCTTTGAAAGTTGCCTGATCACTTTTTAGCGTAGACTGGAAAGCATTGATTTGCTCTGTGAAAATTATAATGTCATTCTCATCACAACATTTGGTCAGTTCCAGAAATAGTATTGATAATGCTTCGTGTATTGCTATAAATGATTTTAGAAATTCTCTTCTGTCCGGGTTTTGTGTATATGCCTCTGATAAGAAAGATAGTAGACCCGTAATTTGATCTAGTGTGTTTTTTAACTTATCCTTATCACTAAACTCGGCTTCGGTTAGTGCCAACGCTGCCTGAAACAGTTCGAAGGTAGGTTGTATAATATCTACCTTTAATTGAGAACCGAAGGCTGTATTTGCTGTATTTGTTTGTGCTATTTTCAAATTAGTATCGATAGGATAGCTTGATAATCTGGTTTGGAAATCGTTAAAACAAGTACGTTCTCCAATGATGATACGTTTATCTACGGTGATTTGATAACTCAGTCCACAATCAGCAAATGGATTATTGACTCCAATGGTAAGAATAAAGGTTTGTGTAATCTTACCATCTATTATCGGAATATCGGTTGTAAGTGTTTGTTCTTCTCCTACTGTATTTCCTGCTTCATCGGACCAATTGAAGGTTAAATATTCATTGGTGTCATATGGAGTACTAGGAATTACACTTACGTTTACAGATTCATTTCCTACATTAATTGTGTTTTCTATTACTTCTATATTGGCGCTATCACTAAAGTGTTTGCTATTTGGTAATTTATATACAGTAGCAGTTTGTGATACATCTTGTTCGTTTACTTTAAAATTTAGTACTACTCCTAGTAAGCTATCGATAACCTCATTAGGATTAAAGATATTACCACTTTCTATAAATATAGATCCCTGATCAGATGAGGTGATTCCTGTATCCGGAGTTACTCCAAATGGAACAATATCGATACTGGTTCCATCTTCGAAACAGAATATACTTGGATCTATTACTAAACCTACTTCTCCCGGTATGATGTCGATTTCTTCATTAACCAGAATTTCTACGATTGTGGTACATGTTGCTTCTGGGTTGTCGATTCCTATTTTTAAGGTAAAACTTTGATTGATACGTCCGTTTATAACAGGAAGATCGATATTTAGGGTTGCTGCAGTACTTATCTCTGCACCAGTGTCATTTTTCCAGGAATAGGTGAGGTATCCTTTATTGTCATATGGAGTTTTTGGGATGATTTGTACGTTTACAAATTCATTTCCTATTAGTATCGTTGGTATAATATCCAGATTGGTTGGTGTATCGAAATGTTCTTTATTAGGAAGTTTGTATACTGTTGCTGTTGTTGCCACCTCCTTGTCATTTACCTTGAAACCGATCGGAAGCCCAATAAAAGTATCTATGACTTTATTAGGGTTGAAATTGGCATTATTTTCTATAAAATCTTCTCCTTGATCGGATGTAATAGTCGCATCATCGGGAGTAGGAGTGAAGACTCCATTAGGAATTGTAGTTCCATCAATGATACAATAAATAGTAGGTTCTAGAATGAGGTCTTCTAGTACTTCTACCTCTTGTTTGATGACTATGGTATTTGGTGGGCAATCACTACAGCACATATCAGGGAAGGCAAAATCTGCAATTACCTTGTTAGAGAATGTACCTGTCTCTTTGTCCTGACCACCATAGACAATAATAAAAGTACCTCCTTTGGGAACTCCTGCCATATGTTCTATTCCTGGATGTGATTTTACTAATTCACCTAATGTGAGTTTATCAAAAATTCTTTTTTTACGGATTTCCATTTCTTTGAGTAACCAGGAAATCTTGGATTTAAAACAACAGAGTTTAGAGAGTTCATAGATCATAAACTCATACATAGAATCCCTCTTTTTATTACCGAATGCCTTACTGGTTCTAGCGGCTACAATATCCTCTTTGGCTTTATTAAGATCAAAACATAGTTTATTGAGAAAGGTCGTAAATTTATCTAAGCCTCCCGGTTTGGTATATATTTGTAAATCATCTACAAATTCTTGTCCAACAGCATATAAGTCGGTGGTAATTTTGGTAGGATAATCAACATATACAAAGGCTTCGTCTTCATTTTCGAAATCTCCTATTTCAGTGACCATATATTCATAGGCTACTTTATATAATACTTCGGGATCTGTGGTTTTGGTTTCCCGAATTGCATAATCTGTTGCTTCACTAATGAGCAGTTCTACTTGTGGAGCTGCCTCTATAGCTCTGGAAGTAAGGGATCGCAGTGATTTTTTTCTTCTTACAGCATCCAGATAACTAGTGGTAGTGGCATTTTCGCCTAAGGTTTTAAAACTATATTTTTTAAAGAATTCATAGCCATTTTTTACAAGGCACTCGAACTCATCTCTCCAGGCTTTTAGAAGAATCTGAAGGTCTTCGAACTGACAGGAATAGTCATTTAGTTTGATTTCATCCAAGGCATCTCCTATACTAATGGCCTTGACATCAAATGCCAGGTTATTGTCACGTTTTAATTGCTCTATTTTTGATAATACCGCTGTGTAGCTTTTTCCCAGATGACCTTCTATTCTATAAAAATGATGTCCTAAATGCTCATATCGTAGTGGATTCCGTATCGAATCTATATTTAATAAGGTTGATGTATGATATCCTAATTGTGCAGAAGCTCTTCGGTTAGTTATGTCGGTAAAATTCCAATTTTTAACGAGATTATTTAGTGTTCTATAATAGTAAGGAATGCTTCTATGGCTTAGTGTATGCGAATAATCTTTGGATGGTGTGATTTTTATGCTCACATTTTTAAAAGCGTTACTGTTAGGTTTTCCATTTACTACCAAAGAACCGTTAGCTGGGATTTTATATTGATCTAATTGATTGTAAAATCGTATGATAAGACTTAATATGTGTAATAAATGTTCATCATCGGTATCGACTATATGTGAAGGATAAAAGTCATGTCGGGTAAATTCTCTATTGGTAGTATTGATTGCTCCTAACAATAAATGTTTAGGGAAAGCTGTAGTATTGGGTACACAATCGGCCTTGATATGTAATAATAGGTATCGGATTTCATTGTAGGTATGTACTAAATCTTTTAGGAAATCATATTTATATTGAATATCAAGTACAGGGAAACTACCAATGTTAATTAATGAATCAAATCGAGATACTATATTTTCTTTGGTAATACTAAATCGTTTGACATTTAATCGATTATCGAGTTTATCTATAATCTTAATAAAGCTTTCCTGTAACTGTGTTGCCACATTATTGGTTTCTATACCGCTTTTATATAACTCATATATAGAATCCTGTGCTTTGGTATTTGTGGGTTTTAGGATGGGGCGTGTTACAGATAGTTCTGGTAATGTATCATAGAAGGAGCGCATTTTTTTGTAATAAAAAATACTATCCATATCTTCTGCTGTCAGTGCATCAAACCCGGCTTTATCAGTTAGAAGGAATTTTAGATTGGCATAAATATGTTCTCCGGTATCGTCGCAACCACTACCACTACAGATTCCTGGGTTTTCGTTATAATTCTCTACATATACTAATAGGTATTGACTTCCTAAATTAGAGAAAGAGGAGAGCGGCTGTTCCCCTGTTAGAAGTTCCGCTCCCTCTTGTGTATGAATTTCTGATATGTTCAATCCAGTGAACCTTGCGTAATCCGCCCGATTGAAAAAAGGATTGGTATAATATCGAAATTCAAATGTTTTTTGTTTTGATTTAGAAGTATCTACGATTATCAGATCACCATCCGTGGTAATACCTACTCCAGAGTTTACCTTGATTATGGTATTATTATCTTCATCTGTTTCTACATAGAAGTCTAGTCCACAACCAATACCTACACCAATGGTATTAACACGTGATAACCTATCTTGATCTTCGAAATAGTCAATAATCTTATTGAGATTGTGGTGCGTAAGTACCTGATCCGGTACGAAACGGTCATAGATATTATTGCTACTATGTAACGTCTTTAAGTATGGTGTTTCAAAAGAAGTATCGTTCATCACGGTGTATTTTTTAAATTATTTTTTTATCAAACTAATAGGTCTCGACTGCGCTCGACCTGACAGATTTTACAAATAGCTGTATTTAAAGCTTTATAACCCCTTCCCTTGAGGACGACATTACCCCGGTAATGGGCGAGATGATGCCAGTGGATTAATGGGTGTTTCTTTAAAAACATCCTCCTCGATCCTCCTTCAAAGGAGGAAGTAGAGGCTACAAATACAACGAATGCCAGCTCAAACACTGGATAAAATTTTTGTTAGATGTATCCACCTGACGGTAGCACATCACTAGTTGTTTTTCGACTACATTATCATCGAATTCGGTTTATAATGTACCCAATGAGCTACGATTGAATATAATTCTATTTTTACCCTCATTGAGGGCTTATTTATAATGTACCCAACGAGCTATGATTGAGTATAATTCAACTTTTATTTTTGTTCATTTTCTTCATTTTTATAAAGCTATCCAAAAAGTAATTTTTGGTTGTCAAACTGAGCTTGTCGAAGTTTTTAGTTTATTGGTTTTCAAAATGTCTTCGACAAGCTCAAACTGACATTTTTGTCCTCATTGAGGGTTTTATTATAATGTGCCCAGAGAGCTTCTGTTCAGTATAATTCGATTTTTATTTTCTTCGGTTTCTTCATTTTTATAAAGCTATCCAAAAAGTAACTTTTGTTTGTCAAACTGAGCTTGTCGAAGTTTTTAGTTTATTGGTTTTCAAAATGTCTTCGACAAGCTCAGACTGACATTTTTGTCCTTATTGAGAGTTTTATTATAATGTGCCCAGAGAGCTTCTGTTCAGTATAATTCTATTTTTATTTTTGTTCATTTTCTTCATTTTTATAAAGCTATCCAAAAAGTAATTTTTGTTTGTCAAACTGAGCTTGTCGAAGTTTTTAATTTATTGGTTTTCAAAATGTCTTCGACAAGCTCAGACTGACATTTTTGTCCTCATTGAGGGTTTATTTATAATGTACTCAATGAGCTACGATTGAGTATAATTCAACTTTTATTTTTGTTCATTTTCTTCATTTTTATAAAGCTATCCAAAAAGTAACTTTTGGTTGTCAAACTGAGCTTGTCGAAGTTTTTAGTTTATTGGTTTTCAAAATGTCTTCGACAAGCTCAGACTGACATTTTTGTCCTCATTGAGGGTTTTATTATAATGTGCCCAGAGAGCTTCTGTTCAGTATAATTCTATTTTTACTTTCTTCGGTTTCTTCATTTTCACAATCGTGTAGGGTTCCGCTACCATAAATGGTGTTTAGTTGACTTAGGGAGCACCATAGGTTTTTTGTCGTTGTAGCCGATGCCATATATTTGGTGCTTTTTTTATTCTTAGAAATCAGGAATTTCTTCCAGTTTTCTTGTAATTCTTCCATATCGTTTTTTGGGGTTGGTTCTCCTTCAATTTCATCAAGCATTCCCTCCATATGACCAATCCAGCATATTTTTGGTAAAATATGTGCTGGTAATTCTCTTCGAATAAGCGCTTCCATATAATTTCTAAAGTCTATGTTAGAAAATCGCGAGGTCCAACCAGGAAAAACAATGGTCACTTGATATGAGAAGGGATCTAAAGGCCCACAACTTGTGCAATTTTCATCTACACATAGTGGTAAACACTTATTGAGAGGGGTAGCAATATTTTCTAAATGATGTGGTAAGGTTAAGATATTTTCAATTAAGTAGAAACCTTCATCACTTTGTATCTCACCAATAAACTCTAATACCTTTTCGATTTCTGCTTTGGCATTTTCCTGATTTGCAAAATATCGGTTGTATTGTCTACCAATGATATATTTTTCATCGGGATCGTTCACATATTCTGGAGTGGTAAGTGCTACAAAGGTTTTAGTTCCGTTTGTTGTAGGTAATAATCTAAAATTTAAAGGGTCGTATGCATATTTTAGTGCGATTAACAAATTGTCAATTGCTTTTTGCTTGGTTAAAAAATCTTGTCTGGAAGAGAGGTATGTTTGGTTACTATCTATGATAAGCCATCTATATTCTATATCTCCATTAGGTCTGGTGTATTTTTCTATTCTGAGATGTGTATTAAAAAGATCTTTTCTTTTAAAATTTGACATCCCAGATAGCAGTGCGATACGTTTTTGAAATCCGGAAACGTTCTTGGTATTCCATACATCTGGATCATTACCGTTTTTATGTAATCTATAGTTGAACCCTAAACCTCGTTCAGAACTTATAATATCATAGTTGTTTAAAAAAGTGTTCTTAGTTTTTATAATATCATCATCTACATTTTTACCAAATAGCTTATACATTACACTGGTATAATCTTCGAATACTTCTGCAAAACGACTTAATAAGTGATCTAAGAGTAAGTTGCGTCTTTTGTTAAAATCTTCGAGATCATTGATGAGCGATTTTGTGCTACCGTCTGGATGTAATTCTAAGGGAAGATTAGGATCGTTTTCGTAAATACTAGTATCACTAACCAGTGTATCAATGCCTTGAATGTCATTGACAGCTTTTAGAACATAAAACCGTTTTAGCTCATTGTCTCCAGATAGCAATGCTTTAATTTGACCTAAATGTGCAAAATATACACTTAGTATCTGGTCGAAGAATAGGAGGTACCCCTGTAATTGTTTTGCTTGCGCTTTTCTTTGTTCGGATACTTCATCAGAAAGTCCATAGGTAGAGATTCCATAGTTTTCCGGTAGGTCGTGTTGTGCAGTTTGATAATTAGTAATTCCTGTATATTGGCCTATGGGCATTGGTAAATCTTCATAGGATTTTTGTTGTAAAGATTTAAATTCGGCTTCTAGCTCTAAAAGGTGGGCTGCTGATTTTTCCTGATCTATCCCAACAGGAAGGAATCCTTTTTTATATGTCCAGGTGCTTTTATCACAGATAGCTGGTTTATGATTTTCTTCGATACAGATAATCCAGGGATCACTTTTTGCTGTCTTGGGAGGATTACAATCGGATGGTTCTCCATTTTGATCAGGAGGACAGTTGTCCATACTAATTTCTTCGATCAAGGATACACCTTCTATTTTCATTATAATATTGATCAGATCACTGAGGCGGACTTCTTTTCGTAGATTGGTATTGTCCAGATCTTCATTGGTCATAAATCCATTAGTCAATACTGGCCCTTCGAAAATTTGATCTGTTGTCAATCCTTTGTCTTGTAATTCTTTTAGGGTATAGGTAGGGAGTGATGGAGAGAAATATTGCTCTATTGCGAATTGAATTTTAGCATGTACGAGTTCTTCATCAGCTCCATTATGTAATTGTATCCGAGAACATATACGAATGCATTGCTGAGGTACTTTTTTTACTTTTATAAGATCTTCGCATAAGTTTCTATTCTGATGGTATCGTTCGAAAATTTCTTTCTTGATGGATTGCTGATCTGCATCCTTTTCATAATCTACCAAAAGGCAATAGAATCCTTTGGTGTCAAATGAAGTTGTATTAAAATTGGTATTTGTTATGGGCTTGAAATCTATTTTAGGCGCATCCGGATTACATTCCATATGTAATGGGATTTTATACGGAGTGAGCCATGCATTTTTTACTCCTTTGATATCAATGAATAATTTTCGGTAATCATTCTGAGTAACCGGTTTGCAGGTCAGTATTTTTGCTGCACTTTTAAACTGTCGGTGCATATTATTTTCTGCACTATCGGGAGTGGCTACTAAGTCTGGGATTGGTTGATTGATACGTAATCCCAGGTCTGTAATGGCATAGCACATGAGTTCCATGATGGTGATTCCCGGATCATGGATATTGTAATCGGTCCATAACTTTCTTCCCAGATCTTCTATATACTGTTGCCCTTGCTCTCGTAGCCAGGCAAAATCAAGATCATTTTGATAGTTTATATCTTTAGGTATTTCGCTATGTTCTTCTACACTGTACATATACTCGCTTTTATATATTCTACATTATGATCTTTTGCGTCTACGGATGTTAGAATGCTTTTCTCATTAGTAGGGGTTACTTTTTGTTTCGGGGCTCCATTATGGGTAAAGGAGAAGTTTTTTATATAATCTACATACTCCAGATTTTCGATATGAAAAATCATTTCTGAAGCATATAATGTATTGTTAAATGAAATGGAAGCTTCTGTATCAAAAGCCCAAGGAGCGAGAAATCTAGCAATATCTTCTTTGAGCGTTTTGGTATATAGATTGTTGTCAAGACCTGTGTAAAATTTGGCATCCAATGTTACAGTAACAGGTTCATATTTTGGCGATACTACTTTGGCAGTTACCAGAGAAGTATTTAAGGTATTAATGTATGTTTCAATTTCACTAAGCTTGTTAGCACTTATCTGTGGTTCATATACATTAAAAACATTTTGATTCTTGATATCCGGAACGACAACAATAAGTACATCTCCTGGGCTTTGATTGGTATGATAGGTGCTATGGTTAAGACATTTTACTTTATGTAAATACTTAAATTGTTGTAAAATCAAATGTTCATAATCCCATAAGGTAATGGCTCTTTTTTTATGTCGGAGGCATTCACTGATTCTTTTGTAGAAATTGCGATCATCTTCTTCTGGAGCACCATCAAAACTCGCAAATGGCTGTTTGATTTTTTTTACCGTGGCGATGCGGTTAATGAGTTTAGAAATCATATTGGCTGGGATTCCGTTTTGTAAATGTTCGAGGCTATTTTCTGTATTTGTAAATTCGGCTTGTAATGCTTGTGCATGAATCTCAATGAAACGACTTACAGTATCCGGTAAATTATGCCCGGTCGTTTTAGATTTTTGGGAAGCCCTAACCCAAAACAGGTTATCAGGTAATAATGTATTTTGAGTATCAAAACCTTTAGGTATTTGGAATTTTACCAATCCGGTTTTTAGAAAATTATTGGTTTCGTCTTTGAGCAGTTGTTCTTTATTGAATTGTATCCAACTATTATTATTTAGATAATGCCATTCGATTTCGGAGTATCCTTCTGCTACAATAGCATCGGGGTTTTCTGTTCCTTCTTCTAACTGAAATAGGAATTGTACATTTTCTCCTTCAACACAATTTTCGAGCCCTAGAAATAATTCTCCTTTTGGTAGAAATGCTGGAACGATGGCAGTATCTGTTGATGCATTGATTTTAATTTGTCCATACGGATGTTCATGGAACAACTCTATATGTTTGTCTAGTGTGTTTAGGTGTTCTTTGGTGGTTACGGTTACTGCTATATTTTCTGCTAAAGGAGTATAAGGAGCATTAGGAGCTGCTTTTTCTTTAATAGCCTGAGCGGTAAGAACTCTTCCGAATACATCATGAAAGAAATCTTCTTTTAGCTCTAATTGTAATAAGTAATCATCGGATGGTAATGGAATGTATCCTTTTGCATTATCCGAAAAGAAGGAGAATTCGCTTCGTTCAGGAGATTTAAATAATGCATTTTTTGCAATCGTGGTATCTTCCTCGATAGAGAGAGCTCTTATAGATGAAACTGGTAATTCACTGGCTTGTTTTGTTAAAACTTCTAATTCACTTTTTTTATCTTTCCATAGTATGCTATACTCCTCGGAGACTTGTTTTGGGGTTTTAAGATCTGATTGAGTATTTCTATTTTGACTGATGATTGATTTTTGTACTTTAAAACGATCATCTCCCATTGTGTTCTTTACAATTGTTGGAGAATTAGCTACATAAATTCCTCTATTTACGGTAGCTTTCGTGTAGGTGCTATAGTGTGTAGCAAAACTTTCCGGGAGGTCTTTCCAATCCATTTTTAGTACGGCTTGGGTTATATTTTTTCCGATCCATTCGTTTGCTTTGATTTTTAGGCGTGCATTTTTTTTGGCAAGCGGACCGAATGGAAAGAATGCACTATCCGTGGTTACTGTTCCGGTATCATTTTGTACGATCAGGCTTTTATTATATAAACTTTTGGTACTAATGATAATATCTGATATGGTAAGCCCGACTAATTTTTTATATAATTTGAAACTGCTATCAGAGGCACTTTTAGAAGTATTGTTAAATTGAATTTTTAGCAGTGGATGCGTAGCGTTATAGTTTCCTTTATGAATAGAGTTGTCATAGTTAATAATCTCATCATCTGTTTCTTTTAATGTCAAATTAAAGGTTACTTCTCCGTCTGCAACTGTAATTTTCTTTTTTGTTATGTTAAGGGGAATCCAATCTTTTTTTCCTGTAATAGTGAACACCAGGTTTTTTGCAAAATCTTCGGAAGTAGTAATCTTTCCGCTTTTTCCAGCGAGTTTACATGTGACTATGATATTTCTGGGGCCATCACTCATTTTTAGTGAAGGGGCACTGATTGTTAATCCAAAATTAGCATTGTTATATGTAGTGTTCCCAAAAGGCATCCAACTTTTACTATCGTTTTCGAGATCACTTCCTTGACCGTCGGCAGAGTTAGGTATGGGGGCTTCGTACCATCCTTTGGTATCTCGATATGTCGATTTAAGCTGTGCAATGGCAGCTTTGTTAACTACTAACTCTTCGTCAACAGTATAGTTTCTTGTTTTTCCATTTGTATCTTTTCCTCCATTTAACAACGTACCTGCTTGAATTTGTTGGTTGTCGGCATTTTTTGCCAGCTCGAATAGTGTATATACTTTATCTGGTGTAAATGGTTGTTTTTTTAATTGTAGTACTTCGTAGTAATAAAAATCCAAATGTCTTTTGGTGATACCATCGAATTGCTTTTTAGAAATATCCAGCAGCTTTAGGAAACAAATAAATAGGGTAAGATGTGGATCGATAGCTCCATCCGAATATTCTTTTGCTATAGATTTTATTTCATTGGCTTTTTCGAAAAAGGACTTCCAGGTAGTGTTAGTGTCATTAGGGGTATCTTTATAAAAACTTACTTTTTCTGAAAATTTATAGGCAAAATCCATCCACTCTTCTACAGAAAAACCCATTAATTCTATTCCATCTGGATGTAGTGCATCCAGATATCGTTGCAGTTGGGTTGTCCCTTCGGAGTTGTTTATTGCGGCGCTATTTGTAAAGTTCGTTCCCATAAGTTATACATCTGTTCCTTCATTGATATAAAACGGAAATACAATATTCCTTCTGGAATTCGTTGCTCGAATGGTATAGTCTATATGTACATAGAAAACACCTTCAAAAGCATTATTGGTGTCTATGAATACTTCTTCTGCATCGATTCTTGGTTCATATAAGAGTATACATTCTTCGACCATATTTTTTATCATATTTACTTGCGTAGAATTCATAGCTTCGAACACCTTAATCGTAAGATCACATCCAAATAATGGTCTTAATAGACGTTCTCCTAATTTGGTAGTGAGTATAATTTCCAGACAGCCTTTGATGTCATCGTCCTCAGTTGTCATCTCTACCTGATTAGAGTAACTGTTAAAAGCAGGAGGGAAGCTCCAACCGATTCCTATATACGGTGTTTCGTTTTTCATGTTTTAATTAGTATTGAGTACTTAGTACAGAGTATTAAGTATTCTTTATTTTATCTTCTATTTTTTTATTTCTAGTTTTGACTTTTGACTGTTAGCCTTAATACTTTATACCTAGTACTTCATACTTCATACTTTGTACTCAATACCAGTTTCACCCTCCAATCAATACTGTGGCACATCCGGCTACTATTACTCCTCCGTGTGCGGTAGAATCACCCATTCTTGCTGCTGGCATTCCTCCGATCAATACTGTTCCGGATCCTGCGGCAATAGTGTCTGGCGGGCCAACGCAAGTAGCCATATCTCCAACTCTTGCTGCGGGTAATCCACCGATTAATACGGTTGGTTCTCCCGCGGGTAATATAGGGCCTCCTACATGTGGTACTAATGCGGTTACCATTGGGCATACATGCATATCGGATATTCGTGCTGCTAATGACATAGTTTTTTTATTGAATTAAGTCTCAAGTATTAAGTACTGAGTCTTATGTTTTGTTGTTTGTTATTGGCTGTTAGCTTTTGGCTTTTAGCGATTAGCTGTTAGCTTTTGATCTTCATACTTTGTACTTAAATAGGCTATCAGTTGTCGGGTATCGGGTATCAGCGTTTGGTTTTTAGCCTTTGGCTGTTAGCTCTCAGTGATTAACCTTTACACTAACTCAATACTCACTACTTTGTACTTAATACTTTGTACTCACTACTTAATTTATCTGAACCAACGATCCTTTCAGGACTGCTGTGGCACTAGAAGAAACTTCTACGCCTGCTGATCCTTCTGCTTTAAAATTAGCACTGGCTTTGGCATTAATATTTACTCCTTCTATATTGACATCTCCAGTAGCTTTTATATTTATATCACTTCCACTTTCTATAGAGATACCATCACTACTCATGGTTACTATATTATTGTTCTCATCTTCTAATTTGATCACACCTTCGTCTTCATCTAATACAATAGATTTTCCGGCTGGGGTTTCTAGTGTAATCGTTTTGGTATCATCATTAAATAGCATTTTGATTTCGCTATTTCCCATTATAATTTTTTCGAAATTATCATCAGAGAGTTCTATGGGTGCTGTATTCGTATTGCTATACATTCCTCCAAGAATCACTGCTTGATTAGGGTCGGCATTTAAGAATCCTAGAAGTACTTCATTACCGATTTCGGGCAAAAATTGTATGCCGTAATTTTCTCCGGCATAAAGGGATAACACTCGTGCCCAGATTCCTTCTTCATCAGCACTAACGATTGGGACTTTTACTTTGATTCTATGTTCACTATCGGGATCTCCTTCTAGTGCTGTTACAATACCTATTTGTAATCCGCTGATTGCAGGCAACATACCAGAGGCGGGTAGTGCCGAAACCTCTTGCTGTTCTGTAAACCACTCGGGATCCAGACCAATTTGTACATTGCTAAACCAATTCCCTTCTGTAATTATATGGTGTACACCGCCTACGAAAACATTTCCATTAAACCGATCTCCAATTCCTTCTAACTTGATGGTAACACCAGCTTTGAGCTTTTCATTACCCTGAAGCTGTAGTTTACCTCTTACCATAGCAAGTTGTTGTAACTGACTTTTACTATCTATCCAAGTTTGTAATACTTCTGAATTGATAGCACCCGTATGGTTCAGGCTGATTTTTTGATCTCCAACAGCTTTTGCCAAAGCGCTTTCATTCATAGTCCCAGATGTTACTTGCCCGGAATTGGTAGCTTCTGTAGTTATAATTTCCTGATTGCTGTAATCCCAACTATTCGCTTCATATGCTTTATATTGATTGCGAGCGTCAATTTCAGCATCAAAAGAAAAAATAGTACTACCATAGGTTGCCGTTAATACTTCATTTCCATTGATTTCTGGTTTTTGAACAGTTATAGTTCCATCAGTTATTGTACAGATAGCTCCAATAACCTGAGCTCTGGACATCATAAAATCCCAATCGGTACTCTGGTATTGCACAAGCTCATGATGACTAAATGAGGTTGCTTCTACCTGTGGGGTAAGACCATTGTTCTGTATTAGTTTTTCAATCGTATCACTATCGGTTGCATCATAAAAAATGGTGTTTTTTTGACCTAATGTCATTTTAAAAGCTTCATCCTTACAAGTAATGATAAGCACACTATTCTTTTGATTGATTTTAACAGCCTGTTTTATGATAACACCTTTAAAAACAGTTTCTTCTATAGCGTCATACCCCGCTTTTACTTCGATTGATTTTCCAGGTTCAAAAACAGCATCATTACTA
This sequence comes from uncultured Aquimarina sp., assembly GCA_947498455.1. Lineage (GTDB taxonomy): Bacteria > Bacteroidota > Bacteroidia > Flavobacteriales > Flavobacteriaceae > Aquimarina. The sequence continues at coordinate 33,530 of CANMKK010000022.1, forward strand.
GCCTTAAACTCCTGATCAGGAATAGACCCATCCACAATGGTAATAATAGCAGTGGGAATACGGTTACATTCATCTGTAATGGCTATGGACTGAATTCCGTACAGCGTAGAGACTTCGGTACCTTCTACAAGCACTTTGGAAGTAACTACTCCTGTTTTTTCTTCTATGTCACCTACTAAATTCATATCCTAGTTTTTCTGTATTGGTGGAAATATTATTTTTTGGCCTGCTTTAAGAGTTCTGAAGTTTTGCAACTTATTCGCTTTTGCTACTTCGAGATAGTACGATGGATCTCCGTAAATACGATAGGTCATAAGCGGTAGTGTATCACCAGCTTGTACATAGCGTATGTGTGTAAGATCAGGTGATTGTTTGTTCTCGATAGCCTTGCGTTCCTCATCACTGATCGTATTGATACATCCAATGGTCGCTACGGCTCTGATTGGATATCCAGAAGCATTAAAGAGTTTGTATTCTATATCCAGTTTGGTAAGTTTACACTTTACAATTAATGCTCCCCAGGCAATAATTAAGGAATTATTTTGATGTGTACTGCCATTAAAGCTAATAGCAAGCTTTTTAAATTTTTCAATATCATCAAAAACACCTTTATCAATTTTATCCTCTTTTTTATCAAGAAATGAAGGTTTAAAAGCTGTAATGTTATCTTGAATGCTTTTCAATGCATCATCAAGACTTTCTACTGAGTTAAAAACACCAGTACTGTCAAAAAGCAATCTGAACGTAAATTCTCCAGGAGTAATCTTATTAAATTTTGGAGCATTTCCATTATTTCCAGAAGGTTGTGTTTCGTCATATTTTACCGTGAAAGTCTCTTTGTACCCTTCTGGATTAATAAGAGCTTCCATAGCATCTCCCTGCTTTTCTTTGAATTTTTCATCTTTATAAGCAGTGATGGTAAGTTTGACTAATTTCCCTTTTGAAAACATAAATTAACGTTCCTTTTTGTTGATTAAACTTTTTTCTATGAGCTCTATTAATTGTTCCTGTGACCATTTAGAAGTGGTTTCACTTCCTTCGTTTCGTACCTGAGCTTCATTTCCATTCACCTGAACTTTTATAGATAGGTTTTTGATTTCTACTGCCATCTTATAGTGATTTAAAAAATTTGTACTTGAGCTCTAAGGTTTGTAAAACAATTCCCGCTGTTTCGGCATTAAACTCTCCAATCTCATATTTAATCGGATATGCATCTATAACACTCCATCGATGAATTGGTAAATGATTTTCATCCAGTAACAATACGATGAGATTTAGTGGTTTAAATTTGAAATCCTCATAAACACCTTCACACCATTTCGTAAGGGGAGAAGGGATACTTTTTAATCCTCTCTTGAGTGTCAATGTCGAAAATTTAAGTCCTGTAGGAATATCGTGTACATACCTATTTTCTCCTCCTTCCTTATAACTTTCCGTCTCTACTGATACACTTAATCCTGTTACGGATTGAAAGCTAACATCTATAGGAGTAGGGAGTAAGCCATGAAAATACACTGCAAAATGAAAGCCAACAGCTGGATATAAAAACATGATTACTCGTTTTGTATCGTCAATCCTTCATGCTTCAGGACTAAGGTTTCTATAGCGATTTCATTTCCTTCTCCTTTAAGGTCTGTTGACTGAATTTTCATAGGCCAAGCGTTTTTGATTTTCCAAACTACCACCGGAGCGTGTTCCTGATCTAATAAGCTGATGGTAAGATCACGGCGATCAATGGTGTTTAGCTTTACAGTATTCATCCAGTCATAATATTCATTATCACTTTTGAAAACACCTCTTTTTAGGGTAACATCACTGTATTTGATCATTCCAGGCATATTAGTTTTACTATATTCTGGATTTGCTCCATCTCGGTATTCTAGCGGCTCGACTTCTATATCGAGACCAGATACTTCCTGGAAACCTATTTTTGTACCACCCCATTCTACTTGAAAATGGAACTTTGGTAATGGATATTCTGCTGCCATAATATGGTTGTTTTATAAATTAGATGTTTAATAATTTTTTTAAGATTCCTGTAGTTTATGAGAGAATTTAAGTACTATAAATTCTGCAGGACGGACAGCTGCCATTCCTATCTCTACATTAAGAATCCCATTAAGAATGTCTTGAGCGGTCATGGTTTGCCCCAATCCGACACGTACATAGAAAGCTTCGTCTGTTTTGGCTCCTGCCAGTGCACCTGCTCTCCATTGATTGGTTAGGAAATTCTCGATCATAGATCGGATTCGTACCCAGGTATTGGCATCATTAGGTTCAAAAACAAATTGCTCTGTTGCTTTTTTTACTGATTCTTCTACCATATTGAAAAATCTACGTACCGGAACATACCTCCATTCATTGTCATTACCGGCCAATGTTCGGGCTCCCCAGACTAAATTTCCTTTGCCCGTAAATGCTCGGATTACATTGATTGATTTTCCCGCTACTTCATCGATATTTAGGCCTTCCTGATCTTTACTTGATAATTTTACTACAGGTTCATTTACGGAGTTTAGTCCTACATTAGCCGGAGCTTTCCATACACCTCTTAGGTTATCTACCTTGGCATACACACCTGCAATAGCTCCAGAAGGAGGAAGCACTACTCCATGTTGTTTTATTCCTGTAAGGATGGAGGCATATAAGGGTGATTCTACTTTAAGAATATCTTCTAATGCTTTTAGTACAGAAGATGCTTCTGCATAAAAATCATTAATGACTTTATTTAATTCATCAAAAGCTAATTGTAGAAAAGGTTTGGCAATTCCATACAGTTTATCAATGGTATTACTGGAACCAGCAACCCCAGAAACATCTACGGTAAAAGTGGCTGTTGTAGCTGTGGATGTTACTGTGGCAGTAGCTACATCTAGCTTATTGGGCGCACTTAACTTACCATTAATAGCTACAATTCCATCTTTATAGGCTTTATAAACACTATTAAATTTAGAATCATTCGCTTTGATAGCATCATATACTGCTTTTATGGCTGTATTGGTAATTGTTGCTCCAAAAAAGTCATTAAAGTAATCATTGATTAGTGCTATTTTGGCATTTAGTTCGGCTTTTTGGTTTGCTCCTGTAGCTTCTGTATATTTTGTAGCAGTATGATCAGTAACTATTGTTTTGGTTGCCTGATAATCTGTAGACGCTTTTTCAATATCGCTCAGTGTTGTGGTCTTGCCATCACTGAATTTGGATTCATCAATGATCGTATTAAATGCAACGGCTGCATTGTTTTTCTTTATAATAAGATCACTGAAATTAAAAGATAGTGGTAGCGAAGTTCTTAAGAAGGGATAGTAACATCCTCCATACTTCAGATTACTATTAGATGGTATTTTATTACGATATTCTGATATTACATCTGTAGCCAGCGGATCGGTAAAATCTACATCCCCTTTATAAACATCCATAATTGCAAAACGATCTTGTAAAATTTCGCATTCGTCTAACATTTTAGAATGTACGTCTTTAAGGTCATTAATATCTGCTAATAAGGATGCATCAGGAGAAACGTATAATGTGGGTTCATCGAATTTTTTTAGTGCATCAATACCATCAATGAAATTTTGTTTGGTTACAGCTCCGTATGTACCTATCGAAACTATATAACAATCTCCACCGCCATTATCATAAAATAACTTTAGACTATCGTACAGGTACATTGTATCACCAGATGTTACATTTTTTACAGAATTGTTGGTGTCCAAATCTACTGTAAGTCCCCCTTCTGGACCTTCGCCATATAATAATTTGTATTCTAACAGCGAACGTATCTTTTTAGGTTTCATTCCAAGGTCATTATTGATCCCTTGCCTTTTTGTATACCCTATAAATGCTGGAATTGCAGTAGGGACCTGTGCTATCGAAGGAGGAAATGTACTTACTTCTTCAACATATACGCCAGGTGATTTTAATGTACTTGCCATAATTATTGATTTATATGATTATTGTATTAATTTTATGTGCACTATTTGGAATATGACCCGTAAGCCGAAAACGTATTTGTGCAACTTGTTGGCGGTTGTAATCACCATTTTCTAAACTATAATTAGTTTCTATAGGATTGTTGTCTATATCGGGTGCTGATGCCGGAGCATCGTATATCGCACTATATAGATTGTATGTAAATATTAAATTGGTTTCATTATCATTTTTGGGTCGTGGCCCAAAATGTTCCCAAGTAGTATTCTTAAGGAATTTTTTAGTTGCAATACAGAAAAAGTCCAATTGAATGTCCAATGTGTTGGTATTTAACCAGTCAATGGAACCGTTTGGAGTATAGAGAACATTCCCTTCTATATCTTTTGACTCATTAAAAGTAGCAGATGTTCTATAGGTAATAGTAAAACCAGCATCAGTAGGTTTCATAAGAAGTTTATAATCCGTAAAAAGCTGTAATGTATCCTGAGAAGGAAGAAACGTTACATTATTTTCTAATGGAATATTAGTAGGATGTTGGATTTCCAATGCAACTAGAGTTTCGTATGTATAAATAAAATGACTCATTATCGTAGATCTCCTGTTATAGTTTTGATTATTGGTGACAATTGTTCTTCTGCAAATTCTAATTCCGAAACTCTTGCTTTGTATACAACATGCGGAAACTGTTTCCCACCAAGGGTTCCCCATATATGATTGATTTGCTCAAATGTGGGGGACACTAATTCCAGTGTTAGCTCGATATCACTTTCATCCGATGTAAATTGAAAGGTTTTGTGGGTCTGGAAGTATTTTATAATTCTATGAATCGCCGCCACAGACATATCATATGATAAGGTAGCAGAGAAAAGGAGAAAGTAGTTGAGATGTATTTTTGGAAATCGTTTATCAACTGCATAATTACCGTTGTTTTGTAGTTTTAATTTGGCATTGGGAAAGTTTCGTAAGGTGGATTCTTCCTCTATTTTTACAATGGTTATAAAGATATTGGAACCAGTACTTCCGGAAAAATCATTGGTTCCAAAATCTCCAATATTAGCAATATCCGTTTTTACAGTTTTAGTGATAGAGGATAAGGCATTGATATAGGTATCTAAGTCCGATCCGATATGCGTTATAAAATCTTTTAACATTGTGAGTTGTAATTTAAAGTAAGCTTTACGACTATTGATTTGCTAACTAAAATTACCGTGTTGGGGCAGACGGTTTATGAGTTATTTCATTGTAAAATTAAGCGTAGATTTTTCAAAATCAATGAGTTATTTAACGGATTTTACATAGGGGAATGGCTTTAAAATTATAGGGTAAATACCCCTAAAGCCATACAGGGGGAAAACCCCCGTATCTACAAAAATGGATAAATTCTTTATTTTAGTTAAGCGATTGTTTTATAGTGGTTTAATTGCTTTTATTTGATCTGATATAAAATTGAAAAGGTACCCTTATTTGTATATACGGGAGGTTTTTGAATATATTAGCAAATCTAACAAACCCAAAAAAGTAATATTATGGCAAAAGAAGTACGTAAACCTAAAAAAAATAAGAAACCTGAGAAATGTATAAGTCCAGAAGAGGCAAGAGAGCTACATGATAACTGGGATAAGGATAGAGGGCATCATTTAAAAAAATGCCTTGGACACGAAGATACCAGAGAATTTTGGTGGAGCGTAGAAGAATTACAAGAATATCTGAAGTATGTAAAAAAAGAATCTAAAAAGCAAGGAATAGAAAATCCTGGGATTCGTATATATCTAGGAGCGTATTCTAAATCTAAATGCAGTATGGGTAGGGGGTATTCGACCTTATTTATGGCACCTACAGGAACGAAACCTGGAGCCCTAGGTAAAGATGGGAGAGGAGATTCTGGAGGACAAGGCAGTCCAAGTGATGATGGTGCTCCTAGTTCAGGAGATGATTCTAATAATTATGATATAGACGCTTATAATGGCGGATTTGGTGGTAGGCCTCCAAAAAATTATTAATGAGTTTTTTAGATTATTCATTTTATTTTTCTGAAATTTTAGCAGCAATTTCAGGGTTGATATACGCAAAATACCAAGGAGATAAAGCTTCTCGGTATTTTGTTTTTTTTCTTTGTATTACAGTTGTTGTCGAAACGTATGGAATGTTATCCATAAACTTTCTTAATTGGAGTTTTTTAGAGGCTTATAGTAATTCCAAATTTATTATAAGTAATCTTTGGGTGTACAATGTTTATTATGTTTTTAATTATGCTGTTTATACTTTTTTCTTCAGAAGTTATTTGGTTAATAATTTGAGGCGAAATTTATTATTAATAATTACAACGATTTATTTTTTTAGTGCATTAGTTAATTTATTTTATTCTGACGTATTATTCGAATCGTATTCATTGTACACAACAATTTTTGGAACTCTGTTAATTTTATTAAGTGTTTTTCTTTATTTCTATGAAATGATCAAGAGTGATAAAATTCTTAAATTCTATAAAAATGTAGCTTTTTATATTGCTATTGGGTCTATTATTTTTCATGTATGTACTGCACCATTATTTATTTTTAGTAAATATTTTAAAACAATAAATAATGAATTTCTAAATGTTTATTATATTATTTTACCAATAGCAATTATTTTTATGTATACTTGCTATATTTTAGGTTTCATAATATGTTTACCGCACAAAATACTTTATCAAAAGAGCAAACTTTATTAATTGTATATTTTACCATAATTATCCTGTTTTTTATGGTATTCGGTATTATATTCTTTATTGCTTTCCAAAGACGTAAAAACAAATTACTTGTAGAAAAATTTAAGTCAGAACAACGTTTTAATGAAGAGTTAAAGGACTCTAAATTAGAGATACAGGAACAAACCTTAAAAAATGTAAGTTGGGAATTGCATGATAATATAGGGCAATTATTATCTACTGCCGTGATGCAAATCAATATATTAAGTACAAGAGTGGATCCAAATATTTCTGATTCTATAAAAGATGTAAGAGCATTGGTAAGTGATAGTCTACAAGAAATACGAAGCCTTTCTAAAACATTGAATAGAGAAGTAATCCAAAATATTGGCTTAGAAAAATCTATACAGGTAGAACTGGATCGGTTTGAAAAACTAAACTTTTTAGAAACTGAATTTCAAATTACCGGAGAAGAGATTACACCCAATCCCAAAGATGAGATTATTATCTATCGCATTATTCAGGAATTTTTATCGAATACTATTAAACATGCAGAGGCGTCACATCTAAAAGTGATGTTGCAGTATACATCGAATAACCTTAGTATTACTGTAGAAGATGATGGAGTAGGTTTTGATATAGAATCTGTACAAGCAAATTCTGGATTATTAAATATGAAAAGTCGAGCAGCATTAATAGATGCTGATCTTATCTATAATTCTACTCCTGGAAAAGGAGTGTTTCTTAAATTAATATACCCCTTTAAAAATAAAATACAATAAACTAAACGTACTAAGAGATGAAGAAAAAAACTATTGTTATTGTAGATGATCATCTGCTTTTTGCACAATCCCTAGAGAGCCTTATTTCTAATTTAGAGGGATATGAAGTATTAGGGTTGTTAAGAAATGGAAAAGAACTTACTCAATATTACTTACATAAGAGAAAAACACCGGACCTTATCCTATTAGATGTAAAAATGCCTGTAATGGATGGTATACAGACCATGCAGTGGTTAAAAGAAAATCAACCAGATCAAAAGGTACTTGCACTAACGATGGAAGATGATGAGGAAACTATAATAAAGATGCTTCGGGCTGGTGCCAGAGGGTATTTGTTAAAAGATATTCATCCAGAGAATTTTGAATTCGCTATGAAAATGGTGATTGAGCAAGGATTCTATTACTCTAGTAAAATCGAAATGGCGTTAAAATACTCGGATGAAGATGCAGTTAAAAATGCGGAGGATACATTGACAGAAAGAGAATGGACATTTCTAAAATATGCGTGCTCCGAGCTTACCTATAAAAAAATTGCAGATGAAATGCATTTAAGCCCCAAAACCGTGGAAAATTATAGAGAAGCTGTGTTTAGAAAATTGAATGTAAAAACAAGAGTTGGATTGGTAATTTATTGTATGAAAAATAATTTGTTCAAATTTTAGGTAAAGAAGCTAGCTATATTTTTTGAATTAAAATCAACAAATTAATGATTTCGTTATGAATTTAAAAAATATTCCTACCTTTGAAAGCTTATGTTTAAGGTAAAAGTAAAACTTAAGTTTTGGAAGTAATTCTTTGTTTACTACATTGTTTTTTAAAATTGTATTTTCCTATCTTTGCAGCTCTAAATGAGAAAATTGAATTTACATATTGTTAATGTCATTAGCGTCGAGGTGATTATTTCATCTTGCTAAAGGGATATTGCAATATAGATAGATATAATTGGTCCCTTTGCGAAAGTAAAGGGATTTTTTTGATGCTAAATTTTAAGTAGCGTCTAAATGATATAATTCTTTATATAGAAATAAAGGTTATATACTAAAGTTTTATGAGTAGTGATTGTAAATATATTGAATGTAACTATTTGATTATTAAGTTTTAGGATGTTTTTGAGTTAAGTTGAGTATTGTAAGGGTATTGAATATAATTTAACAGTTTAGACACTACAGAATAATTTTACATCGTGGTTCATTTATTTGAGTAAGAATAGCGCAGGTAAATGGCTAATTTTTTGAAGTATTACTAAGAAAAACACATATTAAGTATAAAATGAGTATTAATAAATATAGTAAACAAGTCACGCAAGACGACACTCAACCTGCTGCGCAAGCAATGCTTCATGCAATAGGTTTAACAGATGAAGATTTTAAAAAACCATTGGTAGGTATTGCTAGTACAGGTTACGAAGGAAATCCTTGTAATATGCACCTCAATGATTTAGCTAAACTTGTTAAGAAAGGAACTGAAAAGGAAGATGTTGTAGGTTTAATATTCAATACAATAGGAGTTAGTGACGGTATTTCTATGGGAACACCCGGAATGCGTTTTTCATTGCCATCTAGAGATGTAATTGCTGATTCAATGGAAACAGTTGTGCAAGCGATGTCCTATGATGGAATGGTAACCGTTGTTGGTTGTGACAAGAATATGCCTGGAGCTTTGATGGCCATGTTGCGGTTAAATCGACCAGCTATATTAGTATATGGAGGGACTATAGCTTCTGGATTACATGGAGGAAAAAAATTAGATGTAGTATCTGCTTTTGAAGCCTGGGGAGAAAAAGTTGCGGGATCTATAACACAGAAAGAGTATAAGAATGTTATAGAAAAAGCATGTCCTGGAGCTGGAGCTTGTGGAGGTATGTATACTGCAAATACAATGGCATCAGCGATTGAAGCATTAGGAATGTCATTACCATATAATTCTTCAAACCCTGCGATTAGTAATAATAAAGAAGAGGAGAGTATAGCTGCAGGAGCGGCTATGAGGTTATTATTAGAAAAAGATATAAAACCGAAAGATATTGTAACCAAAAAATCGTTAGAAAATGCGATTCGATTAGTAACGGTATTAGGAGGTTCTACCAATGCAGTATTACACTTCTTAGCAATTGCACGAGCTGCAGATGTAGAATTTACATTAGCTGATTTCCAAAGAATAAGTGATGAAACACCTTTCTTGGCAGACCTGAAACCAAGTGGAAAATATCTTATGGAAGATGTTCACGAAGTAGGAGGTATACCGGCAGTATTAAAATACTTATTAAAGAAAGGTTTATTACACGGAGATTGTCTGACAGTTACAGGTAAAACCTTAGCCGAAAATTTATTAGATGTACCAGACCTTGCTGAAGGGCAAGATGTAATTAAACCATTAGAAAGCCCAATAAAGGAAACAGGTCACTTAAGAATTATGTTTGGTAACTTGGCAGAGGATGGATGTGTTGCTAAGATAACGGGTAAGGAAGGACTACGTTTTCAAGGAAAAGCAAAGGTATTTGATAGTGAATATGATGCCAATGATGGAATAAGAGATGGAAAAGTAGAAAAGGGAGATGTTGTCGTTATTAGATACGAAGGGCCAAAAGGAGGTCCTGGAATGCCAGAAATGTTAAAGCCTACCGCTGCAATTATGGGAGCTGGTTTAGGTAAAGATGTTGCGTTGATTACCGATGGAAGATTCTCCGGAGGTACACACGGATTTGTAGTAGGTCATATTACACCAGAGGCACAAGAAGGTGGTTTGATAGGATTAGTGGAAGATGGAGATATCATTACCATAGATGCAGAAACAAATTCTATCACTGTGGCAATAGAAGATCGTGAAATACAGAAAAGAAGATCTTTATGGATTAAACCACCATTAAAATTCGAGAAAGGAGTTTTATATAAATATGCTAAGACAGTATCATCTGCATCATTAGGATGTGTAACAGATGAGTTTTAATAATGATCCTTAATGGGGTACGAATACTGGAATAGTAATATTTATTAAAGCTAAAATCTAAAAAAAATAAAGTTTACGCTACTTATAGAAATAGCTAAACCTAATAAAAAAGCGTATGGAAACGCAAACAGAGACAGAAACAAAAGAAACAAAAGCAACAATGGCTAGAATGACTGGAGCAGAAGCAGTAATACATTGCCTTTTAGCAGAAGGAGTTGATTTAATTTATGGATATCCGGGAGGAGCAATAATGCCCGTATATGATGAATTATATAAATTTCAGGATAAATTACATCACGTGCTTACACGACATGAGCAAGGTGCAACACACGCTGCTCAGGGGTATGCAAGAACGAGTGGTAAAGTGGGAGTTGCAATAGCAACCTCCGGACCTGGAGCTACCAATTTTGTAACAGGAATTGCAGATGCACAGATAGACTCGACACCTATGGTATGTATTACTGGTCAGGTAGGATCTCATTTATTAGGGTCAGATGCTTTTCAGGAAACGGATATCATAGGAATTTCAACCCCTATTACTAAGTGGAACCATCAGGTAACTAAAGCTGAGGATATTCCCGCAGTTTTAGCGAAGGCTTTTTATATTGCTCGTTCTGGACGACCAGGACCGGTATTAGTAGATATTACCAAAGATGCGCAATTTGGAGAGTTGGATTTCAAATATGAGAAATGTAAAGGAGTACGTAGCTATAAAGCCGTACCTGACACGGATCCTAAAACCTTAGATCAGGCAGCAGAACTTATCAATAAAGCTAAAAAACCAATGATTATTTTTGGTCAGGGAGTTATATTAGGTAAGGCAGAAGAAGAGTTAAAGAATTTTGTTGAAAAATCAGGAATTCCTTCAGCTTGGACTATACTGGGACTATCCGCATTACCAACATCACACCCATTAAATGTTGGTATGGTGGGAATGCATGGGAATTATGGACCAAATAAATTAACCAATGAATGTGATGTGTTAATTGCTATTGGGATGCGATTTGATGATCGGGTTACTGGTAATCTAGAAACATATGCAAAACAGGCAAAAGTAATACATTTTGAAATAGACCCTGCAGAGATAAATAAAAATGTAAATGCAGATGTAGCTGTTATGGGGAATGTAAAGAATACATTAGCTAGTATACTTCCCTTGATACAAACAGATTCTTACGAATCCTGGTTACAGGAGTTTAAAGAATTCGATAAAATAGAATTCGATAAAGTAATCAAAGAAGAATTATACCCTTCTAAGGATGGTCTTTCTATGGGAGAAGTACTTAGAGGAATTAATGAAGAAACCAAAGGAGATGCGGTAATCGTATCTGATGTAGGACAGCATCAAATGATCGCTTGTAGGTATGCAGAATTTACAAAATCAAAAAGTAATGTAACTTCTGGAGGGTTAGGAACTATGGGGTTCGCTTTGCCAGCGGCAATTGGTGCTAAAATGGGTGCGCCAGAGAGAGAAGTAGTTGCGATTATAGGTGATGGTGGATATCAAATGACAATTCAGGAATTGGGAACAATATTTCAAACAAAAGTTCCCGTAAAAATTGTGGTTCTTAATAACGACTTTTTAGGAATGGTACGTCAATGGCAACAATTATTTTTTGACAAACGATATGCTTCTACCGAAATGGTAAATCCTGATTTTGTAACCATAGCAAAAGGATATCATATTGAAGCTAAAAGAGTGACCAAGAGAGAAGATTTGCAAGGAGCCATTAAAGAAATGATAGCTTCTAAGGATCCTTACTTTTTAGAAGTATGTGTAGAAAAGGAAAATAATGTGTTTCCTATGATTCCTACAGGAGCATCGGTTTCAGACATAAGATTGAGTTAATTATGAAAAAAGAGAGTTTTACAATATCCGTTTATACCGAAAATAACGTAGGATTGTTGAATAGAATATCAGCGATCTTTATGAGGCGTCACATTAATCTTGAAAGCTTTACAGCTTCTGTATCAGAGATTAAAGATGTATATCGATTTACTATAGTAGTGATGATGACTGAGGAGCAAGTGAAAAAAATCATTGGCCAGATAGAAAAGCAAATCGAAGTTATTAAAGCATTCTATCATAAAGATGATGAAACTATTTATCAGGAAACTGCATTATTTAAGATAGACTCTAAACTGTTATTTGAAGAAAGACAAATACAGAATGTGATAAAAGATAGTAATGCAAATATTGTAACCGTTACACCAGAATATTTTGTTTTGGAAAAGACAGGAAGACGTAAAGAAGTAGAAGCATTATATGATGAACTAGAACCTTATGGTTTGATGCAGTTTGTTCGATCAGGAAGAATTGCAGTAACAAAAGAAAAAATGCATATTTCTAAAATACTAGAAAACTTTACACCGGAGGTTATATAATAAGTAACTAAAAATCAATTTTTAAATAAATTTCCGTCCAGACGGAAGAAACTACAAATTAAGAAGGAAATGGCAAACTATTTCAATACGCTATCATTAAGAGATCAATTAACACAACTAGGTAAATGTAGATTTATGAATTCTTCTGAGTTTGAAGAAGGAGTAAAAGCCCTAGAAGGTAAAAAAATAGTAATAGTTGGTTGCGGAGCGCAAGGTCTTAATCAAGGACTTAATATGAGAGATTCAGGATTGGATATTTCGTATACACTACGAGAAGCTGCAATTAAAGAAAAAAGACAGTCTTATGTAAATGCAACAGATAATGGATTTACTGTTGGTACATATGAAGAGTTGGTGCCTATTGCTGATGTGGTAATAAACCTTACACCAGATAAGCAACATACGCAGGTGGTAAAAACGGTAATGCCTCTAATGAAAAAAGGAGCAACATTATCATATTCTCACGGTTTTAATATCGTAGAAGAAGGAATGCAGATAAGAGAAGATCTTACAGTAATTATGGTGGCACCAAAATGCCCTGGATCAGAAGTAAGAGAAGAATATAAAAGAGGATTTGGTGTTCCAACGTTAATCGCAGTTCACCCAGAAAATGACCCTCAAGGTCATGGATTAGCACAAGCTAAAGCATATGCAGCGGGAACAGGAGGACACAGAGCGGGAGTATTAGAATCTTCATTTGTTGCAGAAGTAAAATCTGATCTTATGGGAGAACAGACGATTTTATGTGGATTGCTTCAGACTGGATCTATCCTTTGCTTTGATAAAATGATAGAAAAAGGAATTGACGCGGGATATGCTTCTAAATTAATTCAATATGGTTGGGAAACTATAACAGAAGGAATGAAGTATGGTGGTATCACTAATATGATGGATCGTTTGTCTAATGTATCTAAAGTAAAAGCTTTTGAATTATCAGAAGAATTAAAAGATATTATGCGTCCATTATTTAATAAACATATGGATGATATTATGACCGGTCACTTTTCTAAGACAATGATGGAAGATTGGTCAAATGATGATAAAAACCTATTATCTTGGAGAGCAGCGACCGGTGAAACTGCTTTCGAAAAAACTCCTGCTGGTGATGTAGAAATTTCTGAGCAAGAGTTTTATGATAATGGAGTATTAATGGTAGCCATGGTAAGAGCAGGAGTAGAATTGGCATTCGAAGCTATGACAGCATCAGGAATCATTGAAGAATCTGCGTATTATGAATCGTTACACGAAACACCACTTATCGCAAATACAATTGCACGTAAGAAGTTGTTCGAAATGAATCGTGTAATATCAGATACGGCAGAGTATGGATGTTATTTATTTGATCACGCTTGTAAGCCATTATTAACTGATTTCATGAAAAATATTGATGTCGATGTTATTGGAAAAGCATATGATGAAGGAAAAGCTAAAGGCGTTGATAATGCTAAATTAATTGAAATTAATGCAGTATTGAGAAATCATCCTATCGAAGCTGTTGGAGAAAGATTAAGAGCTTCAATGACAGCTATGAAACCAATAGTGTAATATATACATAATTAATTGTTTACTTGGGTTTATCTAAATTCTATTATGAGTATATTATGCTACTCATATTTTAGATAGACCTAAGTTTTTTTATTTAAAATAGAACTGCAGAACTAATGAGTACTGAGGTAACAACATATTTCCCTAAATTAGAAGATATCCAGAAAGCATCTTCGGTGATTAAGGAAGTTTCAATGGTAACTCCATTAATGGAGAGTATTCGATACTCTCGGAAATATGAAACTAATATCTTATTAAAGAGAGAAGACTTACAACGTGTTCGGTCGTATAAAATACGAGGAGCATTTAATAAGATTAGTTCCCTTACTAAAGAACAATTGGCTAATGGAATAGTCTGTGCTAGTGCAGGAAATCATGCACAAGGGGTAGCATTTGCCTGTAATCACTTAGGAGTACATGGTACTATTTATATGCCTTCTGTGACACCAAATCAAAAAATTGCGCAAACACAAATTTTTGGCGGAGATCAAGTAAGTATTATCCTAGAAGGCGATACTTTTGATGATGCGTCAAAAGCAGCAATGCAGGCCTGTAAATCCGAGGGGAAAACATTTGTACACCCATTTGAAGACCCTAAAATAATTGAAGGACAAGGAACTATTGGTCTTGAGATATTTAAGCAATCGGATGTGCATATAGATTATATTTTTGTAGCTATTGGAGGAGGAGGATTGTCTTCTGGCCTATGTGGAGCTATGAAAGCTCTATCTCCAAAGACAAAAATAATAGGAGTAGAACCAGAAGGAGCACCTTCCATGTTAACATCAATAAAGAATAATAAAAACACAGAAATTTATAATATTGATAAATTTATTGATGGAGCAGCGGTACAAAAAGTAGGAGATATTAACTTTACTATATGTAAGGATTATTTGGCAGATATGATTACGGTACCCGAAGGATTAGTTTGCCAAACTATTTTAGAATTGTATAATAGAGATGCTATTGTTGTAGAACCTGCCGGAGCTTTAACATTGGCAGCATTAGAATATTACAAAGAAGAAATTAAAGGAAAAAATGTGGTATGTATTGTTAGTGGAAGTAATAATGATATCACTAGAACGGCAGAAATAAAAGAAAGAGCATTATTATACTCTGGACTAAAACATTATTTTATAGTGCGTTTCCCTCAAAGAGCAGGAGCTCTAAAGCAATTTGTAGGTGAAGTATTGGGCGCTAATGACGATATTACACATTTTGAATATTCCAAAAAATCAAGTCGAGAAAATGCACCAGCTGTAGTAGGAATTGAACTAAAAAATAAAAATGACTTGCAACCATTAATTTCCAGAATGAAGGAGTTTAATTTTTTTGGAGATTATCTGAATGATAAACCAGATTTATTTCAATTTCTTGTGTAAAGTATCATAAAACTTTTGAATAAATAAGAGGATAGCTCGAAATAAAAAACAAACTCATTTAATTCCCTTTAACCATTGATTTTCTTGATAAAATAAGAAAATACATCTATGCTTGAGCATAGGTCATATAATTCGTTTCTAAAGAAATATTTTTAATGATTAGTCGTTTATAGATGACATTTTATAATCATTATTAAACTTAACTTTATGAAAACACGAATTACTCTAACATTATTAGCTATTTTTTTTCTCCAAAAGGGCTTTGCTCAATTGCCAAAACCCGGACTTGTCGGTTATTTCCATAATTGGGAAAACGCCGATGCTCCATATATAAACCTTAACGAAATTGATGATCGATATAACATTATAGAAATTGCCTTTGCAGAACCCAAAGTGAATTCTGATTCTGATATGGAATTTAACCCAGCATTACAGAGTCAAGAAGAATTTATATCGCAAATGCGAGAATTACAAAATCAAGGAAAAAAAATTATCATTAGTATTGGAGGAGCCAATGGAGTCGTACAGTTAGTAGATGAAACAACTAAAAATGAATTCATTACTTCAATGAATAATATTATTGATGTATATGGTTTTGATGGAATAGATATAGATTTAGAATCACATTCATTGAGATTAAGCCCAGGAACTACAATTAGTAATCCAACCGACGCCAAAATAGTAAATTTGATTGATGCGGTAAAGCAAATTATGGCAAACTATCAATCGACTTATAATAAAAAGATGTTGTTAACGATGGCTCCTGAGATAGCTTATGTACAGGGAGGTTCTGTCACTTTTGTAAATGAATGGGGGGCATATTTACCGGTAATAGATGAGTTTAGGGATGAGATTGATATGCTACAGGTACAATTGTATAATACAGGAGGACTGAACGGGTTAGACGGAAACCCTTATAATGCAGCCACTGGGGATTTTATCGTTGCAATGACAGAAATGTTGATACAAGGATTTAATACAGCAGGAGGTCAGTTTAACGGCATTCCGGCAAATAAGATAGCGATTGGCCTACCATCTTGCCCTTCGGCGGCTCCATCAGGAGGATATGTTGAAGCGGTTGAAGCTAAAAATGCAATAAATTATTTAATTGGTAAAGGACCAAAATCAGGATCTTATACTTTACAAAACGCATCAGGGTATCCTGATTTAGCAGGAATGATGACTTGGTCAATAAACTGGGATGCAGCTAGTGATTGTGCTTCTGCATATGAATATGCGCAAAACTTTGAGAATATTTTTGGCACTACTAATTTGGGAATAACAGATTATTATACCGAGAACAGTACTATGCTTTATCCAAATCCTGCAAAAGATATGATTACAATTGATCTTTCGGGTAATACGCAAAGAACAAGTATCCAAATCGTTAATATGAATGGACAAACTGTAAAAGAAAATCAGTTTGAAACAACCAATACTGCAAGCATGGATATTTCTAATTTAAGTGCAGGAGTATATTTTGTCAATACCAAATCAGAAAATAAAAATGCTAATTTTACGAGATTGGTAAAGCTATAAGACAATTTTTATTTTGTCTTAAAACACAGGTAAGCCTCATAAATCATTTGATTTATGAGGCTTACCTGTGTTAATGTTTAATATTTTAAATGGTATCATCTCTGATGTTTTCTGTACTGAAGGCTATGGTAATTAATAAGTTATTAAAATCGAGACCTTATTTTTAGGAAATCATTAAAAATTTTAAACATTGATAAAAAAATGAAATTAGTATAATATTTTTTATGTACTATTGCAGTAGTAATTAACGAAAGGGGCAAGTGCCGACGATTTAGAGTTAATAATATGAAAAGAGTATATCACATTTCCGCAGATTCACAGAATCTATTTTCAAGACAAGTAGCAAATCACATTCCTGTTCGCTGTTTCCGTCGTCCCTTTGGGCTTTAATTAATTTTATGAAGTTGGTGCGTCTAGCTTCCCCGTGAGAAAAAAAATCCATATTTCATTTAATATTCAATTTCGATATAAACTTTCTTTATAAGTTTTTATGGTATGATATTGTTTGTATTAAGTGTACTAAGAGGGTTCCCTAATTAATAAAAAATCACTTACATATTTTATCGTAAACATTAATTTGTTTAGAGTAAAAGTATGAGCTTTTATATTAGAGTATGATACCAACCTTTGGTAAGAATCTACTCTCATAAAAGCTCCATCTGACTCCTAATAAATGAATAAAAATATACCGATGAAAAAACTAATCATTAGTATCGCCAATGAAAATCATTATTGCTACGCAACTGAGATATGCGAGGTAATATCGGATTCAGCAAAAATAAGAGGAACTGGTATAGCAAAACGGACTCCAGAATACATTGCTACCAAAATGAAAAATAAGAATGCAGTAATAGCGCTTTATAATGGCAAATTTGCAGGTTTTTGTTATATAGAAGTTTGGAGTCATGGGAAATACGTGGCACATTCGGGATTAACCGTACACCCAGATTTTAGAAATAAAGGACTTGCCAAAAAGATCAAAGAATTCACTTTTAAGTATTCCTTAAAAAAATATCCAAGAGCCAAGGTATTCGGAATTACAACAGGTCTTGCAGTAATGAAGATAAACTCGGATTTAGGATATAAACCAGTAACATTCTCCGAACTTACTAGGGACTCAAAATTTTGGAAAGGCTGTAAAACCTGTGCTAACTATAATATTCTAGTTAAGAAAGATTACAATATGTGTCTGTGTACAGGAATGTTATACAATCCTGAAAGTAAAGAAAAGAAAAAAGAAAAATGGTTTGATAAAAAAGTATTAAAACGATTGAAGAAAGTTAAACAAACGATGTTATACCAATTATGTATAGGAGATTTTAAGATCAAATGGTATTAGATAACAATAAACAGCTTTTATTATGGAAAAAGTAGTAGTGGCATATAGTGGCGGATTAGATACATCATATTGTGTAAAATATCTAATTCACGAAAAAAAACTAGAAGTATATACCATCTTGGTTAATACCGGAGGGTTTTCTGAAGAAGAATTAAAAGAAACAGAAAAAAGAGCATATGCATTAGGAACAACATTACATGTTAACAAAACGATATTGAATGAATTTTACCAAAAAGCGATTAAATATTTGATTTTTGGAAATGTGTTGAAAAACAATACCTATCCATTATCTGTAAGTGCAGAAAGGATTTTTCAAGCGATTGAGGTTATTAAATATGCTAAAAGTATCGGAGCAAAGTATATTGCTCATGGAAGTACTGGTGCAGGTAATGATCAGGTTAGATTCGATATGATTTTCCAAACATTAGCTCCAGAAATAGAGATTATTACGCCAATAAGGGATCTTAAATTATCTAGACAAGAAGAAGTTAAGTACTTAAGAAATCATGGAGTGAATTACAGTTGGGAAAAAGCACAATATTCTATCAATAAGGGAATCTGGGGTACCAGTGTAGGAGGAAAAGAAACACTCACTTCTAAAAATGCTTTGCCAGAAGAAGCATATCCAAGTCTGCTTATAAGAGAGCAAGAAGAAGTGGTCATATTAAACTTTGAAAAAGGAGAATTCATAGGACTTAATGGAAACAAAGGTACTCCTATCCATAATATTCTTGAATTAGAAAAAGTGGCGAGTAGTTTTGCAATTGGTAGAGATACTCATGTAGGAGATACTATCATTGGGATCAAAGGAAGAGTAGGATTTGAAGCTGCAGCTCCAATCATTATTATAAAAGCACATCATTTACTCGAAAAACATGTATTAACAAAATGGCAACAGTATTGGAAAGAACAGTTAGGGAATTGGTATGGAATGCTATTACATGAAGGTAATTATTTAGATCCAGTAATGCGGAATATAGAAACATTTTTAGAAGATTCTCAAAAATCAGTTACTGGAGATGTGATCGTAAAATTGAAGCCATATCATTTTACTTTAGAAGGAATTGAATCCGATTTTGATTTGATGAAATCTGATTTTGGTGAATATGGTGAAATGAATAATTCTTGGACATCCGAAGACGCAAAAGGATTTATAAAGATTTATGGAAATTCTAATAAGATATATCACAGTATAAACGCAGACATAGTATGATACGAATTGGAATAATAGGAGGATCTGGATATACAGCTGGAGAATTGATACGATTAGTAGTACATCATCCAGAAGCGATTATCGATTTTGTATATAGTACCACTAATGCCGGAATACTAATTAGCGAACAACATCCTGATTTAGTAGGAGAGATAAATCTAAGATTTACAAATACTGTAAATACTACTGTTGATGTATTATTTCTTTGCCTTGGTCATGGTAGGTCAAAATCATTTTTAGAAGTAAATCACTTTTCTGAAAAAACCAAAATAATTGATCTGGGAAATGATTTTAGACTAAAAGAAGATCAAAATTTCTTAAAAAGAGACTTTGTCTATGGATTACCCGAATTACAAAAAGAAAAAATTAAATCTGCTAACAATATTGCAAACCCAGGTTGTTTTGCAACGGCTATTCAGCTAGGGTTATTACCATTAGCGGCAAATAGTAAGTTGATAGATACGATTCATATTAATGCTACGACAGGAAGTACCGGTGCAGGAGTCATGCCTGGAGAAACCACGCACTTTAGTTGGAGAGATAATAATTTTTCGAGTTATAAAGTATTTAAACATCAACATATAAGCGAAATAGAACAGAGTCTGGAAATGTTACAGAATGATTTTAATACTCCTCTTTTATTTATTCCTAATAGAGGGAATTTTAGTAAAGGAATATATGCCGTGATGTATACAAGATATGATGGAAGTGAAGAAGAGGCAAAAGAAATGTATATGTCTTTTTATAAAGATGCTAAGTTTACCATAATATCTGAAAGAGAAATTAATTTAAAACAAGTGGTAAATACCAACAAATGTATGCTTCACATTACTAAAAAAAAAGGAATGATACTAATCACTTCAATACTGGATAATTTGATAAAAGGAGCATCAGGGCAAGCCATTCATAATATGAATCTAATGTTTGGTTTAGAAGAAAATATGGGATTGAATCTAAAAGCTAGTGTTTTCTAAACTGAAACTCAATAAACAATAAATAGAAAGTAAATTAACAGAAAAGAATTAAAATTAACATAAATAAATGAAAGATAATATAACAATAATTGGTGGTGGTAACCTTGGAAAATCAATACTTTCTGGATTAGTTACTAGTGATTTGTTTACTCCTTCTGATATAACTGTTGTAGATAAATCTAAATATAACCTGAAGGAAATAGAGGAGAGTTTAGGTGTATCGGTATCCCAAAACATAAAGAAATCCATAGAAAATAGTAAGTGGGTAATTTTATGTGTACAACCGAAACAATTGAATGCAGTTTTACAAGAAGTTAAAGAAATTGTAGCTACAGATCAGGTATTAATATCTACAGTAACGGGAACATCCATTTCTGAAATTAATCAGGTGATTCCAAAAAGTAAAGTAGTTCGCGTTATGCCTAATACTGGGGCTTCAAAAAAAATGTCAATGACCTGCATTGCAGCAAATGAAGATGTAAAAGAAGAATTAGAAATAGTAAAAACGATGTTCGATACCATTGGAGAAACACTAGTTATAGAAGAACGGTTAATGCAGGCAGCAACGGTTTTAGGAGCTAGTGGTATCGCTTTTTTTCTAAGATTTTTACGAGCAATGATACAAGGAGGTATTCAGATGGGGTTTCATCCTCATGAGGCTCAAATTATAGCAGTACAAACAGCAATGGGTGCAGCAACTCTAGTAGCAGAAAACGGAACACATCCAGAACGAGAAATAGATAAAGTTACAACACCGCAAGGTTGTACAATCGAAGGGTTAAATGAGATGGAACATCAAGGATTGAGTTCCTCTGTGATAAAAGGAGTGATGGCTTCTTATGAAAAGATAAATACAATTAAATAAGATAAGGGGATAAATAGTATCTCTTTTCTTCTAAAATGAAACGTATGGAATTATTTGATGTATATCCATTATATGATGTGGAGCCCGTAAAAGCATATGGGAGTAGGGTCGTCGATAAGAACGGTATCGAATATTTGGATCTTTATGGAGGTCATGGAGTAATTTCTATTGGTCATTCACATCCTCATTATGTAAAAAGGTTAGAGGAGCAATTAGAGAAGATTGGGTTTTATTCTAATGCGGTCCAAAATAGTTTACAAAGAGAATTAGCAGAGAAACTCGGTAAAGTATCTGGATATAATGATTATCAATTGTTTTTATGTAATTCTGGAGCAGAAGCAAATGAGAATGCATTGAAGTTAGCTTCATTTTATACAGGAAAATCAAGAGTTATTGCATTTAACAATGGATTTCATGGAAGAACATCAGCCGCAGTAACAGTAACAGATAATATAGTAATTAAAGCTCCTTTAAATGCACAACAAAGCGTCACCTTTTTACCATTAAATGCTATAGAAAGCCTAAAAAAAGAAGTAGAAAAAGGAGATGTTTGTGCAGTAATTATAGAAGCTATTCAGGGAGTCGGAGGATTAGATGAAGGGTCAACCACTTTTTTTAAGCAATTAGAGGTTTTATGTAATGAATTTGGGGTGATCTTAATTCTAGATGAAGTACAATCTGGATATGGACGGACGGGAAAGTTTTTTGCACACCAATATCATGGAATTAGGCCAGATATTATTTCTGTAGCCAAAGGTATGGGGAATGGTTTTCCTATTGGTGGTGTTTTGATTGCCCCTCATATAAAACCAAATTACGGAATGTTAGGAACGACTTTTGGGGGAAATCATTTGGCTTGCACTGCTGCCTTAGCAGTTTTAGAGATCATAGAAAAAGAGAACTTGATTGATAATGCAAGAAATATCGGGGATTATTTTACAGCTCGAATAAACCATTTGTTCGAAATAAATAAGGTTAAAGGTAGAGGGTTAATGTTAGGCGTAGAATTTGATTTTGAAGTCAGCAAACTAAGAAAACGGTTAATCTATGAAGAACATATATTCACAGGAGGAGCGAAGAACAAAAAACTATTGCGAATACTACCACCATTAACTATTGATAAAACAGCAATTGATCAATTTGTAAACACATTGGAACATCTTTTAGTTCCTAATTAAAAAACGAATTCTTTTGTTAAGTGATCAAGCCATAAAATAATAAGCTAATGAATAATTATTGTTCCATAAACGATATAGACGTTCTCAGAGATTGGGTAGATCAGGCTTTAGAAATAAAGAAAAACCCGTTATCCGATAAATCATTGGGAATAGATAAGACGATTGGTTTATTGTTTTTTAACCCAAGTTTACGAACACGGCTAAGTACGCAAAAGGCCGCATTAAATTTAGGGATGAATGTTATAGTAATGAACTTTAATAATGAGAGTTGGTCATTAGAGTACGGAGATGGAATTGTTATGGATCAAGGAAACTCAGAACATATCAAAGAAGCTGCCCAAGTGCTTTCTCAGTATTGTGATATACTAGCAGTTAGGGCTTTTGCTAAATTAGAAAATAGAGAAGAAGATTATAGCGAAAAAGTACTTCGTGGATTTATGAAATACGCAACCGTTCCAATAGTTAATATGGAAAGTGCTACAGGTCATCCTCTACAGGCATTAACGGATGCGATTACAATTATAGAGCATAAAAAGAAAGAAAAACCAAAAGTCGTTTTATCATGGGCACCACACCCCAAAGTTTTACCACAAGCGGTAGCGAATTCCTTTGTCGAAATGATGAGTCTAATGAATGCTGATTTTGTAATAACACATCCCGAAGGGGTGGAGTTAGATAAAAGCATAACCAAAGGAGCAGTTATAAATCACAATCAGGAAGAAGCTTTTAAGGATGCCGATTTTATTTATGTAAAAAATTGGAGCTCTTATACAGATTATGGAAAAATTAAAAGAGATGTTTCTTCTTGGAAGATAACCAAAGAAAAAATGGAATTAACCAATAAAGCAAAATTTATGCATTGTCTACCTGTAAGAAGGAATGTGGTTGTCGATGATGCAGTGTTGGATAGTAACAATTCTATAGTAATCGAGCAAGCAAATAATAGGACATATGCGGCTCAATTGATATTAAAAAAGATATTGAAGAATAAATGATTTAGATATGAAGAAACAACAATTATTTATAGTTAAAATAGGAGGTAATATTATCAGAGATGAGCAGAAATTAACACAATTCCTTAAAGATTTTTCGAAAATATCAGAACCAAAAATAATAATCCATGGAGGAGGAAAGTCCGCTACGGAACTGGCTTCAAAATTAGGAGTGAAAACAGAAATGATTGATGGAAGAAGAATTACTTCGTTAGAAAGCCTAAAAGTAGTGATTATGACCTATGCTGGATTATTAAATAAAACAATAGTTACAGGATTACAAAAATATAAATGTGATGCTATAGGATTGAGTGGCGCCGATGGTAATATAATTGTATCACAAAAAAGAACCATAAACACTATAGATTATGGATATGTAGGAGACATCGTAACCGTAAATGAAAAAAAAATTCAAAGGTTATTAGAACTAGGTTTAACACCTGTTTTTTGTGGAATCACACATGATACAGAAGGACAATTGTTCAATAGTAATGCAGATACTATTGCTTCGGAAATTGCAATTGCCATGAGTAAAAATTATAAAGTCTCTTTGTGTTATTGTTTTGAGCTAAAAGGAGTATTAGAAAATATACACGATAAAAATTCTGTAATCGAAAACATGAATTTGGAAAAATATACTGCACTAAAAAAAGCTAAGGTAATTTCTGATGGTATGTTACCAAAACTACAGAATTGCTTTAATGCGTTGCAAAAAAATGTATATAAAGTACGGATAACAAGTGTTGAATTTATTAGTGATGCGACTATACAACATACCACTTTAAGCTTATAAATAATCATATATCATTTCGATTATTATAAACTCTACTATATAAAATGATAATAAAATATATGACATGGATAGCATTAAATCTGACCAATTAGTAATTAGTGAGCTTACTGATGGAGTCATAGAACTTTTATGCAAATTGATTGAAACTCCTTCTTTTTCTACTGACGAAGGTGGAACAGCTCAATTAATTGAAAATTGGTTTTCGAAGAGGAACATCCCTTTAGAAAGGGAAAATAATAACATTTGGGTCTATAATAAGTATTTTGATAACAGCAAACCAACAATTTTATTAAACTCTCATCACGATACCGTAAGACCAAACGGTAACTATACCAATGATCCTTTTAATGCTTGTATCAATAATGGAAAACTATTTGGATTAGGAAGTAACGATGCAGGAGGTTGTTTGGTTTCTCTAATAGCGACTTTTACATATTTTTATGTTAGGCAGGATCTAAACTATAATTTGGTATTAGCCGCTACTGCAGAAGAAGAAAATAGTGGTGATTTAGGGTTGAAAAGTATTTTGAAATACCTGAAAAATGTCGAATTCGCTATCGTTGGAGAACCTACATTAATGCAATTAGCGATCGCTGAAAAGGGGCTACTTATATTAGATATCTCCGTAAAGGGTACGTCAAGTCATGCAGCACATCTAAACAATGACAATTCTATTTATAAATCATTAGAAATCATCCAGTGGTTTAAGAATTATGAATTCGAAAAAAAATCAGAAATATTAGGAGACGTAAAAATGACGGTAACTCAGATTAAGGCAGGAAACCAACATAATGTGGTTCCATCACATTGCAATTTTGTGGTAGATATACGAGTAAATGATATGTATAAAAATGAAGAGGTTTTGAATATCATACAACAAGCAATGCCCGATAGTGTAGAAGTAAAACCAAGATCATTACACCTAGGATCTTCCTCAATTCCTAAGGAGCATCCAATTGTAGTCTCAGGAATTTCTTTGGATTGTGAAACCTATGGATCCCCTACATTATCAGATCAATCTGTTCTAAGTTGTCCTTCATTAAAATTAGGCCCTGGAGATTCCAAAAGATCTCATTCAGCAGATGAATTTATATATATAGATGAAATAAAAGAGGGAGTATCACTGTATATCAAAATAATAGAAGGAGTTGTTTAAACTCTTTATTGGTAGGTAATTCCTAGAGATGCATCTCGAAAACTATTTTTTTTCGAACACATACCTTTTGAGTTTACTCGGGTATCATCAATTAACTTATGAAGGAAGACTCGATAAATTCTATGTAATCGTTATTTCTTCTTCAAAATATTAAAAATATGAAACTTTGGGATAAAGGTTTGTCAGTAAATGAAAAGATAGAAGTGTTTACTGTAGGTAATGATAGACAATTAGATTTAGTAATTGCAAAATATGACGTGAAAGCGACACTTGCACATGCCAAAATGTTACATAAGATTGAATTGCTATCAGATGATGATATGTGTAAAATAGAAGAAGAATTAAATATTCTTGCTCAGCAAATTGAATCAGGAACATTTATAATAGAAGATAAGTTCGAGGATGTACATTCTAAAATTGAATTCGAATTAATAGAGCGTATTGGAGATGCAGGAAAACGAATTCATACTGCTCGATCCAGAAATGATCAGGTATTAGTTGCCATGCATTTATATCTAAAAGAAGAGTTATTGCTAATAAAATCTTTGGTCAAGGAATTATCTAATGATTTATTGACCTTGGCAGAAAAATATAAAGAAGTGATACTTCCGGGATATACCCATTTACAGATTGCTATGCCTTCATCCTTTGGGTTATGGTTTTCTGCATATGCAGAAAGTTTTGTTGATGACCTATATTTCATAAATGCAGCCTTGAAAGTAGTCGATCAGAATCCATTGGGCAGTGCAGCAGGATATGGCAGTTCATTTCCAATCGATCGCGAGTTTACCACTAAAGAATTAGGTTTCCGAATACTAAAGTATAACGTTGTATCCGCTCAAATGAGTAGAGGGAAATCAGAAAAATCTGTAGCTTTTGCAATTAGTAGTGTAGCAGGAACATTATCTAAGTTGGCTATGGATGTATGTCTTTATATGAGTCAGAATTTTAATTTTATGAGTATTCCCGATGAATTTACAACAGGATCTAGCATAATGCCACATAAAAAGAATCCAGATGTTTTTGAATTAATCAGAGGTAAATGTAATAAAATTCAGGCATTGCCATATGAATTAACTTTAGTAACAAATAATCTACCAAGTGGTTACCATAGAGATCTACAATTACTAAAAGAAGGTACTATAGCCGCAATTCATGATATAAAAGCATCTTTAGAAAAGGCTCAGTATGCATTAATAAATGTCGAAGTAAATACAGTTATTCTGGACAATGAAAAATATGATTATTTGTTTAGTGTCGATACATTAAATGAATTAGTGATGAGTGGAATGCCATTTAGGGATGCTTATAAGAAAATTGGGAATGATATTGAAAAAGGTATATATGCACCCAATAAGGATACAAAACATAGCCATCTGGGAAGTATAAATAATTTATGCTTAGAGAAGATAAAGAAAAAACTAAATGAAGTGTAAATATTTATCTCATTTGATCTTCAAATAAATTTTGGTTGTGTAGATTAACCTTACTGTATGTTTTGCCCCTTATAAAACAAGAGTAATCTTTTAAATTTCGATTTTTTAAATAAGTATTAATACTATAATTTGAGTGCCATCGTTACTCTTAATGTTTTTGAGATAAAAACTAAAAACGTACTATGTAATAGTAAAATTGAAACAATTATAATTTGTATTATGTTCCGGTTTCAATTCGACCTCTCAGTAGGAGAATCTGAGGGGCTTTTTTTTCAAGTATATTTTCTTTATTTCAAAATTTAAACCAATTTCGTTAAAAGTATATAAGATTTGTAGTGTTATTTTTTAACTTATTCTGAATAGAGTATTTTAATCTGAACAATTTCATATACATATATTGCCATAACTTAAAAATACTATTTGGAAGGAATCTATTAAAGTCGGTTAGAATGTACAATTATAGTATTTTTAAAACACGACATAAGTAAAATCTATTGATAGTTACTTGTTGATTGTTTTTTATAATGTTAAATTTGAAAGTATTTAAAAAAAATATCGTCATATATCATAATCTTAATTTAAAACCCTATAACTTATGATGCTAGTTATGATTATAGTACAGATAATATTGTTTGTAATCCTATTAATCCTCATGATAAATAATCGCTTTAATTATTTTAAAATTATGAAAGGTTTTCAAGAAAAAAGGAAGAAAGAATTACAATAATTTGCAACGATTTTATATAATAACAGTCTTTCGAATAGGGAGTATTGTATTTTTAATGAATAAGATGTTCAATGGATAGTTTTGACATAGAATAGCCTCAATATGTATAGAATATCTGGTTCTAAATAAAAGATAAGTTTTACATTAAAAAAATGAGTTGAAACAATTTAAATTATGCATAGTTGAGTTTGTGTTAAACGTAATATAAAGTTTCAAGTCAGACCCCTAGGAGTAGTTAACCTAGGGGTTGCTTTTTTAGAATTGTATAGCACTATAGAATTCTTCGGATTTAGTGATACAATAAGCGGTATTGATTTTTGTATCTAAGAAAAATGTTTAGAAAGGAAGAATTCTTTTTAAGTCATTAATTACATTGATATTATGCCTGATATATGCAAACAAAACAAATAATATAATTATAGCCACGGCAAAACCAAGTAAATTTCCATTTTTACTACTAGAAACTTTTTTAGAGGTCTTAAGGTATGCTTTCGAAAGCTTTTTGGTGTATTTAGAAACTAGTGCAAAAGCTGGTGCGAATATCAGAATCACTACGAGCATATCAATAAGCACCATAAGATATCCTTGTTCGTGAATATGTTTTTTTACATATTTGGTCACAAATTCATTGATAAGAGCTGCACATAAAACTGCAATCGCATAGATTGCAAATTTGGTATATTGTCGATTATTCATAGGGGTAATAGAATCAATATTGATACTAAAATTAAAACATCATAATAAATTTAAAACAAATTTTATAAAGGAATATTTCCATGTTTTCGTTTAGGAAGATCTATTTTTTTGTTTTCTAAAATGCTAAAGGCTTTGAGTAATTTTCTTCGAGTATTTTTTGGTAAAATAATCTCATCAATAAACCCTCGCTGTGCTGCTCTATATGGATTAGCAAACTTTTCTGCATATTCCGCTTCTTTTTCGGCTAATTTGGCCGTTGGGTTACCCGATTCATTGATTTCCTTTTTAAATATAATTTCACTAGCACCTTTAGCACCCATTACCGCAATTTCTGCAGTTGGCCAGGCAAAATTATAATCAGCACCGATATGTTTAGAGTTCATTACGTCATAGGCTCCTCCATATGCTTTACGTGTAATTACAGTTACCTTTGGTACGGTAGCTTCACTAAGAGCATATAGTAATTTAGCCCCGTGTATTATAATTCCATTCCATTCCTGATCGGTTCCGGGAAGAAATCCGGGAACATCTACCAATACTAAAAGAGGAATATTAAAACAATCACAAAATCGAGTAAATCGAGCTGCCTTCTTAGAGCTATTAACATCGAGAACTCCTGCTAAAAACATGGGTTGATTCGCTACGATACCGATACTTCTACCTCCAATTCTTGCAAAACCAACAATAATATTTTCTGCATAATTTTTATGAATTTCATAAAAAGAACCTTCATCAATAACCCCAGAGATTACCTCATGCATATCATAAGGTGTATTAGGATTTTCGGGTATTATATCTGATAAAACCTCTCGCATTTCATTTTCTAAAGGAAAATTTAATTTTTTTGGAGATTCTTGGTTATTCTGAGGAAGATAGCTTAGCAGGCTTTTAATATCTTCAAGGCATTCGATATCATTAGGAGATGTAACATGTGCTACACCAGATTTAGAGGAATGTGTACTGGCACCTCCCAGTTCTTCGGCACTGACTTCTTCATTAGTCACTGTTTTTACTACATTAGGCCCAGTAACAAACATATAACTTGTATCTTCTACCATTAATGTAAAATCTGTCATTGCTGGAGAATATACCGCTCCACCGGCACATGGCCCCATAATAGCAGATATCTGGGGGATAACTCCAGATGTTTGTACATTTCTATAGAAAATATCCGCATAGCCCCCTAATGAACGAACTCCTTCCTGAATTCGCGCTCCTCCAGAATCATTTAAACCAATGATTGGAATACCAGATTGAACTGCAAGATCCATTACCTTACAGATTTTTTCTGCGTGGGTTTCTGATAAGGCTCCACCAAATACAGTAAAGTCTTGTGCAAAAATATAAACGGCCATTCCGTTTATTGTTCCATATCCCGTAATGACACCATCACCATAGTAGATTTCGTTATCCATTCCAAAATCTGTAGTTCTGTGTGTTACTAGCATACCTATTTCTTCGAAAGAACCTTCATCTAGTAAATAAGTTACACGTTCTCGCGCTGTTAGTTTTTTCTTTTGATGTTGTCTTTGGATGCGTTTTTCGCCACCACCGGATTTTGCTAATGCAATTTTTTCTTGTAAGATTTTGATTTTAGGATCCATAAATATTTAGTGTATTGGTAATCTTACTATTTTTTGATCTTCTATATATTGTTTTACAGCTATTAATGCAGCAATTTTAGCCTCCTCTTCTTCAATAGATCGAATGTTTTCTGGAGTATAGTGCTTTTTTACAAAATGAGTATCGAATTTACCAGACTGAAAAGCTTCGTGATTGAATACGAATTTCCCAAACGGTAATGTCGTTTGCACTCCTTCGATTTTATAATTGTCTATAGCCTTTAGCATTAACAATATAGCTTCTTCACGACTCTTGCCATATGTAATAAGTTTAGAAAGCATTGGATCATAATAAATGGGTATATCCATTCCTTCATTAAAACCATCGTCTACCCGAATTCCTGGTCCACTCGGTATCGTATATACCTCTAGATTACCTACACTAGGTAAGAAGTTATTAAGCGGGTCTTCGGCATATACTCTTAGTTCGAATGCATGTCCATTAATACCAATATCATTTTGTTGTATTGATAATTCTTCACCTCTTGCAATACGTATTTGTAGCTCTACCAGATCTAATCCAGTAATCATTTCCGTTACAGGATGCTCTACCTGTAAGCGGGTATTCATTTCCAGAAAATAAAAGTTATGATGTTCATCGAGGAGAAACTCTACAGTTCCAGCACCAAGGTAATCACAGGATCTGGCTACTTGTACAGCAGCTTCTCCCATTTTAGAACGTAATTGAGGAGTAAGTATCGCCGAAGGAGCCTCCTCAACTACCTTTTGATGGCGTCGTTGGATACTACATTCCCTTTCAAAAAGATGAATGATATTTCCATGACTATCGGCTACAACTTGTATTTCGATATGTCTGGGAGAGGAGATATATTTTTCAATAAAAATAGACCCATCACCAAATGCAGAAGTCGCTTCACTAATAGCTCGCTGCATTTGCGATTCCAAATCTTTTTCTTCTTCAACCACACGCATCCCTTTTCCACCACCGCCGGCAGATGCTTTAATCAGAATAGGAAAGCCTATATCTATTGCGATAGATTTGGCCTTTTCTATATCCGTTACTGCCTTATCTATTCCGGGAACCATTGGGATATCATAGGATTTTACAGTTTCCTTAGCGGCTAGTTTACTTCCCATTACTCTAATAGCATTGGGTTTAGGGCCTATAAAAATGAGATTATTTTTAGCTACCTCTTCGGCAAAATCAGCATTTTCGCTCAAAAAACCATATCCAGGATGTATCGCATCCGCATGTAGTTCCTTTGCAACTTGGATAATTTTTGATCCAACAAGATATGATTGATTAGAAGGAGCTTCGCCTATACAAACGGCTTCATCGGCAAGCTGTACATGTGGAGCATTTCTGTCAGCGGTCGAATACAAAGCAACCGTTTTTATCCCCATTTTCCGGGCAGTTTTCATGATTCTCACTGCAATTTCTCCTCTATTGGCAATAACTATTTTTTTCATCTTGATTTACTCGAACTCGATTAATAATTTTCCTTTGTCAACAGCATCTCCTATAGAAGCGGTAATAGATTTTATAATCCCATCTCTGGGAGAAGTAATAATGTTTTCCATTTTCATTGCTTCTAAAACCAAAAGATAATCACCTTCTTGTACTGTCTGACCAATTTCTACTTTACGATCTATAATAAGCCCAGGCATTGGAGCTTTAATATAATTAACTTGCTTAGAAGAGCCTAAAGCAAATCCCATTGCTTTAATTTGTATGTCTAACTCATTGGATATAGATACTTTATACATATTGGAGTTCACCTTTACAATATAGTTCTTATTCATAAAATTAGTGGCTGTAATTTCTGCAGGATAAGATATCCGATCCTTGAGTATATGAAGTTTAGATTTTTCAATTGATATGATATCAAGTTTATCTATATCATTATCCGTAATATCAAACTCTAAGTCGTTATCTATCTGTGCTTTGTAAATCTTCATAAAATAACCGATTTAATCTGTAATGTTAAATATAACCATTAAAAATAGTTGATCAATTTATTTAATTTGTTTTTCCGACCATCGATTTTAATATCTTTTATAATATGCTGATTATCAAGGTTGTTAAATAAAATGGTAAATTAGTGTTAAACCTTTTACAATTTATGTAGTCTAAATGTTTTAAAGACTATAACCCAAAATAATTTAATATGAGAAAAAGTAAATATTCAATCGTATTTTTTTTTAGCTTTTTAATGATCATTTCATGGGCTTGTTCATCTGATAATGAATCTAATACAGATACAGAGGAAGTATTAGTAGATACAGACTATGATATTACTCCAATACTATCCAAATTTAATGCCGCTGGATTATCGTATGAAATCAATGGAAGTAATGTGATTTTTAGCAGTAATGATTTACCAGATCATAAATCTCCATACTATTTGGGAACCGAATGGGAAACAGAACTATATGAGGCCTATAATGGTAGTAATACTAGTTTTAATTTAAACCCTAATAGAATCGCAGAACAGAACATTACTATTACTGTACCATTACATCCTGCCGAAGCTAGCATTAAGCAAGCCACAGCATTAGGGACGATGGGAATTGCAGTCAATGGAGTGGTTTTTTACAATCAATATGCCGGACCGGATAATCAACCATTAACTTCTGAAATTAATTCTTTTGATCAATATTTAGGCCATCCTCAACAACAAGGAGGATACCATTATCATCAAGAGCCTGTCTACCTTACTGCTAAATTTGGAAATGATACCTTTTTAGGATTGTTGGCAGATGGATTTCCTGTATACGGCCCTATAGAAAATGGGTCGGAGATAACAAATGCTGATCTTGACGAATACCATGGTCATGTAGGTGCTACAGTAGATTTTCCTAATGGAATTTATCACTATCATATTACTTCTGAAGATCCATATATTAATGGAAATGGATTCTTTGGTACTCCTGGAAATATTACGAATTAAATGATATTTAGATTAGTAGTCATATTCATATTGATATTGGCAAGTTGTAAATACGAAACTGACGATATGATAATTTCTCCTACTGATAAGGGATTAGAACTTAGTAATGGTGAGCTTTTTTATAATGAAAATTTGTTTTCAGGAACATTGATTGATTATTATAAAGACAATACTATCAAGTTAGAAATTCCATATGCGAATGGTAGAAAAGAAGGTATAGCGCGACATTTTTATGAAAATGGAGAGCCAAAAACTGTACGAGTGTATAGTAAAGGAGTCAAAATAGGTATTCATAATGGATGGTGGCCAGATGGAGCTCGTAAATTTCAATATCATTTTGATACAGAAGGAAATTATAATGGAAGTGTTTTAGAGTGGTATAGAAGTGGACAGCCCTTTAAAATTTTTAATTATAAACATGGAAAAGAAAGCGGGAAACAACAAATGTATGGACCCAATGGGATTATAAGAGCAAATTATGAAGTGATTAATGGAGAACGTTTCGGTCTTATCGGTCTAAAAAAGTGTTATAAAATAAAAAAAGATTCAACTAAAATTTATTAAATTAATGAAATATTTTTTTTGGACATGTATGGTATTGGTCATTTTGTTTTCGTGTAAAAAACAGGAAAAAGTCATAAGTCCTCATACTTCTGTAAATAAACTACCTTATTTTGTTTCTTCGGATTTTACACCTCATTGGTTCGCTATATCTGATCTGAAAGGAAAACATAAAATTCCTGATTTTAATTTTATAAATCAAAACGGAGATACAATTACTAATGAAACATATAGGGATAAGATATACATAGCGGATTTCTTTTTTACTATTTGTCCTGGAATATGTCCCCAGTTAACTAAAAACATGGGTTTGATTCAGAATACATATGTAGATGACCAAGAGGTAAACTTATTGTCTCATACTGTTATGCCTTGGCATGATTCGATACCTGTACTTAAAGAGTATGCACTTAGAAATAATATCAATGACGAAAAGTGGAATCTAGTTACTGGTGATAAAGATGAAATTTATAAAATAGCAAGAGAAGGATATTTTGCAGATGAGGATTTTGTAAAGACACAGGATACAGATAATTTTATTCATACAGAAAATTTTATTTTAGTGGATAAGAAAGGATATATAAGAGGTGTTTATAATGGTACAATTCCATTAGATGTGAAACGGTTAATGAGGCATATAGAAATTCTTAAAAAGGAGGTATAGATATACCGTGAAGATTACTAGTGTCCGAAAGTATAAATTAAAAACATTGCCAAAATCAGATTAAAATTCATAGAATATTAATATTCACAACCTGTCTCACGTTATACAAAAAAGATAATTGCATAGAATTTAACGCTTTATCCCTTATTTTTAAAGAGATTTCAAAAGTTCTTGTGGAGTTTTATCAAACTTTTGGTTGCCAGTGATAAATTCTTCTGATAAAGGGCAAAATTTTAATGGAGAAATGACCTATGCAAGAGAAGAGCCAATTGGTATTAAATAGCAGTGATGTATGAATAATAGATAAAATGAGATAAAAAAAACCACCTTACCGAAATAATTGCGGTAAGGTGGTTTTTATAATATCGGATGTGAATCTATTGTCTAATCACGTAATCCAATTTTTACTGATAAAACTTTTTTGCTAGATAATTTTAATCTTGCAATATAAATTCCATCTGATAATTGATTTAATTCAATTATAATATGTTTTCCTGTCAATTGTCCAGAAGATTGTATTTGTTTTCCGGATAGGTCATGAATACTAATATGTTCTACAGAATTATTTCCAGATTCGCTTTGGACATGGAATGTATTATCTCTAACATACACAGTGATTCCATTTTGAAGTAACTCATCATTAATTCCTAAGTTACTGTCACATCCTTCTCCTTCTGCGCAATCTTTTACTACTTCCCATACTTCGTTTTCCCCAGGAATATGATTAATATTTGCATACCACTTACTTTTCCAGATTTTACAAGAATAATATACTTCTGTATCACCTGGATACGAGTTAGAACTAATATACTCACTTACATCACAATATTTCTCGATTATAGGGCCACAGCCTTGCGAACCACCTGTATATGGAGAAAAATTAAAATCATTTGCCTGACTAATAGCAGTAGCTTCATCAGTTCCATTAAGAACCTTACTTGCTACATTTAGATATGAATAGGCAGAACTATCTGTGCCTTCTAGTAATAGTTGCCAGATCATAATACCGTCTTTTTCACCTGCTCTATCTGGATGTGTTGCAATATGATTAGATAATGAAGCTACATTTTCATGCGTATATTCGTAGTAAGGTCCCCAAGGCTCTTTAGGATAGTGTACACCTGCGACTACTTTAAAACCATACGTATTCGCATAATAAGCAAATGCATCATACATAATAGACCTATTGAGGCTTCCTCCTGCATTATATCCTTGATATGCGATGAGATCAATTTTATCACCTACACTTTCCATAACAGGTATCATATGACCTGTAGCAGAAAAGCCAAAAAGATTGATACCATTAGTTTGGGCTTCCCCAGTATATAAATTGGTGTCATCCTCTCCTGTTAATGTATTACGATTCGCAAATGCAAATGGAGAGTTTGTGTCATCATTAGACTGACCACCTAAAGCACCAACTCCACTAGGAGCACAGGCTAAGATGTACCCTTCACTCTTTGGCATAATAGCTCTGGAGTTATTAAAGAAATCGATAAAATGTTGTACATTTTCTGGGGTTCCTATGCCAGAAAAAGATCCATTAGGTTCGAAATCCCAATCAATTCCATCAAATCCTATATCATCTACAAGATCTTTAATTTGTTGGTAATTAATATCATCATAGATTTCACTACTGGTCCAATATGTTTCTCCACCTATGGATAGGATCACTTTAATTCCTTTATCTTTAAGAGCAGATACACTTTCTTTTAAGGTGCATCCATCATAAGGAACATCAATTCCGGTTCCTACTAGATCAAAAGATCCTTTTTCATAAGTTAAATCTGGTTTTGCAAATGAAAGAAATACAAAATTAACGAAAGGAGGGATTTTTCTTAACTTAGAATCCTGTCCGGAACTGGCATAACTTTCTGACCAAGACGGGAAATATGCTAGTATTATTGGATCATCAGTAATGTTTTGAGATATAGATGACTGGCTACATACTAAAATAAGAACAAGAGTTAATGTTTTGATTGAAAGATAAAAAGCACTTAGCTTTTTATTTAAAAAGTAATTTGATTTCATGTTTAAATTAAGTTAATGTATTTCTAATAAAAAATTAAAAAAGAGGGGTTTTTATTAATTCAGCTAGTCTAACGGCAAGATGTAGGTTTTATTGTCAAAACTTAATTTAGATAATATTTTTTCCGTTGTAACCGTTTTTTTAGCTGTTAAAAGGTGGGTAGTTTGGTTATAGAAAAATGAGTTGATTAATTTCTTTTAATAGAAAAACAGCTACAAGAATTGATATTATTTATATTTACCGAGGTTTAATAGTTGCTTTATTATGTCATTTTTAGAAGGCTTTGCCATAGGGTTGGGAATGGTGATTTTTATAGGTCCGGTATTCTTCATATTACTAAACAGTAGCCTACAATTTGGGGTCAAAGCCGGATTAGCTGTGGCGTCCGGAATTATTTTTAGCGATATTATATGTGTTTTATTATGTTATTATGGATTGTTTTCTTTTGTTAACAGAGAAGAAAATCAGTTTTGGATAGGGATTGTTGGGAGTGCTATTATTTTTGGTTTAGGAATTAATTACCTATTAAAAAAGGCAATTATTATAACTAGTATTTCAACAAAACCTAAAAGAATCAAAACTTTTTTTTTAAAAGGATTTAGTGTTAATTTTTTTAACCCTTTTGTACTTGCCGTTTGGATTGGAGTTTTTCAATATGGACAATCGAAATACCTAGATAAAGAATATTTATATGTGTTTTTGATTTCAGTACTGTTAGGTATTTTTACTACTGATGTTTTAAAAGTATTATTGGCCAATAGGTTAAAAGAATTTATTTCAGCTAAACGACTTGCAATATTTTTTAAGATAACAGGATGTCTTCTTATATTTTTTGCTATTCGTTTGTTATACTTGATATGGTAAAGAGAATAAGTATTTTACTTATATTTAAATAACAATTTAAAAAACTCACGGATATGGAATTTAATTTTTTGATTACCGCTATTGCTGCCATTATACCTATGATATTGGGATTTATATGGTATAATCCAAAAGTTTTTGGAACGGCTTGGATGAATGCATGCGGTTTTACTGAAGAAGATTTAAAAGGAGGTAATATGGTCAAAATTTTTATTTTGGCTTATATTTTTAGCTTTTTTTTAGCTTTTATTTTGAACACTTTTGTTATCCATCAGTTTGGTTTTTTCTCTAGTATTATGGGAGAACCGGGCTGGAATGAAGCAGGTTCCGAAACATATAAATATGCAGAAGAGTATATGGTTAAATATGGCACCACTTTTAGAACCTTCGGTCATGGAGTTTTACATGGGGTTATGGTAGGTATTATGGTAGTACTTCCGGTTCTTGGTACCAATGCTTTATTTGAGAGGAAAGGATTTAAATACATAGCTGTTAATGTTGGGTATTGGATTGTATGCTTAGCATTGATGGGAGGAGTATTATGTCAATTCGCATAAGTAGAACAATAATAAAACATAAAAAAAGCCCGGATTTCTGGGCTTTTTTTATGTTTTATCCCGTTTCATGTTTTTCGATTAATTGGTGCTATTGCCTAAGACCCTGTAAAATAGCCCTTTTAGTAACGGAGATACTTCTTCCATATCACGTTCTCTTTCTTTGGCTTTTAACTCACCATTATCATCATAATACAACTCATAACTAAATACAAATTTACTAGCTTCGGATTCCATACCCAATTGTCCAAATCTAAGATCATTGAAGAAAATTTTATCAGAAGTTTTTTCAATAGTATACCAACCTTCTGAAAGTTTTACTAATCTCGAAACTAGAGGATCGTTTTTCATAGAACCAAGTAAGCTATGATTCTTTGGGAATTCTAAAAATGAAATAAACTGATTTTTATCTAATAAAGAGTAATAACCAATCATAAAAGAGTTTTCGGTCTCTACATTTGTTGACCATAATATACTGTTTAACGGTGTTGGTTTTGTTTGGATTTCTATATAGGCGATATTTTGATTATCCAGATTTTTTTTAAAAATGTGATATGTATACCATTTTATTATAAGTGTGAGTACTAGGTATGAGCTACTTATGATTAACCCCAAGTTGTTCATTTTTTTTCTTTTGGGATCTGTTCTTTTATAAAACATTGCAATAATTACTAAGATCAAAAATGGTACTGTATATAAAGGATCTACAACAAAAATATTTCTAAAAGAAACTTTATAATCTAAAGGCCAAAATAGTTGTGTTCCCCAAGTAGTAAAGGCATCCAGAATAGGATGTGTAACAATACCAAGAAACATTAATTTTGTCCAATCTTTCCAATCAGCTTCTTTGTTTCGATATAATTTAGCAATAAGCCAGCCTAAAATGGGTGATATTAGGATACTAAATAATATAGAATGAGAAAATCCTCTGTGTAATTCATTCGCAGTTACATTGTCTACAAAAACTTTAGATAACACATCAAGATCGGGAATTGTTCCAGCTATAGCACCCCAAAGCATAGCTTTATTTCCAACTTTTTTGCCAATAGCGGCTTCTCCTACGGCAGCACCAAGGACTATCTGAGTTAATGAATCCATATCATTTTATTCTAATTGAAGTTTAAAAGGATTTCTGATTTCATATTCACTAGGTGAAATCAAATCTACAAGCGGTTTTAACAGCGTATTGGAAATGGAATTACCGTGACGTACATATAATTTCATTTCTACAGGTTTAGCACCGACACAACTTTTAATTATTTCGGCTGTTCTGCCTAGCCTTAGTTCAGTGACTTTTTTGGAAATAGCTAAATCAACATAATCATAAAGCATTTTTTGGTAAATAGCATGTGTTTTATTATACCTGTAATCTATACCTATGTGATTAGCATCTATTACATTTTCTAATATAAAAGAAGTCGTAAAACCTATAAGTTCCTGATGTAAAAAGTAACCTTTAAAAATGAATGCTTCCTTTAAGTTTTCTTTGAGGTTTCTAAAAGCAGATGCATTAAGCTTTCCTATTTTAAAGTCAGCTTTATCAATTACGGACAGATATAAAGTATCTATTTTGGTAGCAAAATCATTAATATCATTTGAGGTAAAATTTTTTACTAAAATATCAGAGGATTGTTTGAATACTTTTTTTGCTCTTGTTCTAAATTTCGTCTTCATACTATTAAGATAATCATCAAAGTTATCCCAATCAGTATTCAGTTTTAAAACCATATTTACGTCAATATTAAATTCTCTAAAATCTTGATTTTTAATGAAGTCACTTTTAGAAAACGATTTTGGCCAAAACTCTTTTAATAGAATAAAGGCTGGTTTATCCGAAATTTCGGTTTTGCGAATATCTCTTAACGCATCAGATAAACTTTCGAAAGCAATTTTAGAGTCTATAGTGTCCGAATATATAAAACCATGTTCTCCACAAGAAAATAGATTCCCACATACTAAAACCTTTACCTCCATTTTTTTTAGGAATGTATTTTTAATCGCATCACCTATTTTACACGGAAATTCTTGAAATTTTAATTTTTCAGGATCAAACTTGATAAGTTGTGTCACTGCAATTCCAACCGGAGTAGATTGATCATAAAAGATAACATATTTAAACGCTATGGTTTCAGAAAGGCTATCTTCTAAAGTTCTTAAATAATCTAGTGTAAAAAAAAGATTACGTGTCGTATTTATAATATTCCAATCTATTTTAGGAATATCTTTTATGCTAGTATAAAAATTATAGTGCAAAGAACTTTTACTTGTTTTTTTATTTTTTTTCAGCATGTATCCCTAACAATTTTATCAAATCAATTATTTCCAAAAATACATTTATTTTTTATGGTAGTATATACTTAAAGATTTATCCATATAAGGTTATCTGATTTTGTCTGAAAATGAGTAGTTTATATGGTTAAAACTTTGTTTTAGTGTTATTTTACCGTTAATAAATGTTTTTGAACGAAAAGTGTTTCATAAAATTTATTTTTATGATGTTTATGTCAAATAAGTTTAGTTCTTTTGAAGGTAATTGGAATTATTTTATGGGGAAATCAATAAATTGTGTCTTGTTGATAGATGATGATAAGGCTACAAACTTCTTTAATGAGAGAGTAGTTACTAGGCATGATAGTTTTAATCGTGTTAACACTGTACAGAGTGGTAAAGCAGCATTAGAATATCTATTAGAAGTAGAAAATCAAGAGGCAACTAAACCTGATTTAATTTTTCTTGATATCAATATGCCAGCAATGAATGGTTGGGAGTTTCTAACAGAATTTTCTAAGTTAAATAAAGATACAATACAAGGTATTAAAGTAATTTTATTATCTACGTCATCTAACCCAGATGATGTAAGAGAATCTATTAAAAATCATTCAGTGGATGATTTTATTAATAAACCATTATCCTTAGGATTATTAGATGACGTCTTAGAAAAGCATTTTTCTATGAAAGGTTCTATAGTATAATATGCTTTCTATTAAATAAATACACTAAAATTAGATGGTGTTGTTTTAGACAAAATAGTTAAGAACAAAATTCTGTTCAATTGTGACTTACATCATAGCTCCTTAGAAATATAAAGGAGATTCCTCGGTATGATTTATAAGTTTTTAATTTAAAAATAGAAATAAGATTTTTTTTCGAATATAGTAAACCCTTAGTCGGTTTTTTATGCTTTTAGGCGTATTTTTATGATTAAAAAGTTATCTTCTTAGTAAGAGAAATAAACAATTTTAATTCTTTTACTGAAACTTAAATTCATATGA
Source organism: uncultured Aquimarina sp. (assembly GCA_947498455.1). GTDB lineage: Bacteria > Bacteroidota > Bacteroidia > Flavobacteriales > Flavobacteriaceae > Aquimarina. The sequence continues at coordinate 74,569 of CANMKK010000022.1, forward strand.
GTGAATTAATTAAAAGCGTGTTACTTGTAGATGATGATAAACCTACGAGTTTTTACAATAAAAAAGTGCTCTCCATGCGTATAGGTTTAGAGCATATATACGCAGTGCAAAGTGGAGCAGAGGCATTACAATATTTGACTGAAACAAATAATGGGATTAGATTAAAGCCAACAATTATTTTTTTGGATATTAATATGCCGGCAATGAATGGTTGGGAGTTTTTAAAAGAGTACCAAAAACTAAAAGAAGAAATAAAAGAAAACACTAAAATCTTTATTTTGAGTACTTCTTCTATTCTTTTAGATATAGAAAGAGCCAAGAGAAACAGATTCGTTGAAGATTTTATCAATAAGCCATTATCATTAGGGATATTGGATGAATTGTTAAAAAAGCATTTTTGCTTTACTATCTGATAACAAGTGTAGATATATGATATAGATTATCCAAGTATTACAATTAAAAGAAATCTAATAAGTTTAGTACTATGGAATCAATAATAAACTATAGGGATTCAAAACAATAAAAGCAATATAATATTAGAGAACAATGAAAAAGATGAGGAACATATTGTTAGTTGATGATAATGATGCTACAAATTATTTTAATAAGACAATTATTAATAAAATAGGATATGCAGAAAATGTCTTAGTTGCTAAAAATGGCAGGGAAGCCCTTGATATAATCGATTCTGGGATTATACCAGAATTAATATTTCTTGATATTAATATGCCTATTATGAGTGGTTGGGAGTTTTTAGAAGAATACCAAAAACTGGATGTAATATATAAAGAGTCTATTATAATTCTGATGATTGGTGGTCAATTAGAAAGTCAAGACCAAAAACGGATAGATATAATTCCCGAAATTAAAGATTGTAGGGGTAAGATACTTACAAAAGAAATAGTAAGGGAGATTTACGATACTTATTTTCAAAAAAATAATAATGACGGTTCAGTTGCACATATTTTTTAAAATAAATATATAGTCTTGTTAAAGATTTTGTTTTTATATGTGTTATTTTGTCTGAGATTTTATACTTTATATGTTTGATAACAATTATGGATTAATTATTATGATTAATCTACGGCAAAGATATAATATTGCTGCGATAGTTTTTTTTTGTATTCTTCAATCTGTATTATCACAATCGAAAGGAACGATTTCTGGTAATATTTCTGATCAGTTTGGTAATTTGCCAGGTGCAAGAGTTAGTATAGAAGGAACAGATCAGAATACTACCACAGATGTTAATGGTAATTACTCATTTCATATCGAAAAAGGTGAATATGTTCTGACTGCTGGTTTTGTTATGTACAATACTATTTCTAAAACCGTAGTCATAAAAGAAGGAGAGACGATTACCTTAAATTTTGTATTAGAAACTGGGTTTTCAATAGATCAACCGATATCCATTGGTTCTAGAGCAGAACCGAGGTCTCTTTTAAAAACTACTGCTCCAATAGATATTATATCCCCTCAGGAAATTACAAATTCATCACAGGTAGAATTGAGTCATATACTACATTTTTTGGTGCCATCTTTTCATTCTACACATCAAACTATTGCCGATGGTACAGATCACATTGATCCAGCTACGCTTAGGGGATTAGGACCAGATCAGGTTTTGATATTAGTAAATGGAAAAAGAAGACATAATAGCTCATTATTAAATGTAAATGGTACTGTTGGTAGAGGAACCGTAGGTACAGATTTTAATTCTATTCCTATCGCATCGATAGAACGGATTGAAATATTACGAGATGGGGCTACTTCGCAATACGGATCAGATGCTATTGCTGGAGTTATAAATATTATATTAAAAAAGCAGACAGAAGTAATAGATGTAGATAACCGAATTGGAATTACTATGGACGGTGATGGGTTTAATACATATTCTTCAGCAAATTTTGGATTAAAGGTAGGTAATAAAGGTTATATCAACGTTACCGCAGAGTACAGAGATAGAGAGTCTATAAATAGAGCAGGTAATTATACAGGAACAGTATATTCTAATGATGAAGCAGAGGATCAAAATTTAATAGACGAAAACAATTTTTTTGGACAAACGGGATATTCCGATCAGAGGGTTATGGAAATAGGTAATGCCGAAACCCAAAATCTTGCATTAGCTTTTAATGGAGAAATAGAGATGTCTAATAATGCCAGTTTTTATCTTCAAGGGGGAAGAAATTATCGAGAGGGAAAATCAACTGGATTTTATCGTTTTCCTAAAGAGTGGGATAGAGTGGTTCCAGAATTATTTCCTAATGGTTTCTCTCCAAAGATATTAACAGACATACAGGATGATGTTGTAGCAGGGGGTATTAAGGGAGTGAAGAATGATTGGAATGTCGATTTTAGCCATTCTATTGGAATTAATAAATTAGATTATACAGTAAATAATTCTAATAATGCTTCTCTTGGGGTAGCATCTCCCAGAACATTTTATGCGGGAGGTTTTGTGTATAAACAGAATACAACGAATCTTGATATTTCCAGAACATTCGATTGGCTTAATGGAATAAATATAGCCTTCGGAGCGGAGCTTAGAGTGGAGAATTATCAGATAATAGCAGGAGAAGAAGCCTCTTACGTGGATGGAGGGAGTATATATACAAATGACGAAGGAGAAGAGATGTTTAGAATACCAGCAGCACAGGTTTTTCCCGGAATCCAACCGGAGAATGAACTAAATAGGTTTAGAACCAACAGTTCTGCTTATCTGGATCTGGAAACAAATATATCGGAAAAAATACTAGTAAAAGCAGCAGCGAGATATGAGGCTTATAATGATTTTGGAGGGCAGGCTATATGGAAAATTTCGGGAAGATATAGAGTTAATAATAATGTAAGCGTACGAGCAGGTTTTTCTACAGGGTTTAGGGCACCATCACTTCATCAAGTTTTTTTTCAGAATATAAGTACGCAAGTAATAAATGGTAAAAGTATTCAGGTGGGAACTTTTAATAATGAAAGTGCCGTAGCCAAAGAGGCTTTTAGTATTGAACCATTAAAACCCGAATTGTCAAACCATTTTAGTGCAGGAGTAAGTGGCAAGCTCAATGATAATTTTACATTTTCTTGTGATTATTATTCGATACATATTTATGATAGAATAGTACTTTCGGGTAGATTTGCAGAAGGTTATGAAGATATTTTAGGTGAATTTCATGTAGGAGCAGCTCAATTTTTTACCAATGCGATTGATTCCCGAACCTCTGGAGTAGACATAGCTTTAGCGTATAAGACTGTGTTAGGAACTGGTAAATTAGATGTTTCTTTAGGAGCTAATATAAATAAAACTGAAGTTCTAGGACCCATAAAAGTTTCTACCTCTTTAGTTGGTCAGGAAAGTATACTTTTTAATAGAGAAGAAATAGCCAGAGTAGAATCCGCTCAACCGAATTATAAAGTAAATGCAATTACATCCTATGAATTTGATAAGTTTAGATTACAGCTTGTCAATACACTTTTTGGAGAAGTGAAATTTGTACATCCAGATGATGGAGATCAGGCAAATTGGATGTTTAATGACTTTACAGGAAGGGTAGAAAGTAGAGATCAGACATTTTCTCCAAAATTAGTTACTGATTTAGCAGTTTCTTATCAACTTAATAGTTATCTTAAGTGTACATTAGGGGGTAATAATTTGTTTAACGTTTTTCCTGATAAGCACTCACATTCTGAAAATACGAATGAAGGAAACTTTATTTACAGTAGAAGAGTGCAACAATTTGGAATAAGTGGATCTAACTACTATCTTAGAGTATTGCTAAGACTATGATGGATAATAAGGTTATATTGGGGAATATATCTTTCCGAAAATTAAGTATTGTAACAATAGTACTATTTTTTGCCATTAGTACTTTTTCTAAAATATGGTCTCAGGATACAAGTGGAGAAGAAGTAAGAAGACTACAACACGCTATATTTGTATTTAATTTTGGGCAGCAGATTGGTTGGAAAAACTTTGATAAGTTAGATACTTTTAAAATTGGGGTATTGGGACCTGATCGTACCATTATTGATCTTAAATCAATGGCTCAGAAGCGTAAAATTTCTGGGAAACCTGTAGAAGTAATTCGTTTTCAATTCGTAAAAAATGTCAAAGATATTCAATTATTATATGTTAATAATAAATATAACTATAGTGTAGAGTACATTTTAAGTAAAATTGAAGGTAAACAAATCCTTTTAGTTACAGAAGATTACAACTTTAATACCTCTATGATCAATATGATCAATGTGGGAGATTCTTTTAGATATGAAATAAATGAACAGCGTATTAAAGATGAAGGGTTTACAATTTCTTCCTCTTTAAAAAAACATGCAATTACCTCATCCGAGAAGTGGAGAGGATTGTATGCGCATACTGAAGAATCTTTAGAAAAAGTATTAGAAGAAAATAAAGAACACAAAGAGGCTATAAAGAATAAAGAAAAGCAGATTAAGCAACAGGAAAAAAAGATAATTAGTCAAGAAAAAGTAATAGATACTATAGCTAATAAAGTAAGTGAGAAAAATAAATGGATTGAAGAATTATCTGTAGAAAGTAGGTTGCGTAAAAAGAAATACGAAGAAAAACTACAAATTGAAAGAGAGCTGGAAAAAAATATACAAGAACAATTAGAATTCATAAAATCTCAGGAAGATAAAATAAAAATAAGCACTCAAGAGATTGAAAATCAACGAACATATCTAGAGGCACAGAATAAACAAATTAAATTACAAGAAGAGATATTAGAGAGACAAACCTCTGAAATCAGTGATCAAAAAAAGACTAATTTATTACTGACTATTTTGGCTGCTTTTATTCTTTTGGGAAGTATACTTTTATATTGGGGGTATAGTTTAAAGAAAAAGTTAAGTAAAGAATTACAAGAAAAAAACAAGGAGATACAACGGCAATCATCGGATTTGGAATCTAAAAATAAAGAGTTAGAGCAGTTCGCATATATTGCAAGTCATGATTTACAAGAACCACTAAATACAATATCTAGTTTTATTGGATTGCTATCAGAAGATTATTCGGATAAATTTGATGAAGTAGGAAAAGAAAGCCTCACTTTTATTCAGAATGCCAGTGAACGTATGAAAAGATTAATAGATGGTTTACTGGAATATTCTAGATTAGGAAGAACGAAAGATTTTACGGTAGTTAATTTAAATACGATTATAGAAGAAATTGAGGCAGATTTTGGTGTGATATTAGAGAAGACAAATGCTGTTATTAATGTAGGGAATATTCCGCAAGTATACGGTTCAGAGCTGGAACTACGATTATTACTACAAAACCTAATTAGTAATGCAATTAAGTTTACCGAAGAAAGTATAGCACCAATTGTTACAATATCTGCTAACCAAATACTGGATGCACCTGATAAACCTTCTGGAGTTTGGGAGTTTTCTGTAAAAGATAATGGTATCGGAATTCCCATAAAACATAAAGATAGAATCTTTGCTATTTTTCAGAGACTACATTCTAGGGATAAATATCAGGGTACAGGTATTGGATTAGCGCATTGTAAAAAAATTGTGGCGTCTCATGGAGGTACTATTTGGTTTGATTCTATAGTCGGTGAAGGAAGTACGTTTTATTTTACAATCCCCATATAACAAAGTTATATATACTGGTATAACTAATATCCTAAAACTGGACTACACAAGTATCTTATTTTGGTACTATACTTGTATACAAATTTAGAATTATGAGAATTACCGATTTAAAAACTAATGAATATGATCCTTATTACAAGAGGTATATAGATAAATTATCACCAACACTAAATCTTAGAGAAGGTTTTGTAGTAGGGAAAAATAGTATAATTACTTTTTTTAAACATATTCCTGATGACAAGTTAGTATATAAATATGAGGTTGATAAATGGACTATAAAAGAGATTCTACAACACCTGATTGATACAGAGCGAATATTTATGTATAGATGTTTTAGGATTGCTAGAAATGATAAAACGTCTTTAGCTGGATTTGATCAAAATATGTATATAGAGCCTTCTGGCGCTAATAACAAATCTATAGATACTCTCATTGAAGAATACAGTATTGTTCGCGAAAACTCTATTTCACTTCTTACCAGTATCACGGATGATCATTTAATGTTTATTGGTGATGCCAATGGAGGTAATATGTCCGCTAGAGTTGCTGCTTTTACTATAATAGGGCATGAAATTTGGCATATGGATATTATTAAAGAGCGATATTTATAGTTTTTAGGAGTACGCTCATTTTTAATCCATATGGAGGGCTTAGTTCCCAAGGATTTCCTTGAAAACAAAATAATGGTTTTCGGAAGTACAACTTGTGAGTGTGCTCTAAGGTTGCTGATTTCTCTTGCTTGCCTCAAAATTTAAAATCGTGTGCTCAATAGATGACTACCTGGTTTGCTCGAGATAGCTAACTACTTTTGTTGATTAAATTTCTCTTTTGATAATGTAAATTGATTTGTCATTTGATAAAAATTAATCCATCCCGGAGTAGTTTCATATGATTTCTCAAACGTGAACCCTATTTTTTTCAGGATATAGTTTGGTGCTGGATTTTCTGCATACGGTTCACAAATTAAATTTTTAAGTTTAAAGTTATCAAAATAATATGGTATGGTAAGGTTTAAAAACTTAACACCGAATCCATTTCTTCTGTTAGAAGTTTTCCATATATGAAGATGCATGGATGCAGATATTCCATATGTAATCTTATTAATATTAGAATGACCAATCGGTTGGTTATCAATTAACCAAATGATATAGTAAAATTCTTTTTGATTATATGGTTTAGCATATTCTGATTGTAGTTTCTTAATCCATTGTCCTTTCTCAGGCAATTTGTGTTTATCCGCACCCATTCCTTTAAGATATAGGACATCTGCGGTACAAAAGTAATTTACAATTTGTTCTATATCATCCGTAGTCATTTCACGTACCGATAATTTCATTTGCTCAATGCTTTTAGGCGTTTTTTTATGTTTACATGGTTTATTTATAAAAAGAATTAGGATAGCATATTATTCATAAATTCTAATGATCTGACCTCTATCTTTTCCTTCTACACTTCGTACATATGCATTTATAGCTTTGTTCATAGGAACTGGGTTATGACCAGGGAAATAACTTTTGTACTTTTCATAGGCATCGGCAACCATACCCAAAGAAACTACATTCACCCTTATTTCATTTTCAATCTCTAGATCTACGGCCTTTACAAAACTATGAATCCCACCATTGACCATTGCCGCACTTGTAGTTTTTATAACAGGATCATCTGCCAAAATTCCAGTGGATAATGTTATCGAACCTTGCTTGGTAAGATAGTTTTTTCCAATTCTAACCAAATTTACCTGCCCCATAAGTTTACTTCTTAACCCAATGTAATAATCATCCTCACTAAGGCTATTAAATTCTGCCCACTTTGCCTCTCCTGCGATACATATAATAGCATTTAATAGCCCTATTTTATCAAACATTGATCTTATAGAAGCACTATCTGCAATATCTACTAACACATCTCCATTGGTTCTACCTCCAATAAGGACTTCATGGTTTTCTTTAAAATATGCAGACACTTTGGTTCCGATAGTCCCATTTCCACCAATTATTAATATTTTCATACGTTATGTTTTATATAGATGTTTATTGTTTAATTATGATCTTGATTTTCACCCTTAATAATTGTAATAGGAGTGTCCTTCACTCCAGCATAAAATACAATTATTTCAGCCGGTTCTGTGCCTTCATTTTTTCCGTAATGCCAAGTATTTACCAATTCTACAATAGGATCACCAGTTCTAAGATGTAAGGTGTCATTATTTTGACTAATGACTGTTAATTCTCCTTTCAATAAAACACCTGCATTTATTTCAGGATGTTTATGTGTTTTTAAAGTTGTCTTTGGAGGAATTGTGATTTTTAAAATAGTAACCTTAGGAGTGCCTTCAGCATATTCAGGAAGAGGAGCACCGTTCCAACTTTTAGTTGTTTCAATTAGTTTAACAACTTCAATTTTACTAATCTTATCCGTTTTACAGGAAACGAATAGTAGTATAAAGTATAGTAAAATCAGTCTTTTCATTTAGTTATATTAAATTACAAAATATTCTTTAACGTTATTATTTTTACTAGGTAACATATGCGTACTGCTTTATCAACCTAAATCAATAGATTAGAATTCTTTACTTTTGCAAAGTAGTATTAGGAGTGTATTGTAAACCAATTTCCTTTTTAACACGATCTAGGATTGATATTAAATCAATACTCAAGCTATACGGTACTTTAGAACTTTGTGTTTTACCTTGTAAAAGGCATTCATGTACTTCTTCGATTTCATGTATATATCCATTTCCTTGGTATTTAATATCAAATACGGTTTCCTTACCATTTTTAGAGAGTGTAATTTTTTCGGTATGATGAAATCTACTATGTAGTTTTATTGTACCCTCGGTACCATAAATATAGGCTTCTGTTGGAGTATTTGCTTCTATAGTCGATTCCAGAAGTGCCTTAGCATTATTCTCATAATTAAATAGCATTGAACAATAACTATCTACGTTGGTTTTTGTCATTCTAGCCATACTTTTTATGTCACAAGGAATCCCTAATAGCAGTAAACTTATATAAATTGGGTAAATACCTATATCTAATAATGAACCTCCACCCAATTCTTTATTATACACTCTACTTTCTAGGTCAGCATCTCCTTTAAACCCAAAATCAGCTCGTATGGATATGATATCACCTATACTATTGGCATCAAGGATTTCTAATAGTTTTTTAGTTGCGGGAATAAACCGAGTCCAGATACCTTCCATTAAAAAAAGATTTCTGGTTTTGGCTTCGTTCACCATCGTTTGTACCTGATGAGCATCTATCCCCATTGGTTTTTCACATAATACTGCTTTTCCGTTTGCTAAACACATCATGGTATTTTCGAAATGGAACGTATGAGGTGTAGCTATATATACAATATCGATTTTGGGATCTTTTACCAACTCTTCATAGGAACCATAATAATTAATGGATTGATAGGTTTCACTAAACTCTTGTGCTTTAGCACTATTTCGAGAGGCAACTCCGTGCAATATAGCAGTATCAGAAAGTTGCAAATCAGAAGCAAACTTGTGAGCGATCTTACCCAGTCCTATGATTCCCCAATTAATTTTCTTACCCATTGTTCTATTTGATTTTAGTCCGTTATAGAGAATTTAATTCACATTGTAGGGTTTATTTCTCCACTGCTCAGCTCGAATTGCTTTGAAAATAAAATACATATGTAGCAGACATACTCTGTGAGGATACTCCGATGTTTTATTTGAGTATACTAAATAGTTAGCCGCTTATTATCAAAGTTACAGGATTTACCTGAATTTTGGATAAGAGGATTAACCATAAGTTAATTTTTAGGATATTATATAGTAATAGTATGCGTATAGTTTTGATTCCTAATAAATAAATTCAATTTATGAAATCATATAGCTTTAATACTTTACTAATTTTATCAATTATCGTGACACTAATCTCTTGCAAGAGTAATGATGACACAACAAATGTATGGCAGTTGCCAGATATAGAAACTAGCGGTGCGAAATTACCATATTCCGTACTAAAAACCAGTGGAGGAGTAGAGGTTCGCAACGGAGGATTTGGTTCTGCTGCAACGGCACATCCTACTAATAAGGGAGAATTTTATGCTTTAACGGATAGAGGAGCCAATCTAAAAACATCGGGAGGTAAAATTTTCCCAACTCCAGAGTATACTCCAAGAATAGGTCACTTTAAACTACAGGAAGACGGAACAGTTACTCTGATCGATGAAATTTTATTTAAAGATCCATCCAATACACTCATAAGCGGTAGACCCAATCCTGAAGGTTTTGGAACCACAGGAGAAATACCTTATGATCTGAATAAAAACGTACTCGAAATGGATAGGTATGGATTAGACAGTGAAGGTTTAGTAGCGCTAAAAGATGGTTCTTTTTGGGTTTCTGATGAATACGGACCCCATATTGTACATTTTGATGCTACAGGAAAAGAACTAGAACGTATAAGCCCAGTTAATGTACATACGGGAGCAAGAAAGATTCCGGCAGTTTTCGAAAGAAGGTGGCCAAATAGAGGAATGGAAGGATTGGCAATTACACCAGATGAAAAAATGTTAGTGGGTATTATGCAATCTACACTTTATAACCCTTCTAAGGCTATGGTAGCAGATTTTACTATTACCAGAATTGTCACTTTTGATTTGGAGACTTCTCTAACCAAACAATACCTATATAAACAGAAGAAGGTAAAAAATTCTAACTCCGAAATAGTGGCCTTAAGCAATACTGAATTTTTGGTGATCGAAAGAGATGGATTATTTCTAGGAGACGATGCAACCGCTCAGAAGCATATATATAGAATTGATATATCTAATGCAACAGATGTTTCCGGAAGTGACTTTAATTCTCTGGATGGTATGTTGGTTAATGAAAAAACGATAGAACAAAATACATGGGAGGAATTAGCAGCGGCTAACATTATACCTGTTAGTAAAACATTGGCGGTTGATGTGGTAAAAACACTTGGGAATTACCCTCACGAAAAAATGGAAGGGATATGGTTGATTAACGGAACAACACTTGGGATTCTAAATGATGATGATTTTGCCGTAACAGGAACAGATATTTTATCACAGAAAATACTACCTAAGACTACTAATGTAGATCAAAATACGTTATACATCGTAGATTATAAGTAATCTGTAACTGTATGAAAAAAGGATTCAATATATACTAGCATGTATTGAATCCTTTTTTCTATTCTAAATTAAATTTTGACAAAGATACCAAAGGAAAAACCCACTCTGGTGTTCTATAATCTGGAATATAGCTATATTATTTTTTATGATATAATTTCTTTCTAGTACCATCTTCAAAAAGTAGTACAACTAGTTCATTATACGTATCAATAGGTATTTCTTGTCCAAGTAAATTGTAGGCCTTTGTTATTTTAGAGTTTTCTTCCGAAAAATCAAAATCGCTTACCGATAACGTATTGCTTTGTAAGGTGATAATACTGTTTAGAGGATCTTCACTCCAACAAGTTCCTTTAAAAATCAGAGAGTTTTTTGGTGTAATTGTCCATTCTGATTCTGTAAAAGTAGTGTTAGGACCACTTCCATTATTTCTTTTTACGTACGAATTAGAAAAATTCCAAGATGTATTTTCTCCATTTTGCCCATCGATACCAAAAATATCGATAACAGCATCTCCATTCGAAGTATCTACAAGTCTTACTTTATCACCACCTTCTACATTGGATATGATAGTACCTGTGGTAGTATTTAGAGCTGTTCGAATTCCTGGAAATTCAGTATCAAAGACATCAGTATCATTCACTACATATAAGAACGTATCCGTGTACTCTCCAATACCAATGGTATTATTGATAACCCAAAAGTCATTTGCTGATTGTTGGAATTGTATTTTTAGATTGGTCACATCCACGGTTCCATCAACGTATAATTCTATTAGTCTCAGTGCTGTTTCTCCAATAGGGCAATCTGCTTCGATCATTGAAGTGATTTTTACACTTTGAGAATAGGAGGTTACACTAATAAATAATGCGATAAAACTGTAAAGTAGTTGCTTTTTCATAAATTCTGTTTGTTAAGTTTAAATTTAAAATTGTCTTTAATATATAGTAATTCTAGGGGTATCTAATTGGTATATTATTATGGTTTAGATTTTTATATTATAATAAAAAAGGAATAATTATAGTCAAAATATCATAATTATGATATTCGATTTGATACATCCTCTATAAGTTAATGTAATAACTAGCCTAAATGTTACCACAGTTTTTGTCTTTTTTTTTGATTTATTTCATGAACCACGATATAATTTGACATTCTAATTTGTAATTTTTTTGTTCAGCTATACGATACTAAGATTGATACGTGGTGAATTGCAATACCCTCTGGAATGAGATCCTTTTCAAAATTCAAAATGGTTACATCATTTCTATTAGTAGAACAAGATGCAGTAATGATTAGGAGTATTATAGATATAAATTTCATTTTTAATCTTTATAATTGCCAATGGTTTGGTATCAAATCAAGACATCCCGTATAATGCGTAATTGCTTTTTTAACCCCCTTTTCTAAAGCAAGCAAGTCGGCAATTGTCATTGCTTCACAATCAGAATTGCACAACGAATATTTTGCAGTATGTTCGTGCAAGGTGTAATACCTTTCGAGTTTGAATGGTTTTATTTTCATGGATGTTTTCTAAATGACCGATAACATTAAATATAACAAATGTTACTGATTTAAAATTCAAATATGTATGTGCCTTGAATAGTAAATATAGTTCATTTAATAGAATGCCCCGAAGTGGGTAGCCCTTATATGAGGAATCGTGTCTGTAAGTAAAGTGAGCGACAAATAGGGTGTGGGAGAGTGACTTATGCAGTAAGGTAAGTCAAACTAGATAGTTGTTAATAACCCCTCAACTCAGCGGAGTTATGTAAGGTGTGCTCTTGCAATCTATAGTATTGTAAGTAGTTTAGGGTTAAATTTTCTCTTTTCCTACTCGATTACAAAATGTTTATTGATTATTTTTTTTAGATTAATTGTTTTTAAGATTATTGTATCACAAGAAAATATACTTTTATCAAACTCATATTCTCTTATATCAATAGTATCATTAAGAAATCCTTGTTTTTGGAATAGTAATAATGATGAATTAAATGCTCTTGCTTCCCTCATATTTGGTGTTCCGAACATTTTGTTTTTTTTTATAGGAGGTATTTCAAAAATACCTTCGTCATTGCTATAATATATAGTATTCTCATTAAGAAAGTGAATCTCTACATTATCTAAAGCTTTATTGCTACTTTTTATTTCTCCTTTAATGTATGGAGAAAAGTAATAGGTTTTACAACTCAATAAACATAGGGTTATCAGAGTGATTACTATTTTAAATTTCATTTTACTTCTATTTTTGTTAACTAAATTAGGCCCAGAACATCTTTCTCAGAAGCTATTGAGCGTTGAGAATTTGGTTTATCCTGAGTTTATCGAAAGGGCAGGTGGTACTTCGGTGAGCTCAGCAGAACTGTGAGAGGTGCACTCTCCTCAATTATGGATAGAACCATCTATTCGATTACAAAATGTTGTTTATTATTCCATTATTTTAAGGGAACTAAAACAATGTGTCTTTTTTTTTATTTAAAAAGGTATATTTTATTTTTTCGCCGTGTTGTGTCCAAACAGTTTTTACTGTATCAATATTAACCCCATCTTTAATAAATACTAAATCAGATAAAGAATTTGAATTTTTAGGCAATATAAAATATCCTGTAGAATCTGTTTTAGTATTTATATTCTTATCAATTCTGTTCTCTTTAACCATTACATTACCAACAGGTTTTTTATCGTAATACACATAACCATCATAAAATTCTTGTGAAGGTTTACAACTATATAATAGTATAATAAATAAAATTAGTTGTTTCATTTCATTTTAATTTTTGTTAACCATATAAAGCTTAATACATCGTTCTCAGCAGCTATTGAGAGTTGATTATCGTTTTATCATGAGAAAACGGTGGGGTTTGATTCGGCTTCAATTTAGTAGCACTGTGAGAGATGTAGTGGCGATCTAAGACCTTTACCCATTTACTCGACTCTAAGTCGTTTTTTAATCTTTTATAACTTTTATTATATTCTCTGTAGGGATACACATCGGGTTTGATAAATACGGTTTGCTAGTATTTAAATAATATCTTTTTTCCAATTTACAGGTAACACAAGATAAATTCAAAAGATTTTTCTCTATATCATTTTTTGAAGAATACTTATTATCAGATTCAGTATGATTATAGAATAAAATTTCAATTTCGTATTCAAATTTTTTAGTTTTATTCAAAATCTTGTTATTTACAGCATTATCAAGATTCTTATAAATGCCTTTACTTTTAATATAACCTATTAACCTAATCTCAGCATTATCAATGTCTTTTATTCCAAAATCTTTTTCATTCGTTAGTAGGCACATCAGATGAGGAAAACCTCTGTGTTCAAAAACTGAATTACTTATTTCTAAATCCGATAAGAATTTAATTTGATAAATATCTATTACATCACTTTTAATATTAGATTTTTTAAATTCAATAAATTCAAGATTAGCTTTGGGAATATTGTTATCTCTAAAACAAGAAATTAAGGAAAAATTGATTGTAATAATAACTAAAAATATCAATGATCTTTTCATAATTACTTTTCTAAAAATTTGTGAATAGATGATGATAATAAACTGGATGCAGAAATTGTTTTTTTCGCTAATATTTCATTAAACATATCTTCTGCATCACCGTGACTGAATTTTGTGGTATGCATCACGTGTGATTTATTTTTTCTAGGAATCCATTGCCCTCCAAGATCTGCGATTAAATCATCCGCTCTATAATTTTCTGGATCCGTATGTATATTAATCCAAAAATTGGCTTTTGGCGATGGAAATAAAAGATGTATATCAGAAATGGTTGTAACACCTCCACCTTCTCCAACAGGATCTAAAGTAATCAATGTGTTAATTGTATATCCTTTTTTGGTTAAAATATCAGATAGATGTGCTCCATTCCATCCACCCAAGCTATGACCAACAATATTTATCTCTATTCCATCTTTATTAGGGAGTAGATTCAATACGTTATTTTTGATATTATCTTCCCCTTTAATTTCATTATAACCTAAATATTTAGATTTGTATTGTGAAAAATTTATATTAATATTAAAATTTGACTCAACACCTTCCATAATTTTTGTTGCTCCAGATCCATAGAAAGGCTCTTTATCACCAGCACCGCCAATAAAAAAGGTGATTACCTGTTTATATGTAACTACAGAAGAAATGTTAGTATTTGGATTTCCAATATGAGCATAGATAGTAGCTGTCTGTTTGCCTTTACTTATTTTAATAGTTGTTTTAAGTACTCCATCTTCATAAGTACCTCCAGTTTTTATATTTTGTTTTTTACTAATACTATCACTATCATAAGTTACAGACCATTGAATATTACTTAGATCATCACCTTCTTCATAGTTTTTTAAAGTTGCATGATAATAGTACTCATGTTTTGGACTAATATATTTTACTTCATTTCCATTTTCGTCAAATGGTCCATCTACATTAGTTACTTTTATTGGTTCTTTTTCTTCTTCTATAACGGTTGGTTCTATTTGATCACTAAGAAAAGGTGTTATTTGTCTAGGAGTTGTATATTTCCCTTGTGAATGTGTGTCCTCTATGGCAGCAGCAGTAATCAATAGAGTTTCGATAGGAGGTTGTGAGCCCGTTGCTGTAAAATCGGTTTTGTTTACTGTTACATGACAATCAAGAAATCTGGTTTTTCTTGTTCGACCTACTGATAAACTATCTGTATATTCTAGAATCACTTCCGATATCTGCTGTGTTGGATGAATTGCTTTTTCAAAAAAGTAAGTGTCTTTTGTAGATTCGATTACGGCTGTTAATCCAACATGAAAAGTTCTTGAAGTAGGTCTCCCAGTACTATCACATGGTTGTTTAAATCCATGTTCGCATTGGAGTACATTAAATACTTGTCCGTCAGCATATAGTTTGGCAATGATGCCCATAGATTTTTGTTTTTAAGAGTTTGTCAAATTTATACATTATTTTGGTTCAATGGCTTAGAACGTCTCGTATAAGAAACGTAGGGCAGGTGATAAGCGATACGTTTCGGATTGGTGCTAAGCCAAATATAAATATTTTGCTTTTATCTTTTTTCTCATAAACGCCAAATTTTATATTTAGCGACTTTGCAAATAAACACAGACCTTTAGATTATGCCCAAAATCCCTATGTTTTCTTATACATTGTGTGTGCCCAGCATGGGCATCTTTTAATTACGAATGTAATTAATTCATCTAGAGGGTGCAAGTCCCTTATGGG
>CANMKK010000023.1 GCA_947498455.1 uncultured Aquimarina sp.
GTGAATGGTTTTCTATTTGGAGTGAATGGTTTTCTATTCGGAGTGAATGGTTTTCTATTCGGAGTGAATAGTTTTCTATTCGGAGTGAATGGTTTTCTATTTGGAGTGAATGGTTTTCTATTCGGAGTGAATGGTTTTCTATTCGGAGTGAATAGTTTTCTGTTCGGAGTGAATGGTTTTCTATTCGGAGTGAATGATTTCCTGTTCGGAGTGAATGATTTCCTGTTCGGAGTGAATAGTTTTCTGTTCGGAGTGAATGGTTTTCTATTCGGAGTGAATGGTTTTCTGTTCAGAGTTATTTTAATGAACAGTCTCGTATCATTCATTGCTTGAGAGTGCAGTATTAATATGTATAGAAATAAAAAGACCTTTCAGATTAATGAAAGGTCTTATGGTGTACAACTGATCTTTTTGTTTATGAATGATTCTTAATCTTTTATAGATGGGTTAACTAATTAATGGGTGTCTTGAAAGTAAAATGTCTTTTTTGACAATATACTTGGTTAACTTATACGATTTATGGATAAGAAATTCTTATAACGAGTTTGAATTATTTTGTACTAGATTAAGGCATAAAATTCAACAATAGCTACTTGTGCTGAGCTACGTCGAAGTATAGCTATTGTTGAATTTATAATGCAGATATAGTGCAAAAGAAACGAATTATATGCGAAAGTTTTATGCGTAAATCGTATTACTCCAAAATTACTGATTTATATAAATATAGAAACATCCCAGGTACAGTGAGTTCCCCAAGGAAACCCATAGGAATGTCTAGGGTCATTAATTTCTGCATAGAAGTCACCGGAAATTTGGAGATGATAATTTTGCGAACCTATTAATGAGTTGAGGTTTGGAGGGCCTGTAACATCTAGGTTTTGGTTGTTGGTTTGGGAAATAAAAGAGACACTTTTAACTTGAGCTCCTCCGAAATTAGGAGTCACTTTTATGGTTAAATTAGAAATCCTCTTATAAACAGTGTCTGCGGCTGGTTTCCAGGTGTTGCCATGTAACCACTCTAGTTTGACTCTTACTCCTGTATATATACTTACGGTTCCCCAAAAATAAAATGTATTGAGATAGGCTTCGAATACATATTTATAATTACCTCCACCAGAATTGGTAAATCTATATTGATATCTGGCATCTAGCCATTTGTCTGAATTTTGATTTTCCTCAAGGGGTATTATGTTTTCAATTTGATGTGTAATAAGACCTTTGTGTTTTGGTTCGATTCCTTTTTCTAAATCAGATTTTACTTTTAGGAACAGTGTTTCATTATTGTCTTTAATTATATATTGCGTCATTCCCTGGAGTATTATAATGTCTTCTCCGGTTTGTAGTTCTCCATCTAGGTTATAGAAATTTAAAACTTCATCTGGATAGGCTTGATTTTCTATTTTTGATTGATTTTTTAGTGGTGTAAAGCCTTCTTTACGAAGTTCTATTTCTAATGTGCTCAGTAGGGCTTTGTCGGAAATTAATTTTTCCATTTGTTCTATACTAGAAAAGACTAATCGTCCATTTATTACTTCCGGAATGTCTATTTCTGAAGAGGTATCTGGGATATTGTTTTCTTCTTTGGAACATGCTACTAGTATAAGCATTACTAGAAGGTAGATAGGTTTTAAAAATGTTTTTTTCATGTTAATAGGTTTAGAATATTATATATTGATGTGTCAAAAGTATGTGTTTGTTTATTATATATAGGTGTCTTTTTAAGGTGATTTTTCCCCTTTTTTTTAATTAAGGTATTTTGCTTCTTTGTACCGTTTTTTAAATGAAATTACCGACTAAAATTGTTTCTTTTTCGTATATGTTTCGAGATAAAATGTAACGATAGTTGTACTTCGATTTAGCTAGAACAGGTGTTATCTTTATTTTTTTTTCACGTGAACTAAAAAACGATTCAATTTGGGTTTCTGTAATTTTATATAGGAACCGGTATTATCTCTTTTTGCGTTAGGGATAGTAGTGAAAATCCCACAGCCTGAGGAACGAAGTGCGAGGAATTGTAACGGATAGCCCGCTCGAACGCCCTAATAATGAACTCTCTATTATAGTTAAATTGACATTATATCCTTTTTCCATTCTATTTCTCTTCGTCCACAACTCTCGTTATGTCGTTTTCAAAGGGAGATTTTAAATTTCCTTGATTTGAAAGAAGATATTAATTAGGCAAAGTAGGGTTAAATATGTCTTAGATATCGTAATAAAATGGCACATGTTTTAGTGCCCAGTGTGGGTTGTATGCTAATTCTGTAGGTATTTTATTTCTTAGATCGAAAGAAGAAGTATATCAATTGCACTATTAGTAATAGTATCATAGCTAGTATTTGTACATGTACTACTTGGGTTAAACTATTGTGAAAAAAAGCTATTAAAGCGATCTGAGCAATTCCTAATATACCGGATAGTATCACGGGAATGTATCTATCTAATGATAAGAAGTAGTAAGCGAAGATGTTAGAGATTGCAAATAAGGAGGTAGCTAGTGCATATTTCCATAATAAAGGGGCAATGCTCATATAGGATGTACCGAACATAATTTTAATTACGAATTCGGGGAAAAGGTAACATCCCAGAGTAATTGTCACTGCAAGTATACCAATGTATCCAATATATTTAGATAAAATACCGGTGGTGTTTTTTCCGTCTTTGTGTAATTGTACTACTTTAGGAAGTAATAACATTACGAACATCCAGGCAACAAAGTATACTACTCGTCCTATGAGCGCCAGAGAGGCGTATAGGCCTGCTTCATATCCATCGAAATAATGTTTTACGAGCAGGATGTCACTGTTATTAATAATTATTTGGGTTAGTTCATAAAAGGCCGTTAATAGAAAGAATTTTTGAATTTGCCTTGTATGCATTGTGTCTAAGGTATACTTCTTACGGAAATCCATATTTTTAAAAGGAGATGGAAGTATTCCAAGTATAAATGAACAACTTATACCTATAGCGATTAATAGGGAAGATTGTATGTTTATAAATGCTAGAAAAGCTAATGTGATTACCAATCTGCTAATCATTTCGCGTTGGTAGGTTGTGGCAAGTTTATCAAACTTTTTGCTTCCCTGTAGGATACCTCTCTGCACACTCATTAAGAAATATATGGGTACCCCAACTCCAAAAAGTGTAAACATATAATGGGATTGGGTATTAAAAATAAGTTGTAATTCTTTAGAAAAAATAATAATAGCTGCACCCAGTACGATACCTATAATACTTGCATACTTATAGACAATATGAATAAAGCTGGTAAAAACTGTATTTTCGAAAATGACAGAAAATTTGGCAGTGGCTAACTGAAAAGTCATCGCTACAAAAGAGAGTACTAACAGAAAAGTGATCAATATTGCTGCATCTGCAAATTGTTCTGGCCCTAGGATTCTTCCCAATGCAAGATTGTATAGGTAATTCCCACCGTTTACAAATAATGCACTGATCATAAATTTCTGTTCAGTCGTAAGTTTCTGTAATGTAGTACTAATAGTCATTTCTAAAAATGTGAGTAGTTTGTGTTTGTTGTAGCATAGAGGAAACTTGTTCATTATCCTTACCTAATACAAAAAGGATTTTACTTCTTCGTGTTGCTTTATCATATATTTCTTGTAATACTCGGGTGGCTTTTTTATCTATATTGGTCACTTTTTTTAGGGATAGTATTACTTCTTCATAGTGATCCAATAAGTAGTTAAATTGTTCTTTTACTTTTTGAGTATTTTTTCCGGTAAAATTTCCAATAATCTCGAAGGTACCTTGCTTATTTGTAATTTCTAATTCCATACTATTTGTATTTTGGGTTTGTTATTATTTAAAGAAAATCATTACGCAATATGTAACTGTTTTTTCCGAATGCTTTTTTGGCAATTTTATTTCCTTTACCGATGATCCAAAAGATTTTGTTTAATTCCATCGCATTTCTATGAATCTCAGTGAGAATAGAAACAGCTTGATGATCAATTTTTTGAACATTATCAACTGATAAAATAACTTTATCAGAAATTGCTAAGAGTTGTTCTAAATAATTCTTTAAAGAATAAATGTTTTCGAAGACTATATTTCCGTTCAGTTCATAGATTCCGTTGTTGTCTTTAATCTGAAATGCCATATCAATTTTATTTTAGGGGGTGTTAATAGAGTTTACATAAAGCTTTATCTGGTGTTTTGTATATAAATTCAATTCTTTTGCCTTGTTTCGTGAGTCCTATAGCGAAGCGGTCTTATCTCCATTATTTCGATAGCTCTGTATCGAGTATTTTCGTTTAGAAACAGTTATACCATATCACTTTACTGTTTTCTCCGAATGCTTTATTTACTATGTCGTTTTCTTTTCCTATAAGGCAGAAAACCTTATTGGTAAGCAATGCATTCTTGTAAATTTTTTTTAATAGAAATACTCCGTATGGGTCAATTTTTACGACATTATTTAGTGATATAATAATTTCATCATATTCCTGTAAGAGTCTTTCGAAATATATCGTGAGTTTTTCAATGTTTTCGAAAATGATGGATCCTTCTATTTTAAAATATCCTTGATTATTAGTGATTTGGAGTGCCATAATGGTTTGTTTTATAGATTTGTAACATTACAAAGATGAGAGATGTACCTTATGATATGCTTCCGTTTTCGATGAGTTGCAAATTCCTGTAGGTAAATGGGGAAATATTAGTAATTAAAAACGATGAATGGCTATGTGGAAATGAAAAGATATGCTTAACTTGTTATAGTAAATTCTCATTACTGTATGCTTCGAAAATTGTTCTGCATTCTACTTTTATTAATTGGTATTGTATCTTTTTCTCAGGATATGCAACAAGGGTTTGACTATCTAGAATCTGGGGATTATAAACGGGCAGAGGCATTTTTCTTTACTGTTTTGGAAAAATATCCTGATAATAAAACAGCTAGGTTATGTTATGGAAGGGCTGTGGGCCTTTCTGGAGATTCTGGGAAAGCTATTTCAATTTTTACCAATTTGCAGAAAGAATACCCGAATGATTTTGAGATCAAACTTAATTATGCGGAATCCTTGCTGTGGGATAAACAGTTTGCCGAGGCATTGCCTTATTATAAAAAATTAATAGGTGAAGATGCGACTAGTTTTGCTGCGGTTTTAGGATATGCTAATACACTTTCTAATCTCAAGAAATATGAAGAAGCATTAGATGAGGTAACAAAAGCATTGAGAATTCACGTAGATAATCCTAATGCCCTTGTTTCTAGAAAATATATCCGGTTAGGATATGCTAATCAATTGGTGCAATCCAAAGGATATGAAAAGGCATTGGATCTCCTTGATCAAAACCTTGTTGATTTTCCTAATGATAGAGATACTCAACTAAATCGAGCGAATATTTATCTATTGACCAAGAATTTAGATAATGCTACTAAAGTGTATACAGAAATGGCTACCAATTTTAAGGATAGCATACGTGCGATGAATGGTATGGCTCTTATTTTTCATAAAAGGCATAAAGATCCTATGGCATTAGAGATTGCAACGAATGCGGTTACAAAAATTGAAAATAATAAAGAGGATACAACCTTATATCTAGCTACAAAAGAGCGATATGTACAAGCATTGTTATGGAATCGAGAGTTTGCTAATGCGAGGGAGGTAATAGAAAAACTAAAAGTGCAATTTCCGGGTAATACCAGAATATTGGCGCTATCTGCTGCAAGTGGGATGCATACCAGTGATTTTAAAAAAAGTATTAAAATATATGAGCAAATATTAGCAAAGGATACTTCTTCTTTTGACGGGAATTTAGGAATTGCGAATGGATATCGAGCCGTAGGAAATGATATGAAGGCGTATGAATATGCTTTTAAAACTTTACATTTTTATCCAGGCCAACCTGATGCTGAGAGTTTAATTAAGGTTTTAAAACAATCACATACTCCTTTTCTGGAACAGAAAACTGCATTTACTTTTGATAATGGGGATAATGAAGCAATAAATATTTCACTGGGTACGGAGATTCCATTTTCTTCAAGATTTAGAACGAAATTGGAGTATACATATAGAAACACAAAAAATAGGGTTACCAAAAATGAAGCTTCTTCTAATGAGGTAGGAGTACGGTTCTCGTATAAGTTATACAACAACTTATTGGTAGAAGCAAAAGGAGGTATCAGTAAGTCTAATGCTTTTACGAATGATTATACACAATGGACAGGAGAACTAAAAATAAAAACGAAACCTTATAAGTTGCAAAACTTAGCTATTGGATACCAAAGAGAGCTTCAGAATTTTAATGCCGACCTTATTGATCGAGAAATTGTAATGAATAACTATTTTTTGAATTATAATCTTAGTACTAATATTAATCTAGGATGGTATACTCAATATATGTATACATCGCAAACAGACTCGAATGATAGAAACCTATTCTTTACCTCATTATACTATACAATATCTCGCAGACCTGCTGTAAAAACAGGAGTGAATTATCAATACATAACATTTAGGAATCAAGTCCCTACTATTTATTTTAGTCCAGAAAAATTTAATGTAGTAGAGATTTTTGCAGATATGACCAGTAATCAAGATAGTAAGTGGTTTTATGGTGCAAATGGGGCTGCCGGATATCAATTTATAGAAAATGATCCCGGATCTACAACCTTTAGAATAGAAGGGAAGATGGGATATCAAATTTCGGATCGATTCATACTCACCTTGTATGGTAAGTATAGTAATATTGCTTCTGCTACAGCTTCAGGATTTCGGTTTACGGAATTTGGTTTCTTATGGAAATGGTATTTTCTGCGACAACCGATTTTTAATCCACATGGTGGAATTTAATACCTTTTGTCATTTGAATTTACCGTAATAAAATGTTCTTTTTTGTGCCTCAATTTCAGCATAAAAATAAACCGTAGCCCAGCTATGCTTAATTTTTCTTCTTCATTGAAACAAAAAAATCTGTATTTTCTTTTCCAGTAAATTCAGACAACAACTGGTATGATCTCTGAATACCAATAAAAAAAAGCCCGTATTAATTAAATCAATACGAGCCTTTTATTGGTATTAAGTATGCAAAAAAGTTACCTCTTAATCACTGAATGATATTCAGAAGTATTATTTGAAGTAATTTTAATATAGTAGTTTCCTACTTGGTTTATTCGATTTTCATCAAGTACAATTTGCTTTGTATTTTTAGAATATACTTTTTGATACATCATTTTTCCAAGAACATTATAAATCGTCATCGTGAAACTCTCATTACTCAGTCCACTAACATCAATAGTTGCCTTACTTGTAAACGGATTAGGATAAATAATCGCTTTTTTATATCCATCGACATCATTAGATTTAGCATTATTTCGCTTAGTTACCAAACCTTGTCCAGCAGCGGTATTATATGCATAATCTTTTATCGTATATGATAATCCATCATTAGCAACAGTTACATAAAACCAACCATAATGAGTCTCACCACTAATCATAAAAGTAAAACCAATGTAACCAGATTTGCCGTTCCAATTCGTATAATTAGAAGAGCTTACTACATGACTATAAGTATTAGCTACAAAATTACTGGAAGCATCAACCAGAACATCTTCTCCAATAAGGCTTACATTACTCGTTGTTCCTTCGCAAATCAAATCTTTTCCATACGTTACAAACCTTAGTGTGTTTCCAGAGAACCAAGGAGCAAAATATTTTTCATCTCCTACTTCTATTCTGAACGGATTCCAAGTGCTTATAGAGTTCGTTATCTCATCTTCCATATCTACATAGACTACAGTACCATCATTTATACAAGGTACACAATCGTTACCACCACAATCTACACCGGTTTCATCTCCATTCTGAATTCCATCATCACAGGTTGGAAGAGGATCTGCAGTTACATGTACAGTATAGTCTTCTATTTCTAGATATGCATTAGTTTCATTAGATCTCATTATTACGCGAAGTCTGGTAGTTCCGTTACTGGTTTCTGGAGGTATATTAAAATAAATGGAGGTTGGATCATTGTCTTCTCCATGATATACTAATGTGGTTAAATACACTTGACCATCCAAATACATCTCATAGTATATATCTACTCCGGATTTATTTTCTGGGGTTATACTAATGGAGTGTAGTACATTTTTAGCTAATGTTGTACTTTCTGTTTTGGTAAAGTCACTATATGCAAATCCGTTACCCTGATCATTAACACCAGATTTTTTATCGATATCACCTAATTGAATACGACTAATATATGTGTCAGAAATATCTACAATAGGGAGATAATAATCATGATTGTGCGTTTTTACGAATACTGTATTACTTGGTTCAGATAGGTTGCCAGCTTCGTCTCTTGCTCTGATATTAAATTGATATTTTGTACCGGGAGAAAGTCCTTCAATAGTTTGATAAAGAAAGCTTGTTCTGCCTCTTTCATAGGGTATCGATGTAATCAAAGTATCTCCATCATATACTTCATAAGTGTGTACTGCTATATTATCTGCGGAGAATTCCCAATATAGGCGGACATAAGTGTTATGTAAACGTTCTACTGATAACCATTGTGGTGCTGTTGGTGCCTGAGTGTCTTCTTCTATAACACCATCAGTTACATGTATAGTATAGTCTTCTATTTCTAGATATTCATTGGTTTCATTAGATCTCATTATTACGCGAAGTCTGGTAGTTCCGTTACTGGTTTCTGGAGGTATATTAAAATAAATGGTGGTTGGATCATTGTCTTCTCCATGATATACTGATGTGGTTAAATACACTTGACCATCCAAATACATCTCATAGTATATATCTACTCCGGATTTATTTTCTGGGGTTATACTAATGGAGTGTAGTACATTTTTAGCTAATGTTGTACTTTCTGTTTCGGTAAAGTCACTATATGCAAATCCGTTACCCTGATCATTAACACCAGATTTTTTATCGATATCACCTAATTGGATACGACTAATATATGTGTCAGAAATATCTACAATAGGGAGATAATAATCATGATTGTGCGTTTTTACGGATACTGTATTACTTGGTTCAGATAGGTTGCCAGCTTCGTCTCTTGCTCTGATATTAAATTGATATTTTGTACCGGGAGAAAGTCCTTCAATAGTTTGATAAAGAAAGCTTGTTCTGCCTCTTTCATAGGGTATCGATGTAATCAAAGTATCTCCATCATATACTTCATAAGTGTGTACTGCTATATTATCTGCGGAGAATTCCCAATATAGGCGGGCATAAGTGTTATGTAAACGTTCTACTGATAACCATTGTGGTGCTGTTGGTGCCTGAGTGTCTTCTTCTATAACACCATCAGTTACATGTATAGTATAGTCTTCTATTTCTAGATATTCATTGGTTTCATTAGATCTCATTATTACGCGAAGTCTGGTAGTTCCGTTACTGGTTTCTGGAGGTATATTAAAATAAATGGTGGTTGGATCATTGTCTTCTCCATGATATACTGATGTGGTTAAATACACTTGACCATCCAAATACATCTCATAGTATATATCTACTCCGGATTTATTTTCTGGGGTTATATTAATGGAGTGTAGTACATTTTTAGCTAATGTTGTACTTTCTGTTTCGGTAAAGTCACTATATGCAAATCCGTTACCCTGATCATTAACACCAGATTTTTTATCGATATCACCTAATTGGATACGACTAATATATGTGTCAGAAATATCTACAATAGGGAGATAATAATCATGATTGTGCGTTTTTACGGATACTGTATTACTTGGTTCAGATAGGTTGCCAGCTTCGTCTCTTGCTCTGATATTAAATTGATATTTTGTACCGGGAGAAAGTCCTTCAATAGTTTGATAAAGAAAGCTTGTTCTGCCTCTTTCATAGGGTATCGATGTAATCAAAGTATCTCCATCATATACTTCATAAGTGTGTACTGCTATATTATCTGCGGAGAATTCCCAATATAGGCGGACATAAGTGTTGTGTAAACGTTCTACGGATAACCATTGTGGTGCTGTTGGTGCCTGAGTGTCATTACTCGACAAATTTTGTGCTTGTATATAGGCTAGGTTTAAAAAAAGCACAAAAATTTTAATCATTAAATTTAGTTTCATGTGTAATTAATTTTAGTTTAAAACAAAGAACGTTTTTTTAAAAAAAACCAGCTTGTTCAATTGTATGAATGGTATCTTTTACTGTATGAAATGTGCATATGAATGTATAAAATGCAATTTTTGATTTCACGAAACTTTGATAGTAAAAAAAGTAGCAGGATAAAATTTATATATCCTGCTACTTACCCAAACCTGAAACTAAAATCTAGCTCATTGTAATACCATTTCCAACTTAAATTTATTCAATAAAACTGCATCTTTTTGCCTAATATTTCAAAATAAAATACAATCGTAGCCCTGCTATGCTTGAATTTTCTTTATCATCTAATTCAAAAATCTACTACTTTTCTTATGAGTAAATTTAAATCAGAACTGGTATAGCATAAAACTTCCGTAATAGTTTTTATCCTGATCTTTGATTATATATTTATATACTCCTTGTTTCATATTTTTAGCACCAAAATCTATAGTGTTATTGATTGCATTAATAGTTTTAATCTCATTTCTTACAACCCTACCTAGCATATCTATTACCTTAATTTCTACTTCTACTGTATTGGTTGTAGGTAATGTAATTGTGGTTGTATCGCTAAATGGATTAGGATAATTTTTTACTGTAGTATGTGTAGTATGGTGCATCATTGGTTCATACGTTTGGATATCTAAAGTTGTCGTATTACTAAAAGTAAGATTAGAAATCTCAATGCTAAACGGTATGAATGTGTTATAGTCTCCTTGTACAGAAAATACAATACTGCGAACATCAATAATTTCTTTTGAGGCATTGATTCCATTCGTGAAATCTGATAGCGAAATCGAATATATCGTTTGTTCTTCATTGGCAGGTATTGTATATCGTAATCTGTCATTCCAATCTGTAAGATCTTTAGTAACGATTATTACCTCTACATTAGTGTCTGTTGTCATTTCGAATTGTAAAGCGTCGTAAGCAGATACATTTAGTGTTAGGTCACCTGCAAGAATGTTCCTGAAGATGTTCAATGTTTCTTTTACTTCACCTTCTAGCTTTATATTTCTTTCGATATGATAGTTTTCTGTGGTTGTATTCTGATCTTGTTCTGATATTTCAAAATTCTCTATTACAACTCCTTGCTCTAAATAATCGATACCCCAAGGACCATCTGCCAGATATAAGGCGTCTAATTGTGGAGATAACTCGCCTGCCAAAGAAAATCCTATATCAAATAAATATCCTGTTTCGATTGTAATCTGTTCTCTGTAGCTGCCTGATAGATTGATAGTATTTGTCATTGCTTCTTCGGCAGATTGTTCTGTTTTTCTAATATTTCCATTAAAATTAATCCAGTTAGATCCTGATTTGTTTACAATATTCAATGTGAGTTTTCCATCTGCATAGAATCCTTGTTCTACAAATACTGTAGGAATTTTTTGATCTACCTTATGACTTCTCAATGGTTTATCAGATAAAAAGGTATCAAGAATGTGATTTGCCAGATTAGCAACCTGAGAAACAGAACCACCCCATACTTGGAAATTAATATAGTCTCCTTCTGGATAATTATCTATATTCCAAAGGCTATAAATCTCATTTTCAGATATTCCTTTTTTGATAGAAAAGGTCAATGCATATTCGATTTCTTTTGTGGCTCTTTCTATTTTGGTACTAACAATGGTATGATTTCTAATATCAACTGTTCTTACATCTAGTAATTTAGAATTGTTTAACCGATCACAGATGGTTTTGGAATGATCATAGATCGATCCAGTTGTTGAGGTTGCTAATGCTGCAGCCACTCTGTTTTCTGATTGATAATAGTCTACAGAAAATACAGCATTTGCATTAGTGATTCCTATTAAGTCTTCTGGACTTGATACATAAGTGGTTTCGGTACCAAACATTCCTGTTTCTGGGAAGTAGATACTTAGATCTTCATTGGTACTGGATTTATATGATTTTTTACCTGGCTGAAATTTGGCTTGTACTTTTTTAGAATTAAAAATAGTATGAGCCTTGGTTCGGTTAAAGTTTCGTTTTGCAATTAAACTTGCCAAATCTCCATTACTTTCCAACCCACCATCATTGGCAGAAGTAACATCTGTTGCACTATTCACGTCGGCATAATTATCAGTACTAATTGCGGTATACGGACTAGCAGTAATATAAAATAGAGCATCGTTAAAATCCTGATCGCAAGAAGCATAATCTCTTCTGATATCTTCAAAACCTAATATAATTCTTTCATTATCTGGATCAGATAACAGTACATTGTGATATCTTAATGAAGTATCACTCTCTGGGTTATAATCTGGATTAGAATGTAATTGCCAATGTCCGGTATCGATACATCCATCTGACCAGGCATTGGCGAGTAATACCCATCCAATCCCTGTATTAGGAGGAAAGCTACCTATTTTTACTTTATCACCAATTTCTAAACTTCCACCACTCCCTATAGCCGATACATTAGGAAAGATAATAGTGATTTCTTCTGGTACAGGCATAGATGGTGAAGGATTGTTGATATCATAGGTATAGAATCCTAAAGTGTTTTTATATCCTGCGCCTTCTCCTACAAAAGTTACCCAGATATCTGCATTTTCCTGTACTACCACATCGGTATCATATCCTGATGAAATATAATGCGGGTTAAAGTCTGGTACGGGATACCCTTCTGGTAGGGCATTATTAATTAAATCAATAGTTTCTTGGGTAACAATATCCTGACCCTCTAAATATAAAGGTTTACCATCGGATGAAAAATCACCAAGGTAATTGTATCTGTCACAGATTTCTGGTATAGGAAAACTAGTTGGTGTTTGCCCTCCGTTTTCTGGGGCAAAACTACTTTTTCTTAAGTCATAGCTGTCATCTAACCCATCATTATCAGTATCGATTCCTGATGCTGTGGTTTCTGCTATACCATCTCCATCACTATCATATGCTACTGTACTATCCAAGACTCCATTATTATCAGAATCGATGTCTAAATAATCATACTTTCCGTCACTATCAGTATCGATTGTTCCATTTGTTGTTCCATTATAATCAGTATCAAAAGCGTCGTCTAATCCGTCATTATCTTCGTCAATATTGGACAATCCGACGAATGCAGTATGTAATTGCCCTTCTATAATGTCTACAATACCATCATTATCAGAGTCAATGTCATAACAATCATATATAGTATCATTATCGGTGTCTGTAGGAATAAATATATTTCCCATTTGATCCTCATCAAAAATGTCTGCTATTCCATCTGCATCAGTATCTGCGAAATTAATATCTGATCCATTGTGTATTCCATCACCATTGGTGTCCTTATCTCCCTGTCCTGCTTCTTCAATATCATAAATTCCATCATTATCAGCATCTATATCCAAGAAATCAGGCATACCGTCGCCATCCCTGTCATATGCATCTTGTACTACATTATCTCCATTACCACTTACATCATTATCCAGATAATTATACAGGTCATCATCATCATCATCCCCATATGGGTCTGTTCCATTACACTCTATAGTATTTAGTATGCCATCACCATCAGCATCATTATCCATAGAATCCAAAATACCATCCTGATCTTTATCCAATGGGGAGATACCACTAGCACATTTAAACCCATCGTTAGAATTGGTAGTTTCTGTGAGGTTTAGTAATGTAGCTGTTGGAGTATCACTGTCATAATCATTGATTAGGTACAACCCTCCATTATTATCAGAAAAATATAACCGATTATTTATATCTGCATAAGCTGCACCAAAAGTGCTGCTAGGAAGTCCACTTACAGTTTTATAAGAAAAAACAGGTGTTCCTGAAGAAAGATCCCATTTATATAATTTTCCTCTACTACCTCCATAAATATTTCCATTGATAAAAGCAATATCTGCACAAGTGCTAGGAGATTTTATATCTACATTGATAACTTCAAAAATGGGAGATGAGGTTTCATCATAATCTTGTAGGTTGGTTATTTTATGAAATGTATTTTTGGTATTGTTTTGATATACCCAGAGGTTACCGTCTGCGTCAACATCTGCTGCGTATCCTCCTCCAAAAGCTGTAGTTCCGGAAGGGGTAACAGCTCCAAGATCGACGACCATGTCTTTACCAATTCTAAGTAAATGTTTATCACTGCTTTTTATTGCATATAAAAAATTGTCCTTTACATTATATCCACCTGCATTGTACGAAGAATAAGAGTGTAGTGCATTGGAGTATGATCCTGTAACAGGATCATAAGCTTTCATAACACCCGATATGACCTGATAAAAATTACCTTCGTCGCAGTCAAATGGCTGTTGTCCATTTGTTATTAAAGTTATCAAAAGGATAAGAAGAGTAGTTATTTTTTTCATTTTGTATATAGATTAGATTTTTCAGTTATTCAAAACTAGTCTATATAGATTGTGAAAAGATGTCTTATTCGATCGCTGGAACTTTGCTTTAGATGAATGGTTGTTCGGAGGAGGTATTTCCTCGATGACTTTTTTAAAGCAAGTTAAGTCGTTTCATTAATTCTGGTCGGTTAGAGCGACTTACCGGAATCACATCTTTGGCAATAAGAACACTATTATCTTCGATATCTATAATACGTTTTATGTTAATGACATAAGAACGATGAACTTTTAGAAAAAGATCGTCTGGGAGTTTTTCTTCTATTTTTTTTAGAGTGGAGTGTACTGTGTAATTTTTACCTTCTGTTTTTACTGTAATATAATCTCCTTTGGCTTCAATCAAATAGATACTAGGGATATCGATTTTAATCAGTCTTCGGTCGATATTGACGTAGAGATCGTTTTCTTCTGAAGATTTAGCAGAGGTATCTTCTTTAGGTTCTTCTTTTGGAGGAGCTATAAAATTCTCCGCTTTCTGGATGGCTTTAAGGAATCGAGGAAGCGTTATAGGTTTTACAACATAATCTACAATGCAATCATATTCAAAAGCTTCGAGAGCAAAGTTTTTATCGGAAGTAGTTAATATAATTTTAGGCGGGTTTTTTAAGGTCTGAATAAAATCAAATCCAGTAAAGTCGGGCATATGGATATCCAGAAAGATAAGATCTATTTCTTGTTGGTTTAAAAACTTCATTGCTTGAATTGCATTAGAAAATTCTTCTACCACCTGTAGTCCATCAACTTGATTACAAAGTTGATGTATAATAGCTCTTGCAGTTTCTTCATCATCGATAATAATACAATTCATAAGCGTTATATTTTTATAAAGTATTCAAAAAATCTTCAATGGTATCTAAAATTACTATAAATTTCGGATATATTGAGGGAATTTTCTTCTTTAGTTCTTCTTCGAAATCTATAGCGGTTTGATATCCTTCCTCAAAACCAAGCATCCCAATCTTGTGTTTTAGTTTATGAACATTTTCTGCTGTCTTTAGATATTCTTTTGATTCATAGTTTTTAAGAAATTCTTTTTGTTCTTCAGGAAATTCTCTTTTTAGAATAGCAATGATCTTTTGTTCAAAAACTTCAGACCCTGCAGCCAGTTCTTTTATATATGTTAGATTCGGAGTTTCCATTCGTATTTATGCTTTTAATGTAAAATAAAAAGATGTTCCTTTCTTTTCTTTTGATTCGACCCAAATTTTACCTTCGTACAAATCGATTATCTTTTTTACGATAGATAATCCTACTCCAGTAGATTCTTTGGAGTCATCTAATGTTTGAAATATTTGAAATATTTTGTCGTGATACTTTTTTGGTATTCCAGGGCCATTATCCGTTATTGCAAATTCCCAGAATTTACCCGTTTGTTTACAAGTGATAGTGATAATGCCTTTTTCTTTATCATTATATTTTACGGCATTGCTAAGCAAATTTTGGAATAATTGCTGTAACCGAAATACATCTCCTCTAATTGTAGGGAGATCAGAGTTGATAAAAATCGTGATATGATCCGGGATATATATAACATCAATAATATCGGTTACGACTATTTTTAAATCTATATTTTTACGTAGTTGATCTACTTTGTCAATACTAGAATATTTAAGAATCCCATTGATCAGTTGATCCATTTTATCTACTTTCTTGAGCAATAAGTTTAACGAATCCTGAGCGCCATCATCTAGCACATCTTTGTAATCTTCTTTTAACCAGGTTATGAGGGCATTCATACTGCGTAAAGGAGATTTTAGATCGTGAGAAACAATATGTGCATAATCTTTAAGTTCTTGATTACTTTTTTCTAGATTTTTGACCAATTCTTCTCGTTGCTTTTCTAGTGCGAGTTGCTCGGTGATATCTTCTATGAGTGCTACTTGATATTTTATATTATCATCCTGATCTCGTACAGCAGCAACACTAGTCTTGGCCCAAAACATACCTCCATTCTTTTTTAGATACCTTTTATTTATCGAAAAATTATTTATTTGACCAGAGTTTAACTGATCCATAAAAGTTACGGATGTGGCATATTCGTCTTTGACAGAAATATCTACAACTTCTTTCTGTTCTAATTCTCCTTCGTTATATTCCAAAAGGTTTCTGAAAGCCTTGTTAGTTTGTACAATGTTACCAAACTGAGTAAGAACGATGCCTAAAGACGAATTTTCTACAATGGTAGATAATTGATTTTTTTGTTCTTGAAAAATTCGTTCTTGATTCAATTTTTCGGTAATATCTCTAACAATTCCTTGAGCTGCAATTGGTTTTTTCTTTGTATTATAAATTATACTAGCATTAATGTGTACTATTCTAATACCTTTATGTTTAGTATATACGCGTGCTTGATAATCAGAAAACTTTCCATGAGTTACTAACTGATGAAAAGATTTCATAGCATATCCATAATCTTCTTTGTATATAAGATCTGTAACATTTAGTTTTTCTGAATCAAGATTGTATCCGAATAATTCTTTAGCGGCATCATTCATCTTTACCACATTTCCAAAAATGTCCATGAGTACATAGGCATCAACAAGGTTTCCGAAAACACCCTGAAGTTCAGTTGTTTTCTCTGTTAATCCTTCTTTAAGTTTGGCATTAGCTTGTTTTAATTCTTGAGCAAGTTTAAATAGCTCTCTGGATTTACCTTCGAGAATTTCTTCTGCTTGCTTTCTGGCGGCTTTTTCCCTTTGTAAAGCACGTTTTAGTATTTTTGGATCATTACTCATTAATTTTTAGAAATACTAAATTTAACCTCAGTACCATCCTCTTTTAGTTTTTCTACCAGAATCGTGGCTGTACAATCATAATGTTCGAAAGTTTTATTCATTAACCCTAATCCAAAGTTATACATTGCTCTACTTGATTTATATATCATGATCAGGGTGTTGGATGTTTTTTCCAGAACTTCGAAGGTGGGAAGCTCTGCATCGGGATATATTTTTTGCACTTCTACATGAATATGGTTTTCAATGGATGCTAGTAATTCAATTGGATCTTCATACTTATCAATTAATCCAGGATAGCTATCTGCCAATACTTTAAAAAAATGTTCTGCATATGTAAGAAGTAAATCATCAATACTAATTTTAGTATGATCACTTAAATGTTTAAGTAAGCTTAGCATTTCAGAAAAATCATATGTACCAACAGCAGTATATATACCACCGGATTTTAATGAAGATTGTTCAATAATTTTATCTACTACAGCTAATCCAAATTTATTTTCGACCAACTCCAAAAACTCAGTAAATACAATACCTTTCATACAGTAAGTTAATTTATTTTATCATATTATAAGCTCGTTTACGTCCCAATAATCAATCAAACACTTTATTTTTCGTGCATAATCTTCATATTTCAATGGTTTTACGATGTATCCAGCGGCTCCAATACCATAACTTTCTTTGAGATCATTATGATTATTAGAGGTACTTAATATAACTACTGGGGTATATTGTAGTTTTGGGT
This sequence comes from uncultured Aquimarina sp., assembly GCA_947498455.1. Taxonomy (GTDB): domain Bacteria; phylum Bacteroidota; class Bacteroidia; order Flavobacteriales; family Flavobacteriaceae; genus Aquimarina. The sequence continues at coordinate 17,924 of CANMKK010000023.1, forward strand.
TTGATTTTAAAATTTTCAAGAATTCCAATCCATTCATTTTAGGCATATTAAGGTCTAAAAATATAATATCTGGCAATTGCTCATTATTTTCTAAATACTGCATTGCTACCTCCCCATTATTGGCCTCGATTAAATTATGAGAGTATCCATTTTTTTGTAATACCCTAGCAAATTTTAATCGTTCTATTTCATCATCGTCTATTAATAAAAAAGTCAAACGCATTATTTTAGATTATTAAGTTATGTTAAAAAAAACTTCTTTGCAATTGTAAAGTTGATATTTTTAATCGTATGCGACCTATCTCTTTCGTTAGGAAGTATTTTAGTATAGACGAATGGTATTTTAGTATAGGTGAATTGTTTAGGCTTTTGTTTCGGATTTTTTATGTGTAGAAAGTATCTTTTTGGGTTATTTCTGATAAGTGTTCTAATCAATTTAGAACTAAGAAATATGATAATAGTTAATAAGGATTCTTTAAAATAAGATTAATCAGTATTTTTGACAGAAAAGTACTTTATGCAATTCGAAAATACTAAAGAGTTTGCTCAAAAATTAGATAAACAAGATCCTTTACGATCGTATCGAGATCAGTTTCTTTTTCCAAAAATAAATAATGAAGAAGTAATCTATTTTACAGGTAATTCATTAGGCCTACAGCCTAAGACTAGCAAACAATATGTAGATGAGATTATGCAAGATTGGGCTAACTTGGCAGTTGAAGGACATTTTTATGCTGAGAAACCTTGGTGGGATTATCACGAACGTTTAGCAGGCCCATTAAGTAAAATTGTTGGAGCTAAACCCTCGGAGATTACAGTAATGAATAGTCTTACGGTAAATCTTCATTTATTAATGGTGTCTTTTTATAAGCCAGAGGGTAAAAGGTATAAGATAATTTGTGAAGAGAAAGCATTTCCGAGTGATCAATATATGATTCAAAGTCAGGTTAGATTTCACGGATATGAGCAAGAAGATGCAATTGTAGAAATAAAGAAAAGAAAAGGAGAACATAATTTTAGAACGGAAGATATTCTAGCGACAATTAAGGAAGTAGGAGAGGAGTGCGCTTTAATATTGATAGGAGGAGTAAATTACTATACTGGGCAGGTTTTTGATATGAAAAAAATTACCCAAGCCGGTCATGATATTGGAGCATTAGTAGGATGGGATTTGGCACATGCTGCAGGAAATATAGCATTACAATTACATGATTGGGATGTTGATTTTGCGGCTTGGTGTAGTTATAAGTATATGAATAGTGGACCAGGAAATGCTTCTGGATGTTTTGTGCATGAGCGTTTTCATAATCTAAAAAATATTACACGTTTCGAGGGATGGTGGGGAACAGAGAAGAAGTCCAGATTTCTTATGAAACCTGATTTTGTACCTATGCCAAATGCAGATGCTTGGCAATTAAGTAATGCTTCAGTTTTATCTTTAGCTCCTTATCTAGCATCATTATTATTGTTTGATGAGGTGGGAATGGAAAGTTTATTGAAAAAAAGAAATCTGATTGTTTCGTATTTAGAGTATATTCTATTAGAAATAGCAAAGGAAGTACACGGCGATTTTGAAATAATTACACCATCTAACCCGGAAGAGCGAGGTACTCAACTCTCCGTTTTTTTACATGGAGAAGGAAGAAAATTGTTCGATTATTTAATGAAAAATGGTGTAGTTACTGATTGGCGTGAACCTAATGTTATTAGACTTGCTCCGGCACCTTTTTATTGTTCATATGAGGATATGTATAATTTCGGGCAATTATTAAAACAGGGGATTAATGCTAAAAAATAAGAGTATTTATCTTACTCAGTTATTATACGATTAACGCATAAAACTTTCGCATATAGTTCGTTTCTTTTACACTATATCTGCATTATAAAATTCAACAATAGCTATACTTCGACTTAATTCAGCACAAGTGGCTATTCTTTAATTTTATGCCTTAACATAGTACAAAATAATTCAAGCTCCTTATACGAATTTCTTATCCATAAAGCGTATTGTTAAGTATTTGAATTAAAGCTTCCTATTTAATAATTCACAACAAAAAAAGAGGGTGTTTGACTTTTCAGACGCCCTCTTTAAGCTTTGCGATTTCATTAAATCTATTTAACCACTAATGTATATTGCGGTGTTTTATTAAGAGGACAAAAGTAATTGTAAGTTCCTTTTTTTAGGTTTACGGTCTTAGTACTTTCTGTTTTTCCTTCAGCAACTACTTTAGTTACATATGCTTCTTTAATATGATTCTCTGGGTTAGCAGCATCTTTATCAGCTGGTACTAGCACAAAACCAACATCGGTTCCAACATTATTATTAGAGATGTTAAAAACGTAACTTCCTTCTGATAATGTTACCTGCTTTTGGGTAAACTCTCCTTTTGTCTGTTCTAAAGAAACAGTTTTTACTTGTTGGGCATTTGTACTTAGGGTGATTGCAAAAATAAATGTAATTGCTGTAATTAACTTTTTCATGATTTTTTTAAATTATAAATGTTAGGGGGTAAATAGTCTATGCACTAGATCCTTATTATTAGTATTAAATCTAGTTCTTCTTATTTTGTACAGTAATCTTTTAAATTAAACTTACTTAGATAATCAGATGTAATATTGATTATAGATTATAACAGGTTTTCTAATACATAGACAGTCTTAATTGTTTTTGTTAGGAGAGAGGAATGGATATTTTTCCTCTCTTCTTATAATATAAGGGGTAATTTATACTGCACTCGTTTCTAGTGGTTGAGCAACTGGAAAATCTACAGGAACTTGTGTTGCACCATGTATATAGTTAGAGATTGTTTTATCTCCTACTAATACAACAGTATCAATTAGATTTCCTTTATTATAACCAGCTTCTAAGAAGTTGTCTACTACATTCTGATCCGCGTGTCCTCTTTTTTCTGTAATGTTTTTAGCTAATTTAACTAAGGCATCTAGTTTAGAGTCGAAAGAAGCATGACCTGCTCTTAATTCTAATATTTGCTCATCGGTAAATCCGTTCATTTTTCCGATAGCAGTATGAGCAGATAAGCAGTAGATGCAATTATTAACTTGACTTACAGCTAAGTTTACTGCTTCTTTTTCTTTTACACTTAATGATGTTTTTGCATTTGCTAAGTTTAGATAGTTTTCTAATGCTGTCTCACTATGCGCATAAGTTGCATAAAGATTTGGTACAAAACCCAATGCTTTATTCAAGTTGTCAAAAATTCCTTGATTTGTAGCATTTACTTCTTCTCTTGTTGGTACATTAATTGTTGCCATTTGTTCTAATTTTTGTGTTATTCTGAATTTACTTTTTCAGAGTTTGTTAGTACTTATTTTTATTTGAATTGTATCATAAAATTGATAGGGCAAAGATGCGATGTAAGCTGCCGTAATGAAATGATTGTTTTTCCCGAGAGCTTGCCAATTTTTCCTTTTTACTAATTTTTAGAAGTAATAAAAGGTTTTTCTGTATCACAATAAAAATCATGATGACTTCTTTGATCGCAATGTGTCTTAGGACTTATTGAGTTTATAATTTGCTTACGTCTTTGGCTAAAAACCGCTATTAAATTGAAAATTGATTTATTTTTCATCTCTATATAGTTTTAAATTAACAATACAAAGATCAATAAGTTTGTAAGGCTATAGAATGGCCGTTTTTCCCGAGAACATGTCAATTTTCCTGTTGTAAATAAAAAAACCTCCTGATTCGGAGGCTCTTATTTGTTTTACACGAATTTCTTATCCATAAATCGCATTAGAAATTTTAAGAAGTAATGTGCAGTTTTTTTATGAATTATGATAAGGTTTGCAATAATGTAAACGTTTTATAATCAATAGAAAAAGATATATAATTGTATTATATTTTTAATCCATATTGTATAGCTTAATTCTAAAAGAAGTTCGTCTCGAAATATTCAAAAGATATCTGTTTATTGGATACTTGGTGAGCTTTTTATGAGAAGATTGATTCTAATAAATAGTCACCAAGGTATTGTTGCTGAAACGATATCTTATTTTTGAAACAATTCTTGGTTATAAAATTTCGAGTGGGGGGTTAGAAAAACTTAACTTCTCTTCTTTTAATCCATAATATAATAGCGCTTAATATAAAGGTAGTCATTGCAGTGATAAAAAGTACACCGCCATCATTATTAATTTCGATTCCTAATTTGGTAAGATGCATTAGTATGGCTCCCCCAATAATACCTAATGTAATAGTAGCACCTATCCAGGTTGTTTTGGGAATAAGTAATAAGATACCTGCAATTAATTCTGCAACTCCAGTAAGTATTCTACCGTAAGGTTCTATACCTACCTTAGAAAAAATATATACACTATCGGGGTGTGCAGTGAATTTAAACCTAAGAGTTTGTATTAAGATGATGGCAACAATAATTCTTAATATCAAGGGAAGTTTTTCTCTGATTTTACTCATTTTGTTTTAATTATGTTAGTGATAAGCCCTATAGAACGCTTGGTAAAGCATCTATCTTTCCATTAAAGGTATCTTTTCTCGAAATAAAATACAATTCTTTTAGATGCTTATCTTCAGATAAATTAATACCTAGATAAGGAAATTTGTCTGTCAGGAAAATCTGAAAAGCTTGTACGTTTTTACTTCTATTCGCACCTTTTCTTATGATTTTCAGGTAGGAAGAAGAAGGTACGCTCACTTTTCTTTTGTTAGAAATAAAGGATAATGAGTTGTTTTTTCCCTTCAGTAATTTTATTTCTTTTCTGAAATTAATTTTTTCTAAAAGAATCATATGTTGATTAAAATCATTAAATGTGTTTGTGTAGATAACTTCTTTACTGTTTTTAAGGTATACAGTTTCTAATTGACTTTCGTACAATTTATCTTGGGCATTAGTTACAAAAACTAATGAAAGAAGTGCAGATAAGAATATAAGTTTTATAGTATTCATAATAATAAATTTTATATACGAATGAATATTCTTTATTGTTTTTTATACTTTTCATATCTAGCGATTAGATATGTCGTATTACACTTTTAATCCAAAAAATAACTATCAGATTTTGAAAGTATTTAGTGGATAAAATTTTTAGAAAGTAGGTAAAAACTAGATTGGAGTATTTTCTATTTTATTATCATTAACCTCTTCAATACCGGATTTAAGTTGTTTCTTAAATCCTGATGGAGATAAAGAGGTATGCTTCTTAAACATCCTGCTAAGATGTGAGGCGTCATCAAAACCAATTTCATATGCAATTTCCTTGGCTGATTTATCAGTATAGATCAATAATCTTTTTGCTTCTAATATGATACGATCATGAATAATCTGTAATGGACTTTTTTTAAATTTAGAAAAATTATTAGATAATGTTTTTGGAGACTTATGTAGTTTTTCTGCATAAAAAGAAACTGAATGTTCTTTTCTAAAATTATATTCAACCAAAACATTAAAAGATCTGATAAGATCTACTTGTCCTGAATATATATTTTTAAAATCGCCTTGCCGTTTTATAAGTCTGGTTGTCGTTATAATAAAACGAGCCAATAGCATTCGAAGCATTTCTGCCTGAATAGTATCTACTGTTTCCATTTCATCTAGAAAAACTTGATGTAAAAATTCGAGTTTTTTCTGATCTTGGATTTCAAGATTTATTACTGGAACATTACTATTTCCATAAAATAATATTCCAATGCAACTTACTTCTTTATCATGATCCTTGATACAATAAAATTCTCGATTGAATTGATAAACAATTATGTCTTCTCCTTCAATAAATCTTAAATGTTGGTTAGGAGTTAATACAATAATTTTATTTTGTTCTAATTGAATATTGATACCATCGACCTCAATAAAAATGGAGCTTTTTTTTGCCCAGATAAAAGTGAATAAAGTTATATTCATAGGATTACTAAACGAAAATAGTAATTCTTCGTCCGCAATGGTAAAAATTGCATCTGTTGAAAATTCTTTAAACTCTTTTATCATATAGTATAAGTCGGCTTTTTTTTTAAAAATTACATTAATTTCTTGTTAAAATTTTGGAAGCTTTTTCTGGCTTGGCATATTCATATCTGTCTAATAGTTTAGGTAAGGCATAACCATCTAAACCAATACACGATACTATATCTGCTTTATCTAGTTGTACCCATCCATCATCGTGTATAAGTCCATCCTTTAGGTATAGATGCTCTATTGTGCCTATGATCAAGATTGTATTGTTTTCTTTAATCACATACTCATTTACATATTTACAACCTATTTTAATAGGACTATTCTTAACATAAGGTGCGTGAAAATTGTCTATATATTCTTCTGTTAATTCAGTTTTGTCGAACTCAGAAGTTAGTGTGTCATATTTTGCTGCAGTATGATGTGCCGACGGAATGAAATCTTTATGAACTTGATTTACAGTAAAAAATTCTGTTTTTTTTATGTTTTCGTATGTGCCCCTAGGAACAGTAACAGGTCTTAGTATAAAACCTAGCATTGGCGGGTGACTACCAATATGTACAATGGAATTAAATATTGCTACATTAGAAACTCCAGTATTACTCTTGGAGGCTATTAAATTACAAGATTTATAACCTGTACAGCTGTTGATTAAATTAGCGCGATATCTTGATGGTAATTCATTAAGGCTTTTTAATGTGAAATGGCTCATGAGATAGTCTGTTTTATTTTAAATTATGAGTATATTTCAAATCTAATTAATTATAATACGATGTCTGTAGGAATGAAAACATATTTTGAGACAAATAAAGAAACCTGGAATCAAAAAGTGGCTATTCATGCGAAAAGTGATTTTTATGATTTGGATGCTTTTAAAAAAGGAGAAACTTCGTTAAAACGTTTTGAAATTGATGCCTTGGGAACGAATATTTCGGGGAAGTCGTTGTTGCACTTACAATGTCATTTTGGTCAAGATACACTTAGTTGGAGTAGAATGGGGGCTAAATGTACAGGAATAGATCTCTCTGATAAAGGAATCCAATTAGCAAAAGAGTTAAATTCTGAATTACAATTGGATGCAACTTTTACTTGTTGTAACGTTTTAGAAACCTCTAAGTATATCCAAGAACAATTTGATATTGTATATACAAGTTATGGCGTTATAGGATGGTTGCCAGATTTAAAACCTTGGGGTCAGATGATTGCAGAGAGACTAAAAAAAGGAGGTGTTTTTTATATGGTAGAATTTCACCCAATAGCGTGGATGTTTGACTACACAAAAAAAGAGCCGACTATTGCGTATGGCTACCAACAGAAAGAAGCAATTTATGAAGAATATGAAGGGACATATGCTAATACGGCATCAAAAATGATAAGCAAAGAATATGGATGGAATCATGGATTAGGAGAAATAATTTCGTCACTTACTCAGGCAGGGCTTACCATAGAATATTTACATGAGTATGATGAATCTCCATATGATATCTTTCCTGATTTAATAAAAACAAAAGAAGGGATGTATGTAAGTAAAGATAAATTATTCCCATTACTCTTTGCGATTAAAGCTTTTAAATAGCGATTCAGTAATAATTTTTTACATTTGCTAAAGGTTTTAATGTTTGCATACTCTCTGTTCTGTTAGAAAGAGCTCGTTTGTTAGGGACATTAAAGCTCGAACCAAGTAAGGATTCTTAGAAAAACCCTGACAAACCGGTATTACAAAACTTTATGCACGCAAAAAATATAGCTATCGTAGGAAGTGGGCTGGTAGGTTCATTACTAGCAATTTATTTAAGAAAACGGAATCATACAGTAACTGTTTTTGATCGAAGACCGGATATTAGAAATGTGAAATTTAGTGGTCGTTCTATTAATTTGGCAATGTCTGTAAGAGGCTGGGAAGCTTTAGATAAAGCAGGGATAGGCGATTCTGTCAGAGAACTAGCCATAGCTATGAATAAGAGGTCGATACATATAAATGGGCAATCAGAATATTATCAGCAATATGGAAAAGATAATGAGGCTATATATTCGATTTCTAGAGGAGTTTTAAACCGTAAAATGATTGACCTAGCAGAGGATGCTGGTGTGATTTTTAAGTTTAATGAAAAAGTATGGGATATCAATTTACCAGAAGCCAAAATTTATACTGGGGAATCTGAGAAGAGTGAATGGAGAGAATATACATATGACATGATTTTTGGTTGTGATGGGGCTTTTTCTAGAGTACGTCATAAAATGCAAAGAAGGAGTAGGTTTGATTATTCTCAGGATTTTTTGGATGCGGGATATAAGGAGTTAGGTATTCCTGCTAATGAAGATGGCACACATAAATTAGATAAGCATTCCCTACATATATGGCCTCGAGGAAAATTTATGCTAATTGCCTTACCGAATCTAGATGGAAGTTTTACCTGTACATTGTTTATGCCCCATGAAGGAGAGGATTCATTTGAGGAATTAAAAACGAATGATCAAGTATTACAATTCTGGAGGCAACATTTTCCAGATACGATAGAGTTAATGCCTACATTACTTAATGATTTTAAAAATAATCCTACAAGTGCTCTGGTAACTATGAAGTGTTATCCTTGGACATACTGGGATAAAATAGCTTTGATAGGAGATTCGGCTCATGCAATAGTACCGTTTTATGGACAGGGAATGAATGCTGGTTTCGAAGATATTTCTGTGCTCGATACTATAATTGAAGAGCATAATGGAGAAAATTGGCAAGAAATTTTTGAATCATTTCAGAAATCAAGAAAGCCTAATACAGATGCAATTGCAGAACTTTCTTATCGTAATTTTATAGAGATGAGTAGTAAAACTGCAAATCCAAAGTTTATATTAAGAAAGAAGATCGAAAAACATTTCTCTGATAAGTACCCTGATAAATGGATTCCTTTATATACTAGAGTTACATTTTCTAATAGACCTTATGCAGAAGCATTAGCTATTGGAGATCATCAAGCCAGAATTATGGATGAAATAATGAAATTTGATGATATCGAAAACATATGGGATAGTGATCAGATAGAAAAGTATATACTGAATAGTCTATCAAGAGAGGCTAATATTAATAATGATTTGACATCTCATCAATATAACTCTAGACATATACGGTAAATCAAATAAAATAGAGTGCCATAAAATTTAATGTAATAAATATCTTGTTGTAAAACAGTAGTTTATAGTATTCATTGGCTCTGGTTTATAATTACGTTGATTTAAAACGTCCCTCTAAACCTTCCTTCCAAAGGGAGACTTTCTTACTAGAGCTTATTCATTCAATAAGCCTTTTTAACCACTTTAATTTGGTACTGGTATAAGGTGAGTACTTAAGGTTTAATTCTAATAAAAAAGACTTTTGTAAAATACTTTTATAATGAGAAAATGTCTCGAAGCCTGCTTTTCCGTGATATTTTCCTATTCCACTATCTCCAACACCACCAAAAGGAAGGTTTTGCTCCATAAAATGCATAACGGCATCATTCACGGCACCACCACCAAAAGAAACCTCTTTGAGAATTTTATTTTTTACTTTTTTATTTTTTGTGAAAACATAGCATGATAATGGTTTCGATAAAGTTTTGATATCTGCGATAGCTTCTTCTATAGAATCAAAAGATAACACAGGAAGAATTGGTCCAAAAATTTCTTCCTGCATAACATTGTCAGATAGTGTTACATCAGTTAAAATAGTTGGATGTATGATTCTGTCCTCTATATTATAATCACCACCGTGATATACTTTAATAGGATCAATATAATCTACTAGTCTGTCAAAGTTTTTTTTATTTACTATTTGTGTATAGTTTTGATTTTCAATTTTATAATCCTGAAGATCGATGTGCTTTTTTAGTGCAGCTAAAAAGGCTTGTTTTATTTCTGATTCGACTAAAATATAATCTGGAGCAATGCAAGTTTGTCCTGTGTTTAAGAACTTTGCCCAAACAAGACGCTTTGCTGTCATATCTATATTAACATCTTTGGTAATGATTGCCGGACTTTTTCCTCCTAACTCTAGAGTGACAGGAGTTAAATGCTTTGCTGCTGCTTGATAAACTATTTTACCAACAGGTGTACTTCCGGTAAAAAATATTTTGTCAAATTTTACTTTTAGTAATGCAGTCGTTTCTTTAATACCTCCTTCTATGACCCTAAAAAAACAAGGGTCAAAACTTTTATTAATGATGTTGCTTAAAGCAGCAGCAGATTGATGAGGTATTTCACTAGGTTTTAGAATAATAGTACATCCTGCTGTAATTGCTGCAATTACAGGAACTAAGGATAATTGATATGGGTAGTTCCAAGCTCCCATAACCAATACCGTACCATAAGGTTCCGGAATTATATAACTCTTTCCGGGAGTATTTGCTAAACTGGTAGACACCCTTTTTTTTCTAGACCATTTTTTTATTTTAACTAGGGCGAGATCAATTTCATGATAAATTATAGATAGCTCAGTAACATATGTTTCATACTTAGATTTTTTAAAATCATTGTAAATAGCATTATACAAAAGATCTTCATTTTTTCTAATAACACTTTTCAGACGTTTTAATTCTTTAACTCTAAAAGGAATATCCTTAGTTACATTGGTGTTAAAAAAATGACGTTGTTTTTGTATGATCTCTTGATAATCCATAATTTAATATACTATAAAAGAACATAATAAAGTAAGTTTTCTATTAGTACTACTTCTTTAATTCGAGCTCTTTTTGCATTTGTTTTACAGTCATTGTACTTCCATCATGACTCCATCCAGGAGGACCAAAAATGTACATGAATTTATGATACCAGTTTTTAGATTTTTTAGTGTCATTCCAGATATCTTTATACTCATGTGTGAGAATTATCCAAGGATTGTAAGAATCAGGAGCGTGAGTAACGCCATATTGAACCTCAATATTCTCATCAAGTTCTTTCCAAGTTCCAAAAATTTTATCAAAAATATTAAGAAATCCGCCATGATTTTTATCCATATATTCTACGTTTTTTGCATGGTGGACCTGATGCATCGTATGTGTATTAAAGATTTTTTCTATAATTCCCATTTTGGGGATATACACAGAATGAAGTTGAAATTGCCATAAAGCTTCTATTCCTAGACAAACGATTACCATATTAGGGTCGAATCCTATTGCAGGCATCCACATATAGAATAAAGGTTTGTATAATAGTGTAAACCATCCATTGCGTACTGCAGTTCCTAAATTAAAATTATCTGAAGAATGATGTACAATGTGAGCGGCCCATAAAGCTCTTACCATATGATTTTGTCTATGAAACCAGTAATAGGTGTAATCATCTGCGAGCTGACATAATAACCATACGTACCAAGCAAAACCAAAAGATTCCCATCCCATGATATTAGTTCGAACGCCATCTATTTCGGGATTAAATAAATTATACACAAAATGGAAAAGTATGATAGAAAAAATTGTTTTTATCAAAGGGCCTAAAATAGCAGATCCAACACCCATGGTGACGCTGGCTCTTAAATCTTTCCAATTATATAAATCTTTGTTGCCGTGAGTTTTACTATAGGTAAGTTCTACTAAAATTAAGGCTAAAAAACATGGTACTCCATATTTTAGGGGTTCAATAAAATCCATTTTTTTTGTATTCTAATTAAGTGGCAAAATATAATAAGAATTTATAGTAAAACTTTCATAAAACATGTTTTAAATGAAAAATATATGTTTTTTCCTTTTCATTCTTGAAAAAGAGCGCATAAATGTTTCATTTTAATTTTTTAATGGAAAGAATTATTCTCTTATTTTATTCAATATTTTTCCTGTAACATTCAATAAAGAAATGTGTTATAGAATAACGTATATATACGATTATATTATATGTGAGTGTACTCTAAGTTTTTAATAAAAGTATATTTAATCCACATTGTAGAGTTTAATTCTCCTTGACTTACCTCGAAATTCTAAAATTTTGTATCCACTGAATGCTTAGTGGTAGTTGACTATATTTTTCTATTAGAAATAGGAAGAACTTAACTATCTATTTTGCAAAAATCTGAGAAGGATCTTTAAAAGATTTAAACTCTAAGGCATTACCACAAGGGTCTTGAAAAAACATGGTAGCTTGTTCTCCGATTTCTCCTTCGAATCTTATATATGGCTTTATGTCGAACTGAATATTTTTTTTGATAAGCATATTTGCGAAATTTTGCCAAGTTTCCCATTCTAAAATAATCCCGAAGTGAGGTACAGGAACTTCCTTGCCATCAATACTATTATGATGTTGCTTTTCAGTTTCTAATTTGGGTTTAAAATGAATTACCAACTGATGACCAAAAAAATTAAAGTCTACCCAATGATCACTACTACGACCTTCTTTGAGTTCTAAAATAGAGTTGTAAAAACCTCTGGCTAATTCTAAATTATCCACTGGTATTGCTAAATGAAAAGGAGAGAGCGTATTGATAAGATTGATTTTTAGTTTTGAAAAGTTATAATTTAAAAAAAAGAAGAATTATTTAGTCTTTTATCTTGTTCCAGATATCTAGATACATTTTCCATTGATTATTGACTTTTTTCCATACTACTACATATTTTCCTTTGTAACTAGTCTCTGTTCCATCGTTATTTTTATCTGTGCCTCTAAAATAACCATAATCATGTGCTGTATTATCTAGAACTATGATTTCCTTGGATATAATTTCGTGACTGATAGGTGTATATCCCGATGAATTAGACCAACGTTCTTTTATGGCTTTGCGTCCTTGTATTATATCTGTATTATTAGGAAAGATTTTGGCGTCTATTGTATAGGCATTAGTTATTGCATCATAATCTTGTTTAAGATATGAATGAGAGAAAGCTTTGGATGCAGCTACTATTTGTTCTTTATCTGTAGACATAGAAACAGGAGTACGTTTAGTACATTCTATTTTCCAGGTTGGGAAAGAAAATGACTCATCGGCATTTACCCAGGCACCCAGCCATTTAAATCCTCCTTCTGTAATGTCATAAAAGCGTATTTTATAAAAACCATCCATGCCATTAGGAGCTTTTTGCTTTCGATAGAGAATAATTTGATCTTCTTTTTTATTCCCCTCCCAAACAGATAATACTGTAGTAGGAGATGCAGAAGCATAATAGTGTACATACCAACGACTACTATCTGCAATAAATTGTCGAATACTTCCGGAGTTTTTTCCATCTTCCTTAATGGTTTGATCTTGTACAGCCATACCATTCATAATATATTTAAACTCCCAGGACATTTTATTAGGTGTACCCCAAGAATTATCTTTATTTCTGGTAAGCGAATTACAATCACATATCCCAATTAATGAGGAGAAGTCCTTTATTTCGCTTGGAGCTTCTGGATTGGGCCTTCCAAAAGGATATGCCTCTGAAGGTTCATATTCACTTTGGGCATTAATGCTACTAAATACCAATACACATATTCCTAGAATAAACAATTTCATAAGACGTTAGAATTGATGAGTAGGTAATTTACTTATTTTGACATACCGATTAAAAGCAGTGAAAAGAAATTGTGATTTAATTAACAAGAAAGGTTAATCCCTGCTATTTCTCCTGTTTTTATTCTTTGGGGAAGACGAGTCTCGTTTCGCGGAACTTTTTCTGTTATCATTTTTAGAATTGAAACGTTTCGTATTACCTCGTTGCCTTTTTGGTTTAGTTTCTTCAATTAATGAAGCCTCTTCGGTCTTACTAGATTCACCAACATCCGAATTAATAACCTTTAATTCTTGTTCTGTTAGATACCTCCATTGTCCAACGGGGACATCTAGATTGACATTCATAATCCGAATTCTTTTAAGCCGTATTACATCATACCCCAGATATTCACACATTCTGCGAATCTGACGGTTTAACCCCTGTGTGAGGACGATCTTAAAATCGTATTTACTAATTTGTTCTACTTTGCATTTTCGGGTTACGGTATCTAATATTGGAATCCCATTCCCCATTCTTTTTATGAATTGAGGGCTAATTAATTTATTTACAGTTACTACGTATTCTTTCTCGTGATTGTTTCTAGCTCTAAGTACTTTATTTACAATATCTCCATCGCTCGTCAAGAAGATAAGGCCTTCACTCGGTTTGTCCAGTCTTCCAATCGGAAAAATACGTTTAGGATAATTTATATAATCAATAATATTATCTTTTTCATGTTGAGCAGTGGTGCAAACGATACCTATCGGTTTGTGAAATGCGAGATATACGTGCTTCTCTTTTGATTTGGTTATTAACTCACCATCAACGCGTACTTCATCACCAGAAGTAACTTTGGTTCCCATTTCAGGAACTTTACCGTTAATAGTAACACGGCCTTGATCAATAAGTTTGTCGGCTTCACGACGAGAGCAATAGCCTACTTCGCTCAAGTACTTATTAAGTCTTATTAGATTAGAATTTTCCACATGCAAAGGTGCTTATAAAATTTAATCTTTCAAAAAATCAATAATCATATCATCCACTTCATCAAAAAATAAAGAATGTCCAAAATCTGTTGTTGTAATAAGTTTTACATTATTCCAGTTTTCTTGAATTTTTTTGGCGCCAGAATGTGGGGCAATTTTATCGTGTTTATCGTGTATTAAAAGCCCATATTGTTTAATGCTTTTGGAGAATTCAGACATAGAAAATTCTTCAAAATAAAAACCAAATTTGTTCTTAAAATATTGGTTTAGAGCTTTCATGAACTTGTCAGACAATTTGAGTGCTTTTTGATACCCATTCATAATAGATGACATTTCTACAGGAGGAGCGAGCATGACTAATTTTTCTATCTCTGGAGTCGGATATTTATATTGATGAAATATTGTAGCCATCGCACCTACGGAATGTCCTATGATATGGTTAGGTCGATATAATTCTACAATTTTCTGAAGACATTCTGTATATAAAGGTATATTAAGAATCTTCCCTGTAGAATTACCTTGTGCTGGTGCATCAAATGCTATGACATTAAAGCCTAGTTGATGTAATTTTTCTATTAATGTTTTCCATCGATGTGTATTACTTTCCCAGCCGTGAACCATTAGAACGGTTTCTCCCATATTACCCCAGCGATACGTTTGGATGTAATCATTGTTTATTTGCACAACTTCATCTTCAGCCTCTTCTAAAAAATATTCCTGATGGGGTAGTACTTTTCCTTTTAAGGGTTTACTAAATAGTAAATAGGCCTTATGTAATGCTTTTTTTTTATTAAAAATGAATAAAAACTGTAATCGTTTTCCAACTAGAATGGGGGCATACTTTTTTATTATTTCCTTCATAATTATTCTCGGTGTACAGTTTCTATAGAAAATGCGGGAAGGCATATTGCAATATATTCACACTCTTCTTCGAATGGATTGGCATATTGCACTCTTGTGTTTTTTTCGATTTTAATAGACTGACCAGATTCTAAAATAATTTTTTCGTTATCAATAATAAACTGTTTTTTACCCCTAATGATGTAAGTGTACTCATCAAATTCTGGAGTTTGAAAAGGTTCTTGCCATTTTGGAGGAGCAACCATATGAGCAATACTAATTGTAGAGTTTCCGTCTGTTGCTTTTCCAAAATGTTCTTCAATTAATTTTCCATCATTGGTGGGGACAACAAATGGAGATTTCTGAATTTGATATTTTTTAGTACTCATATTTTATGTATCCCATTTTAATTTTTATCCCAGCTAATAAAGAAATGTTTGATTTTGGCAGAATCCGGAATTTGAGAAGCATTTATTGTTATATCCGTGTTAAGTTTATATTCACTAGGGAGTTCTTTTTTATCAATAGTTAAATATGCCTGAATACTATCCACAAATACTACCGCAGCACTTAATGTATTATTAATTTTAGAAATAGTGTAGTGATCTTTAATATCTTTAAAAACTCCCGAAGAAGATAATCCGGAAATTGTTTTATACCTAGGATCTATAATTTGTATATTTTCTATAGTAGATGATAGGTCAGTATCTTCTTTTGGTTCGATAATTAATAGTTTTTTTCCACCTTTTTCATAGATTTCTATTTCACTAGTTGTATTTAGAGTTTCACTTCCTGCGACTTTTTTAACAATAGAATCATTAGCATAAATGGAGTCTAGTTGTTGTACTCTGGTTGTGTTGGTAAGATGACCTATTCTGTTTGACGATATTTCGAAAGGATCTTGTTTTTTTTCTTTTTGACAACTGATAATGATCAGAGCTAGAAGTAATAGGTAATATATTTGTTTTGACATGATTTGGTGTAGTTTATAGTATTATTAACTATGCATAATAGGTATTTGTTTAACGAAGCAGCTTATTTAGAACACCTAATGCACCTCTGATAAATGTGGCACTGGTTAATACCTTAATAACGGCTCTTTCTGTAGTGCTTGTTCTTCTGGATTTCGACTTGGAAGTATTTCTTTTTAATTTTTCTCTTTCCTTTTTTGCGGCAACCTTAGCTTCTTCTGCTTCGGCTTTTTCAATTTTTTCGGTTAGAATCTCGTACGCACTTTCTCTATCAATATCCTCATTATATTTTTTACTAAGATTAGATTTTTTTAATAGTGTCTGCAATTCATCATCAGAAAGAATATCCATTCTACTCATAGGAGCCCTAAGCATTGTCGCTGCTAATGGTGTGGGTTTTCCTTTTTCATCTAATGCAGAGACTAGTGCTTCTCCAATTCCTAGAGAAGTTAATACTTCTTTAGTATCATAAAACTCCGAGATGGGATAGTTTTCTGCGGTTAATTTAATTGCCTTACGATCTTTGGCTGTAAATGCTCGTAACGCGTGTTGAACTTTTAAGCCCAGTTGACCTAGCACTCCATCCGGAACATCTGTAGGGTTTTGTGTAACAAAATAAAGACCGACTCCTTTAGATCGAATCAGTTTTACAATACTTTCTATTTGATCCATTAAGGCATTGGATGCTTGTTTAAAAATTAGATGGGCTTCATCAAGAAAAATAACTAATTCTGGTCGCCCACTATCTCCTTGCTCTGGAAATGTGCTATATACTTCGGCAAGAAGGCTTAGCATAAATGTAGAAAATAGTTTGGGTTTATCTTGTATGTCTGTAAGTCTTATAATATTAATAAAACCACGGCCATTATCATCTACTCTGCATAAATCATTTACATCAAAGGATCGCTCTCCGAAAAAGAGGTCAGCTCCTTGTTGTTCTAATGCTACAATTTTACGGAGTATCGAACCAGTGGAGGCAGTAGAAATTCTTCCATAATCTTTTTCTAAATCTTTTTTCCCTTCACCAGTTGCGTACTGAAGTACTTTTTTTAAGTCTTTTAAATCTAGTAAGGGTAATTTGTTGTCATCACAGTATTTAAAAATTATAGCCATGATTCCAGCTTGAGTTTCAGTTACATCAAGTATTCTAGAGAATAATACAGGGCCAAATTCACTAACAGTTGCTTTTAATCGGACTCCACCTTGTTCGGATAAGGAAAGAATCTCCACAGGAAAACCTTTAGCTTCAAAAGGAATTCCGATTTTTTCGTGCCGCTCATCGATTTTTGGATGCCCAGGACTTGCAGCAGCTAATCCACTTAAGTCTCCTTTTATATCCATAAGAAGTACTGGTATTCCTTGTTCACTTAGGTTTTCGGCTAATACCTGTAATGTTTTTGTCTTCCCCGTTCCTGTTGCTCCAGCTATAAGCCCATGCCTGTTTAAGGTTTTTAAAGGAATTTTTACGTGTGCATCGGTGATCGTTTCTCCATTGTGCATTGCTGCTCCTAATGTTATAAAATCCCCTTTAGTGGTATAACCTTTATTAATATGGTCAAAGAATTCCTGATGATTATCCATGATTTATTATAAATTTTGATAAAAATAGGAATCTTAATAATTCTTTGGAAATGAATATGAAGTGTTTTTATAATAATTTAAGGAATCACTAAATAGTTATGTGATTATAGTTTAATTTAGAAGAGTTGTAGAATCCATTTTAGAATATAAAATTATGAAACGTATATGTATACTCACCTTTTTGACTGTTATAGTATTTGGTTGTACAACCAATCCTGATTCTTCTGAAACTATTATTTTTCATAAAACACATGAACCAAAAAAAATAAACGCACCATTTTCTGATGCTGTACAAGTAGGGAATTTATATTTTTTATCGGGACAAGTAGGAATTGACCATAAGACTAGAAAGCTTGTGGATGGAGGTATTCAATCAGAAACGAAACAGACATTAGAAAATATTAAGGCTGTTTTAGAGCATCATAATATGAGTATGGGCAATGTGGTTAAGTGTACAGTAATTCTTGCAGATATTAATGATTTTGTTGCTTTTAATAATATATATAAGACATACTTCCCTAATAAACCGGCTCGTACAACATTTGCTGCAAAAAAGTTAGCTGTTGGAGCTAAGATTGAGATTGAATGTATTGCGGTTAAAAGTGAATAGAGATGTAAAAGCAGTACTCTAAAAATATAGATGGTAACTGTTATAAGATTAATAACTGAATATTTAGCATTCTTAATTTATTATCTACCTTTGCAATCTTATGCAAGAAAGTATAGAAAAATTGGTGAATGAAGGTAAAATGCTTCCTTTGATGGAAGAATTTTATACAATCCAGGGAGAAGGTTTTCATAAGGGTACGGCAGCCTATTTTATTAGAATAGGCGGTTGTGATGTGGGATGCCATTGGTGTGATGTTAAAGAGAGCTGGAACGCGGATATACATCCTCCTACAGATACAGAAATAATTGTGGATAATGCTATAAAATATAGTGATGTTGTAGTAGTTACCGGAGGAGAACCATTAACCTGGGATATGAGTATCCTTACTAAGGGGTTAAAAGATAAAGGAGCAAAGACTCATATTGAAACTTCTGGAGCCTATAAGTTGTCTGGTGAATGGGATTGGATATGCCTCTCTCCAAAAAAAATGAAACCACCTACAGAAGAGGTTTATAGGAAAGCTCATGAATTAAAATGTATTATATATAATAAAAGTGATTTTGCATTCGCAGAAAAACAAGCTAGTAATGTTACGGAAGATTGTATTCTTTATCTACAGCCAGAATGGAGTGTTAGGGATAAAATGATTCCATTAATAGTAAATTATGTGATGAATAATCCTAAATGGAAGGTCTCTTTGCAAACACATAAGTACTTAAATATTCCCTAAATTACATACTTAAATTACGGTTTCTGATCTTTTTCGGTTAATTGTAAAGTACTGAAAAACAAGTGTTTATGGTTATACCGTAATAATAAGGGAAAAATCCCTTAATTTTTCATAGTTAAAAGTAAGAAATAACCTTCTATGTGTTTGATTTTTAAAGAATTATTTGTGTTTTTTGACGGTTTTTAATTCATTTTCATCTAAAACTCATGTTTTTTTAACAAAATTTTTTGAAGTTAAGGAATGTAGTTGTTAATTTTAGATAAGTAATTTAAAATCAATATGCTATGAAGAATTTTTACACTATGTTAGGTTTACAATTTAAATCAATAATCAATTTTATAAAGGAGCTTCCATCGGCTTCTAGTTATGTTATACGTCATTGATCTATATAATTTTAATGTTCGTATATAAAAGGAAGGAGATTGTTATTAATGACAATCTCCTTTTTTATGTTTTTGGCACGTATATATTCTAAAAATACTTGTGCAGAAATAAGTTTTATGATAGAATTATTGATTATTACATAGTGAATAGGGGTAATGCCCCTTTGAGTATGATTTTTTTGTAAGGTTATTCTTTGTTTTTTAACATAAAATATCCCTATTTGTTTTTATAACGTATTTAAAATGTTTTATGTCTAAAACAGGTTTTTATATCTGTTAATTTCTTTTTGTAAGAAGACTTGGAGCTGTATATTTGTGTAAATGATTAAAATTCAAATGATTATGGGTGTATTTTACAATATTTTTAGAATGAATTTTAAAGCTTTAAAGAGCTTTTTAAGAGAACTACCTTCTGCCAGTAGTCATGCTATTCATAGATAAAATTGCATAAATCAATGTAATTATCTTACTTTTTCGAGAGATGACTAAAATATATGATTTACCGAATTATGAAAGTGACTTATTTATAATAATGGTGTCATATAAGAGTAGATAGTGTATAAATTAAATTTGTTGAGTAAATATTAAAATTGTTATTATGGGGCTATTTTACAGTAAATTCAGATTAACTTTTAGGATCGTTATGGATTTTCTAAAAGAATTACCAGGGGCATCTAGTAATGCTATTCACAGATAGTTATTATGGTTGTAAATTCATTAAAGAGACAATAATCATAAGTTAATGATTATTCTAAAAAAAGAAAGAGCAAAGGTTAATAACTTTGCTCTTTCTTTTTTTAGAATAGATTACTATTTATATATGAAAAGGCACTTCTACAATTGTAGTATCCCAACCTAAACATAGGTGATATCCATTATCGACTTTTTTGAAACTTATAGAAAAGGCTTCTACTTCTTTCCCTGTTTTAGGAGATACTTTTACTCTAGCAACATCTTTACTTTCGTCATAAGAGTATGCTCCCCATACATCTAAATCAGAGTTTAAGATTATGGTCCATTCTTTTTCTCCGGGAATAGTGAATAGAGAATAGGTGCCAGCCTTTATTGTATTGTCCCCAAATTTGGTGTCCTTAAAAAACTTAATTTCTGTTGCTTCATCTGCACCCGTTCTCCATACCTTATTAAAAGGTACTAGTTCTCCAAATATGGTTCTGCCTTTTTTCAGAGGGCGGCTGTAAATTACTTTGATCTCTGGCTTGGCACTTCTACTTGCTTTAGCATAAGAAATGTCAGTTGGACTTTTCTGTATTTCACTAAATTTTTGAGCTTCGATTGATGTAATAGTTCCCAATAGCATAATGACAACTAATAATAGTGATTTTTTCATGATGTATTTTTTATTTTTAACCTTCGTAAAGGTATTATCTATCTTACATACGAAATGTTAACTCCATCATTAAGTTCTGTTAAATCATCGAGAGTTAACAACTTGTTAGCTTTTGACTCTTTTTTGTCTACAAATGTTTTAATTGTATTGTTATTGTTTGTTTTATGTTATAAAATGAAACCAATAAGTGTGTTATTGTTTTTGTTTTGTAATAATAATTCAATATTTGTCTTCTCAATTAATAGAATTTATATTATGTGTGGAATTGTTTGTGCTTTTGAGCTAAAAGAAAAAGTAGATGTGTTAAGACCTCAATTACTTGAAATGTCAAAAAAAATAAGGCATAGAGGCCCGGATTGGAGTGGTATCTATACAGATGAAAATGCAATTTTAGCGCACGAAAGATTGGCGATTGTCGATCCAGCATCAGGAAAACAACCATTATTAAGTAATGATGGGAAATTGGTATTAGCCGCAAACGGTGAAATTTATAATCATAGAGAAATTCGTGAAGAATTAAGAGGGAAGTATATTTTCCAAACTCAGTCAGATTGTGAAGTGATTTTGGCTTTATATAGAGAAAGAGGAACTCAGTTTTTAGATGACCTTAATGGTATTTTTGCTTTTGCATTATATGACTCAGAACAGGATAGGTATCTAATTGCAAGAGATCATATGGGAATTATTCCTTTATACATGGGATGGGATCAGAATGGTACTTTTTATGTAGGGTCTGAATTAAAAGCATTAGAGGGAGTATGTACTAGAGTTGAGTTATTCCCTCCGGGTCATTTCTTAGATAGTAAAAGTGGAGAGCTAGAAAAATGGTATGTCAGAGATTGGTCAGATTATGATGCTGTAAAGGATAATCAAACTAGTATAGATGAATTAAGAGATGCTCTTGAAGCTGCGGTTCATCGTCAATTGATGTCTGATGTTCCTTATGGAGTATTGTTATCAGGAGGATTGGATTCTTCTGTTACTTCTGCAATCGCTAAGAAATATTCTGAGAAGCGAATAGAATCTGGAGATACGAAAGATGCCTGGTGGCCGCAATTACATTCTTTTTCTGTAGGGCTTGAAGGTTCACCAGATTTAGAAGCTGCGCAAAAAGTTGCAGATCATATAGGTACAATACACCATGAAATTAAGTTTACTATACAGGAAGGCTTGGATGCGATTAGAGATGTTATATACAATTTAGAAACATATGATATAACAACTATTAGAGCTTCTACGCCTATGTATTTAATGGCAAGAGTGATTAAATCCATGGGTGTAAAAATGGTGCTTTCGGGAGAGGGGGCTGATGAAATATTCGGAGGGTATCTTTATTTCCATAAAGCTCCAAATGCTAGAGAGTTTCATGAAGAAACTGTACGTAAATTGAGCAAACTTCATATGTATGACTGTTTGCGTGCTAATAAGTCACTTGCTGCCTGGGGAATTGAAGGAAGAGTTCCTTTCTTAGATAAACAATTTATGGACGTGGCCATGAGAATCAATCCACAAGATAAAATGATTAATGGAGAAAGAATGGAGAAATGGGTAATTCGAAAGGCTTTCGAATCATACTTGCCAGAAAGTGTTGCTTGGAGACAAAAAGAGCAATTTTCTGATGGTGTTGGATACAGTTGGATTGACACACTAAAGGAAGTAGTAGAGGTAGAGGTGTCGGATGAACAAATATCGAATGCTCATTTTAGATTTCCAATCCAAACACCACAGAACAAAGAAGAGTTTTATTATAGATCTATATTTGAAGAGCATTTCCCAAGTGATACGGCTGCACTAAGTGTGCCACAAGAACCCTCAGTTGCTTGTAGTACAAAAATAGCTTTAGAATGGGATGAAGCATTTAAAAATATGAATGACCCCAGCGGAAGAGCAGTAGCTACTGTTCATGACCAAGCTTATAAAACGGAAGTTTATGCTGAAAATTAAAATATCATCCTATTAGCCATTTATAAAATAAAAAAGAGAGTGTTTGAAAAATTTAAACACTCTCTTTTTTATTTTTAGATATTTGCTTTTATAGGATTTATGGATAAGAAGTTCGTATAAAAAGTTTGAATTATTTAGTGCTATATGCGAAAGTTTTATGTGTAAATCGCATTAGTATCTGTTTCAAAAATAAAACGCATTGATAGCGTTACTTAGACTTAGTTATCACAAATGCTATCCCTGAATTTTCTTTTTTACTTGAACCAAAAAAATCAATTCAGGTTCAGGTAGTTTCATATAAGAATTGTATAAATGATAAAATGAAACTTGCCTCAAAAGTAATGATACCAATCAGAATAATTATTCGGTGAGTTCTGTCTGGCTTATAAAAACAATATTGTAAAGAGCTGAAAAGGAATATTGGGTGTAAAATTTAGTAGTTTATAAAACTAGATCTTGTTTTTAGCTCGTTTAGCGCTTGCAAATGAATTTTTGTAAAGAAACCACTTTTTTTTAAATCGTTTTTAAGGGCATTTTTGTTGCTTCTAAGAAGTTTTTTTGTTTTTGCGGTGTTTTTCTTAACTAATTGTTGATAACTCTTTAAATCAAATCTTATAAAACTCTTTGAACACCTTTCTCTTTTTTTATCTTTGTTTGTTGACCGAAAAATTGTAAATAATTAAAGGTGATTTATGAGCGAAGAAGCAAATAAGAATAATTATTCTGCCGATAGTATTCAGGCATTGGAAGGGATGGAGCACGTAAGAATGCGACCATCAATGTATATTGGAGATGTAGGAGTTAGAGGATTACACCATTTAGTATATGAAGTAGTAGATAATTCAATTGATGAAGCATTAGCTGGGCATTGTGATGCTATACAAGTAACCATTAATGAAGATAATTCCGTTACTACGCGTGATAACGGTCGTGGTATTCCGATAGGTATACATAAAAAGGAAGGTGTTTCTGCTTTAGAAGTTGTAATGACTAAAATAGGAGCAGGAGGAAAGTTTGATAAGGATTCTTATAAAGTGTCAGGAGGTCTTCATGGAGTAGGAGTATCTTGTGTAAATGCCCTTTCTGATCACTTACATGCTATAGTACATAAAGATGGGAAAGTATGGGAGCAGGAATATGAAAAAGGAAAGCCATTGTATCCTGTTAAGTCAACAGGAGATACAGATTTTAATGGTACCGTAGTTACTTTTAGACCAGATCCAACGATTTTTCAACAAACTTTAGAATATAACTATGATACCTTGGCAAGTCGTATGCGAGAATTAGCATACCTTAATAAGGGAATTACAATTATATTAACTGATAAGCGACATAAGGATGATAAGGGTGATGATGTTTCGGAAACGTTCCATTCTGAAGAAGGATTAAAAGAGTTTGTAAAATTCTTAGATACCAGTCGTAACCCGATTATTGGCCACGTAATTTCTATGGAAGGGGAAAAGAATGAGATTCCTGTAGAAGTGGCAATGATCTATAATGATTCTTATGCAGAAAATTTACATTCATATGTGAATAATATTAACACGCATGAAGGAGGGACACATCTTTCTGGATTTAGAAGAGGACTTACTTCTACTTTAAAGAAATATGCGGATGCTTCCGGTTTGTTAGATAAGCTTAAGTTTGAAGTTGCTGGAGATGATTTTAGAGAAGGGCTTACTGCAATCGTTTCGGTAAAGGTTCAGGAGCCACAATTTGAGGGTCAGACTAAAACCAAGCTAGGGAATAGAGAAGTAACTTCTGCTGTTTCTCAAGCAGTATCCGAAATGTTGGAAAATTATTTGGAAGAAAATCCAAATGACGCAAAAACCATTGTGCAGAAAGTGATTTTAGCAGCTCAAGCTCGTCATGCTGCAAAAAAAGCACGAGAAATGGTGCAGCGTAAAACAGTCATGAGTATTGGTGGGTTACCGGGTAAATTATCAGATTGTTCTGAGCAGGATCCTGCATTATGTGAAGTATTTCTTGTCGAGGGAGATTCGGCAGGTGGAACGGCAAAACAAGGGCGAGATCGTATGTTTCAGGCGATTCTTCCATTAAGAGGAAAGATTCTTAATGTAGAAAAAGCAATGCATCATAAAGTGTTCGAAAATGAAGAGATTAAGAATATTTTTACAGCACTAGGTGTAACAATCGGAACAGAGGAGGATAGTAAGGCATTGAACCTTTCTAAATTGCGTTATCATAAAGTGGTAATAATGTGTGATGCCGATGTCGATGGTAGTCATATCTCTACGTTGATTTTAACATTCTTTTTCCGTTACATGAAAGAATTGATAGAAGCTGGACATATATATATTGCCGCACCGCCACTATATTTGGTTAAGAAAGGTGCTAAGAAGCAATATGCTTGGAATGATGATCAACGAGATCGCATTATGCAAGAATTTGGTGAAAACTCTAAAATACAGCGTTATAAGGGTCTTGGAGAGATGAATGCAGAGCAACTTTGGGATACTACCATGAATCCCGAATTTAGAACAATGCGTCAGGTAACCATAGATAATCTAACAGAAGCAGATAGGATTTTCTCTATGTTAATGGGAGATGAAGTACCGCCGCGTAGAGAGTTTATAGAAAAGAATGCAGTATATGCTAACATTGATGCGTAAATAATTAGTGTCAAATACAACTTATGTAAACCGCTATAATTAATTATAGCGGTTTTTTAATTTTATTTATGATTTTTTTAACAATATTTTTTGATTTCTGATGTTAATCGTTTTTCTTTGATGAAATTTAAAAGTATTATAACTTATGAAAAAAGTTTCATTATCAGTACTATGCGTTGTTTTTGGTCTTGCAACAGTGTTTGGTCAAAGAGCAAAACAAAATGTTGTACATTTTTATGATTGGCATTTGCCTAAGAAAGCAATCGCTCCAGAACTTGTTACATATAATATAGAAACAATTGATGATAAAAGTAATACAGAGAAGTTATCTTTAAGGGTAAATGACGATGTATATAATAAATACGATCAAGTACTAAACTTCCAGAAATCACAATTGATATCTCAGGGATTGGATAGTTATTTTAATCTAAATTCATTTCAATATAAATTGGATAAAGGTGATGGAGCCGATTTAAACTTTATTTTGGGAAGCGATAAGTTTGAATTTTATATTACTGCCGAAAAAACAAAAAATTCATCAGATGATGCATCTTATGTAGGTAAACTGTATTTGATATCTCCTCTAAAGTTAACAGTTCTGGATAAGGATAGGAATAACGTAGTAACCAAGATTATTGATGAAAGAAAGATGATAGGAGAAAAATCTGTAAAAGATAATGCTTCCATCAAAGATAAAAGAATTGCAATAAAGGCAATGATAGATGAATTGGTTGCAAATCAAAAAAAATACTTTGATAAAGCAAGAAGTGAATACGGATATAATCTATATAAAATTGCAGCTCAGGTAAAAGATGAATTAGATTTTTATAGAGAAAAGTCTAAAAAAGGAGTTTT
The DNA here is from genome assembly GCA_947498455.1 of uncultured Aquimarina sp. Classification (GTDB taxonomy): domain Bacteria; phylum Bacteroidota; class Bacteroidia; order Flavobacteriales; family Flavobacteriaceae; genus Aquimarina. The sequence goes on from CANMKK010000023.1 coordinate 44,162, forward strand.
TTATAAAATTGGTAAAAAGAAAGGGTATGATTTAGAGAGCGTTAATAGTAGTATTGATGAGATCAAAGAGTTCGCGAAACTAGAAGATTCTAAAGATTACAGTCAAAAACTAAAAGAATTATTAACAAAACACATTTCTTTTTGGGAAGCAGAGGAAAAAAAATATAATGAGGATGATGCTAAACAAACAAAAATAAAATGGGCACTACTAGCAAACATAATAGGTGCCTATACTGTATTGGATTCGTATGATCAAGCCTTAAAGTATTATGGAGATACAGAAGAAATGGATTATAAAAAAGATTTTCTTCCAGCGGTAATAAAATTAGGTCAAGAACACAAAAAACGATTTAAATTACATCACGATGAGGATGGTAAACCTTATAGGAATTATAAAGATATTAGTTTTGCAACCACCAATACAGTAATTAAGAAAAATGAATCCCTAGAAAAAGGGGGCTTTAGAGATGGGTATGTTGTAACTAAATCAGGGGATACAATACGAGGTAAGCTTCAGTTAACAATGCTAGAACAGACAGAAAATTTTCCTAAAGGATCTAATATTGTAAGTTTGGATTTTGATAGTGGATTAGGGAAGTCGGTTAAAATGACTATTGTTAATGCTAAAGGAAAAGAGAGGTCTAAGTATTTTGATGCTAAAAAGAATAAACGATTAGTGATAGGAGAGAAAGTGTTTGAATCCGTTAAGTTTAAAGAAGGATCTATGGGCGGTTCTGATGTTGATCTTGGTAAAATGGCTCTGGCAGGTGCAAGTGAAAAATTTGCATTGTTGGTTTATAAATCAGATTATATAGCAGTATATAGACACGGCAGTGAGGTAATATTAAAAAAGGCAAGAGACGATAAAGGATATTCGACTTCATCAACAGGGTATGTGCTTAGTTTTAAAAAGAAATTAGCAAAACTTGTTTCGGATTGTAAAGAATTATCGGAAAGAGCAGCAAATAAAGAGTTTCAGAACAATCAAGAAAGCTTATTGACCTTTGCGCAGGAATATACAAGGTATAAATCGGAATGATAATTAGTAGTATACTCCTTATGCATAGGTGTAAATAAATATTTTTAATGATAATCAAATCCGATGAAGCTAGTCTTTATCGGATTTTTTATATATTGGGATGCCTATTAAAACCAAATCTCATGAAAAAAATATGTGTATGTGTTGCATTATTTGTTAGTCAGATATTTCAAGCTCAGACAAATGTGGATCAGTTATTAGAGTTAGGGATTGAAAATGCTCAGCAGTTTAGTACAGATTATTTTGCGCCAGCAGGAGAAGCCTTAATTAATAGTATGTCTAATGGGTGGTATTCTACGGCAAAGGTTAAAAAGTTGTTCCATTTCGAAATAGGGTTTATTGGTAATGTATCTTTTATAAGAGAAGAAAAACAATCATTTATTCTTAATACTATAGAATATACGGATGTATCATTACAAAATAGTGCTTCAAATCAATCCGTAGCAAGTATTTTTGGAACGAATGAAGAAGATATTGTAGTGATATTGAATCAAGGGCAAGCTGGTTCCATTCAGGTCACATTACCGGACGGAATTGGAGATAAAGCTATTAAAATGATTCCTACAGGTTTTTTACAAGGATCCATGGGGATTTCTAAAAGTACTGAGATTAAAGCCAGATTTTTACCAAAAATAAAATCTGGAGAAGAAGCAGAGGTGTCATTGTTTGGTTTAGCCGTTCAGCATGAATTAACGGATTGGATGTATTCCTGGAAAAGACTCCCGTTTAGAGTATCTGGATTAATTGGTTATACAAGAATAAAAGGTTTTTATGATTTCTCAGATGATAGCGTGATTGATGGAGAAGATCAGGAAATTGATTTAAAATCAAACTCTTGGCTAATTAGTGGGATCATTTCTACAAAACTACCAAAGCTTAATTTTTATGGAGGTTTTGGGTATTACTTTGGGTCGAGTAAAACAGATATTCTTGGAACTTATAGATTGCAAAATGGGCCATTAGTCTCGCAAACAATAAAAGATCCTATCAGTGTAGAAAATAAGACCAGAGGACTTAAAGCTACACTAGGAACCAACGTTCAGCTAGGTTTTTTTAGAGTTAACTTAGATTATACATTACAGAACTATAGTAACCTATCTTTAGGACTTAATTTTGGTTGGTAATTTAACTTAGGATTCACAAAATAAATCGTTTAAGAATTTGTATTTTCGCGAGGCAAATAATTTTAATTATAACCATAAAGAAATTACAATGAAAGTTACAGTAGTAGGAGCTGGCGCAGTAGGTGCAAGTTGTGCAGAATATATCGCTATTAAGAATTTTGCTTCAGAAGTAGTATTGTTAGATATCAAAGAAGGATATGCAGAAGGTAAAGCAATGGATCTGATGCAAACTGCTTCTTTAAATGGATTTGATACTAAAATAACAGGAACTACTGGAGATTATTCTAAAACTGCGGGTAGTGATATTGTTGTGATAACATCAGGAATACCTCGTAAACCAGGAATGACCCGTGAAGAGTTAATAGGTATTAATGCAGGTATTGTAAAAACAGTTTCAGCGAGCTTAATAGAGCATTCTCCGAATACAATTATTATTGTAGTGAGTAATCCTATGGATACAATGACATATTTAGTGCATAAAACTACAGATTTGCCTAAAAACAGAATTATTGGTATGGGTGGAGCATTAGATAGTGCACGTTTTAAATATAGATTAGCAGAGGCATTAGAAGCACCAATATCTGATGTTGATGGAATGGTGATTGGAGGTCATAGTGATAAGGGTATGGTACCGTTAACAAGATTGGCAACCAGAAACAGTGTACCAGTTTCAGAATTTATTTCTGATGATCGCCTAGAACAAGTAGCTGCCGATACTAAAGTTGGTGGAGCAACACTAACAGGTTTGTTAGGGACATCCGCTTGGTATGCTCCCGGAGCAGCAGTATCTGGACTAGTACAAGCGATTGCTTGTGATCAGAAAAAGATATTCCCTTGTTCTACATTATTGGAAGGAGAGTACGGTTTAAATGATTTATGTATCGGAGCTCCTGTAGTACTAGGTAGAAATGGTATCGAAAAAATTGTAAAAATTGATCTTACTGATGCAGAAAAAGCAAAACTTGCAGAAAGTGCAGAAGGAGTTAAGAAAACAAATGGGTTATTGGAGTTTTAAGGCTATACTGTACCCTTTTTATTAGTATAATGAAAGAGCTGCTATTATAAATAGTAGCTCTTCGTTTTTAAATTAAATCTATGATCAAAATTCGGTGTTGTAAAACTCTAATATGTGTATTTAGTTTTTTGTTTTCTCTTCTGCTATGCTCTTGTGATTTTGGATCACGGCCAGATAAGATTATTGAAATGACTATAGAATTAAATGAAAAACATAATTCTGATAAGCAAATCGACTTAACTCTTTTAAAGTTGAATAAAAGGCTGCAAAAAATAGCTAAAAATGCTGAAGCAGTAGTGTTATCTGATAAAAATCAAATCAAGATTACAATAGCTACTAATTTTCAAGAAGAGAGATTTGAAAAGTATGTTCTAAATCCAGGAAAATTGGATTTTTATGAAACATATCGTCTTGAAGATTTTACTACTTTTCTTCTAAAAGTAAATGAGGAAGCAAAAATTACAGAAAGGGTAGAAGGTGATCCATTTTTCGAATTGATTAAAAAGCCTGGATATCAAGGGGGGGGGCTGTTTTGTTTTATATAGAAGGAAAAGATTCGACTTCCATCAAAAGGTATATTTCTTCGGGAGCTGTAGAATCTGTGTTGCCTGATAAAAAACAATTTGTTAAGTTTTTATGGGGAGTAAAGGAGAAAGAGACAGGTCTTCTGCCATTATATGCGGTTAAGAAAAACAAATTTGGAAACCCAGCACTTAGTGGTGATGTAATAGTAGATGCTTTTATGAATTACAATTCATTAAATATGCCTGTAATTTCCATGCAAATGAATAGAGAAGGAGCAGAAAAGTGGAAGGATTTGACCGGAAGAGCATCTACGCAAAGATCACAAATTGCAATTGTGCTAAATAATGAGGTATATAGCGCTCCAGGAGTGTCTTCAGGACCGATAGAAGGAGGGCGTTCTGAAATATCTGGTGATTTTACTGTAGAAGAAGCTCAGGATTTTGCTAACATCCTAATGTCGGGTTCGATCCCAAAAATGAAAATAATTAATTTTGAAGTAAAAAAAATAAAATAGAAGTTTTTTAGTATACGACCTATTAGGATCTATATTTATTAGAAGACTTTAGAAAAGCAAATTTTATTTTTTTATATTTGCCAGATGAATAAAAAATGGTGTTTCGGGACTTTACTAACTGTACTTGCATTGCTAGTTGTAGTACAGCAAGAGACCGTTGTACCTAATCAGGAAATTGTATTAGAGTTTGTTGATATTGAGGTTACCTCTCCTGAGGCTCAAAATGCGATTACAATTGTAAAGAAACGGTTACAATCATTAGGGGCAAAAAAAACCAGAGTATCACAAGAGTTAAGAAATGGTACTCTAAAGATTACCTATTATAGTGATACTGATGTAGAAAGTATTAAGAAAACACTTTCTGAAGAACAAGGTATAGCATTAGACCACATTGTTTATGATCAAAACGGGGATGATAACCAATATCCCTTCAATGATGATTTTAAAGACTATAATCTTGATGTTTACGAAATTCACAAAAGCACAGATTTAGATACAGGCTTTAATGAGAAATATCTTTTAAAAGTAACATATAAACGAGAAGGAAATACCAATTATACTTTATATAGTTTTGTTACTGATATTGATGATACCCGAATTAATCGACTTGTAAAAGTCGCCCAAAAGCTATATGCTGATATTGCATTGGCAATAGATAATACTTCACGTACTATTCCAGAGGTAAGAGCTGGACCCATCTCCTAATTAGAATTCGAATTTTTTAAAGAATTTTAAGAAATTTTCAATTTTTACAAAAAAACTGAAAGTAATTATAATATACTTTTGACTTTTTTTACATAAAGCTTATTTCTGAGATAGAATAAAGCATATGTATATACTATCACACAATTAAAATAACCGTCAGATGTAGAGTAAGTTCGTGATAACTTGTTTTAATATTTGACACAAATAAACAAATAATGCAAAATAAAGGACTTGTTAGAGTGTTTGCGATTTTATTCGCATTGGTATGTCTGTACCAATTGTCGTTTACATATCTAACATATACAAAAGAGAACGAAGCGGAAGCTTACGCAATTAATAAATATCCAGAAAGCGTTGATAACTACTCTAAACTTAGAGAAACAGCGGAGCGTGCTTATTTGGATTCTATAGGAAAGGATCCGATTTTCGCTAATTTCAGTTACAACGATGCTAAAGGAAAAGAACTAAATAAAGGGCTTGACCTTAAAGGAGGAATCAATGTGATTCTTCAAATATCTGTAAAGGATATATTAAGAGGATTAGCAAATAATTCTAAAGACCCTTCTTTTAACCAAGCATTGGCTGCGGCTGATCAAACACAAAAAAATAGTCAAAATACTTATGTAGAAGACTTTTTTATTGAATTTGAAAAAATACCAGATGCTAAATTAGCCTCTCCGGATATTTTTGCTAATAAAAATCTAAGTGACGATATCACATATGATATGTCCAATGATGTTGTTAAGCCAGTTTTAAAAAGAAAAATAGACGAGTCTGTAACATCTGCATTTGAGGTATTGCGTAAGCGTATCGATAAGTTTGGGGTTACACAACCTAATATTCAGCGTTTAGGAGAGTCTGGACGTATTTTGGTAGAATTGCCAGGAGCAAAAGATGTAGATCGTGTAAAAGGATTATTACAGAGTACGGCACAATTGGAATTCTGGGATGTTTTCAGTATTAATGAAATGTCTTCTTTCTTAGGTCAAGCTAATAATGTATTAAAGCAAGATCTAGAAAAAGTTAAAGAGAAAGCAACAGAAGAAGTAGCCGAAACTACAGAAAAAGCTATTGATTCTACACAATCAGATTCTACAACTAAGAGTGAAGATGACGCGATTGCAGATTTATTAGAAGATGCAGAAGATTCTACTGTAGTTGAGGCTCAAGTAAATCCAATTTTTGATCTATTAGCTGCTGAATCTAGAGTATATCAGGGAGGGCCAATTCTAGCAACTATTGCAGCAAAAGATACTGCAAAATTCAATGAGTACCTTAGAAACCCAAAAGTAAAGAGTTTACTTTCAGGAGATCAACGTTATGCTAAATTCGTTTGGGGTAAAAAATCGAAAGATTCAGAGAATGTTGATTTATATGCATTAAAAGGGAATAGAGATAATACTCCAGAATTAAGTGGTGGAGTAATAACTGATGCTGCCCAGACATATGATCAACTGAATAAAGTGGTGGTTTCTATGCAAATGGATGGAAAAGGTGCTAAGAGATGGGAAGAGATGACAGACCGTGCGTATAGAAACCGAAGTCAGATAGCAATTGTTCTAGATGATATCGTATATTCTGCTCCTGGAGTTTCTAGCGGGCCTATTTCTGGAGGAAGAAGTGAAATCTCTGGAGATTTTACCGTAGAAGAAGGTCAGGATTTAGCAAACGTACTTAGAGCTGGTAAATTACCGGCATCAGCTGATATTATTCAGAGTGAAGTAGTAGGGCCATCATTAGGGCAAGAAGCAATTGATAGTGGTATTATGTCTTTTGCAATAGCGTTAGTATTGATTCTAATATGGATGATATTCTATTACGGAAAAGCAGGAGCATTTGCTGATATTGCATTAGTAGTAAATATTCTATTTATTTTTGGAGTATTGGCTGGATTAAAAGCAGTATTAACATTACCTGGTATTGCAGGTATTGTATTGACAATTGGTATGTCTGTGGATGCCAATGTACTTATCTTCGAAAGAATTAAAGAAGAACTTGCGAAAGGTAAAATTCAGAAAGATGCTATTAAAGATGGATTTAATAATGCACTATCATCTATCCTTGATGCGAATATAACTACTGGTCTTACAGGTTTGATTCTTTTGGCTTTTGGTACGGGACCAATTAAAGGTTTTGCAACTACATTATTGATAGGTATTTTAACTTCTTTGTTTACTGCAATTTTTATCACCAGATTATTTATTGATGGGTATGGTAAAAATGGGAAAGAACTTGCTTTTTCTACAACTATTACCAAAAACTGGTTCAAGAATGTAAATATTAATTTCTTAGGAAAGAGAAAAATTGCATATGCCATTTCTGCTGTGATCATTATAGCTGGTCTAGGATCTTTATTTACGCAAGGATTGGATCAAGGCGTTGATTTTGTTGGAGGTAGAACATATACAGTACGTTTTGCTAAAGATGTTGTTCCAACCGATGTGGAGAAGGATTTGATAGCTGAGTTTGGAAGTGCGCAGGCAAAAACATTAGGTGCTAAAAACCAATTGAAGATTACTACCAAATATAAAGTAGATGAAACAGGAGAAGCTGTGGATTCTGAAATTTCAAAGTCTTTATTTAAAGCTTTGAAGCCATATTTAACAGATGGATTGACTTATGGTCAGTTTGCAAATGGAGATGAGGATAAACAAGTAGGGATCATGTCATCTATGAAGGTTGGACCAACTATTGCAGATGATATTAAACAAGCAGCATTTATATCAGTAATAGGATCTTTGATTGTGGTATTCTTATATATCTTACTACGATTTAGAAGATGGCAATTTAGTTTAGGTGCGGTAGCCGCTGTATTCCACGATGTATTAGTGGTACTGGGTGTATTCTCATTAACATGGAAATTTATGCCGTTTAATATGGAAATTGACCAAGCGTTTATTGCTGCAATACTGACCGTAATTGGATACTCGCTGAATGACACCGTGGTTGTTTTTGATAGAATTAGAGAATTCTTACAGGAACATACAGGATGGCAATTGGATAAAAATGTAAACGGAGCATTGAATAGTACATTGAGCCGTACGCTTAATACTTCATTAACTACCTTATTAGTACTGATAGCTATATTTATCTTTGCAGAGCCATTAAGAGGATTTATGTTCTCATTAATTATTGGTGTGGTTGTAGGTACATATTCATCATTATTCATTGCAACTCCTGTAATGTATGATACAGTGAAAAAAGTAGGTTTAAAAGAAAAGAAAAAAGTTGAAGAGGCTGTTAGCTAATTAAACTATTTTGAAATAATAAAAAATCCGTTACGAAAGTGACGGATTTTTTTATTTCCTGTTTTCTAAATTCACCTTATGAATTACAAAATGTTAAAAAGGTATTATATGATTTAGGCATAAAACTTTCGCATATAGTTCGTTTCTTTTGCACTATATCTGCGTTATAAAATTGAACAATAGCTATACTTCGACGTAGCTCAGCACAAGTGGCTATTCTTTAATTTTATGCCTTAATCTAGTACAAAATAATTCAAACTCCTTAGATGAATTATCCTATAATTGATTTTTTTGTTTGAACTAGAGTCTTTATAAATTTCTCCTTATTCTGTTTAGGAAATCGTTACATATAATATAAACTGTCACAATTATTTGAAAGATTTTTGTAACAATCTATTTTTTTGAGTTAATACACAGAAAAGCAAATTTTTAAAAACTTATAGCAAGTAGCTTATAAGAATTTATCTTTCTAATGCATTTTTAGACATAATTCAATAGTTTTTGTAAATTCAAAATATAATATACTAATATTCATTTTGTCTTGACTCTTTTCTTTAACAGTGTGGTTGCTATGAGCCAAGTCGAAGTATAGTGATCTTGATTCAAAAGTTTCGGGTACTAGTGAAAGTATAAGTATTGTTATATCTTCTTAAAAGAAATGGAGTCTTTGATTTTAAGATTCCAAGCATCGGTTAAACCGGCATTTACTTCTAACACATATTTAGCAGGTTTTCCAGAAGGCAATGATGTTTCATCAAGTGGTTTTGTATTTTTCTGAAAACTAACAATTCTATATTGATCGTCTATATAAATAATATCTAAAGGAATCAATGTATTTTTCATGTAGAAATACTGGGGTTTCATTTCATTTTGAACAAATAACATTCCCTGATTTTCTTGCATCGATTTACGGTACATTAACCCCGTTTCTCTTTCATAATCATTATCTGCGATTTCGATATCAATTTGAGTTGTAGGTACTAAAATTGAGTCTTTAGAAGTGTATAAGGTAAGTTCCCCTTCTTTGGTGAACTTAATATCTTCAGTAATTATATTCTTGTTTTCTGAGTTGTTTTTGCAACTTATTATTGAAGCAAAACAGATGGTTATTATGAGGTGTTTAATTGACATTATTTTTTTAGTAAAGATATTTTGAAAAAGATAGAACAAAAACTTTTTACTATAAAAAATAAGCAGGGAAGAGCTTGTCCCTTCCCCGCTTATTGGTACAATTTAACCAGATCGTTTATTTAAGAATAATTTTTTGAGTATCTATTTTTTTCTCATTTATGAATAAAGAGTAGAAATAAATACCAGGCTTTAATTTTTGGTTATTAATATTTAAAGTAACTGTTCCTTTTTTAGTAATAGGGTGAGTACTTATAGCTTGTAGGTTATTATCGAATACAATAATTTTTGCATTATTGGCATCATTTTCTATGTACAATTCTATTGTAGAATTCCCAAATGTGGGATTCGGATAATTTCGAATTAATTTTGAAGACGAATTAGTTTTTGTAGCATTGGTAGTGTTATCAATTTTTTGCTCCAGTGCTGTTATTTTATTAGTCAAGGTATTTATAAGTTCTTGTTGTTCTTTTATAGCCTCTACAAGAATAGGAGTCAGATGAGAATAGGAGATCGATTTCCCTTCTATTCCCTCAACACCTCTTACGAGTTCAGGAAATACTTTTTCCACTTCTTGTGCAATAAATCCTATCTCCTTCTTTTTAGACGTATCAGATTTCCAGTTATAACTTACCGCATTAAGTTTTGCTAATTTATTTACATATGAATCGTCAATATTTTTAATATTTTCTTTATCCTTTTTATCGGATCTTTCGTATAAAGTTTTAGCATATATATCAATAAAAGACGCTTTTGGCGTATTAAAAAATACAATATATCGTTCGGATTCTAATCTGGGATCTGCCGCTGTGGTATTTATATCAAAGGCACGTCTTCTGTAGGGAGATGTGTTGCTATATCTAACTCTTAATGATCCTCCTTCGATATCAAGTTTTTTTTGTGGCGAAGTAGTCCCTATGCCTACTCTTCCATTAGAGTCGGTGTATAGCTGAGAGTGAATATCTGTTGTAAATAAGAATGCTAGTATGAGTACTAGTGTGAGAATTAAATTTTTCATAATCTTTTGGTTTTAAGAGTTATTTTTTGGTTAAGGTTAAATGTGTACCGATTCCTTAATTGTTTTTAATGGAATCCTTAGAGATATAAAAATACTGTAATCTAAGGGAATTATCCCCATTTTATTGTGAAATAATTTTGTTAAGAAAACAAGTTTTAAAAAGAGGTTTTTAATCTGTTTTGAGAAGGTTTTATCTTTTTTTTTTTAGAACAAAAAGTCGCACTTCATAAATTCGAAGTACGACTTTTATCAACTAACTAACCAAAACTAATTTGTTTATCATTTTATAAGATGAATGATAATTGTTTCTTGATGTAAAATTATAAGTGATTGGTTTTATTGGCACCGCCAAAGGGTTTAATACCCTTGGGCTTGCCTCGAAATTGAAAATATGTTTTCAATGAATGCCTGGTGGGTTTATCCTTAGGTAGTTTACTATTTCTCGTAAGGATTGTAAGCTTCTCTAATACCCACTCCAATCAATCTTTCTGGACACCATCATGATAGTTGCCAGAATAAGGAATAAACCAATACTTCCTACTAATAAGGCATAATTTTCTAGTTGAATGATAACAAAAATAAAAGTGTATAGAGCTGTCAGAGAAGCTCCGATTAATCCCATGAATTTAAAACTTTTGAGAATTGTTTTAGAATATACGGATATTAGTAGTATAACTGCAATTCCGGCTACAGTATACGCATTCAGAAAACTAGAATGTTCGGAAATAGAAATTAATAAGGTGTAAAACATGGTCAATGCCAATCCAATCATTAAGTATTGGAATGGATGAATATTAATTTTACTAACTGTCTGAATTAAAAAGAATACTAAAAAAGTCAGTGCAATCACCAGGTAACCATATTTAGTAGCACGTTCACTTTTTTGATATTCATCAACCGGAATTAATAACTTGACTCCAAAAGCAGATGAATTGATATGAGGCAATTCTCCAAAGAACTCTTGTTCGAAGTCTCTGTTAATTTGTAATACTTTCCAATTTGCTTTAAAACCATTTTCTGTTATTTCTTTGGTTTTAGTATCGGGTAAATAATTACCATTAAAACTAGGAGAAGCCCAGTTTGATGTCATAGACACATTCGTTTCTCTCCCTACAGGTATAAAACGAAGTTGTTTACTTCCGTTAACTTTTAGAACTATATCGAAATGGATCGGATTTTCTTTAGGTAAAGAAGTCTCTTTTAGAAATTTTGTTTCGAACCTATTCATGGTTGAGTTTTGAGTATAGCGAGACTGTAAAGGATAAGTGTCAGTATTAATTTTTAGTTCCAGATTGTTTTTAATTCCTTTAGAATTTGTAGAGTTTACCAATATGGTTGCTTTATTCCATAAAACATCTTCTGGTTTAATATCCTGAATTTCGAAATTAGGAATAGTAAATGACCCTTTGATTTTCATATCTGCGGTATAAACTACAGACTCATAAATGTTTCTTCCTAGAGTTTCGGATTCTATATTTGTGTTTATGTCAAGGGTATTGGGAAAGAAGAATGCGTTTTTAGTTGTGATAATATCTTCTTTGATATAAGTTTTTGTTTTTTCGTCCCAGGTTTTTTTGGGGTTATGAATTTGATAAGGTATTTTAAGAACAGGACCGTATAGTAATACTTCATTTCCCCATTTTTGATTAATCTCACTAACAACTTCCTCCTGTCTATAAGCACGTTCCTGAATTAGGTTTTTTATATATGATAAAGGAATGAGTAGTACTAAAATCAATATACCTACCATAAGCATTCTTATGGTGATAGAGGTTTTAATCCATTGTCCGAACGATTTTTTTTGTTTTTGAGTTTCCATAGTTTTGTAATATTTATAGTTTTATTGGCACCGCCAAAGGGTTTGCTTGCCTTGAAATTGAAAATATGTTTCCAACGAATGCCTCATGGGCTTGCCCAGAGGTAGTTTACTTTTTTTCTTGATAGTAATGAATGAGGTGGTATGTGATGATCAGGAAACCACCAAAACCAATTGTAAATACCCAGGTATGTATATGTTGTATTGGAAATAGTATTCTTTTTGCGATGTCTCCTAAAATATCTAAAGGGTGTGTTAGGATATCCCAACTATTCCACCTTAATATCCTTCCGAGATAGATGCCAAACCCACATAAAAGAAGGACGCCGTATATTATGGAGTTGGTAAGTTTTGCAGAAAATGTTTTTCTTAATAATTCCTGCATAATTCGCAAAGATGCAAAACCAATAATCAATCCATTAATAGCAAAAGAAAGTATCAGTAATACATCAAACCATATGGAGTTCAAGGTACTTAATTGTATATGTTGTAAATCAGTTAATATATATGGTGAATTGGGTAGGAATGCTAACCAAACAATAAAGCCTAGCCAAAAAATGATACGGTTATCTTGTATTTTTCGAAAACGAAGAATAAGTGTGACGCCGTATGGTATACAAGCTAAAAATAAATTCCAGACCAAAAAGGTGAAAAAAATAGATTCTACACTAATGATACGAATGAGTAGTAGTAAAAGACTAAAAGCGGTTGCAATGGCAAATCCTTTTATGAAAACGAAATGTTTAGATAAGTTCTCCATTATAAGATGTTAAAGGGGTTATTAAATACAATGAATATATATCCAGTGGCAATCGGAATATTTGTTAAGAATATCAGTATTGTGGTTAGGTTTTCTTTATAATATTGGTAATTGATGATTGCGTTGGCAATAAGACCGATTAATGTAATTACATTTAAGGTGGTAGCAATTAATACATAGTAAAAGCCAATAAGGACTAATGGTTCCCAACCAGTTATAAGATGAGATAGTAATAATAATGTGCCGATTAGAAAACTAATAGTTGCAATGATTAATGCATTTTTGTTTAAGGATTGAATAATTTTCATTGGTTTGATTGTATTAAAAATGTGGTTCGTATAGTGTCTAATGATTGATTTAGTAACTTTTGGTAATCTAATTGGTGAAAAGCAAAAGCTTGTTTTCCTTTATTAAAAGCTTGTATAAATAGCTTCAGTTTATCAGGGTATAGTAGAGTGCCTATAGTGATAACCATAAACATGTATAGACTTCTTTTCCCATTACCCATTAAATAGTATTGCATAGATATCTCAGCTGGAACGGTAATTCCTGTATTGGTTAAAACATGAAAAACATCGTGGTTTTCTAATTTGGGTTGGGGAGAAAAATTGTGTTGTAACAAAAAACGTCCTAGATGAAACCCTAAACTATTTTTGGGATACTGCAGTAGTTGAGATGCAGTAGTATTCCAAGGCTTATTTTTTTTAAACCATTTCTGATATGGAATTTTACTCCATTCATATACTATTTCTAATAGAATCTCTCTCATTTGTTATTTATAAAGTACTTTGAATTTCAAAGTAAATGAATAAAAAAATATATTTTACTGTTTTAATAATTTTTCGATAGCATCCACATGTTTTTTAAAAGCGATGCGTCCTTCGTTTGTAACACTATATTTAGTATTTGGTTTACGGCCTATAAAAGATTTTTCTACTTTTATGTACTCCGAATTTTCTAAGGCTTTGGTGTGACTTGCTAGATTTCCATCAGTAGCACCTAAGAGCTCTTTTAGTGTTTTGAAATCCGCATATTCATTTACCATCAGTATGGACATAATGCCTAACCGAATTCTATGATCAAAAGCCTTATTTATATTGCCTATTATATTTTTCATAGCTTCCTGAACTATTTTACAGGATTTTATTTACTCACAGAGTGAGATTTAATATTTCAATCCACATTGTGGAGTTTAATTTTCCGAGACTTGCCTCGAAATTCTAAAAGTTTGTGTCCGCTGAAAGCTTCGTGGGTTAGCCTCCAGGTAGTTGACTATTGTGTTGATCTTGAGATCAAAACCAAGTATCAAACGACCTGCATCAGAGGATAATCTTAATAGTTTACTTGTCGTGTTTAAAATAAATTAAACTACCGTATATGATATGCATCAACCCAAAGCCCACAACCCAAAACCAAAAACCATAGGTTGGCATTGTAGAGCAGATCAAACCTAATATAATTTCTACATATCCTAGATATTTTACATTACCAATCGTATATTTTGAAGCGTTAACGAGAGCCAAACCATAAAATATGAGCATTAAGGAACCTGTAAGACCATAATGATTATGATATATTTTAATGGCTATAAATATTCCTCCAGTTACTAGGGGAACTAAAAATGCTGTTAACAATCTTTTAGAAGTACTATTCCATAAAGATTCATTATTGGATCTTGCTTTCTTCATACTTAGTGTGATGCCCGTTATTGCACTAAGGATTGCTACAATTGCCAAATCTATAAGTATATAATTAAATGTTTTTCCATCTAATATGAGATAATCCCTACCACTTATGCTTACCAGGTAATATGCAACAATGGCTCCTAAGATTGCATAGATGCCGGCTAGTATTCCTGATAAACCACTAAGTGAGAAAAAACGAGATGATTTATTCATCATGTCTTTTATCTCTATAATGTCTTTTAAATAATCTTCTGTGCTCATTTTAAAAAGTACTTTGAAAAACAAAGTAAAATCAAAAAAGTGAATCTAACAAATTTAATTTTCATTTTTTTTCTTTCAGTCACTTTAGAAGTGTCTAATTAGAAACCAGTAATAGTATTATTATCTAAGATTTTAGCAAACAAATTTGAAGGAGATTAAGTGTCTTATTTCCAGTTAATACCCTATAATTGTTAACTTCTTGGGGTATCTGGATCTAAGTATTGATTTCGATCAACCACTTATAAAATCCTTTAGAGTTGTACTATAAGTTAACAACAGTTTGTCGTATCTGTACTAGATTGCTTAGCAATTTTTCTAAATATTGAATATCTAACATATTTGCACCATCGCTTTTTGCATTAGCAGGGTCAAAATGGGTTTCCATAAATAAACCGTCTACTCCTGTAGCAATTCCGGCCCGAGAAATTGTTTCTATCATATCTGGTCTACCCCCTGTAACACCGCTTGATTGGTTAGGTTGTTGTAATGAATGTGTAACATCCAGAACGGTAGTTGCATATTCTTTCATTGTAGGAATTCCTCTAAAATCGACAATCATATCCTGATAACCAAACATTGTACCTCGATCAGTAATCATAGCATTATTATTACCGCTATCTTTTACTTTTCTTACGGCATGCTGCATCGCCTCAGGGCTCATAAATTGTCCTTTTTTTAGATTTACTGTTTTTCCTGTTTTAGCCGCTGCAACTACTAAATCAGTTTGTCTTACTAAAAAAGCCGGAATTTGCAAAATATCTACATACTCTGCAGCCAGAGAAGCATCATCATTTTCATGGATGTCAGTTACCGTGGGTACTTCAAAAGTTTCTCCGACTTTGCGAAGGATTTTTAAAGCTTTTTCATTTCCAATACCAGTAAAACTATCAATACGACTTCTGTTAGCTTTCTTAAAAGACCCCTTAAATACGTATGGTATTTTAAGTTTTGTTGTTATTTCTATAATTTGTTCCGCAATACGTAGTGCCATTTCTTCACTTTCAATAGCACAAGGACCTGCAAGAAGGAAAAAATTGTTTGCTTCCAGGTTTTTTAAATTAGGGATATTCTTTAAATCCATATATAGTAATTGAGAAACACAAAGGTAGAATATTTAAATAAGTCGATATGATATTCTGAAAGTAAAATTTCTTACTTTTAGGTATAGTGCTAGGTAATGTTTTTGTTTTAACCTCTCGTATTAGGGGTTAATTCCCTGAATATTGTCTTGAAAAGAAAATGATGGTATCGGAAATATTCTTCGTGAGTTTGTCCTAAGGGTGTTGATTTTTTATAATCATCAAAAAACGAAAATTAATGAATAAAGTTATCTTATAGTTTTACTTTTTTTACTACAATTACAGATTCTAGTCAAAATTCAATTAAATCATCAGGTCAAGGCTAATTTATTGGTAACACCAATTTTTGGAGTATCAGATGCTAATAACAAACCAAGTCTCATTAGCTTATAGGCTAGTACAGGTTTTGCGTATTCTGATAGTTCCTATAGCAATGCATAATTTGACTTGTTTCTTACGATTAGTATTTTTTATAGATTCTACTATGACTTCGAAAGAAGAAAATAAAAATACAACAAACAGTCCTACAAATTATATATAGGTCTAAAATTTTCATTTACTATATGAAGATCCAGCTTATAGAAGATTTGGGTTATGCTACAATAGGTTCTGTGTGGGGCTAACGAAATTATTGGTCTAGATTAAATTTAGATGTAGAATTGGGTTCAGGATACACATTTGGAGAAAATGATGGCTTCGTTACTTCAATAATGGGATTTACCCTTGGATGGATTATTAAATGATGTATTATGTAAGTTGTTGATTCAGTGTGTTATATTGGTTTTCTAGGAATATTTTCTTAAACCTACATTATATTTTTTGTTAAGATATACAACCTGTCAAAATATAATGTACATTTGCACCCTTAAAATCAGGCGTATATGACTGCTATAAAAAACATTGCAATAATTGCTCACGTAGATCACGGTAAAACTACTTTGGTAGACAAAATTATGTATCATTGTCAGCTTTTTCGTGAAAACGAAAATACTGGTGACTTAATTTTGGATAATAATGATTTAGAGCGTGAAAGAGGAATTACAATAACCTCTAAAAATGTTTCCGTTACTTATAAAGGAACAAAAATTAATATAATCGATACACCAGGTCACGCCGATTTTGGAGGAGAAGTGGAGCGTGTATTGAATATGGCGGATGGAGTATTGCTATTAGTTGATGCTTTTGAAGGGCCAATGCCTCAAACACGTTTTGTATTACAAAAGGCAATTGATCTGGGATTAAAACCATGCGTCGTAGTAAACAAAGTTGATAAAGAAAATTGTACGCCAGAGGAGGTACACGAAAAAGTATTTGATCTGATGTTCGAATTAGGAGCAGAAGAGTGGCAATTAGATTTTCCTACAGTATATGGTTCTGCCAAGAATAATTGGATGAGTGATGACTGGAAAAAAGAAACGGATAGTATAGAACCTTTATTAGATATGGTAATGGATCATATTCCATCTCCTAAAATCGAAGAAGGAACATTACAAATGTTAATTACTTCATTAGACTTTTCATCTTTTACCGGGCGTATTGCTATTGGACGTTTACAAAGAGGGGTATTAACAGAAGGAATGCAAGTGTCTTTGGTAAAACGTGATGGAAGTATAAAAAAGTCTAAAATAAAAGAGCTTCACACTTTTGAAGGGTTAGGTAGAAGAAAGATAGAAAAAGTTGAAGCAGGAGATATCTGTGCTTTGGTTGGTCTAGAAGGATTTGAAATTGGAGATACTGTTGCTGATATCGAAAACCCTGAAGGTCTTAAGACCATAGCAATTGACGAACCTACAATGAGTATGTTGTTTACCATTAATGATTCTCCATTCTTCGGAAAAGATGGGAAATTCGTTACATCTCGACATATTAAAGAAAGGTTAGAAAAAGAATTGGAAAAAAACTTAGCGCTAAGAGTTAATGAAACTGATAGTGCAGATAAGTTTTTAGTATTTGGTCGAGGTGTATTGCATTTATCTGTATTGATAGAAACGATGCGTCGAGAAGGATATGAATTACAGATTGGACAACCACAAGTTATTATAAGAGAAATTGATGGTGTAAAATGTGAGCCAATTGAAGAGTTGACTATTGATCTGCCAGAAAACGTTTCAGGAAAAGCTGTAGAAATGGTAACTATGCGTAAAGGAGAGATGCTTAGTATGGAAGCAAAAGGAGAGCGTATGGTTTGTGAATTTATGATCCCATCACGTGGTATAATCGGTTTACGTAATCAATTATTGACGGCAACAGCTGGAGAGGCTATTATGGCTCACCGTTTTAAAGAATACCAACCTTTAAAAGGAGATATACCTGGTCGTATTAATGGATCTTTAGTTTCTATGGAAAAAGGTTCTGCAATACCATATTCTATTGATAAATTACAGGATAGAGGAAAGTTTTTTGTAGATCCAGGAGAGGATATTTATGAAGGTCAAGTGATAGGAGAAAATTCTCGAGGAGATGATATGACAGTAAATATTACAAAAACTAAAAAGTTAAGTAATGTACGTTCATCTGGAGCTGATGATAAAGCGAAAATTGTTCCAGCTATTAAATTTTCATTGGAAGAAGCTTTAGAATATATTCAGAAAGACGAATATGTAGAGGTTACTCCGAACCATTTAAGACTAAGGAAGGTTTACTTGACAGAAGTAGAACGTAAGAGAAACAAGATTGTATAAAGAAACTTAAGTTTTTTCTTTGATAAAAAAAATCCCGAGTAATCTCGGGATTTTTGAATTTTGGGGTATTCTTTGGGGTACTTTGGTTTTGGGGCCAATTTCTTATTTTAGGGCAATTTATTGTATTCTAATTAGGAATTTTTTTCTGAGGTCAAATATAGACTTCTGGAATGAATCATAACTTGTAAAAAGCATCATATAATAGGTAAAATACATTTTTTATCGATAAAATACGTATTTAAATGTCTTTAGATCAAAATTTGTTAACAGAACTAGTGGGGTATTTGGCATCAGCAATAGTGCTGATATCCTTTGTTATGCGAAATATCAAAAAACTTCGTATTGTAAATTCTGTGGGGTGTATTGCGTTTGTAATTTATGGGGTGTTATTAAATTGGTCTTTACCAATAATAATAACCAATACAATAATTGTGGGTATAAATTTATATTATTTGTTGCTTAAAAAAAATCTATAAACTTAGGTGGGTATAACATAAATATAAGACATATATTCCAAATATTCAAACAAAATAACTATTTTTCGTTTTTATAAAAGTCAAAATTTTTGCAGAACTATTCAATCCAAAAATATAAAAAATCTGATTGTTCGATATGGAATGGTTTTGTAAGCACTTCTAAGAATGGAACTTTTCTTTTTCATAGGAGTTTTATGGAGTATCATTCTGATCGATTTCATGATTTTTCATTGCTTATATATAATAGAGGAAAATTAGTAGCACTATTCCCCGCTAATATTGTTGACGCAGTAATACATTCTCATCAGGGATTAACCTATGGAGGATTGATATTGTCTAAGAGTGTGGGAGGTGAAAAAGTAAAAGATATAGTATGTGCTCTAATCGATTTTTTTAAGACCAATAGGATGAATTCTGTGTATATTAAATCTATTCCTACTTTTTATCATAAGAAGCCTTCTAATGAACTTACTTTTTTCTTTTCAGAGTATGGTGCAGAATTATATAGAAGAGATCTTAATTTAGCAATAGACTATAATGCTCCTTTAGAATTCCATAAAAGTAAATTGAAACATTTTAGAAAAAGACAAGGTTCTGGTTTTTGTATTAAGGATACCGAAGATTTTTCGAACTTTTGGAATGATGTCTTAATTCCGAGGTTAGAGGAAAAACATGGAACTAGCCCTGTTCATTCTTTAGAGGAAATAACGTTGCTTAAAAATAAATTCCCTGAATCAATACTACAATATACAATAGAAATTGATAATAAGCTTCTAGCTGGGATTACAATTTTTAAAACCGAGAGTGTGGTGAAGTCACAATATGGAGCAGTGACCGAAGAGGGTGAGAAATATAGAGCTTTGGATTTTCTTTTTATAGAGCTTATAAAGAAGTATAAAGCAGAAGGATATCGGTTTTTTGATATGGGGACCGTTACTGAAAATAATTACGGACTACTTAAACAAAAAGAAGAGCTCGGTTGTGAGATCTACACTCAAGATTTTTATAAATTAAACCTTTGATTTATATCTTAATTACTAATCATAAGATAGCCAGGTTTCCTCATATTTTTTTGCAATTAGTATATAGTTATGTTCTTTCTCAATAAAATCCCGGGCATTTTTACTTATTTCTGTAATCAATGATGGGTTTAAAATTAACTTTTCTAGATTTTCTGCAATCTTAGTGCTATCGGGATAGGTGTCTATGGCAACAGTATGCTTTAGATTATAGTGGTTTCTAAACGCTTCACCAGCACCTGTGAATACAACTTTTCCCATAGCCATGGCTTCTAGAGCATTATACCCTTGATCGTGTGCTTGTGCTTGGTCTAAAAGTATGTGGGCTGATAAAAAATATTTAATGTACTTGTCGTAGGGTAGATCCTTTGTAGTGATTATTTCGATTTTGTGACTGTATTTTTGTTTAATGATATTCAAGGCTTCATCAAAATAACCATTTCCTTTTTTTATATAATTCCCAGTGTTAACTCCATGTAGAATCTTTATTTTACCTTGAACAGATAAAGGAGTGTATTTAATTTTATCAATATTTACAGCATTTGGAATTAAGGAGGATTTTTTTGGAATGTTTTGGTATGCAATATCATACTCAACACTGGCCGGGATAACAGCTTTTATGTGATTAAAGACGTAATCGTGTAATTTTTTATGTTTTTTTGTAACATATCTTAATGAATGTTTATAGTGTTTTTTTAAAGCTGTATCATTTAGAAGAGGGCTAAATGTGCTAAATGAGAATTTTCCAGAAAGAGAATATGAGGTATAGATATAATCATTTCCACAGGCAGACAGAAAAACTCTTTTGTTGTTTTTGAAAATATATTTAAGCAGGAGTTTGTCTATAAATGGAGTGGTTTTAAAAGGGAATTCATTTATTAATTGTACTACATCATAATTTACAATTTTTCTTCTATTTGTATAAAAACGGAATAATGATTCGACAATACCGAGGTCGATTTTAGTTATGAAATAGACCAAATGCCTAAATTTATCCAATATGAAAAAGCGTTCAATTGTTTTAGGTTCGATATTTATGTCTATGGGGAATTTTTTAAATCCATCTCCTTTGCCAATAATAATAATAGTATGGTTATTAGCTAGAAGCCCTTCTTTTAATGAATTATTTAGCCTACTGTATTCACCTATCAACAACACTTTCATATAAAACTAATATATTAGCACGGAATATACTTTTAACTGTTTGAAATTAAAAATTTTTGGATGAATTTGAATGAGACTATTCCTTTTTTAGACTTACAAAAGGTAAATGAGCCATATTTTAAGGATTTTATGAAGAATATAGGTTTTTTTTTAAATTCAGGTAATTATATAAATGGAGATTTTGTTCGTAAATTCGAACAGAAGTATGCGGAATATTGTGGCTCGAAATTTTGCATTGGTACAGGAAATGGTTTAGATGCTTTGAAGTTGATTTTATTGGCTTATAAAGAATTAAAAAAAGTAAAAGATACTGATGAAGTTATTGTGCCTGCAAATACGTACATTGCTACTATACTATCAATAATACAATCAGGGTTGAAGCCTGTTTTGGTGGAGCCAAGATTAAAAAATTATACAATTGATCCTGTAGAAGTAGAAAAAAAAATTTCTAAGCGTACTAAAGTTATAGTAGTTACTCATCTCTATGGACAGTTAGGAGCTATGAAAGAGATTAATAGTATCGCAGATAAACATGATATTATTGTAATATCTGATGCTGCGCAGGCGCAGGGTGCAGAAAATGATTTAGGATTAAAAGCGGGGAATTTGTGTAATGCCGCTGCTTTTAGTTTCTATCCAACTAAAAACCTCGGGGCATTAGGGGATGCTGGTTGCGTAACAACCAATGATGAAGAGCTGGCAATATTGATAAATAGATTAAAAAACTATGGGACTTCTTCTAAATACGTAAATGATTATAAAGGTTATAATTCACGATTGGATGAAATACAAGCATCTTTTTTAATAGAGAAACTAAGTAATTTAGATAGTAGTAATAAAAGAAGAAGGTTGATTGCAAAACGTTATATGTCTGAAATTTTCAATCCTAGAGTTATATTGCCTTATTGGAATGAGTCAAAAGATCACGTATTCCATTTATATGTGATGAGGGTTAATGAAAGAAAGGGTTTTTGTGAATTTTTGGAAAAAAATAAAATAGGTTATATGGTGCATTATCCAATACCTCCGCATAAACAAAGAGCTTTTTCGGAATTTAATCATATTTCACTTCCTATTACAGAAAAAATTCACAATGAAGTTGTAAGTATTCCGTTGAATACTACTTTAACCGATGAGCAAGTTACAAGGGTAATTAATGTTGTTAATGAGTATTAAGTGAATAAATATTTTAATTTTCTAAGCCAAAATCTATTATTTAAAGTAACTTCATTTAATTCTATAGCTCTATTGTTAAGAATGTTAGCGGGGGTTATTAGCTCAAAAGTAACAGCTCTTTATTTAGGTCCAGACGGGGTAGCATTAATTGGAAATTTCAGAAACTTTTTTGCGATATCAGAATCAATAACAACTTTAGGACTTTATAACGGAATTGTTAAATATTCGGCAGAGTTTAAAACTAAAAAAGAAGAGTTGAAAGGGATTCTATCAACTTCCTTTATTATGATTGTGGTTGCTTCTATACTAGTTTCCCTATGTTTATTTTTTGGGGCTTCCCATTGGGATAAATTGATTTTTGGCAGTGAATCTAATTTTAGTTACATTTTTAAGGGGCTTTCTTGTGCCTTACCATTGTATGCTGTTCATGTTTTTATTTACGCAGTTATTAATGGTACTTCTTTGTATAAAAAACACATAATAATAAACATTATCCTCAGTATTACAAGTTTATTGATAACGATATTCTTTATCATTACAATGAATTTATCCGGAGCATTATGGGCAATTGTAATTAATCCTGCAATTGCATTGATTATCACGTTGTTTTTTAGATCAGTTAAGGATACGATTATTAAGCTAATTTCACTAAGAAAAATTTCCTTTGTCAATGTAAAACTAATGGGGGAGTATACTATGATGAGTTTAATTTCTGCAGTTCTATCACCAATTTTGCTAATATTAATTAGAAATGAAATTATTGATAAAGTTGGTATTGAAGGAGCTGGGTTTTGGGAAGGTATGCAGCGTATAAGTAATCAATATATGGGTTTTGTAAGTTCGATATTTGTCCTATATATATTGCCTAAATTTTCAGTTATTGAAAGTAAAGAATTATTTCGGAAAGAGGTTTTTAATTTTTATAAGACAATATTACCCCTATTTATAGTAGGGTTAGTGTTTGTTTATTTTTTAAGAAAGGATATAATTACTATATTTTTGACTGAAGAATTTATACCAATGGAGTCTATTTTTATTTGGCAATTATCCGGAGATGTGTTTAAGGTCGCATCTTTGGTGATTGGATATCAATTTTGGGCAAAAAAAATGTTTTGGCATTTTGTTGGGACAGAAATTTTTTCAGTTGTTTTTCTATATGTTTTAAGTAATTATTTTATCGGTGAGTATGGGTTTTTAGGAGCCTCGATGGCACATTTTTTTAATTATATACTTTACTTATTAATCTTATTAATAATTTTTAGAAAATCACTAATGCCGTATAAATGGATCAAATAAAAAAAGAACTCAAGGTTTGTGTTATTGTTGATTCTTTAGGAAAAGGAGGAGCAGAAAGATCGAGTGCTATTTTATCAAGGTTGTTTGATGAATCGGGATACGATGTAACAATTATATCAATTTTAAATGTGATTGATTATAAATATAAGGGGAAGTTGATATGTGTTGATAATGAAATTAAGAATGGTGGTGGCTTTATTAAAAAAATCAGAAAATTATTATACTTACGATCTGTTCTTAATCAAGAGAGGTTTGATTATATTATAGATAGTAGAGCTAGACCAACATTTGTGAAAGAGTATCTAGTTTCTTTAATCCTTTACAAAAAGGAAAAAGTTGTTTACATAATACGGAGTGGTAATATTTCTCTTTACTTGTCAAAATATACTAAATTGGCAGGAATTATTTATAATAAAGCTTTTTGTTTAGTCGGTGTTTCTCAAAGAATAGTTAATGAAATTAAACAAGAATATCGATTTAATAATGTTTCTGTAATCTATAATTCCTTTTATGAAGAAGACTACGTAGTAAATGATAGAAATGAATATATAGAGAATAAAGAGAAATACATTCTGGCTTATGGTCGAATTGATGAAAAAGTTAAAAACTTTTGTTTTTTGATAGAAGCATATGTTCAATCAGTATTACCAAAGAAAAAAATAAAACTTATGATATTAGGAGAAGGAGATGATTTGGATTTATTGAAAGAAAAGGTGAAATCTCATAATATGGAAAATAATATTTTATTTAAAGGATATAGTGCTAAGCCATATGCTTTGGTTAAGAAAGCTTTATTTACAACTTTGACAAGTAAGTATGAAGGTTTTCCGAGAGTTATTTTAGAATCATTAGCGATTGGTGTTCCTGTTGTTTCTGTAGATTGTATTTCTGGCCCATCTGAGATGATTATTAATAGAGTAAATGGACTTTTAGTGAAACAAAATGATTTAGAATTATTTACAGAAGCGCTTAATGAAATGATTCTTAATAAAGAATTATATTCTACCTGTAAACAAAAAGCAAAAAAAAGCGTTCATAAGTTTAGTCATACGATTATAAAAAAAGAGTGGAATAATTTGCTTCAAGGGGAATAAAATAAGTTATTAATAATGAGAAATAAAGAATTGCAGAGATATGAAATTATTGAAATACCTAAAATAAAAGATGTTAGGGGAAATATTTCTGTAATAGAAAATGAAGTACTGCCTTTTGAAATAAAAAGAGTTTATTATTTGTATGATATCCCTAGTGATGCGAGTAGAGGAGGACATGCGCATAAACAGTTATGCCAGTTTTTGATCGCCTTAAGTGGTAGTTTTGATGTAGTGTTGCATGATGGTTTACAAAAAAAGAAAATAACTTTGAATAAACCAGATAGAGGGTTGTTAATTAGACCAGGTATATGGAGAGAGTTAGAAAACTTTTCATCAGGAGCAGTATGTTTAGTATTAGCATCTAATGTATATAAAGAAGAAGATTATATTAGGGATTTTGATCAGTTTTTATTATTTAAAAGTAGATAAATCTACTCTTAAGAAATTAATTATAAAGATTTGAGTGTTTTTTAAGATGATTAATAAAACTCGAGGTAGTTTTATAAGTAATTGATGTTTCCATGTAAGATTTTTGCGGTCGATATCTTGATAATAATTTTTAGCTGTGATATTATCACCAGCCATTTTATATTGTAATGCAATAGAATATCTATTGAGATCCAGATATTGTTTTAGGTAAATATTATTTTGTTCATCCTTTTTGAATTTTTCGAATTTTAAAAATAATTTTTGTTTAATATTGACTTGTTTTGACCCATTACTGGCATTAATATTGTAAATAGCCGTTATAAATGTCGCCAGTGCAACTTTATGTTTGAGAGCAATGCGTATCCACAAATCTATATCTTCTCCATGAGTAATAGCAGTATCAAAGTTTCCAATAGAGTTAAAGATATTCTTAGGTACAGCACAGGCAGAAGTCCAAGCTATAGAATCTATGGTACTAGATTCGAAAAAATTTTCGACTAAGGAGAAAGAATTACTTCTAGCATCTATATTTTTAAAATTAGCTATAAAATTAGATTTTGAATTGAAATTTTTCTCATATGATGTAGCGTATAAACCTGCATTTGGGAATTTTTGATATAATTGAAATAATACTTCTAAGTGATTTGGATACCAGCAATCATCTGCATCAAGAAATACTATAAGTTTACCTTTGGACTTCTCAATACCATAATTTCTTGTTTTAGAAACCCCCTGATTTATAGTTGAAGAATAATATTTAATTCTTTGATCATTAAAACCCAAAACAATATCTTCACTACTATCAGTTGATCCATCATTTACAATTATAATTTCATAATTGGTTTGATGTTGATCTAAGATAGATGATAAAGTCTTACCAATATGATTCTCTTTATTGTATAGTGGTATAATTATGGAGAATAAAGGCATTATTTTTTGTTTTTTAAGAAGCAGAAATAACCTAATCTATAGAAATCAAAAAGTAAAATTGAAGGGTAAGTTGAATTGAAATTTTTTTTCAACATATTTCTTAATAGCTTAAAAGTTAATGAGATGATAGGGTCTATTTTAAATTTATTAAGTTTGTAATAGAGAATAGATATCATATATCGGTCTTTATTTAATTTACCAACATTGATGAGTTCAGTTAAATTTTCAATTGCAAACTCAGTTTTTTTTATAAAATTATCAGCATTATCTTGCGAATCATGTATTACTGGATTGTTTATATATGTAGAAATGATACCTTTTTTGGAAATAGCATCAAAAAAGAGAACATCTTCACATCCGTATTTTATTAAAGATTCATCAAAAAGATTAGTGTTAAAAATTTTTTTTTGAATTAAAAAATTAGAAGAGCATACAATTGGGCGACTTTGATTTGAGGTTTGTGATACAGATTCTCTTTTTTTTGTGTATATCCAGCGTAGTTTGTAAGGTTTTTTTGGTGGTTTTTTTAAATAAGTCATTCCACCAATAACAATATTATGATGTGAATTTTTTACATATAGTTTAATGAAATTTTCGTTAGAAGGAAATGTTCCTGCATCTATAAATAATAAAGTTTCATATTTTGATTTAAGTGCTAATGCATTTCTAGTAGAACTTCTACCAAGATTTTTTGATGAAGATATAAATGTACATTCAGGTAAGCTGTTGATTACACTATTTTCTTCAATAAAAAAATAAGACCCATCGTCTAATACTAATATTTCGAAATCTATTTTACAGGATACCGCTTGTTTATGAACTTCTTTCACTAAAGCAGTACAATTATAATTATAAACAGGGATTAAGATTGATAGCATGGAAAAGGTACTTAAAGTTTATAAGTAAGTTTATGCCAAATTTATAAATTAAATAACTATTGTTTGTATCTAATGTTTTGTTAATATGATTAATAGTGATTTAATGTGTTATTTTTTTAATTCAAATATAGTTTCAAGCTTCTGAAGTCCCAATAACTGTGTTTTTTTGTCTACTAGGGTAAATTGCATAACATTAATTTTTTTAAAATTATTAGCTTTCATTCTTTTTTCTAATCCGTTTACTGAATAAATTCTAACATGATCCTCCTGTCCAAAATTTTTAAGTCTATCTTCGGGTGTTATAATTGTATAATCTTCGTATATATCCCCTAATTTATATGGAGTTTGTACTAAAATGATACCATTGGGTTTAAGGACACGGTATAATTCTTTTATAGCTTTTTGATCATCTATAATGTGTTCCAATATGTGATAACAAATAATAAACTCAAAAAAATCGTTTTCAATAGGTATGTTCGTAATATCAAAATTATAATCAGATATGAACTGATTTTCAAAATCACTACTGTAATAGGAGATATTGGTATTCTTTTTCAGACGTCTATATAAACATCTACTAGGGGAAAAATGTAATACTTTTCCTTTTAATTTATAAGTGTTTTGTAGTAAGTCATACAAGCGTCTCGTTCTAGATAAACTGCCGCAATACGGGCATAACTTATCTTCAGTAGTAATAAAAACGAATTTTCTAAGCGAGTGATTACAAATATTACATTTGTAATTTTTTCCGTGGTACCAAATACCAAATATAAATCTAAAATATTCTTCTCGTTTGAATAAAATATTAAGTGGTAGAATTTTTTTCAAAAAAGATTTAAATAATTGATACATATTTATTATTTCAGGGATTTTATGTAATTGATATTTTAGAAGCGTATTTAGATAAAAAAATGTTAGATACAAATGTTTTTTTTATAAAAAAGCTAATAATATTACAGGCTTTCTATCTCTATAGGTTAAATATTAAATGGATATAATAAAATAATTCAATATTCGAAACTTAAACTTTTTGTAATATAACTAGAGAAATAAGATTGATAGCATTTATCGATGTTTTACTAAAAGTTTATAATTATTTTTAACGTGTATTTCAAATTCGGATAAATGAATCATTTAAGTAGGGATGAAATAGCTAATCTCATTTATAAAAAACTCAAAGATAATAAAGATGTATTAAAAAAACACTTTAATGAGACAAGTCACAAAATAGGGTATTTTTTTATTGATGATTTATTGCCTGAAGACTTGGCTAAAAGTATTTTTGAGAGTTTCCCGAATACAAGTGATGTGCAAATTAAAAGAAGTATAAGAGAATATAAATATGTTGCTGCACAAATGGATAAATATCATCCATTGCTAGAGGAAATAATATATGCTTTTCAGGATTCGCGTATTGTAGATTTAATTTCTAAAATTTGTAATTATAATCAAATAGAACCGGATGAACATTTATATGCGGGAGGGATATCTATGATGGGAAAAGATAATTATTTAAATCCTCATTTGGATAATTCACATGATAAAGATAGAAAGCTTTGGAGAGTATTAAATTTATTATATTACGTGACTCCTGATTGGGAAGAAAATAATGGTGGTAATTTAGAAGTATGGCCAAGTGGGTTAAAGAATAATGCAAT
This sequence comes from uncultured Aquimarina sp., assembly GCA_947498455.1. Taxonomy (GTDB): domain Bacteria; phylum Bacteroidota; class Bacteroidia; order Flavobacteriales; family Flavobacteriaceae; genus Aquimarina. Next base: position 72,880 of record CANMKK010000023.1, read on the forward strand.
AGTTATACATTCTAAGTTTAACCGATTAGCAGTTATGGCAACACATAAAAAATCGTGGCACTCTGTTAGTAAAGTAGAAGTGGATCGTGTTAGATGTTGTGTTTCTAACTATTATTTTTCTCAAAATTCTATTGATGTAGCAGAAGCATTCCATGTTACCACTTTTAGAGGAAGACCTGGACAATATTTCAGAGATGCTATTTTAAAGTTAGATTCTTCCTTAAGGATGGGGTTAAGACGCTTGTTTAAAAACGGAATAAGAGAAAATCCTCATAGATATAAAAAGAATTAAGATTAATTATTAAAGAAAAAGTATATTTTGAATACACATTTGAAGAAATTTACTACCCCAGAATTTTGGGTGTATTTTTTAACTTGTTTATTAGTTTTATATAGAGGAGTTTTATATTCGCCAGATAGTTACGCTTTTTTATCCATGGAGATAAATAGATCAGTTGGATATGTGATATTTTTATCTTTTTTTTCAACACTTTTTGATACTTATTATGAATTTCCCTTACTTATAGTTCAATTGGGAATTAATATTTTCGGAGTATATACTATGCATAAGTGTTTAATAAAGCAATTTAAATTCCAAAAAATATTCTCTATATTAAGTTTGTTGATATTAATAGCCCCCTTATTATATCTATACTTTACAGCAAATAAAGTACTAACAGAAGCATTAGCGTACCCATTATTTCTGATTTTTATAGCAAACTCCCTATATGCTATTATAGAGTGCCGAAAGAAAAACCTGATATATTCTGCAATTATATTAATACTATTGGTACTGGTTAGAGGTCAGTTTTTATCCTTGATTCCAATACAATTAATAGCTTGCTTTTATCTGGCATATTATAGACGTCAAAAAGTATATTTGTTAGTAGGGATATTTTTTATGGGATTACCTTTTCTTACATCACTAATAGATAAAGGATATCACTATGTCCAGTATGAACATTTTATTTCAACCCCAACCGCGCATCATTTCACTACCCCTTTATTTTATGTTGCCGAGAAGGAAGATGTAAACTTGTTTAGTAACACCGATGAAAGAGAATATTTTAAACGTGTAAAGAAAAGGCTTGATGAAAAAAAGTGGACATATGAGTATGGTGAAAAATATGATTCAATTGGAATATTTGATTTATATAAGCGGAATTTTTCTAAAATTTGCAATTGGACAGTTCAGGAATATGGAATGAGGTTATATAGTGAGAGAGATTTTTCTATTACGGAACAATATTTGGCTACAAATGAATTAAATGAGAGTATGTTTCTGCCTTTGCTTAGCAATAATTATAAAAAATGGATAAAATTATATATACAAAATATTAAAGCTTCTTTAGGGAATTCTAAATATCTCGCATTGCATGTTATATTGCTAATGGTGGGAGTTTTTCTAATAGTAAAAAAGAACTATAAGGTTGGTATATTTATAGTTTTTAGTATATCGTGCACATTTTCTAATATTATTTTACTAGCGATTTGTACTCATTCAGAAAAAAGATATGTTTTTTATACTGATTGGGTACTATTTATAATATTGTTTTTCTTTTTGGATCAATATTTTAAGAGAAGCACTAGCAAACATAGTATTAGTAATCTTTTTTGAGAATTAAAATATCTTGGAAATCTGTATACTCTTCTTTGACTACTCCGTCGATCCACCAGCCTTTGATATATTTTATTATCTGAAAGTTTTTGGTTTTAAACAGGTGTACATTTTTTTTAGCAATCAACTCCTTCTTTTATAATATCAAAGCCTTCATATCTAATGGATTTATCTAAATAAGAAGTTAATGGAACTGCTATTCTTCCTATTCCAGAACCAACATCCAGAACATTATGTATTGGAAGCAAATTACCATGCTTTTTGAATAATTCTAAAGTGTTTTTTCCGTGCGAAATATATCTCCAGATCCAACGAAAATTTTTCCTTTAGGAGGCTCCATAATTGATCTTTTTTTAAAAAGATCAATGGGTAAGTATACTAATCGCCTAGCAAATAACCGTTGTTTTGGAGTTAGTTTATAGTATAAATTTCTCAGAATTGCTGTTTTCATTTTAAATTAATTAGAATTTGAAAGAGAATGAAGTTTAGTTCATCTATAAGTCATATTCGAAAACATATCACCCTTTTCGTTGCACTACTTCAAAAACTTTATTACCCTCGCATTTTAATGTTTTAGAAGGATATTTCAATAATAAAGCATAGTCGTGTGTTGCCATCAGAATAGTATTTCCATTTTTATTAATATCCCGTAATACTTCCATTACTTCTACCGAGGTTTGAGGGTCTAAATTTCCGGTTGGCTCATCTGCGATTATAAGTTCAGGGTCATTGAGTAAAGCTCGTGCAATTGCCACACGTTGTTGTTCACCTCCAGATAGTTGATAAGGAAACTTAAAGTCCTTTGTTTTCATAGCCACCTTATCCAAGACATCATCAATTTTACTATCCATGGCTTTTTGATCAGTCCAACCTGTAGCTTTTAAAACGAATATTAAATTACCTTTTACAGTTCTGTCGTTTAATAATTTAAAATCTTGAAAAACAATACCTAGTTTTCTGCGTAAAAAAGGGATTTGATTTTCTTTAAGTGTACTTAAATCAAAATCCACAATACTACCATCTCCTTCTACTAAAGGGATATCTCCATAAAGCGTTTTCATAAAACTACTTTTTCCAGTACCTGTTTTTCCGATGAGGTACACAAAATCCCCTTTGTTAACTTCTACATTGACATCAGAGAGAATTAAATTTTCACGTTGATATATCGAAGCATTTTTAAGACTAAGAACCAGATTAGACATAGATAAGAAATTCTGAATTTATATTTTAGGTAAAAGTAACAAGTTTATAGAAAATATGTATTTATTAAATTTGTTTTTTATCTACACTAATTTTGAGTAATTTCCCAACGAAATAATAGGATCTTCCATTTTGCAATTTAACACGATTGATTTTGCCGTATTTTTTCCAATTGTTTTTGTTCTTTATTGGTTCGTGTTTAATAAAACTATAAAAGCTCAAAACATTTTTTTGGTTATAACCAGCTACCTTTTTTATTCATTTTGGGATTGGAGATTTTTATCATTAATTTTTCTAAGTTCATTAATTGATTTTTTTATAGCTAAATCATTAAAAAAATCTTCTAATTGTCAAAGGAAGCTATTAGTAGGAATTAGTTTGTTCTTTAATTTAGGTGTGATCTTTGTTTTCAAATATTTTAATTTTTTTATAGAAACGTTTACGGAAGCATTTTTGTTATTCAATACACCAATAACTTATAATTCCATTGAGTATGTATTGCCAGTTGGTATTAGTTTTTATACGTTTCAGACATTAAGTTATACTATTGACGTTTATAGAAAAAGAATAAATGCTACAGATGATGTGTTCTCTTTTTTCGCTTTTGTTTCTTTTTTTCCACAATTAGTTGCTGGTCCAATAGAAAGAGCAACAAATTTACTCCCTCAGTTTCAGAAAAGGAGATTTTTTACCTATTCCAAAGCAATTGATGGGCTTCGTTTGATTCTTGGAGGTTTATTTAAAAAAATGGTTATTGCAGATAATTGCGCATTGATTGTAAACAATTTATTTGAGAATTATAATGATTTTTCCGGTAGCACATTGTTGTGCGGGGCTATATTTTTTGGATTTCAAATTTATGGTGATTTTTCTGGTTATTCCGATATCGCTATAGGAATAGCCAGATTATTAGGTATTGACTTGATGAAGAATTTTAAATTCCCATATCTATCTAAAAATTTAATAGAGTTTTGGCGTCGATGGCATATTTCATTATCTAGTTGGTTTAGGGATTATGTATATATACCTTTAGGTGGGAATAGAGTATCAAAGTATAGATTGATAATTAATGTTCTAGTTGTTTTTTTATTGAGTGGTTTATGGCATGGTGCTAACTTAACATTTGTTTTTTGGGGATTGTTTCACGGGATAGCCCTGATCGTTACGATATTTTTTAAAGAGTATTTAAGATCAATAAAGGTTTTTCAAAATCATGATAATGATTTAATTAACTTTTTAAGAATTGGAATTACGTTTAGTTTAGTAACAATAGCTTGGATTTTCTTTAGGGCAGAAACTTTAAGAGAGGCATTTGGATATATTGATGCTATATTTTCTCCTTCATTGTTTTCGATTCCTCAAGGAAATAAGTGGTTTTTTATATTTTTAATGGCATATATGGGAGTTGAGTGGTTTCAACGTGATAAAGAACATTTATTGGATGTTGACTATATCTATTCAAAAACTTTTAGATATTTCATTTATTATGGAATGTTATTTTTGGTATTTTACTTTGCGGGAGATTTACAGACATTTATTTATTTTCAGTTTTAAGTATGAAGTTGTTCTTAAAAAAAGTAATCATATTCTTGACACCTATTATACTAGTTTGGGGGGGTGTAGATTTTTTTTACCAAGTAATAGAATCTAATTATTCATATAAACATAGAAGAGTTCAAGAAAGCTATTCTGAAATTGAAACATTAGTATTAGGAGATTCTCATGCCTTTTTTGGACTTGATCCTAAATATTTGGATAGTAAAGCGTTTAATTTATCAAATATTAGTCAGAGTTTATATTTTGATCAACTTCTGATAGAGAAACATATTGATAGTATTCCTAATTTAAAAAACATAATTATAACAATAGGTTATTATTCATTAAGCCAAAAAAAGAATGTAAAAGAAGATATCTGGAGAAAATATTTTTATTATCATCAAATGGATTTAGAAATACCATTTATTTCACCTTTTGACATAAGAAAATATAGTCTAGCTTCGAATCGACGTTTTTGTAAATCGGTAGATTTAATTAAAAAATATATAAAAGAAGGCTCTATTGTAGGGTGTGATGCTAATGGGTGGGGTAATTATTACGACAAAAAAGCTTCAGAAGTTAGTTTAGAAGAAGAAAGTAGAAGAACAGCAAAAAAACACGAAGATTTTTTGTTAGATTTTGGAGAAAACCTTGATAGACTTCAAACTATAATAGATTACTGTAAGAAAATAGATTGTAATGTTTATTTAATAGAAATGCCTGTTTATCAGTCGTATCTAGATAACTTAAACCCTGAAAAGCTTCAGAAAATTGAAGAGTCTTGTAATAAGCTGGTATTAGAAAATGATAATGTTACTTATATTAATTTGCGTAGAGATAATAATCTTGAAGTTTCTGATTTATATGACCCTGATCATTTAAATCATAAAGGAGCTAAAAAATATACGTTGATTATAAACGAGGTTATGATTAATTCGAAAAATGACAACTAATGTAATTATATCAAAAATATTTCGTTATTAAGATGAAGATTAGGGTATCTTTAACATAAAATTTATTCACGGGAAACGATATTTACTATAATTAAGAACTAATACTAGAAGGGATCAAAAACTTTGACTTTTGATGCGATGTTTTTTTGATTATTTTCGCTCATTTGGTCTCTGTATGGATTCTATACGTTAGGTTCTGTACACTTTATTTAAAGATATTTTTATATGAAATACATCACTTTGGTGCTTTTTGTAGCGATGCTGTCTTCCAAGATTTCTGCGCAACAATCTGCTGTTTATACCAATGAATTAGTACAGTTTAATCAGGCATTAGAACTGTATAATAACAAACAATTTCTGGCTGCACAAAATTTATTTGATAAAGTACGAGATGCTGTAGATGACGAAAATATTGATGCAGAATGCACCTATTATATTGCTAATTGTGCTGTATGGCTAAACCAAAAAGGAGCGGATGGGTTAATGGAAGATTTTGTTATTCAATACCCTACAAGTATTAGGCGAAATGCTGCTTATCTGGATGTTGCAAATTATTATTTTGATAATGGTAAGTATGCGTATGCACGTAAATGGTACGACAAAGTGGATGAAGGTAATATGAGTAGATCCGAAAAAGAGAAGTTTAATTTTAATAATGGATATGCATATTTTAAAATTCAACGATTTAATGAGTCTAAAAAGTTTTTAAATAAAGTGCAGGATTCAGAAAAATATGGTGCTAAGGCAAAGTATTATTTAGGTTTCATCGCATATGAAGGAGATAATTATCAGGAAGCAGATAGATTGTTTGATGAGGTAAAGGATCTAGATACATATAATAAGAATTTATCCTATTTCCAGAGTGATATGAATTTTAAATCTGGAAAATTTCAGGAAGCCATAAATGAAGGACTAAGACAACTTCCTAATTCTAAACCTTCAGAAAAATCAGAGTTAAACAAGATTATTGGAGAAAGTTATTTTAATCTTGGGCAATATGACAAAGCAATTCAATACCTAAAAGGATATAAAGGACGAAAAGGAAAATGGAATAACACCGATTATTACCAATTGGGGTATGCATATTACAAGGGAGGAGATTATACCAATGCAATTGCAGAATTCAATAAAATAATAGGGGGAAGCAATGCCACTGCACAAAATGCTTATTATCACTTAGCAGAGTCATACCTAAAAACGGATCAAAAGCAGCAAGCATTAAATGCTTTTAAAAATGCTTCGGAAATGAATTTTAGTACAGAAATTCAGGAAGATGCAGCCGTGAATTATGCAAAATTAAGTTATGAAATAGGGAATTCCTATGAAAGTGTTCCTAAGGTATTACTCTCTTATTTAGAGAAATATGGTAACCCAGAACATAAAGATGAAATAGAAGAATTATTGATCAGCTCATATATTACCTCTAAAAACTATAAAGAAGCGATGGATTTGCTAGAGGGTAGTCGTAGTTTCGAGGATAAAGTTGTATATCAGAAAGTGGCCTTTTTTCGTGGGATAGAATTGTATAATGAAGGTAAGTATCCAGAAGCGATTTTGTATTTCGATAAATCATTAGCCAAACAAACAGATCCAAAATTTACGGCTAAGGCGAGTTATTGGAAATCAGAAAGTGAATACTTGCAGAATAATTATAATGAAGCATTAGTAGGGTTTAAGCAATTTAAAGGAATTGCTGAAGCAGTATCGACAACAGAGTATGAGCATATAGATTATAACTTAGGGTATACATATTTTAAACTAAAACAATACCCTCAGGCAGCTGATTTTTTCGAAAAGTACACGAAAAAGAATAATATAGATGAGGTACGATTGACCGATACGTATCTTAGATTAGGCGATAGCCATTTTATTTCCAGTAAATATTGGCCAGCAATGGAAGCTTATAATGAAGCTATTAAAAGAGGAGGAGCAGATGCAGATTATGCGCATTATCAGAAAGCTATTAGTTATGGATTTGTAAAAAAGAATGATAAGAAAATCAGTGATCTAGAAATGTTCCTGAAAAAATATATGAACTCTACCTATAGAGATGATGCCATGTTTGCTTTAGGAAATACATATATAGCAGAAAATAATATAGATCGAGGGATAGCATCATATGATCGTTTAATAAAAGAAATATCTAAAAGTTCTTATGTGCCTAAGGCATTGTTAAAACAGGGCTTGATCTATTATAATAGTGATAAAGGAGAAAGGGCATTATCTAAGTTTAAAAGAGTAGTAGCTGATTATCCGGGAACAGAAGAAGCTATACAGGCTGTAAATACTGCCAGATTAATATATGTAGACCTGGGAAGAACTAATGAATATGCTAACTGGGTGAAAGGACTCAGTTTTGTAGATGTAACCGATGCGGATTTGGATAACACTTCATATGAAGCAGCCGAGAAACAATATATAGATAATAATACAGCTGGAGCGATTACAGGGTTTCAGAAATATCTTGAAGCTTTTCCTAATGGTTTACACGCATTAAAAAGTCATTTTTATCTAGGTCAATTGTTTTTTAAAGAAGGAAATAAGGAAGCTACGATTCCCCATTATAAGTTCGTGTTAGAAAAGGATCGAACAGAATTTACTGAACAAGCACTAGCTAGATTATCGCAGATATATTTAGAAAAACGTGCTTACGAAGATGCTATTCCTGTATTAGAACGATTAGAGAAAGTAGCAGATTTTCCTCAAAATATAATTTTTGCTCAGTCTAATTTAATGAAATCTCATTACCAACTCGTACATTATTCTGAGACGATCCAATATGCAGAAAAAGTATTAGAAAACCCTAAAATCCAAAATGATGTGAAGAGTGATGCCAAAATATTTTTGGCACGTGCAGCATTACAAACCGGAGATGATGCCAGAGCAAAAAAAGCATATACAGAAGTTAGAAAGATTGCCACAGGAGAGTTAGCGGCAGAAGCATTATACTACGATGCTTATTTTAAAAATAGAGAAGGTAGTTATGAAACATCAAATAATACCATTCAGAAACTAGCTAAAGATTATTCCGGATATAAATTATATGGAGCAAAAGGGTTAGTTTTAATGGCTAAAAACTTCTACGGATTAGGGGATGCATATCAGGCAACGTATATTTTAGAAAGTGTGATTAAAAACTTTTCCGACTATCAGGATGTGATTAGCGAAGCTCAATCCGAGCTCAGAAGAATCAAGAAAAAAGAGGCAAAGACAAACTCATCTATCCAAACCGAACAATAATAAACAGTTATAAACGAGGTATATCTTATGAATAGATATTGCAAGAAATTTAGAAAAGATCAATGGTTTTATATAGCTATTAGATCTAGAATACTACTTTTTATAAGTATTGGCATTATAAGTCAACTAACAATTGCACAAGAAAAAGAAGAGGAAACTATAGATACCGAGCGATTGGTTATTGTAAAAGCGTATACACCAACAATTAGTGATGCTTTTAAGGTGAAATCTACTCCAATATTAAATGATTCTGTTACTCAAAAGAAAAAACAGATACGATATAGTATCTTTTCTGTTCCTGTAGCATCAACATTTACTCCAGTAAAAGGACGTGCTGCTAGTATAGATAAGCCCAAAAAAATACCGTTATACGATAATTATGCGACACTAGGATTTGGAAATTTTACATCGGTATTGGCAGAGTTTTATAGTAATTTTCAGATTGATCGAACAGATAATGTGGGCCTATATTTACACCATAACTCGTCTCAGGGAGGAATTAAAGATATAACACTGGATGATAAGTTTTATAATACTTTTTTAGACCTTAATTATACTTCTCGGACGAAAGACTTTACTTATGGTCTGGAACTAGGAGCAGAACATCAATTATATAATTGGTATGGACTTCCGGAAACACCAATATTGACACAAGAGCAAATTGATGCCATTGATCCACAGCAAAGTTATATAGGTGCTAAGCTAGGAGGGAAATTTGAGTTTAAAGATTTATATTTTAAAAAAGTAGCATTAAGCTATCGCTTTTTTAGTGATGTGTTAAAATCAAAAGAGAATCACTTTAAGGTTTCACCTACTTTAGAGTTTGAAGTTGGTAATGAATTAATAACAACAAAAATCAATGTAGATTTCCTAAAAGGTAGTTTTGATAGAGAAGTAGAAGTAGGAGTTTTAAACGATTATCAAGTGTTAAACATGGGAATAGCACCTAGTTTATTGGTGCTTAGAGATAATCTAACCTTAAACTTAGGAGCAGAAGTAGTTTATAGTGTTGATAATAAAAGAGAAGATAATGACCTGTTTATTTATCCCAAGGTTACTGCATCTTATCGATTGTTAGATGAGTCGGTAATAGCGTATGGAGGATTAGAAGGAGGGCTAAAACAAAACACATATAGAGATGCTGTACAAGAAAACCCATATGTTTCTCCTACATTACAATTAACTCCTACTCATAAACAATTCGATGCATATTTTGGGTTAAAAGGAAAGGTGTCGGATGTGGTGAGCTATAACTTTAGAGGTGGTTTTGTTTCAGAAAATGATAAACCTTTGTTTGTTAATAATAGACCACAGGCAATACAGTTAGAAGGATATGATTTTGGGAATTCTTTTTCTTATCGTTACGATGATATTACTACTTTAATGGGATATGGAGAACTAAATTTTAATATTAACAAGAAGTTTAAATTAGGAGTTACAGCAGAATATTTTAATTATAGTACAGATAAAGAAACAGAAGCTTGGAATTTACCAGAACTGAAAGCATCAGTTTTGGTAGATTATCAAATAACAAATCAATGGTTTGCTGGAGCACAATTATTTTATGTAGGAGAACGACAAGATATCGATACAACAATTGCGCTTTTACCTCCTCCAAACTCAGATACTATTTTAACATTAGATAGTTATTTTGATGCGAATGTTAATGTCGGGTATCGATTTAATGAAAAGTTATCTGTTTTCCTAAAAGGAAATAATTTAATGGGCGAAAATTATGAGCGATGGTCTAATTTCCCAGTTCAAGGGATACAGGTATTAGGAGGAGTGACATATAAATTTAATTACTAATACTTTTTAGTAGAATCATTGTAAGCCTTCATAATCGACTGTTGTTTTTTAGTCCCTAATTAATATAATATGCTTATCCGTAAGGTTCCCCAAGATAATTCCATCTGTATGACACTGCCGCTATCATTAGCCTATCGAAGAGGTC
>CANMKK010000024.1 GCA_947498455.1 uncultured Aquimarina sp.
TGGTACTTCGGCGAGCTCAGCAGAACTGTGAGAGGTGTACTCCGCTATCTATGGATGGCGGAGCCATCTACTCGATTCTACACGGTAGTTTTTTCAGAGTTTAAATATTTTTCTAAACTCCATTTTCCTATTTTCAGTGTTAGGATAAGTTAGTTCAGCTGTTTATTTGCATTATTCAGCCATTATTAATTCTGTATTGATTGCCTTTAGGTTATCTCCAACCTCTCAACTTCTAAAGCTAAAAAACCTCGTAAGAATTACACTTACGAGGCACAAAAATGCAATCTAAACTATGAACAATTATTGATTAAGAAAATCTACTATTTTTTGTTTGGTCATGGCATCTGCTTTAGCTTTACTTTTACTATAAAAATTACTGTATGTAAAATCTGTCCAATCTTTACTGTTTTTATTTGCTGGCACCATCATTACAAAACTTTCATCGTCATAAGTAATCATATATAACCCAAATGCATTATAAAAAATAGGAACTCCAATTGCATCACTTTCCTCTTTATTGTATTTGTACATTGCAGGCGAACACCTCTCGCAAGCAGCTATAATTAATACTTTATCATTTCCCCAAGTAGCATATTGAAATAGTTTTTCTTTGGTCATTTTACTGCCAATACCTTTTTCAGCAGCCATTAAATAATATTTTCCGTCAATCGCTTTAGTAGGAGCTTTGCTTTGAGAAAAAAGCATACAAGGCATTAGCACAACTACTATGAGTTTTAAAAGTGTTTTCATGATTACTATTTTTATAAGAATCGTTAGTTGATGTTTACAGTACTGCCACAACCAGAATTTGCTTTATAAACTCTGTTGTTTGTAGATTTATATGCTCCGCCAGGACTAATTGTTTGTATATAAGCATCTTTACCACAACGCCATTTAGCTGTACCTCCTGCACTTATTTTTGTTCCAGGATTACTACTACCACTTGTACCTACATATATAGTGCTTCTGCTGTTATTACGAAGGGTTACTACATCTCTTTTTTGAGCTGATTGATAATTTAATTCGTTCTGTCTTTTTCTTCTTTGTAGGTCTTTATATTCTGGTGTTGCTTTAACAGAATCGTTATATCTTTTTGCTTCTGCCCATTCATTCTTTTCCGCTTCAGCATCTTGAGTTATTTTTTTACTCTTAGCTATTTTAAAGTTTTGCTCACTTTTTAATTCAGCAGGTGTTCTTGCATCTTGTTTTGCTTTCATAGCAACCAGATAATCGGTAATCATTTTATCTATATTTTTACTTTGTAAGGCTTTATGTTCAGGTCCAAAATTTCCACCTCCATTTTTCATGGCTTTTAAACCTGATAATTTATCTTTAAAAGAGAATTTTTTCTTCTTTTTCTTTCCTTCTGGCTTAGGTGTATCTGCGCCATTTTTAATAAAAACTCTATCAATTTTTGTAAAAGAAATGCCATCTTTTTCAGCTCCCCAAAGCACAAAAACATAGTCATCTATCGCTACAAAGCTCCTTTTGGGAGATGGAGTAGTTAAAAGACTCTCATATGGTTGTCCGGTACATATTACTCCTTCGGTTGTTGCATCTAATAAATACCTAGTTTTTCCTTTATGCTGTCCTTCGTTATCAACTATAATTTTTATTTTAAAACCTTCTCCAGTAGGCAAATATTCTTTATAAAATTTAACTATGGCATATTTGTTTTTTATAATATATTTCCCATCTCTTCCTGATGCTTTAACAGAAGAGTATTCTGTATATTGATTAGTAGTAGATATATTATCAAACAAACTATTTTGCGAAAACGCAAGTGTCGTTATTAATAAAGTAAGTGTTAGAATTGTCTTTTTCATAATTAGGTTAAATTTTAGGTTACTGAAAACAAAGGTCTTACAATAGTCTTCTAAAAAATGATGTAAGTTTCTGAAAGTGTTATATCGGTTTCTGAAAAACAAAAAACCTCAAAAGCTTATAAGGATTACTTGAGAGGTTTTTAAAACAATAATTAAAATAACTATTGTTTAATAAAACGTTTTGTTATAACGCTTCCTGTTTCGTTTTCTATTGTAATGACATACATACCTGTTTTTAAATGAGATGTATTGATACTATTAGATTGCGTCTCAAATACTTTAGTTCCTAATACAGCGTATATTGTCGCTCGTTTTAAATTACCTTCCATTTTAATATTTAAAACAGTCGTTGTTGGGTTTGGGTAAAGTTTAATTTCTTTTTTATCAAAATTAAAATCATCTATACCTAAAGTTGAAGCTACAAATTCATAAACACCCATATCTACTGTGCCATTATGTACTCTAACATTTCCTGCTAAATCGCCTGCTGTAGTTACATCGGTATTATCTCCTGTATCTATTGCTGGTGAACCAGACTGTAAGGTAAAATCGTTATTAATATTATTAAATAATGGGTTCGCATTGCTTGTTGCCATAGTACTTGTTATACTTGCATCGTTAAAGTTTAATTGGTCTATAGAATTTTTTACTGCTATAGAATTAGGTGCGGTTTGGTAGGTGTCTGAAAATGAGCTCATAGCAACTGTTGATGGAAAATTTGGTCTGTAATTATTCCAGAAAATACAATTTACTACTTCGGTATTTAAAGTACCTGCTGATTTATTAATTACAACGGTTGCTCTATTGGCATCGCTTATACTATTACCATCAGAATCGCAAATATTATTTACATAAGTGTTGTTTATTAATTTCAGGTTAACGTCTGAATTTGACCCTATAACTCTAAACCAAGAGGCTGCTCCGCTTAAACCACGAATCCCAGTATTTAAGTTTCCTGATATGTTATTGTCAAATAAAGTGTTTTCCACTCTAATATCAACATTAGTGTTAGCTCTTGTATAATTATAAATACCTGAACCAAAACGCGACATGTTGTTTTTAAATATACAGTTTTCAATAGTAAACGTGCCTGGTGTACCACTACTTGCATTATTCAATTCAAATTCTGCAACCAAGCCAGAACCAGCAGCGCTTATATTATTTTTTATGGTACAATTTTTTAAAGTTAAATTGGACACTGTTTTTTCTTTCATAATGGCACCACTAACATTATTAGTTGTGTAATGTGCATTAGAGATAGTTAAACCATCTAATAATAAATTGTTTCCTGCAGCCGTAATATTTATAATATTGTGACTATTATCTGTTTTGGTAGCATGGTTAAAATTATCTACATAATTGTCGTCTGGAAAAACATCATTGTTGTTAAAATCTCCCGATAAAATAGTTTCATTAGTTCCTAAAACTCTGTGTGAAAGTTGTGTTTCTGTACCTGCAAAACCTCCATATATTTTTAAATCGGCGTTATTTACACTAAAAGGTGAGGTTTGCGAACCTGTGGTATTTGGTAAGTAGGTACCTGTTGCTACCCAAAATTCGTCACCATCTGTTGCTGCTGCTAAAGCAGTTTCTAAATGCGTATAGGCATCTGCCCAAGAAGTACCATCATTATTTCCTGTTGCTGCATGGTTAATGTAAGTAACACCTGGAACCGATGTGTTACAATTTGCACTAAAACTAGCTTGTGGATCAATAAGAGATGACCAAGTTGTGCTACTATACGCAACATCATCTACAGTGATACACGTTAAATTTGGGTTGCCGGTAGCTTCGAATGTTACGAAACTTGAATTAACACCATTAGCAACATTTAAACTTGTTAAGGCATTATCATGACACTGTAAACTTATAATACTGGTATGGTTACTAATGTCTAGAGATGCTCTTTGAGTTGAATTACACCAAAGCAACTCTAAAGCAGTATTATTTGAGATGTCCAAATTTGTTAATGGATTTGCATACGCATATAACTCTTTTAAGGCAGTATTAGTTGAAGTGTTTACAAATGTTAATGAATTGTTACCGTACGATAAGTTTTCTAATAAGGTATTATTAGAAACATCTAAACTGGTTAATGAATTAAATTGCACCCATAGTAAGGTTAACGCTGTATTATTAGAAACATCTATTGACGATAAATTATTAGATTGACATCTAAGGTCTGTTAAGGCGGTAAATGCCTCAATACCTGTCATGTCAGAAATATTTAAACCAGGACAGTTTATTTGTCCTGTAAAAGCACTTGCCTCACTACATTGTATTTCTGTATCGCCATTAGTATTAATTGCTGTGTTATTTACTAAATAGTTTTTAAAATTAACGTCTGGTATGTTTACAATACAAGGTGGGCAGTTTGTACTAAAACTTGTTTGCGCATCTATAAATGTCCAATTTGTAGTACTATAAGCAACATTATCTACAGTAATGCAAGTAAGATTTGGGTTGTTGTTTGCACCAAAATTATTACTGGAAATGTTGCTATTATTTCCGTTAGCTACATTTAAACTTGAAAGCAAAGGATTGCTACCTACACTTATAAGGTTTAAACTTGTATATCCAGAAAGGTCTAGCGACGAAAATTGATTAACTTGTGCCCAAAGCGTATTTAAAAGTGTATTAGTACTTAAATCTAATGCTGTTAATTGGTTTGATGCTACATTTAAAAGTGTAATTTTTGTGTTTTGCGAAACATCTATTGTAGATAAGCTGTTTCCATTACATTTTAATTCTGTAATTTCTGTAAATGCTTCAATTCCTGTTAAATCAGAAATACTACTATTATTTACATCTAAAATTCCTGTAAAAGCAGTTGCTTCGCTACATTGTATTTCTGTATCACCATTAGTATTAATTGCTGTATTATTTACTAAATAGTTTTTAAAGTTGGCGTCTGGTATGTTTACGGTACAAGGTGGCATGTAAGGTGAGAACACAATATCGTCCACACCAAAATTAGCCTCAGACCCATTGGTTTTTGTAATTTCTATCAATTTTACATTCGTCCAGTTTAAAGTTACAATGCTGGCAGACTGACTAACATTGGCAGTAGTCATTTCTAATGTAACACCAGTGTCATCAAGAGATTTAAACGTCCAATCTTGGTTATTATTTACTTCAAACACTTTTATAGTTTGCACATCTAGACCATCGCCGTTAATATTACTAATTCCTATGTTAACCGAAGACTCATTTTGCTGATTTCTTACAGATAAGCCAGATGTTCCTTGACCTGCTGTTGTCAATAAAACAGGTGTTAAGTTAGGCGTACTAAACCCTACAAAAAACTGTCCGTTAATATTTTGGCTTACAGATGAGTTTGGATTTTGTGAACTACCTTGAACAACTGCTGTTTCCCAATCAAAGGTTTGCCCATAACTTAATGTTGATATTAAGGCGATTAATAAAAGTAATTTCGTTTTCATAATAGGTTCATTTATAGATTTATGAAGACAAAATTAGCCATTAAGCTAGTTGAGATATAAAGGTAATTTCTGAAAGTCTGTTTTGAGTTGCTAAAGGTAAGCTACCCAATATTTTGAACGATAGTTAAAAACTCTTCCTTCTTGTCTTTAGAGATAGAGACACTCTCGTTATTATCCATAACAATATAGCCACCATCTTTTTTAGAGTACTCCTGTATATATTTAAGGTTGATTAAATAGGAACGATGTGGTTTATAAAATGTAGGTATTTTATCTAGTAATTCCACAAAGTGTTTAAGTGGCTTACTAATTACAATTTCAGACTTATTTTGAAGTATAACAGTTGTGTACATACTATCTGCTTTTAGAAGGATAATGTCTTCAAAATTCACAAACTTAATCCCATCTGCCACAGGAAGGCCTATCTTCTTAAAGTTAGCCTCTTGTAAGCTAGATTTTAATTCGGTTAACCTTTTATTTATTTGAGAACTGCCTAAAAAAGCAATTGCTTTATCGACTGCCACTTTAACCTGGCTCGGTCTCACGGGTTTTAACAAATAATCAATAGCAGACAATTGAAACGCTTGTATGGCATACTCGCTATAGGCTGTAGTGAAAATGATTTCGAAATTATAAACCTCCTTCTCTATAAAATTTAAGATTTCTAAACCAGAATGCTCTGGCATTTCTATATCCAAAAATACGATACTTGGTGCTTCTTGTTTTATGATCTCTATGCCAGAAAGCAAATCTTCAGCTTCTAAAATCTGCGTAATTTTTGGGCAATTTTCCTCTATTAAAATATGTAAAACTTGCCTTGCTTTTTTTTCGTCGTCTATGATTAATGCTGTCATCTGGTAATCATTAAGTTATTTTAGGTCAGTTGTATAGTGTTATTAAAACCATTAATTGTATTCAGGTTTCATTAAATTTATTCCATTTTATGGATTAATAACAGGAATTTTTAAAATCACTTTTGTCCCAATCGCTTTTTCATTGTCTTTTAAGTCCACAAACTCAACGCCAATTTTTTTATCTCGACCATAGTTTAGTAGTTTTAAGCGTTCTGTTGTAGCGTTTAGTGCGAAGGATTTATGCTGCGCTTCTCTTTTTTTATTAATTTCTTTAGATTTTTCTCTTCCTACACCATTATCCTCAATAATACATTCTATAATTTTATCAGAATGTTTAGAGATTGAAATATTTAACTTTCGATTATCCTTTTTATGCAACAATCCATGCTTTAAAGCATTCTCAACGTAAGGCTGAATCAGCATCGTTGGTATATTAATCGCATCTGAATTTGCAGCTTCCTCAACATGAAATATGTATTCTAGCACTTCTTCAAAACGTAATTTTTCTAACTCTAAGTATAAGTTCAGATTATGGACTTCGTCTGGTATAGAAATAAAACCTGTATCGCTAAAGAGAAGGTAATTACGAATTAAATCGGCAAATTTCCCTAAATAATCACTAGCTATATTTTTTTGATTTAATATAATGTAATCTTGTATTGAATTTAAGGCATTGAATATAAAATGTGGATTCATTTGCGCCTTTAAAGCCTTTAGCTCTGAGTCTCTATATTGTTTTTCGATGGCTAATCGTTTTTGAGTTTCTTTTAGCTCTAGTTTTACTAATTCTGCTTTCTTGTTGGTCTTTAACCTTTTAAAATAGAAAATAGAAGCTAAAAATATTAAGGATGCTATAACCAAAGAACCAATAAAATAACTTTTGTTCTGTTTACTAACTACCTCTGCTAGTTTTACATTAGCTTCTGCTTTTTCCTTTTCTTTATTTATAAGGTTAGTTTCATATTCGGTTTCCATACGGGCAATCTGACTCGTTTGGTCTTTCTTAAATATAGAATCTTTGTATTGATTATATAAATCGGACGCTTCAATACTTTGTCTGTATTTACCTTGGCTTACTAGTATGTTTTTTCTGTTTTCATAAGTCATCTCAAGCCCTTTATTATAATTAAACGCTTTGTAATGGACCAATGCAGAATCATTATATACTAAGGCCTTATTGTATGCTTTCTTTTTTAAATAGGCTTTGCCTAGATGCACATAAGCATATCCTAACGTATAATGATCGTTAGGTTGTTTAATATTAACTAATCGAATGGCTTCTTCTAAACGCGATATTGCAAAAGGCAAATTCTTATTGTATTGAATATAAGCTTCGCCTTGCAAATTAAATATGTTACATAGGATAATGGTATCCTTTCTTTTAATGGCTAGCTTTTCACCGTTTTTGAGTTTTTCTAGGGCAGCATCAAGATCTTTATGCAACCTAAGATCTATAGTAGCCAAGGCTGGATAGGTATACATCAAATCTTTAGACCTGTTGTTTTTTAAGTTAAATTGATGCGAACTCTGTAAGTAACCAAATGCTTCTTTATATTGTTCTTGCGCTAAAAGATTAACACCAATATTATATTCTACTTTAGAGACCAATATGTCGTTACCTAAAGATTTAAAAGCGTTAGCCGCTTTTATATAATAGGCTACTGCCTTCCCTAGATTTCCTTTGGCTGTATATATTGTGCCAAATGTGCCATAAGATTGTGCAATACCTCTTAAATTATCGTGCTTATTAGAAAACTCTAGCATATAATTAGCCATAGTTTCTGCTGAGTCCAAATCTTTATTCCACAAATCGGCAACCACATAAACAAGACTATCTATTTTCTTTTTCAGAATACTATCATGTACTTTTGCATTTTGCGCAAAACTTAACTGATTAATAAGTATTATTAAGAAAAATAGTATTGTTTTTTTCATGTGTTAATATTTATTGCTTTCAATGATTATATGGGACATCCAAATTATCATTTGGCTATGCGCTTAAAAATGAATAAAGGATGTTTCCTTATTGGTCTGTACTACATATTAAACTATTACGGCAAAAACCTGTTCTTTCAACAAAGATAATAATGATAATGTGATGTTACTTTCCTTTCTTCTGAAAAATTGTTTTCAGTTGCTAAAGTCCATACTCTTAATATGAACACTATTCAGGAAAGTTATTAAGGCTTAGAGTCTCCAATTCTTGATTTTCATTTTCGAAAACCAAAAACACTTTAAGCTCAGGATGAGTCTTTAAAAATGTTTTGACTTTCTCAATCCCCATGGCTTTAAAAGCCGTTGCGTAGGCATCCACAGTCATACAATCGTTTGCAATAACAGAAATACTTAATAAATTGGTTTTACTTGGTAACCAGTTTTTGCATCTATAATATGTGCGTAACGATTTCCGTTTTCGTCTACCTTAAACTTTCTATAGGTACCAGAAGTTGCATAGCTTCGTCTTTTAAATCGATAACTTTTAAAACCGATTGTGTACCATCAAAACGAGGTTCATCTATACCAACACGCCAAGGTAATTTTTTCTCTACATTTTGCCCTTTAACTCTTACCTCACCACCAATTTCTACCAAATAGTTATAAATAGCTTTAGTTTTTAAAAATTCCGCAATCACATCCACACCGTATCCTTTAGCAATTGCATTAAACTCTAAATAAGATTCTTTAGGTTTTTTAATCTTATTATCAATAAGTCCAACGCGATTAAGACCTACAAACTGCATTAAGCTATCAATTGTAGTACTATCAGTAAGGAATTTATTTTTATCGGCGCCAAAACTCCAAGCATTAACCACATTTCCTATGGTTGGGTCAAATACTCCTTCAGTTTGTCTATAAATAAGTTTTGAAGCTTTAAAAACATTTTCAAAATGCCGATCTACTTTAGTGATTTCATTTCTAGAACCCTTTGCAAAAGGGTTTCTTAATTTTCTGTAGTTAACTTAATAGATTTCCTTTTAGTCTCTTATATTTATAGAAAGAAGATCTATTTATTATGAGTCAGTTAAGTTTTGCAGATTTAGAGTTGTCCCAGAGTAGAAAACCAAGTCGTATTAGTGTTAAATTAGATAAGATCAATTCACTTGTGGACTGGGATCAGGTATTGGACTTAGTTCAGGTACTGGATAAGACAGACGCATTTATTGGAGGTGCTCCTCACCGTAATCTTCTGACTAAGGTAAAAATGCTTTTTTTGCAACACCTCTATAATTTGAGCGATCCTGAATTGGAAGATCAGGTCAATGACCGTTTGAGTTTTCAGCGTTTTTCTGGGATCGATTACACCACTACAGTTCCTGATTTCACTACGATTTGGCGTTTTAAAGAAGCTATGATATCTGAAGGAATTACCGATAAATTGTTTGGTTTAATTTTGGGTTTCATCACCTCTAAAGGTTTGTTACTAAAGAAAGGTACCAGTGTGGATGCCACCATTGTTGAGTCGACCACTAAACCCTTAAGTAAAGAACGCAGGGCTGAGTTGGAAGAGCAACCTTCTTCCCAAATAGACACGGATGCACATTCCACAGCAAAGCGAGGTAAGAAGTATTTTGGATATAAAGGTCATATCGGTACTGATATCGGGAGTAACATTATTAGAAAACGCGCATTTACTTCTGCTCAACCACACGATTCCAGATTAAAGGACAAGTTACTCAGTGGAGATGAAAAAGCAATATTCGGCGATAGTGCTTATAGTAACAAGGCGGATAAACAAAAAGCAAGAAAGGGTGGAGTGTATTATGGAGTTCTTGATAAGGGTACTAAAAGGAGAAAGCCCTCCAAAACTCAAAAGAAAAACAATAAGAAGAAATCAAAAATACGTTGCCAGGTAGAACATCCCTTTGCTTATATCAAAGAGAAATTGAGTTATCGCAAAGCAGTTGCCAAAACTTTGGAAAGAAATGCATTGCGATTTGATTTCAATTGCATACTATACAATGTTTTTAGAGCTGATTACTTGTTAAGTAAAAGATAATCGAAGGGGGCGTGCGTCCTTTCGGGTCAAAAAATCCCGAAAAAGCATAAAAAAAATAAAAAAATGACTTAAAAAAGATGAAATAACGTAATTAAAATGAAAAATCCTGTAAAAAGAGAAAAAGAAGCCTAAAAACAGACCTTATTCAAAGCATTCTTCTATTTAATTTAGAAATATCAGAATCAGGAATATAAGTAGATAAAGATTGATTGACCACAGCAAATAAACTATCAAATTGTTTTTGATCGTTTTTTAAGTTTCAGAAACGTACTGAATATTATAGCTTGTGCCAAAAACCGAACCAGACAACTTAATTAATTCGGGTTGCTTTTGCTCTTGCTTTCATGAAAAAAAAGAATGCTAATAAATAATAGTGTTGTGCTTTTCATAAACGAAAGATAAAATGTAAAAGTGATGTAAATTTTGGAATAATAATCTTTTGAATTGCTGAAATGTAGGTTTGGGTTTTTAATAAATGTATCTTAAAATAATTAACCTATTTTAGGATGAGAGGATTCTTGCTATTGTGTAGAACGTTTAGCTATGCGTAGTGCAGAAGCAGAAAATTACTGGTTTTCGACTGAGCACTTAGCCAAAGTTTATGTTTTGTTTTTATCTTTTCTAAAATACTAAATTTAATACTTTGGCGACAAACCAAATAAGTACTGACTTTTCGATTAATCCTAAACCCCGCATTATCGCATAGGTGTTGTTACCACACGTTTTTTATTCCAATTTTATATTTATCCGCAACCTTTTGATTAAAAACTATTGTTAAGTGATCTTTCATTCCCATTGCTTTTCCGTCAGTTATTTCAAGAGCAGAAATCCAGATTTCTTTTCTATTCTCAAATTCAATTCGAACATCTTGCGGATAGTAATTTCGTTTGTCCTCGTTAATCAAACTCCAATAAGACCAATAGCTTTCAATTCCACTGATTTTTATTCCGATTAATTCCGTCCATTTTTGGTTACTATTTGCATTATATTTTTTAGCTCCATTTTCGGTACTGAATTCAGTCAATATATTTCCTTTGCGAAATTTGACATCATATTGGGTGAATTCACTTCCCCAAACAAAATAATAAGCTTGCTCATCAGTCGTTACCAATTCAATTCCATAATCAAGTGAATGATATTCAGTTTCGTTCCAAAGTGGTTTTCCGTAATCTATTTCGAAATAGTTCACATTAGAAATGGATTTTCCAATTAATTCTTTAATCGGGTTTTCATAATTTTCTATTTCCTTTTGGATTTCCATGTGATGTGTGGTAACAATAGGATATGTGCACCAGTAAACATATATCCATTATATTTTTCACAAATCTAGCGGATTTTTAATTGATTTAAAATTATTTACAGCCACTTGCGTATATATATGTTGTTTTGTACTATTCCCAAAAGAGTTAATATATCTCCTAACATTACAACCATCCGAAAGTTTGATAAAAATTCAAAAAATCTTTTGAAATCCCTTAAAATTAGGCAAAAGTACTAAATTTTATAAAAATTATCTTTTTTACATCTAGTAATACCCGACAGGTCTCAAAAAACCTGTCGGGTATTGACCTTACTATATTGTAAATAGAAACCTGATTTTCGACAGCTATTTAATACATACTTTCATATATTATTGAGATAGTATATAATGGTGTAACATCATAGATACTGCGTATCAATCAGTACAATGTGCAAATTAATTATTTTTTGCAGTTAATTCAGCAATTTTTACAATCACTTCAGTAGCTTTAATCATTGTTTCTACAGGGACATATTCATATCTTCCATGAAAATTATGTCCACCCGCAAAAATATTAGGACAAGGCAATCCCATATAGCTTAATTGAGAACCGTCTGTACCTCCTCTAATAGGTTTTATAAGAGGTTTGATATTCAATTTTTTCATAGCAGTTTCAGCAGTATCGACAATATGCATTACTTCTTTTACCTTTTCCCCCATATTATAGTACTGATCCTTAATTACTACAGTAACCGTATCATTACCTCCATACTTTGTATTTAGTTCTTCTGCTATTTTTGCAACTGCTTCTTTTCTTGTTTTGAAAAGTTCTTTATCAAAATCACGAATAATATATGTAAGAGTAGTTTCCTGAACCTTACCAGTCATATTAGTAAGGTGAAAGAAACCTTCACGGCCACTAGTATGTTCCGGTGTTTCTAATCTGGGCAAAGAATTAATAAAGTCTTGCGCTATATACATGCTGTTTACCATTTTTCCTTTTGCATAACCCGGATGAACAATCCTCCCTTTTATGGTTACTACAGCACTTGCGGCATTAAAGCTTTCATATTCTAATTCTCCAATTTGACTACCATCCATAGTATATGCCCATGCTGCTCCAAACTTTTTAACATCAAATTTATGAGCACCTCTTCCTATTTCTTCATCAGGGGTAAAACCTACACGGATTTTACCATGTTTGATTTCTGGGTGATCAACCAGATACTCCATTGCAGAGACAATTTCGGTCACTCCAGCTTTATCATCAGCTCCAAGAAGAGTGGTTCCATCAGTTGTAATAATGGTTTGACCTTTATATAGTTTTAAATCTTCAAAATAACTTGGAGATAAAATGATGTTTTCCTCTTTGTTCAAGATGATATCTTTACCATCATATTCTTCAATAATTTGTGGCTTTACATTAGCTCCTGTAAAATCAGGGCTTGTGTCGAAATGAGCAATAAAGCCTATCGTAGGGACCTCGTGATTAACATTTGATGGTAATGTACCCATCACATACGCATTTTCATCGATGCTTACATCTTCTAATCCAATCTCTTTTAACTCTTCCGCAAGTTTTCTGGCTAAATCCCATTGTTTTTCAGAACTTGGAGTGGTATCACTGTTTGGGTCACTCTCTGTATCAATGGTCACATAGCTTACAAATCTATCTATGATATGTTTCTTTTCTATCATGGTAATAAATGTTTAATCGTCTTTAGCTTTCAAAAATACATTTTAATACACTTTTATTAGAACCTCATAAGACTTATTTTTGCCAATCAAAATAATCTTCAATGTATAAGTCTGTAATTCGGCCAATTTTATTTTCGTTTGATCCTGAAAAAGTTCATCATTTTACATTTAGAATGGTAAAAATCATCTCCAAAATACCTTTTGTTTCTGGTATGATACGAAGTAGATTTCAGGTGAAAGGGATTGCATTAGAGAGAGAAGTTTTTGGTTTACAATTTAAAAATCCGGTTGGTTTAGCTGCAGGATTTGATAAAAATGCGGTTTTATATAATGAATTGGCAGATTTTGGTTTTGGTTTTATCGAAATAGGAACTGTAACTCCAAAGGCACAAGAAGGAAATCCTAAAAAAAGACTGTTTAGGTTAAAGGAGGATAAAGGCATCATTAATAGAATGGGGTTTAATAATGCAGGTCTTGAAGCTGCTATAAAGCAACTTAAAAAAAATAAAGGCAAGCTTATCATAGGTGGTAATATCGGGAAGAATACGAATACATCGCCAGAAAATTATACAAGAGATTATCTAGAGTGTTTTAATGCCCTGCACCCATATGTAGATTATTTTGTCCTTAATGTAAGTTGCCCTAATGTAGGAAGTCATGCAAAATTAAATGATAAAGAATATCTTGAAGAACTAATAGGAGCTGTACAAAAAGCGAACAATACTTTCGAGAAAAAGAAACCCATAGTATTAAAGATTGCACCTGATCTAAATACACATCAACTAGATGAAATCGTAGAATTGGTAGCTAAAACGAATTTAGATGGTGTAATTGCCAGTAATACCTCTACTACAAGAGATGGGTTGAAAGCATCAAAAGACATAATACAGGCTATAGGGAATGGAGGATTAAGCGGCCAACCCATAAAAGATAAAAGTACAGAGGTGATACGATACTTATCCAATAAGAGTAACAAATCTTTTCCAATAATAGGAGTAGGAGGAATTCATAGTGTAGCAGATGCTATCGAAAAAATCGATGCAGGAGCAAGTCTTGTTCAGATATACACGGGTTTTATATATGAAGGACCGGGTTTAATTAAACAAATAAATAAGGAGTTGCTAAATCGAAATTAATTAATACTTATTTTCTTAGTTTCTGTTTTTCCTTTAGAGTTATGTATTCTGAGTAAGTAAATACCGGTATTCAGGCATGTGAGATCTAAATTGATAATGGCATTATTTTTCTTAAAGCTGTAACCTCTAATACGCTTGCCTAATACATTATAAACTTCTATTTCTGATATTGACGAGTTTCTAGCGTTAGTAATAGAAATATGGCCATTAGTTGGGTTAGGAGATACCTTGATTTTATTGTCAGTGTCTTCAAAAGATTGGACATTCAATACTTTTTGTGTAAAAACAATGGTTCCGATTTTTTCATTATTAAAAGGAGCAACATTTTGTATACTTGTCATTGCCTCTTGAGGTATTGTAGAACTATTATTAAGGCTGTATCCTGTTCCTTCTTCAGTCCCGGCATCATATGGATATAAATCCAAAGTGATTTGTGGTATCCATTGCCCGTCACCATCTATTAACGAAAGGCTATTTACCGCAATTATCCAATCGGGACTCGGTGCAATCATTGATATTAAACTTATTAAAGGGTATTTAGAGTTTACCGAAAGATCATTGATGCTAATAGTCCTTCCGACGTCATTAAAAAATAAATTGGGACCATCAATGTATTGGTCGGCATTGTTGGTATTAATAGCATTGGTGACATCTGTATTTCTAAAAGTACCACTAGATCCCAGTTCAGCAACTAATTCAACTCCAGAAGATACCTGTTCGCCTATTTCAAAAAAAGTGACATTGCTATTATGTGTTGCACCAACTAGTTCTGTAAAATGAGCATTAGCGGGTATTGTTCCGTGAGCCTCCCAGTTACTGGTAAAAACAATATCATATGTTGCTACAGTAGTTTGACTA
Source organism: uncultured Aquimarina sp. (assembly GCA_947498455.1). GTDB lineage: Bacteria > Bacteroidota > Bacteroidia > Flavobacteriales > Flavobacteriaceae > Aquimarina. The sequence continues at coordinate 15,053 of CANMKK010000024.1, forward strand.
AATGTAGTTATCGATACTAGTCCAAGAATAGTTTTAAGTATAAGCCTTTTCATTATGTGAGTAATTATTTGTTCGAGTTGTGTATATTTATAAACAGTTTAAAATGTATATGCCCTAATTTTTTTTATAACAATTTGACCAATATTTGTTCGTAAAATTATGAGCGCAATATGTGTAGTCGTACATTGTGTAAAACCTTACAAAAAAATAATGAATTTCGAAATTCTTTACACTTTTGTGCTTGCTACATTTGCATTAGCAATTTCTCCGGGTCCTGATAACATATATGTTTTGATGCAAAGTATTGCCAATGGAAAAAAATATGGTTTGGTTACTGTAGCCGGTTTAATAACAGGATGTCTTGTTCATACTACTTTAGTGGCATTTGGAGTATCCATACTCATTAAGCAAAGTGATTCTTTGTTTTTTATGATAAAACTATTCGGTGCAGCCTATTTATTTTTTTTAGCTTATAAGGTATGGAAGAGTAGTGCATCTATACAATTTTCTGAAGCAACTGTTCATAAAAAAAGTCTAAGAAAATTATTTAAGCAGGGTTTTATAATGAATGTGTTAAACCCTAAAGTTTCTATATTTTTTTTAGCTTTTTTTCCTGGGTTTTTATTTAGCAATACATTAACTAATGTAACACAGTTTTATATTTTAGGTTTCTTATTTATGATTGTATCCTTTTTAGTATTTGGTTTAATCGCAATTATGGCTGGTTATATTTCGGATTATATAAAAGGAAATTCTAAAGTAGGTGTGTTTCTAAAGTGGATGCAAATTATAGTTTTTATAGGAATAGGAGTTTTTATACTTTTTTCTGAAAAATAGTTATACTTTTATACACTCGGTTAAATATCTTCTAGATTTAGTTTTCTAAAATGCTTGAAAAAATAAAGATAATTGAATGTCCACGAGATGCTATGCAAGGCATCAGAGATTTTATTCCTACCCCCAAAAAGGTGCAGTATATTCAATCTTTATTAAGATGTGGTTTTGACACCATTGATTTCGGTAGTTTTGTATCTCCTAAAGCCATCCCACAGATGGTGGATACAGCAGAAGTTTTAGCTGGACTTGACCTATCTACTACAGAGAGTAAACTTCTGGCAATTATAGCGAATATAAGAGGGGCTAATAATGCGGTACAGCATAATGAAATTGACTACCTAGGATATCCATTTTCTATTTCTGAGAATTTCCAGATGCGTAACACACATAAAACAATTCAGGAATCCTTAGAAACATTACAGGAGATATTAAACATCGCAGATAGGGCTGGTAAAGAAGTAGTAGCTTATTTATCCATGGGTTTTGGGAATCCTTATGGAGATCCATGGAGTGTAGAAATTGTAGGAGAATGGACAGAGAAGCTAAATAAGATGGGAGTGAAAATCTTATCACTTTCTGATACAGTAGGCTCTTCTAATCCAGAAATCATAGAGTATTTGTATTCTAATTTGATCCCAAAATATCCGGATATAGAATTTGGAGCACACTTACATACGACTCCAGCAACATGGTTCGAAAAGGTAAATGCGGCTTATAAGGCTGGATGTAGGAGATTTGATGGTGCAATTCAAGGTTTTGGAGGATGTCCAATGGCAAAAGATGAATTGACGGGTAATATGCCTACAGAAAAGATGCTTTCGTACTTTAGTACTGTAAAAGCGGATAGTAATATAAAAATGATGAGTTTTGAATCTTCTCATAATGAAGCTACCAAAATTTTTACAATGTATCATTAACTCTAATTAAATAATTTATAAATGAAGAAAATTATAAAATATGTGAGCATTTTTTTAGTAATAGCACTAATCATAATGCAATTTATCGGACCAGATAAAAACCAATCAGGGTATGAATCTGTAGCATATTTTGAAAATGAAACAAAACCAACTCCTGAGTTAAAAGAAATACTAAGAAGCAATTGTTATGATTGCCATAGTAACCAAACAATATACCCTTGGTATGCAGAGATAGTACCTGTTTCTTATTGGTTGTCACATCATGTAGATGAAGGGAAAGAACACTTTAATGTTTCAGACTGGGAACAATATTCTGCTAAAAAAAGAGATCATAAATTAGAAGAATTGATTGAAGAAGTAGAAGAAGGAGAAATGCCACTGTCTTCATATACCTGGATTCATGGTAATTTGGATACTGAGGAAAAAGAGGTACTGATCAACTGGGCTAATTCACTTAGATTAAAGTACAAATGATACCTTAAATTTACCTAATGTAAAGTTAAAGAACCTTCGCTTATTACTTTTATTTAGATTTATTACAAATAAAATTTGCAAAATAGTATTGTATGAATATATTTGCATTTTATTATTTATATTAAGTCTAAATTAAAAAACAATGAAAGTTACAAGTTTAATAAAATTTGCGTGTATCTCTGGAGTTCTATTTTTAGGAGCTTCTTGTACTTCTGATGATGATACAACTACGGTTGTACAAATAGAAGAACCTACTACTTACGTTTTTGAACGTGATGGAGAGAGTACAGTAAGTTTTGGAGGACAAACTACTAGAATAGCAATGGCAGAAGCCATTGTTGGTAAGTTAAAAGATAATACAATCACAGAAGCAGAATTGGATGCTATGTTCGATCATCAAGAAGGAGCTGATGATTTCGAAGATGACGATTTAAATGCTTCTAGCAAAAGTGTAAGAGGTAAAAGTGCTGCATCAAAAGACTTTTTCTCTGATAATGCTACGGATGCTTCTACTATCAAAGCTGATTTTGACGGTTGGATTGAGAGTCAGGTAGATGATGTGTTTCCTAATTGGGCTGTAACAGCTGTAGCTGGAACTGCTGGAGTAATTCAGGAAGCTGGAGGGGGATCTAATAGGTATGTGAATGCAAAAGGATTAGAACTAAACCAAGCTTTTGCAAAGAGTCTAATTGGAGCATTAATGACGGATCAAGCATTAAATAATTATTTAGGAATTGCTGTTCTTGATGAAGCTGAAAATATAGCCAATAATGATAATGATGTTGTAGCAGAAGGTAAAAATTATACTACAATGGAGCATAAGTGGGATGAAGCTTATGGATACTTATATGGAGCATCTGCTAATCCTGCTACACCAAATATTACTATTGGAGAAGATGATAGTTTCCTTAATAAATATATAGGAAGAGTAGAAGGGGATGAAGATTTCAAGGGAATAGCTGATGACATATTTAATGCTTTCAAGAAAGGAAGGGCGGCTATTGTTTCGAAACAGTATACCGTAAGAGATGAGCAAGCTGCGATTATCAGAGAAAAAATATCTCAGGTTATTGCAATTAGAGCGGTTTATTACTTGCAACAAGGTAAAAATGCTCTAGAAGAAACTACTGTCGATTATGCAAGTGCATTCCATGATTTATCAGAAGGATTCGGATTTGTATATAGTTTACAGTTTACAAGAAAATCAGATAGTAAAGTACCATATTTTACTAAATCAGAAGTTGATGGACTTATTGATCAATTAATGGGAGGTACAAACGGATTATGGGATGTTACACCAACAACACTTCAGGAAATTTCCGAAACAATCGCCTCTAGATTTAGTTTTACCGTAGCACAGGCAGGTAGCTGAAAAATGGGCTAAAAAATATAAAACAATAAAAAAGAGGTAGAAATAGCATAATTTTCTACCTCTTTTTTTAAATTTGCAAAAATTTATTAAGAATAAATAAAAATAAGATGAAGAAGTTTTTATTTTCAATTTGTACCGTAGTATTTCTTATAGCCTGCTCTTCGGGAGATGATACGAATGAGGTAGGTGATAATTTTGATAGAAAAGCATTGTTGGAGAATATTGCAGATAACATAATTGTACCGGCTTACGAAAATTTTGCTGAAGATATGGAAGATTTGAAGATGGCAACTTCTGGTTTTGTAAATACAACAGACATAACAAATCTTAATGTATTAAGAGATGCTTGGTCAACCGCTTATATATCTTGGCAATCTATAAGTATGTACGAAATAGGAAAAGCAGAGGAGATATCTTTTAGAAATTTTATGAATGTATTTCCTGTTAATACTATTAATATTAAAGCTAATGTAGTTTTTGAATCTTATGATCTAACAACTATTTCTCAACAAGACGAACAAGGGTTTGGTGCAATAGATTATCTTATAAACGGTATTTCTGGTTCAGATGCAGATATTGTTGCCATGTATATAGATACTACTGACGGTTCTAAGTATAAAGACTATCTTACTAATGTGGTTACTAGAATGGAAAGTCTAACAACTCAAGTAGTGAGTGATTGGACTGGAGGTTATAGGGATTCTTTTGTAAATAATAATGGTTCTTCTGCAACAAGTTCTCTAGATAAAATAGTAAATGATTTTTTATTCCACTACGAAAAACATTTACGTGCAGGTAAAATAGGAATTCCTGCAGGAGTATTCTCGGGAACTCCTTTAGATGATAAAGTAGAAGCATATTATAAAAAAGATATATCAAAAACTCTTTTTGATGCAAACCTTGATGCCTTACAGAACTTTTTTAATGGAAAATATTTTAAAAACAATTCGAGAGGAGAAAGTTTGAAAACTTATTTAGATTTTTTAAATACTATTAAAGAAGAAGAGGATTTATCGACATTAATTAATAGCCAGTTTGATAAGGCAAGAGCTACAGCATCTAACTTGAATAATGATTTATCATCTCAGGTTCGGACTAACAATAGTTTAATGCTTAATACATATGATGAATTACAGAAGAATGTCGTTTATCTAAAAGTAGATATGTTACAAGCGTTATCAATCAAAGTTGATTTTGTAGATGCAGATGGAGATTAAATAATAGGGTTCATAAATGAATTTTAGTATAACGGAATATCTTAAAAAAAATACGGAGGCTGCACCACTTGCAGTCTTTCGTATTTTTTTTGGTTTTATGATGTTCTGTAGTATTATTCGTTTTTGGAGTTATGGTTGGATAGAAAAATTATATATTAAACCAAATTTCTTTTTTTCATATTATGGTTTAGAGTTTATCAAACCAATAGGACAGCTTACATACTTGATTTTTATAATTTGTGGACTTTCATCTATTTTTATACTGATTGGGTATAAGTATAGAGTAGCTATAGTTACTTTTTTTATAAGTTTTACCTATATCGAATTGATGGATAAGACAACCTATCTAAATCATTATTACTTTATAAGCTTACTGAGTTTTTTATTAATTTTTTTGCCCGCAAATGCATATTACTCAATAGATGCTAAAATAAAAAAACGTTCTTTTCAGAAAATTCCTGCTTGGACAATTGATTCGATTAAACTTTTATTAGCAATTGTATATTTCTATGCAGGATTGGCTAAATTAAATTCGGATTGGTTAGTAAAAGCGATGCCTTTAAAAATTTGGTTACCTTCTAAATACGATATCCCTTTAATAGGTGATATAATGCAACAAGAATGGGTACATTATGCGTTTAGTTATACCGGAACAATGTATGATCTTGCGATACCTTTTCTGTTATTGTATAAAAGAACTAGAGTGCTTGCTTTTATAATGGTAATCGTATTTCACATACTTACCAGAGTTCTCTTTCCAATAGGGATGTTTCCATATATTATGATTGTAAGTGCTTTGATATTTTTTGACACTAAAGTACATTATCAAATATTGAGGTTTATATCTAATATATGTAGTATTAATAAAGAAAAATTCGATACCGCAAAGGTGTTGCAGTTCCAACCTAATTATCGCAAAGTTATTTTATTAGTCGTAATGTCATTTCTTACAATTCAATTACTTTTGCCGTTTCGATATCTGTTGTATCCTGGAGAATTATTTTGGACAGAAGAAGGGTATCGTTTTTCTTGGCGGGTAATGTTGATGGAAAAAGCTGGGTATGCTAATTTTAAAATAGTTGATAAAGAAACAGGTAAGAGGTTTTATGTAGATAATGACGATTTTCTTACACCTTTTCAGCAAAAGCAAATGGCTACTCAACCAGATTTTATTTTGGAGTATGCTCATTACCTAAAAAAACATTTCGAAAATCAAGGACACCAGAATGTTCAGGTGTTTGTAGAAAGCTACGTAGCACTTAATGGCAGGCTAAGTAGTCAATATATTGATCCCAATGTGGATCTGGGGAAACAAAAAGAGTCATTTAAACATAAAACGTGGATTATTCCATTTAAGGATGAAATTAAGGGATTATAAAATTACTATATTTTTTATACTAATAAATGCATACGTATTTGGCCAATATACGATTACCGGTACGGTTACAGATCAGAATAATAAACCAGTGGTTGGGGCAGAAGTATATAATGAATCTATAAGTAAACAAACGCTTACTGATGAAAAAGGTATGTTTGTATTTAGTAATCTACCAGAGGGCAACTATGTGGTTACGATATTTAGTTTTCAATATAATATTCTAGAGCAAACTATTCTGGTAAAAGGAGATACTTCTAATACATTTCGATTAGAACCTCTAGGAGAAGAGCTATCAGAGGTACTGATAAGACAACGCAGAGAAAAAATTTTTAATCTGGGAAGGTTAAAACCTGTAGAAGGAACTGCTATTTTTGCTGGAAAGAAAACAGAAGTAGTTTTAGTAGATCAAACAGTGGGTAATTTAGCTTCTAATAATGCGCGGCAGATTTATGCACAAGTAGTAGGCTTAAATATTTATGAAAATAGTGATGCGGGTCTTCAGCTTAATATTGGAGGACGTGGATTAGACCCTAACCGGTCTTCTAATTTTAATATCAAACAAAATGGGTATGATATTAGTGCAGATGTTTTAGGGTATCCCGAAAGTTATTATACACCACCAGCAGAAGCATTAAGTCAGATTCAGGTAGTTCGTGGAGCTGCTTCTTTACAGTATGGAACACAGTTTGGAGGGTTGTTAAATTTTATAATGAAAAAACCAAACCCTAATAAAAAAATAGAATTAACATCTCGTCAATCTATAGGGTCTTATAATCTTTTTACCAGTTTTAATAGTCTTAGTGGTACAGTAGGTAAATTTAGTTATTACACGTATTTTAATTATAAAACAGGAGATGGTTATAGGCCTAATTCAGATTTTGAATCTAAAAACTTTTATGCACATGTAGGATATGCTTTTTCGGATAGGACTAAGCTTACATTGGAAACTACATATTTAGATTATTTAGCTCAGCAATCAGGAGGGTTAACAGATACACAGTTTTTAATAGATCCAACATTTAGTAATCGTACCCGAAATTGGTTTGATGTAAATTGGAAATTATTTTCATTAAAACTAGAACATGAGTTTTCGGACAGTATGGATTTTAGTCTTAATATATTCGGTTTAGATGCATCAAGAAGCGCAGTTGGTTTTAGGGGAAATCCTTTACTTCTTAATTCAAACCCTATTACTGATCCTGATGAGGTAGATCCCGAAGGTAATTTTATAACTCCAAGAGATGTAATCGTTGGTAACTTTAGAAACTGGGGAGTAGAAGCGAGGTTATTAAATAGATATAATTTATTAGGAAAAGAATCCGTGTTTTTAATAGGTTCTAAATTTTATAAAGCAAATAATGATTCTAAACAAGGAGCAGGGAGCATAAGCAATGATGCTAATTTTGATTTTGCAACGGAAACCTTTCCCGATTACCCTAATCAATCCAGTTTTAATTTTCCTAACCTGAATGCTGCTGTTTTTGGAGAAAATATTTTTAATATAACGGATAAACTCTCTTTGACTCCAGGGTTTAGATTCGAATATATCAAAACAGAGAGCGAAGGGACATATAATCGAGTGAATTTTGACAATGCAGGAAATCCTATATCAAATATAACCGAAACAGATAATAGAGTTTTGGATCGTACTTTTTTCCTTTTTGGATTAGGACTGAGTTATAAGCCTAATAGTAACATAGAAACGTATGCGAATATATCTCAGAATTATAGATCTGTTACTTTTAGTGATATACGAGTGGTAAGTCCGACATTTATTGTTGATCCTAATATCTCCGATGAAAAAGGTGTTACAGCGGATTTTGGAGTCAGAGGAAAACTAGGGAAGAGTTTATCGTATGATTTGGGGGGATTTGGACTGCTATATGATGACCGAATAGGTATTGTACTAGATGATAGAGCTAATAGAGTTCGAAAAAATATTGGTACAGCCCTAATATATGGATTAGAATTATTTGCAGATTGGAATATTATTAACTCTTTAGATCTGAATGATGAAAGCTTTAGGTGGAATTGGTTTGTTAATTCTTCTATTACAGAATCAGAATATACTAAATCAGAAGAGTCAGGTGTTGAAGGTAAAAAAGTAGAATTTATTCCCCTAATAAATTTAAAAACAGGGATGAGGTTGGGATATAAAAACCTTCTTGCATCTATACAATATACCTATTTATCAGAGCAGTTTACAGATGTTACAAATGCATCTATAGCCTTGGATGGTGATATCCGAAATGGAATTGTAGGAGAAATACCTGCTTATGATATTCTTGATGTTTCAATATCTTATCGATATAAAAAGTTTAAACTAGAAACTGGTATCAATAATATTCTGGATAAGGCATATTTTACAAGGCGAGCCACTGGATATCCTGGCCCTGGGATTATACCATCTGATCCAATGACTTGGTATACTACGTTACAATTTAAATGGTAGTTGTATAGTTAATATTGTTGCAAGTCATAAAAAAATGAAGTATTTGATCCAAAGTATATTTTTTTTGGCCACACTAATTATCTCTTCGAATTTAATAGCTCAAGAAAAATCAAACGAAAACATTATCGAATGGAAATCTGATCGAAAATTACTCTGGTCAGATTTTTTAGGAGAACCAAATACTGATATTTTTGCATTTGCTTTAACAAGTTACAAAATTGAGATATTTCCAAACGATGTAATGGTAGATGAAAACAATAACATTCAAAATTATAAAGACTTACATCTAAATGCTCTTTTTTATAAAAATCATTCTTGGGTTATCAAAAAAAATGAAAAATTATTACAACATGAACAATTACATTTTGATATAGCAGAACTATTTGCTAGAAAAATGAGACAAAAATTCGAGGAACTAAAAGCGCAAAAAATAGCAAATTATGATTCTTATATGAGTATATATATTATATTTTGGAAGCAATGTAGAAAAATGCAGAAGGACTACGATGAGAAAACAAGCCACGGAATTAAAGAAGCAATAAACTCTCAATGGCAAATAAATATTTATAATGAATTACAAAATTTGAATAGTTTTGCTCTTGAATAAACGACAGTTACAAGAGTCATATATTATATATGCTCTCTTCTGAAAGCAAACGAGCCATATAAGAGGTGTTATTGATAGAATTAACTATTGTTTAATCAGAGTTTTGAGTGATATTATATATTTTTAAGTTTAAACATGGAAATGATAATATTTTTGTTACAATAGTATGAAAGAATTCGAAGTCTATGACAATATGATGGCGACTTATTACCAGTCCATTTCTACTCATATTTTACCATTATCATCTTGGGAGTTTTATGGAGAACATAATGCTGTTTTTACAAATTTTAAAGATGATTTGGATAGCCTTAGGAAAATTACTAAAAAATGGAATTTTAATAAGGACTATCAAACAGAATTAATTACTAAAGAATCCGTAATTGTAATCACCGATCTGGAACTGAAAATTGTATATACAACTCGTAATATAGCAAAAATGAGTGGATATACGCAGGAGGAGGTAATTGGTAAATCCCCAAAAATGTTCCAAGGAAAAGACACTTGCTCTGAAGCCTCTAAATCTATTAGGAAATCTATAAATAAAGAAGAACCTTTTGATGTCTCCATTCTTAATTATAGAAAAGATTCTAGTACATATTTTTGTAGGATTAAAGGCTATCCGGTTTATAATCAAAGAGGAAAGTTAATTAATTATATAGCATTTGAAAAAGTTGCGTGAAATATATTTTATATCATTCAATTTAGACTTAAATATATCCAATAACAATACATATTTTTATCAGAACAAATTTAAATCAAGAGTGCTATTAAAATAGTCTGATTTTAAATTAGAGCGAAAGACTGCCTAAATTTCTTAGGAGAATTATGAAATATGTATTTTTAGTTCTTAGAACAAAAAGTATAGTTATGATATCAGAAATAGAAAAATCATTAAATGATCAAATAAAATACGAAGCCAAAGCTTCTGCACAATACCTATCTATGGCTTGTTGGGCGGATATAAATGGCTATAATGGAGTAGCAGAATTCTTCTATACACAATCAGAGGAAGAACGTGTTCATATGACTAAATTGGTAAAGTTTATTAATGAACGAAATGGAAAAGCTGTGATTCCGGCAATAGAGAAACCAAGAGATGATTTTAAAAGTTTACTAGAATTGTTCGAAATTTTTCTTGAAAGTGAAGAGTTTGTAACCGCTCAGATAAATAATGTAATATTTCAATGTTTAGAGTATAAAGATTATAATGTACATAACTTTATGCAATGGTATGTGTCAGAACAGTTAGAGGAAGAAGCTACGGCACGTACATTATTAGATAAATTAAAGATTATTGGAGAAGATAAGTCTGGACACTATTTATTCGATAGAGATATAAATACTTTACAAGCTGCTAATAATGAGTAGTATGATGTAATGTTTTGTTAATAAGTATATAAAATAAAATAAGAGATTCCTTTTTCGGGAATCTTTTTTTATTTTATTTTTGTGCTTTATTTAGATTTAATAAAAATTAAATGATTGCACAAAATTCAGATACTACTGTTTTATATGCTTCTTGCGTATTAATGAATTGTGAGGTTAGTTGTGGTGGGAAAAAGAAAAAATGCTGTAAAAAGTATAAAAAGAAAGGAAAGAGTAATTGTAAAAAATGCCCTAAACTATAACCGTTATATTTAGGAGAAGCTATTTTTAGATAAGAGTGTCATTAATTGATGGTATGTTCTTACGTATTATGTCATCTAGCGTGTTTTTACTGAGTGGTTTATTTATAGTATCATTCATACCAGCAGCTTTGCATTTTTCTTCTATCTCTTCTAATTCTGATGCTGTAAGAGCAATAATAGGAACAGATATATTTGTTTTTCTAATAAGTTTGGTAGCTTCATAACCATTAAGAAGTGGCATATTAAGATCCATTAAAATAAGATCAAAATTTTCCTTTTTCACTATTTCTACCGCCTTCATCCCATCCTCTGCAATAGTACAATCATAGCCTAAATTGTACAATAAATTACGAGTGACAATTTGATTAATTTTGTTATCCTCTACAATAAGAATAGACTTATGATTTGTCATAAAGGTACTTTTGTGATAATTGGGTAACACATAGCTATTTTCCAAAGTTGTTTGTAGGCTTAAAGTAAAGTTTAATTTCGTGCCTTTCCCATGTGTACTATCTAAGTATATTTGACTATCCATAATTTGTAAAAGTTTTTTTACAATAGATAACCCTAATCCTGTTCCATCTAATTTATCTAACTCACGATTTATTTGAGAAAATTTTTCAAAAACAAGCTCTTTTTTATTATCAGGTATTCCAATTCCATTATCTTCAATTTCAAATAATATATCCGCAGTATTATCTTCTATAGCAATCAACTTTACCCGTAACCAGACCTTGCCATTTTCGGTATATTTTATAGCATTACCAACGAGATTTATTAATATTTCGGTTAAACGAAGAGAATCAACTAGCAACGATTTTGGTAGCTTGTCATCAATTTCTAATATGAGCTCATTATGATGACTATTAGCTTGATAATTGAAGGAGTTTAATAAATTTTGGCATAGTTCTTTAAGATTAACAGGTTTTTTATGCAACTTTATTTTTTGAGACTCAATTTCTCCAATCTTAAGTACATTGTTAATCAGATTAAGTAGATAATCTCCAGAGAATTTTAAAGATTTTAATAATTTCTTATGTTTTTTTAGAACTTCAGTATCATCAAGTAATAGGGAAGTAATTCCTATTACTCCATACAGAGGAGTTCTAAGCTCATGACTAACGGTAGAGATAAATTGAGATTTTATTTGTGTAAGTTTTTCTGCTTTTGATTTTGCAGTAAGCAATTCTTCATTTTTTTCTTTTAGATGTAAACTTAAAGTTTTTTTGGAGCGATACGCTTGTAGGAGTAGAAAAATAGTTCCTAACATGATCATAATTCCAATAGCCGAAATTATGATTATAGTTCTGTTATTTTTGGCAAGGTTCGTTTGATATTCTCTCTCTTTTTTTACCTCTTTTAGTTCTCTTTCATATTCATCAACATTAAAGTTGATTTTTGTGACTTCTATCTGCTCCAGTTTTAATTTTTCTTGAATTTCCTGAAAAGAATTAAGATTTTGAAATGCTTTTTTATAATCATTAGTATTTTTATATAATTCGGCACGAGCCTTATAGATCAATAACAGTTGTCTAAACATATTGTTTTGGAATGCTACATCTAGAGCTTTGTTAAGATAAGCTTCGGCAAGCTGGTTCTCATTCTTGCTTAAAAAGTATCGACCTTTCAGGTATTTTATTTCACAATCTCCTTGTAGGTCATTACTTTTTTTTATCATTTCTTCTGATAATGAAAGATAATGGTGCGCTTTTTCATATTCACTCAAGTAAGTATAAGACCTCGCTAAATTAAGTGTTGCGGCGAGAGGAGAATATTTATCAAAAGATTTCCCTGTTTCCAAAGACTTTTTGTAATATAAAACAGAGGATTTTAAATTTTTATTGTCAATTGCTGAATTGCCTAGTCCTATATATATATAAGCTATTAAGTATAGATTATTACATAGTTTAGCATGCTTTAATGCCTTTTTATAATTTTCTTCTGCAGCATTAAAATCCGAAATAACATCATAATTAGCAGCAATAGCATAATAAGACTCTGATATATAATATTCATTTTTTAATTGATGTGCATAATTAGCAGCCATAACAGCATACTCTAAGGATTCTTTAACCTTAAAATCATCAAATAATAGATTAGATGATTTGTTTAATAGAAAATCTAGACTGTCATTTTTAGGGAAAGTGATTTCTTTCTGATTTTGTGCATAACATAAACTATGTAGCATAAAATAAATAAAAATCAATACTTTTTTAGTAAAACGTATTTTTAGGAAATAGGCTGTATATATTGTATTTTTCAAGGCAAAACTTTTAAAAATAACAAGACCACAAGAAAGATTATAGTAACACAAAAATCTTTTTAATGCAGCATTATTTTTTTATATGGTATTAAATCATCTCTTATAGATTAAGCCCTTTACGTCTTTTTAATAATACGAAGGTGTGATTTGAGTAAACTTCGTATGATAAAAGGCAGTAATTTACTGAAAATAAAATAATTATTAAGGATAACATGAATAAATGTAAATAAGTATATTCTTAATTATAATTTTTTTAGATGTTACCCAGAATTTAGTAGGAAGAGTAAAATTTTAAGAAAAAATAAAAAAACATTACTGTCCAATTAAAATAAATCAAGACTTCTTTTGGAAGGTTCAATTCAGTATTGCTATATAGAACTAAGAGAAACTTTTGATAATGATATATCTAGAAAATGATTTTTTTTGTCCTATTATCAAAACTATATTCGTCATACTATTAGATATTAATTAAAATCAAACAAATCGTATGAAACAATTTATGTTACTTTTTAAAGGAGGAGATGAAACATGGGATGCTAAATCTCCAGAAGAACAACAAGAGCATATGAAGCATTGGATGGAATGGATTGACGAAAAGGCTCAAGAGGATAAATATGTCGGGGGGGAACGGTTGTATCCACAAGTAAATATAATCCATCCCGGAGCAGAAAAGGTAACCGATAGATCCTTAGCAGAGGCTAAAGAAGTGGTAGGTGGATATATCATAATAAAAGCTAAAACTTTTGATGAAGCAACTCAATTTGCAAAAAGGTGCCCAGGTTTACATTGGGATTCTTATGTAGAGGTTAGAGAAGTTTGGCCAGATGATGTTGAATAATTAAAAAATAATAAAAATGAAAGAATTTTTATTCCTCATAAGAGGAGGTGAAGAAAAGTATCAAGAGAGCTCTCCAGAAGAAATGCAAAAGCATATGGAGCATTGGCAAGAATGGATGGGAGGATTGGCAAAAAATGAGCAACTTCAGGGAGGACAACCTCTTATGGATGAAGGAAAAACTTTAGTTGAAAAAGGAGCTATAGTAATTGATAGACCTTTTGCAGAAGGTAAAGATTCGGTAGGGGGGTATCTTATTATTAAAGCAGATTCATTAGAGCAAGCAACTAATATAGCAAAAGGTTGTCCTAGTTTTGAATATGGATGTAGTGTAGAGGTTCGTGAAATTAGTCCGATGGGATAATATTTTTTTTGGAAAATCAAGAACATATACATAGCGAATTAAACCATCTTTTTAGGCAAGAGTCTGGAAAGATGGTTGCTGTTTTAATTAAAATTTTTGGTACAGAAAATTTTCAAATAGCCGAAGATGTAGTACAGGATGCATTAGTTAGTGCTTTGGAAACTTGGAAATTTAGAGGAATACCCGATAATCCAAAAGCTTGGTTATATCGTACAGCCAAAAATAAAGCTATTGATATTATACGTAGAAAAAAGCATAGCAAGACTATCGATTTTTCTGATCCTGAGCGAAAACTATTAACTTCAGAGTATACATTAGCAAGTACGATGAATGAATTTTGGAAAGAGCAACGTATAAAAGATGATTTTTTGGCAATGATGTTTGCTTGCTGTCATCCAAATATCTCTCGGGAAAATCAAATCACTTTTATACTTAAATCATTATGCGGGTTTAGTGCCAAAGAAGTAGCAAGGTCTTTCCTTACTACTGAAGATACAATATCTAAACGTTTATATAGAACTAAAGAATATTTTAGAAAACATAAAATTCGTCTCGAAATGCCATTGCCCCAAGAGATTGGTTCTAGAACCAATGCGGTTCTGAGTGCTATCTATTTAATATTTAATGAAGGATATAATTCCACTCATGTAGATCAGTTAATACGAAGAGATTTAATTACTCAAGCCATGCTTTTATGTAGATCACTTACATGCGAGGAACAAACACAATTGCCAGAAGTATATGCATTAATGGGGTTAATATGTTTTCATGCAGCAAGAGTAGATAGTCGAATAACCGAAGAAGGCGAGTTAATTTTATTGTCAGATCAAGATAGGAGTATCTGGGATTCTGAGCTTGTTAGAATAGGAGATGATTACCTAAATAAAGCAGCTTTCGGAAATAAATTAACTACATATCACATAGAAGCAGCAATTGCATACCAACATTGTATAGCAACAAGTTATGCAACTACTAATTGGGAAAAGATTTTGGGATACTATGATATATTACTAAATATAGAGAATGATCCAGTTGTATTTTTAAACAGGTGTTTAGTAATTTTAGAATTGAATGGTCCTGAGAAAGCGTTACTATCTATACAAGAGATACAGAATAATAAAGTGATTTGTAAATATTATTTGTATTACGCTATACTTGGAGAAATTCATGAGCGTTTGGGAAATATGAGTAAAGCGGTCGAAAATTACCGAATAGCGATTAAAAAGACTCATTCAAAACCAGGAAAGCAGTGCTTAAACCAAAAAATAGCCCGTATCCTAGACTAAACCTTAATTTAAGGGAATCTAGGCATGGATAGAGAGGTAACAAAGTAAAAATAATTGTATATTTTAGATAACACTATAAATATTATTTTTTACTAAATAAAATCTATTATCAAAACAATACAATCTTGAAACCAATCCACACAATTGATGATGTTATTATAACCTTAGATGATATTATTAAACAATCAGAATCAGAAGGAAGTACATTGGGGTATTTTGCAACTTTATATAGAAAAGTTACAATTAAAGTAAAAGCAGGAATAGAGAATAAAATCTTTGACAACAATCCCAGGATGGAAAAACTTGATGTAATATTTGCGACTAGATATCTGGAGGCATATTATGCATATAAGAAGAATATGCCTGTTACAAAATCTTGGAAGGAAGCATTTGATTTATCTAAGAATTATTGGCCAATTGTGTTACAGCATTTATTGATAGGAATGAATGCACATATTAATTTAGATTTAGGTATTGCAGCGGCAGAAGTTTGTAAGGGCGAGGAAATAGAAAGCCTGAAAGATGATTTTGATAGAATAAATGAAATTCTATCTTCTTTAGTACTTGATGTAGAAAATGATTTGACAGAAATTTGGCCAACATTAAAGAAGATATTGAAGCATACTCGCAATGTTGATAATTTTTTGATTGATTTTAGTATGGAATTGGCAAGAGATGGAGCTTGGGAGTTTGCCAAAGAAATATTTAATACACCAGATAATCAAGTGGGCAAACTTATTGCGTTACGAGATATAAAAGTAGCAAAAAATGGCAAAATAATTACAAACCCCGGGATTATTACAGGTGTTATTTTAGGTATGATAAGAATAGGTGAAAAAGGCACAGTATCAGATAAGATTAATGATCTTAGAAACTAATTTAATGAAGTAAATCAAGTAAGAGTTTAAGCAATAATTGATATCGAAGCTCTAAAAAATAAAAAATATGTAAATATATAGGTAACATTTTAAAGAGTTCTTACATTAATATGTAGTACTAAACGAATAAATATTTACATATGATGACAAAGAATTTACTAAAAGTGTTTTTATTATCTCTGGCAATACTTGCGTATTCCTGCAGCCCTGAAGATGGAGCAAATGGTTTGGATGGTATAGATGGTATAGACGGAGAAGATGGCGATGACGGAGAAGATGGCGATGACGGAGAAGATGGCGATGATGCCACCAACGGAGGGGTCACCTACTTAATTCTAACAGGAGATATCACCAATGAGGAAGCTACTGAAAAAATACATGATAAAGTAGGGGTGAATACTCAGTTTATCAAAATTCAAAATACAACAAATCTTACTCAAGTAGACTTACCTGAAATTTCTGAAGCAGTAGAAATAGACATAAGGAATAATGCAGTGTTGACTAAAGTAAGTTTGCCAAATTTAGAAACTATAATTACTTCCTTGAAAGTATATTCCAATGAAGTTTTAACCGAATTAGAAATTCCAATATTAACAAGTGCGGATTTATTTTTCGTAGATAAAAACAAAGCTTTATCAAGAATTAGTGCCCCTTTATTAAAAGAATTTTCTCAAATAGATATTAAGAATAATGATGAGATTGTAGAAATCTATTTTCCGGAGTTAGAGTCTGTAATTAATAAATATGACTCTAATTTTACTATTAGAAATAATAGTAATTTGGTAACATTGTTAATTCCTAAATTATTAGAAATTCAAACAATGTATATTAGTCAAAACTCAAGTTTAATGTCAATACAAGCGGATTCATTATCTCGTTTAGGTTCATTAAACATCAGTGATAATAGTGCATTACAGAATGTGAGTTTTTCATTGTTAAAGGGAATCGGATCTATCCAATTGGATAATAATGAAGCATTAACATCAATTGATTTTTCTACAGTGGAACAGCTAAATAGTTTTTACCTTGCTAGAAATAATAGCTTAGAGTCTTTTTCATTTCCAATGATGAGTGTAATGGGATATTTTGAAGATGATACAATTGTAGTTGAAGGCGGAACTCATTATAATAGTTTTGAGATCATTAATAATGATAAACTTGTGAGTTTTGACATGCCTGTTTTAACAGAAGTTAAGGGCGGACTTTTTATATATGAAAATGAGCTTTTAGAAGTTATTGGACTTGAGAAAACGATTGCCCGTATGGGTGCGATCTCTATAAGAGAAAACCCAAGTATTGAAACAGTTAATTTTGAGAAGTTAACAGAAATGAATGGGAGTTTGAATATTAGTTTTAATGATAACATAAAAAGTATCAACTTTTCAGAATTAAAATCGATTACAGATGAAAATCCTGAACCTTCAATAGGAATACAAAATAATGCAAAATTAGAAGAAGTTGCTTTCCCTGTATTAGAAACTGTGAGCAAAGATTTATATTTTGATTATAATAATTCATTGACGAGTTTTGATTTTTCTTCTATTATCAGTTTTAGTTCTATATGGTTTTATAGTGCTCCCTTATCCAGTGTGTCAATAAATAATTTATTAAGTCAATTAGTTTCTATAAACCCGGTAATAACGGATAAGGTGATATACCTTGCAGGAACAGCGTCTGGTCAGGGTATTACGGATGCACAAACTTTAAGAGATAATGGAAATGAAGTTTACTTATTATAATTAAATTTAAATAAAGTGGATTAGATTAAAAAACACTATAAAATATTACTAAGTAAAAGCTGGTGAATTCTAACATAATAATAGAATTTACCAGCTTTTTTTGGTTGGTTATACGATTTATGGATAAGAAGTTCGTATAAAGAGTTTGAATTATTTTATACATTAATCTAGTGCAAAAGAAACGAACTATATTCGAAAGTTTTATGCGTAAATCGTGTTCCTTAGATCGTTGTATGGTGTCTTTGTAAGGTCATTTTCTAAGTTCAGCTTTGGATATTTTTCCTAGCATAACTAGCCTATAAGAATATTAGGCAGAATATGAAAAGGAAACTTATACTTCATGTTAGAGTTTAATTATAGTAAAATTTTTACTTTAGTTTTCATTTTTATAATAATGAAAGTATACTATTGAATTTGTCAAATAGAGGTTGTAGTTGTAATAAAAAAAGCCTGAAAGATAAAATTGTCACTAGAATTTGGATACTTCCACTATTGTCAGAAATGTATACAATTACATTTTACTATTTTTATTTCGCCCGTTTCTGACTGGCCCATATCCAAAGAGAGCATTTTTTTGACTTTAGTATCTCTTAGGCTTTCTTTATTGAAATATTAATTTAACTAACACAAACTCTCATAATATTCAATAGTATCTTTTTCAAAGGTATACTATGTAATGATATTTGTAAAGGGTGAAAAGACTAATTTTTAAGGGGTTTATTCCCTTTTTTTAGTCTTAATTTTTTAGTTGATGATAGCTTTAATTATTATTTGTGACTCGAGAAAAAGTTTTGAAATTTAAGTCAATTATATAAAGAAGATTTTCTAAAATGATTTAGAAAAATAAAAACCAAGAGATTCCCCGTCAAATTGTGGAGCAAATGCAATTCCTTCTGCTTTTATAAAAGGATTCCATGGGATAAGGTTATCAAAATAATATACCAGTTTCGTGGATAAAATACCAATTCCGGCACCTACAAGAACATCAGAAAGGTAATGCTTATTATTTATCATTCGTAAACTCGCAGTACTTACAGCAAAGAAATAACCACTATATGCCAGCAAAGGACTACTATCAATAAATTCTTCATATAATACAGAAGCAGAGGCAAAAGCCATCGAAGTATGTCCAGATGGAAATGAATTTAATTGAGTAGCATCTCCGGGTCGTTCTTTATCTACTTCCTTTTTTAAAATAGTAGTTACTGCACTAGTTAGTATGGATGAAAGTAATAGGTTTTTGGTTTGATCAAACCAATGATTCTTTGATTGAACACCAAAAAGATCTGCACCATACATTTGCACAATGGGAGCATATCTAGTATAATCATCAACTTTTAAATAAAAATCATTTCCTACAGTATTTCTTAAATCTTTTTGTAGTGATTTTTCAAAATCACTCGTAGAAAGAAGTATTCCCGAACCGATCAGCGTAATAGGTAAGATCCTTTTTACGAATGAATTTTTTTTAGGTATAAATTCAGTTTTTTTAGATTTTTTATACTGAACTAGTGTTTTAGGTGTTTCAATTAATTGAGCAATGGCATAATTTATGCTAAAGCATATTAGTAGTAGGCTAATATAAATTCTCATTATTTACTATTTTGGGGTTATAAGCAGTTTGGGACTGACTTGATTTTAAATATACTATATAAATATTAAAAAAACGTTAAAATTTTGAATTTAGTATATGTTATTAGTCAAATATGTGATAATGTAATATTTTGCACTACAGTGTTTAAGCTATAGTTTTCTTCTTGTAATAACATTGAAAAGCTCTAAGAGAGATTAGGGAATATTAGTGTAATTTATTTTTTGGCAAGTAAAAAGGATTTTAAAACAGTATTTTTATAAAAATAAACCCTCTTAGTATACTGGATTTCTTCTAAAAAAACTTACATTTGCACGCAATTAAATCTTAATTGCCATGATAGCACACGATTCCAAAATCGTCGGAGAAGGACTTACCTATGATGACGTACTTTTAGTTCCAGCATTTTCAGAAGTACTGCCTCGGGATGTAAATATTCAAACAAAATTTACTAGAAATATTACTATTAACATTCCTGTTATTTCTGCAGCTATGGATACGGTTACAGAAAGTCGTATGGCAATAGCCATGGCTCAAGAAGGAGGTATAGGCGTATTGCATAAAAATATGACAATACATGAACAAGCAATGAAAGTGCGAAAGGTGAAAAGGGCAGAAAGTGGTATGATAATCGATCCCGTTACGTTACCTCTGGATGCTAAGGTGAAAGATGCTAAAAATAATATGCGAGAACATAGTATTGGAGGGATACCAATCGTAGACGATGATAATAAGTTAATAGGCATTGTTACCAATAGAGATTTACGTTTTGAAAAAAATAATGAAAGACCTATATCAGAAGTAATGACCAGTAAAAACCTTGTTACTGTTGGAGAAGGTACTTCATTACAAGAAGCAGAGGTGATTCTACAAGATTATAAGATTGAAAAATTACCAGTAGTAAATAAGGAGAATAAACTAGTTGGCTTAATTACGTTTAGAGATATTACTAAGTTAACACTTAAGCCAATCGCTAATAAAGATGAACTGGGACGTCTTCGTGTAGCTGCTGCAATTGGTGTAACAGGAGATGCTGTGGATAGAGCAGAAGCCTTAGTGAATGCAGGAGTAGATGCTGTGGTAATTGATACAGCTCATGGACATACAAAAGGAGTAGTAAGTGTGCTTAAAGACGTAAAGTCTAAATTTCCAAACCTAGAAGTAATTGTTGGTAATATTGCTACTGGCGAGGCAGCTAAGTATTTAGTAGAAGCAGGGGCGGATGCCGTAAAAGTAGGAATTGGCCCTGGATCGATTTGTACTACTAGAGTAGTAGCAGGAGTCGGATTTCCGCAATTTTCTGCAGTATTAGAGGTTGCGGCAGCTATTAAAGGATCTGGAGTTCCTGTGATTGCAGATGGAGGAATCAGATATACAGGAGATATACCTAAAGCAATTGCCGCAGGAGCTGATACTGTTATGTTAGGGTCACTCTTGGCAGGTACCAAAGAATCTCCTGGAGAGACGATTATATATGAAGGAAGAAAATTTAAATCATATAGAGGAATGGGATCTGTTGAGGCAATGAAGAAAGGATCTAAAGATCGATATTTTCAGGATGTAGAAGATGATATTAAAAAACTAGTTCCCGAAGGAATTGTAGGACGAGTAGCTTATAAAGGAGATCTTTTCGAAAGTATACATCAATTTATAGGTGGTTTAAGAGCCGGAATGGGATATTGTGGTGCTAAAGATATAGAAACCCTTCAGGCAACTGGAAAATTTGTAAAAATTACATCTAGCGGTATTAATGAAAGTCATCCACACGATGTAACTATAACTAAAGAAGCTCCGAATTATAGTAGGTAAGTAGGGATTTAAATACCCAAATTATATAAAATAAAAACGCATTGCTTTTTTGCAATGCGTTTTTATTTTATATAATTGGTAAGAAAACTATTCCGTTTTAATACCTAATTTAGTCATTACAGTTTTTGTAAGGTCAAATTTAGGATCTATATATGCTAAACCACTACTAGTAATTGTTAGTACCTGAGTATATCCCTCTGCCTTGGCAGTTTCCTCTAGTACTTTTCCTATCTTTTGATATAGAGGTTGTAATAATTTATTTTGTTCAATTTGTACTAATTGCGCTCCATTCTGACGGAACTTAGCGATATCATTTTCTAAATTAATGATCTCTTCTTGTTTCGTTTTCTTCATTGGCTCTGTCATAGTAGCTACATTTTTTTGATAATCTGCTACTTTGGCCTGGTAATCGTCAACTTTGATTTTTAATTCACCTTCCAGTTTAGTATTGTAAGCTTTTAAATCATCTTGTACTTTAGTAAGCTCTGGCATTTTAGAAAGAATAAACTCACTATCAATTGTACCTACTTTAGATTGTGCCATAACTTGAGCACTGAATATCAATAAAAGAATTGGAAATAGTATTTGTTTCATTGTGATTTTTTTAATGCTGTTTTTTAATTTTTTTGCAAATATATGAGGTCTAAATCAATATACGTGCCAAGACGAATATTTTTTATAATCTCTGCCAAAATCTGCCTTCTGAAAAGATATTTATTTTAGTAATTTTTATAATAGTAATACCAGTTCTTATATAAAATTACCGAAATCTGAATTGAATTGTTTTTTGATCCA
This sequence comes from uncultured Aquimarina sp., assembly GCA_947498455.1. Taxonomy (GTDB): domain Bacteria; phylum Bacteroidota; class Bacteroidia; order Flavobacteriales; family Flavobacteriaceae; genus Aquimarina. Next base: position 37,495 of record CANMKK010000024.1, read on the forward strand.
GATGAAAAAGAAAATTCAGGGATAGCACTTGTGCTGAACTGCTAAGTGCTATCGATTCATTTTATTTTATACGATTTATGGATAAGAAGTTCGTATAAAGAGTTTGAATTTTATAACGCAGATATAGTGCAAAAGAAACGACTTTAATCGGTAATTTTATTTGAGACAAGGTGTGAAAACATAAAAAAAATAAAGTTTTAGGAGAAAAGGTGTATAGCTTATTCTCTTTTTTTGAGTAAAAAGAGAATTCGATTATATTTTTTGTGAATATTACTCTGTGTATAATTGTCCTCGATGTGGTTTTAGAGCATCTCTTACAGGTTTCATTTCTGATTCGTTCACTACCATATATGCTATGCTGTGCATCTCATTAATAAATTGATATCCGGTAATGTTCAGCGAAATTTTTTCTGAAATGATATATTCTTTCAAATGTATTTCGTGATGTTGTGCTGTCTTATTGGCTGTAGGACCTTTAAAGTCCCATATTAATTTTAATTTTCTTTCCAATGTTTACTATAGTTGTATGATGATTATTAATATGACTTAAGCGTTGTCTAAAACATTTTTCTCCTGTTCGGCAAAAACTTTAAAGTCATTCATGTATTTGGGAGTTTTTTTTAAAAATCTTCTGGTATTAAAAACCTCATTATTTTCATAAATATGGTAAATTTAAATTTATTATTTGAAATCCATTTGGTAATTCTTCAAAGAAATTTTCTTGAAAGTTATATACATATTTAGCATCAAATGTAAAATGTAATATGAGTCGAATTTTGGGATAACTTTATTTCGGTATAATACAATCTCTATTACATTTGTATATTCCATAATTAATTATTTAGCGAAAATAAATTGATACATAAAAAAAATAAAAGATATTTAATACTATCTTAAGTATTGTTTCGTTACAAGAAGAGCTTGTAAAATGGCTTAATATTATTATTTTTGTCCGAATTTAGGGACTTTATTAAAATCACTATGTATAAAAAATCTATTGTACTTTTTTTAAGTATTATTTTTTGCTCTTTAGCAAACTCACAAGAAAAAGATCTAGTATTACTTACGATTAATAATTCACCGGTGTACACTTCTGAGTTTAAGAGGGTATATTTAAAGAATATTGATCTTGTAAAGGATGAGTCTCAAAAGGATGTAGATGAATATTTGGAGCTTTTTATTAATTATAAATTAAAGTTAGAAGAAGCAAAAGAGCAAGGATTAGACAAAAAAGAAACGTATGTAAAGGAGCTTAAGGGATATAGAAGTCAATTAGCATCTAGTTATCTCACAGATACTAAAGCTTCTGATGCTATGGTAAAAGAAGCGTATAATCGTTTACAAGAAAGAGTACATGCAAGTCATATTTTAATTCAATTAAAGCCTAAATCTTCGGCCCAAGACACTTTAGCAGCATATCAGAAAATTAATGAAGCTAGAAGTAAGATACTTGATGGAGAGGATTTTGGTAAAGTAGCAAGAGCATATAGCGAAGACCCTTCTGCAAAGGATAACGGCGGGGATTTAGGCTGGTTTTCAGCTTTTAGAATGGTATATCCATTCGAAAACGCAGCTTTTAATACTAAAGTAGGTGAAGTTTCAGAACCATTTAAAACCCGTTTTGGATATCATATTGTAAAGGTTAATAAAAAAGAGAAGGCATTAGGAGAAGTGACAGTAGCCCATATTATGATAGCCTTTAATAAAGTTAGAACAGAGGAACAAGCGAAAGATAGAATTGATGAAATCGAACAACAATTAAAACAGAATGTATCATTCGAATCATTGGCAAAACAATATAGTGATGATCGTAATACAGCTATTAATGGAGGTAAGATAAATCGTTTTGCCCAAGGAGCTTTAAATTCAGAAGATTTTGAAAAAACAGCTTTCGCCTTACAAACTCCAGGAGAATTATCAACTCCAATAAAGACTAAATATGGATGGCATATCATAAAACTGATTGAAAAGCATGCTCCAAAATCATTTGATGAAGAAAAAGGGGAATTGACTAAAAGGGTAAAGAAAGATAGCCGATCTCAGTTCGTAACAAAAGCATTTATGAATTCTCTTCGTGAAAAATATGGAATCAAAAAGAACGAAGAGGCAGTTTCTTATTTCAAAAAAATAGTCACTAAATCAATTTTTGACAAAGAAAAAAAATGGGATGTTGATAGAGAAGATCCTATGATGAAAAAACAGATCATTTCCATTGGAAAAAAGAGTTATACATATATGGATTTTGCGCAGTTTCTAAAAGAAAAAGCAAGAAAAGGATCTGATGAAGAAGTTTCTGCTTTTGTTGAAAGTATGTATAACTACTTCGAATCTACTAAATTATTAGCATATTATGAATCACATTTAGAAGAAGATAATCAAGATTTCGCTAATGTGATAGCAGAATACAGAGATGGTCTGTTATTATTTGATCTTATGGAATCTAAGATATGGAATGCAGCAAAAACGGACTCCTTGGGATTGAGAAAGTTTTATGAATCAAGAAAAGATACATATGTAAAGGAAGCCATATATAAAGTAATAAAAGCTTCATCTTCTAATCAAAAGTTGATTGATAAAGTCAAGGAGTTAATGGAAAAAGGTACATCATTAGATGAAATAAAAAAGCAAGTGAATACATCTAGAGATGATGTTGTTCTTTTTTCAGAACAAGAACTTATAAAAGGAAAAGATATATTGACTAATACATTATCCGGAGAAAAAGGACAAATTGTAGTCACAGAAGAAAATAATTACATAACTTTAATTAAAGTAAATGAAATAACTCCTTCTAGACTAAAAACTTTTGAGGAGACCCAAGGGAAAGTAATTAATGATTTTCAGGAAGATATAGAGAAGTCTTGGATGAATAGCTTGAGAAAAAAACATGCTATCGAGATTAATAAGAAAACTCTCAGAAAAATAAAAAAAGAATTGTCGATATAAATGCGATATGTCATATTTATACTAATAACACTAGTTTCTTGTCAAAATCTGGATAAACAGAATATGCAAGAGGCGATAGCTAGAGTTAATAGTACTTACCTTTATAAACAAGATATTAAAGGTCTTATTCCAAAAGATATCTCTAAAGAAGATAGCTTGCAGATTATTAATAACTATATTAATACTTGGGCAAAAAAGCAGTTGTTTATAGACCAATCTAAGCGTAACCTTACCGAACTAGAACTTCAGAGATTTGATAGCCTGGTAGAAGATTATAAAAGTGCGTTATATATAAATGCATATAAAAATGCTGTAATTGATAAAACCATTAATATGGAAGTTACAGAACAGGATATGAAAACTTATTACGAAGAAAATATAGAAAATTTTAACCTTAATGAAGAGTTGGTAAAGTTACGTTACTTACATTTGCCATCTAAATATAATGATATAGTTGCAACGCAGAAGAGTTTTAATCGTTTTAATGAAGAGGATGAAGAAGATTTGCTAAGTAGGAGTATAGAATTCTTAACCTATTCTTTTGAGGATTCTACTTGGGTTCAATACGAGCAAGTACTAAATAGAATTCCCATTCTTAAGAAACAAAATAGGAGGAAAACTCTAAAAGATGGAAAATATTTAAAACTGCGAGACTCTTTAGGTATCTATATGATTAAAATCAAAGAAGTACTTAATAAAAATGAAACAGCGCCATTAGAATATATCAAGCCGACAATACGGCAAATAATATTGAGTAAAAGGAAAAGGGAGTTGATAAAAAAATTGGAAAAGGATATTACAAAAGATGCGATTAAAAATAAACAATTTGAAACTTATAATTAAGAATATAGCTTATCTGGCTATACTATCAATATTTGGTGTGAACCAAATAGAAGCACAAGATATTATTGAAGATACTGAAAAAGAAGAAGAAATAGAAGTCGCTGAAGTATCAGTAGATTCTTTAAAGCCTTTTGAAAGAATAAAGATAGATGGTGTAGCTGCGGTAATAGGAGAACATGTTATTTTAGATAGCGATATAGCTGTAGCATATCAGCAATTAATATCCGAAGGAGTATCCAAGGAAGATGTGAGTCGTTGTGAATTGGCAGGAAGCTTGTTTGAGAGTAAATTATATGCACATCACGCTGTTCAGGATAGTGTAATCGTATCTGATGGAGAAGTAAATTCAATGGTAGACCAGCAATTGAGCTATATGACCAGAGAGTTAGGGACATTAGAAAAAGTATTAAAATTCTATAAGAAAGATGATATTGATGAATTTAGAAAAGAACTTTTTGAAATAAATAAATCAAACCGTTTATCAGAACAAATGCGTTCTAAAATCATTGAAGAAGTAGAGATTACTCCAGAAGAGGTGCGCGAGTTTTTTGATGATATCCCAGAAGATGAAAGACCCCTTTTTGGTACAGAATTAGAATTAGCACAAATTGTAATCGAACCAAAAGTTCCTGATGAAGAAGAGCAAAAGGTGATCGATCGATTAAAACAATTTAGAACAGATATTGTAGAAAGCGGAAGTAGTTTTGCTACCAAAGCAGTTTTATACTCTCAGGATCCGGGATCTAAATCCAAAGGAGGGAAATATACACTAAATCGTCAAACACCATTTGCAAAAGAATTTAAGGATATAGCATTTAGCCTTCAAGAAGGAGAAGTAAGTGAACCGTTTAAAACTGATTTTGGATGGCATATTGTGCAATTGGATAAAGTAAGAGGAGAAGAAATTGATGTAAGACATATCCTTTTAGTACCCGAAGTAACAAGAACCAGTATTGAAGGGGCTAAAAAATTAGTAGATTCTATACGTACAAGTATAGTAGACGGAAAAATAGGTTTTAAAGAAGCGGCTAGACAATTTAGTGACGAAAAAGAGACTAAAGAAGATGGTGGTCAATTATTAAACCCAACAACAGGAGATACACGTTTTGAACTTACCAAAATAGACCCTATATTGTATGATCAAGTATCGAAGTTAAAAACGAATGAAGTCTCTTTAGTAATTCCGGATCAAGATAGACAAGGAAGAAAAAAGTTTAAGCTAATTACTGTATTGAACCGTTATGACGAACATATTGCAGACTATGCTAAGGATTATTTGAAAATTCAGGAATTAGCACTTAGAAAGAAACAAATCGAGGCAATTCGCAAATGGCAAGAAGAAAAAATTAACGATACATATATTAAACTTAATGGAGAGTACAGGGACTGTGAATATAGCGGGAACTGGTTAAAAAAAGATAAATAAATATGTCAAACGACGTTGCAGCAGTAGAAAAGCTGGTAAGTAAACATGCCGAACTAAAAAAAGAAATTTCTAAAATAATCATAGGGCAAGAAGAAGTAATCGACCAAATACTGATTTCTATATTCTCAGGAGGACACGCCTTACTGATTGGAGTTCCAGGGTTGGCAAAAACCTTAATGGTAAATACAATCTCTCAAGCTTTAGGATTGGATTTTAAAAGAATTCAGTTTACACCAGATCTAATGCCAAGTGACATATTAGGAAGTGAAATTCTAGATGAATCCAGACATTTTAAGTTTATTAAAGGGCCTGTTTTTTCGAATATCATCCTAGCTGATGAAATTAACAGAACACCACCCAAAACGCAGGCAGCATTGTTAGAGGCAATGCAAGAAAGAGCAGTAACAGTAGCAGGACACCATTATAAACTAGATTTGCCATATTTCGTACTGGCAACTCAGAATCCGATAGAACAAGAAGGTACATATCCGTTACCAGAAGCACAATTGGATAGATTTATGTTCGCTATTGAGCTAAAGTACCCAAGTTTTGAAGAAGAAGTACAAGTAGTGAAAAGTACAACAGGTGATAGTACTGTTAAAATCAATCCATTATTCACATCACAAGAAATTATAGATTTTCAGCATTTAATTCGTAGAATTCCAATAGCAGATAATGTTGTAGAATATGCAGTGGGAATGGTTACCAAAACTAGACCGGGAGGAGATGCAGCAACAGAGTTGGTAAAAAATTATATTGATTGGGGAGCTGGTCCCAGAGCATCGCAAAACTTAGTTTTAGGAGCAAAAGCAAATGCTGCAATCAAAGGAAAGTTTTCTCCGGATATCGAAGATGTACAAGCCGTGGCAATGGGGATTCTTCGTCACAGAATGATTAAAAATTACAAAGCAGAAGCAGAAGGGGTAAGTATTGAGGATATTATCCAAAGTTTATTTTAATCCCTTACTAAAAGCTGGATTTACAATGGTTTGTATTGCGGATAAAATGATGGCTTCGGAAACATATCTTGTCAAAGCACTAGGTGGTATTAATTATTATTAGAGCCTCATTATTTTTAGATATTTAATTGTAATCCGAAATTATTAGTAAATCTAGATAATAAACTTTATAAGAGGTTTTGTTGTATAAATAATTTATTCTGGGTTGATATTACAACTACCAGAAAGTTTTGATAATGATCTATTTTTTGAAATTAATACCCTTTGAAAAACAAATTTTTAAAAACTTATAGTAAGTAACTTCTAAGAATTTATCTTTCTAAAGCATTTTAATCCGACTTACGTATAAAACTTTCGCATATAGTTCGTTTCTTTTGCACTATATCTGCGTTATAAAATTCAACAATAGCTGCTGCTATTCTTTAATTTTATGCCTTAATCTAGCACAAAATAATCTAAACTCTTTATACGAACTTCTTATTATAAATCGTATAAGACATAATTCAATAGTTTTTGCAAATTGAAAGCATAATATCTTGATATTCATTCTATTTTGTCTCTAGTAGCGTGGTTGCTGAGCCAAATCGAAGTATAGCGATCTTAATTCAAAAATTTTGGATGCTAATGGAGTAATTTAAAATAAAAAAGCCCATAAGTAGGAATGAGCTTTTTTTTTGCAATTATGGACAATTGAATTTTGTAGAAACTAAAGTTTGGGGAAACTTGGTATCTCAATATTTTCAATTTTCGAGCGCAAAAGTATAATAGTCAAGGGATTATTCCCTTTTTTTAACATTACTTTAATTACTTTTTATGCAACTATTTAGAAGTTACCGTAATTTCTTACAGAATAAACTTGTTTTTATCTTATAAATTTAATGTGTGATTAGTTTATTACCACTTCTCAAATAAAATTGCGGACTGAAATTGTTTCTTTTTAGTGTGTATTTCAAAATAAAATGGATTGATAACACTACTTCAATTTGATTGGCATAAGTACTATCTATCCCCTGATTTTTCTTTTTCACCTGAACCACAAAACAATTCAATTCAGGTTCTGATAATTTTATATAAGAACTGGTATTAAATTTAATGTAAATACAGGCCTATAACTTTTAAACCATTTTGATTAAAAGTAGTCTTATGTATTGAATATTCACTAATAGAAAGTTTAATACAATAAAATATTATTAGCAATGAGAAATATGATTACCTACGTTATAATACTGTGTTTAGGAATTACATCCGTAATTGCTCAAGCGGAGAATAGAGAAGAACATAGAAAAGTACGCAAAGAGTTTTATGAAAGCCTTTCTAAATCGCAAAAAGCGCAATTGGACTATCAAAAAGAGTTACATAAGGAACATAAGAAAAAATTTCATGCGACTTTTACAGAACAACAATTATCAATTGTAAATAATGAAGATTTGTCCAGGATAGGAAAGCGGAAAGCATTAAAACCTACATTAAGTGATACACAAAAAGAATTACGTAAATCACATAAGATAATAATGGAAAAGGAAAAGGATAAATTCAAGACTTCACTTACGGATAAGCAGCTTGCACAATTTCAATCTATAAAGAAAAAAAGAGGTGAGAAAAGGCGTAAAGGCTGCTAGCCATCGGTATTTATTTTATTTTGTATTGTTAAAAAGTGAGGTAACTTAACCTCACTTTTTTTTAAATGTTCTTTAATAGGTGTGATTCTGGTTATTTGTTAAATATTTAACAAATTTGTTTTTGTGATTTAAGAAATAGCGAATAATTCTTTAGCATTTTTTTTATGTGATTAATATTTTATTAGTGTCAAACTTGATGATTTCCATAAATGGACGTCATATTTTTTTTAAAAATGCAAAAAGATATTAATAATGATATGTATTTAATAAAATCCTTTAAAATTCGTATTTTCGTCAGACTCACAATATTTAAAAATACAGCATATGGCATTTGATATCAATATGATAAAAAAGGTGTATAGTCAGGTAGCGGAACGTGTTGATGCAGCACGTAAAATTACAGGTAAACCTTTAACATTAGCAGAGAAAATATTATACTCTCACCTTTGGGATGGTACGGCTAAAACTACTTATTCTAGAGGAAAGGATTACGTTGATTTTGCTCCGGATCGTATCGCTTGTCAGGATGCAACTGCACAGATGGCATTATTGCAATTTATGCAGGCAGGAAAAAATAAAGTAGCAGTGCCTACAACTGTGCATTGTGATCATTTAATACAAGCTAAAGATGGTGCGGAAACAGATTTAAAAAAAGCTAATGACGTTAGTAGTGAGGTTTTTAACTTCTTAGAGTCCGTATCGGATAAATATGGCATAGGATTTTGGAAACCTGGGGCAGGTATTATTCATCAAGTGGTATTAGAGAATTACGCTTTTCCCGGAGGAATGATGATTGGTACAGACTCTCATACGGTTAATGCAGGTGGTTTAGGAATGATTGCAATTGGAGTCGGAGGAGCAGATGCCGTGGATGTTATGGCAGGAATGGCTTGGGAACTAAAATTCCCTAAGTTGATAGGGGTAAAGTTAACGGGTAAATTATCTGGTTGGACAGCACCAAAAGATGTAATTTTAAAAGTAGCCGAAATTCTTACCGTAAAAGGAGGAACTGGTGCTATCGTAGAATATTTTGGACCAGGAGCCACATCAATGTCCTGTACAGGAAAAGGTACTATCTGTAATATGGGAGCAGAAATTGGGGCTACTACATCAACATTTGGTTATGATGAATCTATGGAACGTTATTTACGTGCTACAGAGAGAGCAGATGTTGCAGATGCTGCAAATCAAGTAAAAGAATACTTAACAGCAGATCCAGAAGTATATGAAAATCCAGAACAGTATTTTGATCAAGTAATTGAAATTAACTTATCAGAATTAGGTCCATTGTTAAACGGACCTTTTACTCCGGATTTATCAACAGAAGTTGGTCATACAATGACGGAAAAAGCAAAAGAAAATGATTGGCCGATTCAGGTAGAATGGGGGCTAATAGGTTCTTGTACAAACTCTTCTTATGAAGATTTATCACGTGCCTCTTCTGTTGCACAACAAGCATTGGATAAAGGTTTAAAAATGAAAGCAGAACTAGGGATTAATCCAGGTTCTGAAAAAGTACGATATACAGCAGACAGAGATGGTATTCTAGGGATATTTGAAAAACTAGATGCTAAAATATTTACAAATGCTTGTGGTCCTTGTATTGGGCAATGGGCGAGATATAATGATCCTAAAAATGCTCCAAAAAATAGCATAGTACACTCTTTTAATAGAAACTTTGCTAAGCGTGCCGACGGGAATCCAAATACCCATGCATTTGTAGCATCTCCAGAATTAACAGCCGCAATAGCCGTTGCTGGGCGTTTAGATTTTAATCCGTTAACAGATAAGTTGATTAATGAAAACGGAGAAGAGGTAATGTTTGATGAACCAACAGGGTGGGAGTTACCTCCAAAAGGATTCGAAGTAAAAGATAATGGATATTTAGCGCCAGTAGAAGACGGAAGTGGAGTAGAAGTTAAGGTAAGCCCAACCTCAGAAAGATTGCAGCTTCTTACTCCTTTTGAACCTATTGGAAATGAAATAAAAGGAGCCAAACTTCTGATTAAAGCTTTCGGTAAATGTACTACGGACCATATTTCTATGGCAGGACCTTGGTTACGTTATAGAGGTCATTTAGATAACATCTCTAATAATTGTTTGATTGGAGCCGTAAATGCATTCGGTAAAAAAACAAATTTTGTAAAGAATCAATTGACAAATGAATATGGAGGGGTGCCAGATACAGCTAGAGCATATAAGGCAGCCGGAATAAAAACAATTGTAGTAGGTGATCATAATTATGGAGAAGGATCTTCTCGTGAGCACGCTGCTATGGAACCAAGACACTTAGGAGTTGTGGCGGTAATTGTAAAATCATTTGCCCGTATCCACGAAACAAACCTTAAAAAACAAGGAATGTTAGGATTGACATTTGTTAATGAAGCGGATTATGACCTAATACAAGAAGATGATACAATCAATTTCTTAGATTTAGATGCTTTTGCTCCAGAGAAAACTTTACATATAGAATTTGTTCATGCAGATGGGACTAAAGATGTAATAGAAGTAAATCACACCTATAACCAATCACAAATAGAATGGTTTAATGAGGGATCTGCATTAAATTTGATTAAAAAGCAAAATAATGGATAATAGATACTAAATCATATAGTTTTAGATATCATGAAACTCCCTGAGGTTTTCCTTAGGGAGTTTTTTGTTTTTGTTCCAATACAGAAATTTCTAAATTTGCGAATATGACAATCCAAAATATTAAAGTAGCAGTAGATGCAGTTGTCTTTGGGTATAAAGACAAGGTTTTGAATATTCTTTTGATCAAAAGGGATATAGAACCGTTTAAGAATTCTTGGGCATTACCGGGAGGCTTGGTTTTGGAAAACGAAAGCTTAGAAGATGCGGTAGAACGAGAACTTCGAGAAGAAACAAATGTTACTGTAGATTATTTAGAACAACTATATTCCTTTGGGCAACCAGAAAGAGATCCTAGAAATCGAGTAATAAGTATTACGTATTTTGGTTTGGTAAAACCCGAACATCATAAAATTAAAGCAGATACAGATGCTAATGATGTAGCATGGTTTGATATAAATAAACTACCCGAACTGGCATTCGATCACATGTCCATTCTGGAAATGGCTAAAAAACGACTTCGTAATAAATTAACGTATGAACCTATAGGTTTTGACTTGTTAGCAGACAAATTTTTGTTTTCGGATTTAGAAAAATTATATACTACTATTTTAGATAAACAAATTGACCGAAGAAACTTTAGAAAAAAAATACTGAGTTTCGGTATTCTTGAAGAATTACAGGAAAAAGTTTCAGAGGGTAGAGGTAGACCCGCCAACCTCTTTAAGTTTAATCAAAAACAATACTTCAAACTCAAAAAAGAAGGATTTTTGTTTGATATTAAATGAAGCAGCATATCTTTTAGATAAATTTTTAATGTAATTTTTACGCAAAATATTTTGTTGTAAGATATTTCTGTTTTAAATTTGCGTAAAAATAACACAATTATGCTTTATTTACATTTAGATTCTTCATTCACTCCTTACGGAAATACAATCGCTTTCGAATCCTTTGTTTTTAATGGCGGAGAGCCGCACATTAAAATCTTAGAAAGCAATTTAGAAGAAAAGATTACTATTACACATCGAATTAATTCTTTTAATGATCTAGGACTATTATTAGTAGCTACAGATGCCTTACGAAGAATGGATGTAAAAGATATTACTGTATTGATACCATACTTTCCGGCAGCAAGACAAGATCGAGTTATGGTAAGTGGGGAATCATTAAGTGTAAAAGTATATGCGGATATTATAAATGCGCAAAACTATAACCAGGTGATGGTTTTTGACCCGCATTCTGAAGTAACTTCAGCTTTGCTGAATAATGTAAAAGTGATTGAGAATTATGGCTATGTAAAAAAATGTTTGGATCAGATTAATGAAGAGGTGGTGTTGATATCTCCAGATGGTGGAGCTTTAAAAAAGATCTATAAAGTATCAGCGTATTTAGGAGGAATAGAAGTAGTAGAATGTTCTAAGAAAAGAGATGTAAAAACAGGGAAACTATCTGGGTTTAGAGTATATGAAGAAGATCTGAAAGAGAAGCATTGTGTAATCGTGGATGATATCTGTGATGGAGGAGGTACATTTTTAGGATTAGCAGCGGCCTTAAAAGAAAAAAATGCTGAAAAATTAAGCCTAGTAGTGAGTCACGGAATTTTTAGCAAAGGCTTTGAGGAATTAAACAAGTCATTTGATGCTGTTTTTACTACAAATTCTTTTAGAGATATAGAAAAGGAAAACGTGGTACAGTTTTCTGTCATATAATCAATTTTGTTAAACGGAGTAGATTGAATGAAGAAGAATGTATATAAGGAATTAAAAGAAGGAAATATGATGGATGAAGACAAAAAAGAACAGTTATTTTATTTGGTGCAGGAGCAGTAATAAATATTGATTCCAATAAAAATAACCTGGAGAGAATCTAAATAGATATCCTTAAGAAAGAATCTTTAGCTATGGTGAAAAGTCAGAAAATAAATTATCACGAGTAATTTGATGATAAAATCAAAATAAATATAGTAGGAATGAAAGATTTTTTAAAAGTTCAACTAATGTAAAACGTCCTATTGAAATTTCAACGTAAAAAATGAAGTGAACGAAACGTAAAATTAAATTTGTGAAGAGTGAAAAAGGTTATTTGAAGTTACGTTTTCCTTTGAAAATAAAAGTTTAAATAATTCAAAAACATTTTAATTTAATTTAGTGGAGAGAGCAATATTTTTAGTTGAAATTTCATAAGACTAGACTTTTTTGGGCAATGCAAAAAAGAAAGGTAATAATACTAGATAATCATGAAACTAATCACTGCACCAACAAAAATAGAACTAGATAAAAACCAAAGTGTTTTTCTAGCAGGAAGTATCGAAGTAGGTGTTGCAGAAAAATGGCAAGATAAAGTTATCAAAGTATTAAAAGATGAGAATATAACAATATTGAATCCAAGAAGACCAAGTTGGGATGCTAGTTGGAAACAAGAAATAGGCAACCCAATTTTTAAGGAACAAGTAAACTGGGAATTAGAAGCCTTAGAAAAGTCTGATATGATCATAATGTACTTTGATAAAAATACCAAGTCACCTATTACATTATTAGAATTTGGATTATATGCAAGAAGCGGAAAGTTGATAGTATGTTGTCCAGAAGGATTCTGGAGAAAAGGGAATGTAGATATCGTTTGTGAACGATACGGAGTACCACAAGTAAATAAAATAGAAGAATTGATTAATGAAGTAAAGAAGAGAGTGAAATGAAAACATTATTAGAACAAATAAAAGGAGGAATATTTGGAGTAGTTGTTGGTGATTAGGAGTACCGTATGAATTTTTAGATAGAAATCAGATGGATAAAAGACCTGCTAGAGATATGATTGGTTTTGGTACTCATAATCAACCAGAAGGAACTTGGTCTGATGATAGTTCTTTAACTTTTTGTTTAATGGAAAGTTTATGTAATGGATATGATTTAGAGGATATAGCATCAAAATTTGCCAGTTGGTTTTATGAGAATCTTTGGACGCCAAGAGGATATGTATTTGATATTGGAATAACAACGAAAGATGCTATTTATGAGTTTAAAAAAGGAATGACTCCTGATTTATGTGGAGGATTAGATGAATATTCTAATGGCAATGGTTCTCTGATGAGGATATTACCATTGGTATATTTTCTAAAAGATGAAAGTAATATTAATATAAGGTATGATATTATCAAAAGAGTTTCATCTATTACACACGGGCATTTGAGATCTGTTTTTTCCTGTTTTATTTATGTAGAATATGCCTTATTGCTTCTAAATGGCAGAGATAAATTTGAAGCCTATGAAGTTATTAAAAAACCAATATTAAATTTTGCTATTGAAAACGATTTTAATCCAAAAGAAATTGCTCTATTTTCCAGAGTTTTAGAAGAAGATATCTCAAAACAAGATAGATTTAATATCAAAGGAACCGGATATGTATTAAGATCACTAGAAGCCTCATTTTGGTGTTTACTTAATTCAGAATCTTATGAAGAAACTGTACTGAAAGCAGTGAATCTAGGTGAAGATACGGATACTACAGCTGCAGTGACAGGTGGCTTAACAGGATTGTATTATGGATATGATGCAATTCCTGAAACTTGGAAACTCCAGTTAGCAAGATTTGAAGATATAGATGATTTGATAGAACGATTTAATGAAAGTTTAATCTAATTATACGTTTGTTCGAGTGTTTTGTAGTAATGGAATGAATACAAAATGTATCGAGAATGAGGTAATTGAAGAATAAAAGAATTATTGTAGAAGCAAGTCCCAGAGACCGCATATGGGGAATCGGAATGGGACAAGCAAATGAAAAAGCGCAAAATCCAAATTTATGGAGAGGACAAAATCTATTAGATTTTGCTTTGATGGAAGTGAGGGATATGCTAAGTCTATAAAGGACTTTTAAAAAATAATAAAATGCAAAAGACATTACGTAAAATAATAGCAAAGGAAACACTTGATGTAACAGAACAAGGTTTTTATATAAATAATAAAGAAGAGAAAATAAATATTTCTGAAATTCAAAAAGCTGCAATTTCAGGAACAAAATTTTATGATACTAAAAAATTGGATGCCTTACTTGTAGAGTCAGGTATTATTAGTAACTATGAAACGTTTTTTGAAGTAATGGAAGAAACAACCATTAGCAGTATTCAAAGATTAATATCTGCAGGATACACAAATCCTATGTGCTTAAACTTTGCTTCTGCAAAGAATCCTGGAGGTGGATTTTTTAATGGAGCACAAGCTCAAGAAGAAAGTATTGCTAGATCATCGGGATTATACCCGTGTCAACTATCTGCTATAGAATTTTATGAAACGCATAGAGCAATGAAATCTTGTATTTATACAGATGGCATGATTTATAGTCCTAAAGTTCCGATTCTACGAAATGATAAGGGAGAGCTATTTGATTCACCAATAGTAAGTTCAATAATCACAGCTGCTGCTGTCAATGCAGGAGTAGTTAAAAGGTTTGAAGAGGATAAAATAGCTGATATACCTCATATAATGAGGAAAAGAATAGATAAATTATTGATGTTATCTGTAATTAACAATCATAAGACACTGATTTTAGGAGCTTGGGGATGTGGAGTATTTCAGAATGATCCTAAGGTGATAGCGAATTTGTTTGCTGAATTATTAAAAGAAAAATATACAGGAGCATTTGAAAAAGTAGTTTTTGCGATTTATGCTAAAAACAAAAAGTTTATAGAAGCTTTTCAGAATGAATTTGAAGAATGAAATTAAAATAACCTTGTCAGAATGGGAATGATTCAAGAAATAAGAGCAGATTATAATAAAGAGACAGTTACGGTGTATCAAGCATATGGAAAATCCATTGCGTTGCCCGCTATCAGGAATAATAAGTTCGAATCACCTTTTTCTTTTAATCGAATGACTTGGATTAAACCATCTTATTTATGGTTAATGGAGCGAAGTAATTGGGGAACAAAATCCAACCAAGAATATATCCTTGGAATAAAAATAAAGAGAACCCATTGGGAAAAAGCTTTATCAATAGGAGTACTGACAGATCCAGATAAATCAATATATAAAAGCGGAGCTTTATGGAATAAGGAATTTCAGAATGCAAAAATCCATATTCAATGGGATCCAGAAAGGACTTTAAAAGGAGTGAAGATGCAAGTAAGATCTATTCAGGTGGGTATTGGTAGAGATTTAATAAAAGAATATAATGAAGAGTGGATAGAGGAAATAACCGACTTAACTCCATTGACAAAGAAAATTCGATTATTACTAAAAGAAGGGAAATACAAGGAAGCTAAAAGATTAGTGCCTGAAGAAAAAATATATGAAGTTCCTAATGATACAAAACGAAGAATAGGAATTAGGTAAACGGAATAAAGATGAAACAAATAACTTATATAAAAGGAGATGCTACAGTACCGCAAGCTAAAGGTACTAAGATTATTGTGCATATATGTAATAATATTGGAGGCTGGGGAAAAGGTTTTGTAGTAGCAATATCAAAAAGATGGACAGAACCTGAAAAAGCCTATAGAGAATGGCATCGAAATCGTGCTAAGAATGATTTTGAGCTTGGAGCAATTCAGGTAATACAAGTTTCTAATGATAAATATGTGGGTAATATAATTGCTCAACAGGGAATAAAAACAGGGAGCAAAGGAGTGCCTATTAGATATGAAGCGGTAAAAACTTGTTTAGAAAAAATAGCTATAGAAGCTCAACGATTAGATGCTAGTATTCATATGCCTAGAATAGGTTGTGGATTAGCAGGAGGTAAATGGACAGCAATAGAACCTTTGATAGAACAGACTTTATTGACTGAGAATTTGGATGTTTATGTATATGATTATGATTGAAATATTATGTTTGGAAGAAAAAAAATAAATGAAAATGTAAAGCCTATTTTGGTTTATAAGTATAGAGGAGGAGGTGATGAAATATTCGAAAGAGATTTAACTTCTATTGAGAAAAATTTCTTTTGGGCATCATCAATCAAAGATTTAAATGATCCATGCGAAGGAATTGTTACCGATAATAGTTTTGCAAATCAATCAAGATTATTAAATAAAATATCAGGTAAAGAATTTAATGAACCATTATCTAGGGTTAACGAAGCATTACAAAGAATACTTTCTGATGAAAAAATGGGTGTTTATTCACTTTCTAAATGTTATGATGACGAACTTTTGTGGGCACATTATGCTAACTCACATCAAGGCTTTTGTATAGAGTATGATTTGGAAACATTATTGAAAAGTTTTCATAGGGATAGAATTTTCTCTTTTTCTATTGATTATAGGGATAAACCGTATGATATTTCGGTATCTGATATTGCAACAAAAAGTAATGAACTAATCAAGAAAAAGATTGGTCTCAAATCTAAAAGATGGAAATATGAAAAAGAATATAGAGTAGTAACTGATTTCTGGGGTAAGCATTCTTATAATTATAAAGCAGTTAGAGCTATATATTTTGGATTAAGGATGAATGAGGAATCTAAGAAAGATGTAATGAATAGGCTTAAGGGCAGAGGTGTTAAATATTTTCAAATGAGATTATCTCCAAAGTCGTATCAATTCTATAAAGAACAAGTCGATGATTTAAACGGTTTAGAATTGAATTATCTACAATGTATTCCTGATTACATAGTTAAAGGGAATCGAATAGGTTTTAAAATAATAGAAAAACAGTATTTCAGATTAAGAAAAAAAGGAAACATTAAAATTGAAATTGACTCTAGTATATCTATTATGGAGTTGAAAGAGTTTGGCGAGTATATTCAAGAACATCTTTTTCAGGAAGCTAATATAGTAGGTGTATTTTACTATGTGAAAAATCAAAAAGATAAAGACATGGCTTGGGCTACATCGCATTATAAGAATCAAGAAGTAAAAGCTTGGATAAATGAATATGTTGAAATTTCATAGGTTCACTCTTTTTTCTTCTTTTTTTAATACAAGAAACAAAAATGAAAACAAATACTAAGCATATAAGTAAATTTTTAAGCCTTATTCTAAGACATAATCCGAGTAAAATTGGATTGGAATTAGATGAAAATGGATGGGCAGATGTTAGTGAGTTAATTACTAAAGTTAATAAGTATAAACCTGGATTGACTAATGATATTTTAGAAAATGTAGTAAAATCTTGTGATAAGCAACGTTTTGCATTTAATGAAAACAGAAGTAAGATTCGTGCGAATCAAGGGCATTCAATAAAAGTAGATTTGGAGTATACGGCTGTTCAGCCACCAGAATTTTTATATCATGGTACGGTAGGAAAGTTCAGAGAAGATATACGAAGAAAGGGTTTGCTAAAAATGAGCAGACATCACGTACATCTTAGCGAAGAACTAGAAACAGCAATGAGAGTAGGTTCAAGAAGAGGAGTACCTATTATTCTGATAGTAAAATCGGGTGATATGTATCGAAAAGGCATTGAATTTTATCAATCAGATAATGGAGTTTGGTTAACAGATACTGTAGCTCCTGAGTATATAGAGTTTAAAACAAAGTAATGTACCAGACCTCATAGGTTTTCAAAACTGTGAGGTCTTTATCATAAAGAATAAGGTAGAGAGAAGCAATAATGATTACTAAAAAAGAAAGCTTTTTGGGATCCATGTTTTTGGGAGCTATTGGTGATGCCATGGGTAGCGGATATGAAAACTTAAAACCATTGGATGATACTATCTTTTATCCTTTTGAAAAACCTGAAAAGAAAATACCAGAATGGAGAATTACGGATGATACACAGTTAACCGTGATCACCTGTGAAGCATTGTTAGAAGATCCAATGTTAGATCCAAAAACTTTATCAAATTATTTTATTTCTTATTTTTCTAAAGGGATGATAAAAGGAATAGGAGCATCAACTTTAAAAGCTTTTCAGGAGCTTCAATTGGGTTCAGACTGGAGTCAAGTTGGAAGAAAAGGTGAGTACGCTGCTGGCAATGGAGCAGCCATGAGAATATCCCCATTAGCATTTTATGATAATATTTCTAGGGAAAGAATAGAGGAAATATGTTCAATAACACATCAAAATTCTGAAGCTTATGTAGGTGCTCTTGCTATTGTTTTATGTATTCAGAATATAAGAAAAGGAAACTGGAATGATAAGATTAGTTTAATGAAATTAATTATTCCGAATTTACCAGACTCTAGAGTAAGGGACAGGTTACTAGAAATAGATGCGTTAGTTAGCACAAAATCAATTACAGAAATAGCAACCTTAGGAAATGATGGATATGTTGTGAATTCTATTCCTTTATCAATTTTTGCAGCAAATATGATAAAGGACAATCATATCAGTTTTATATTTGACCAATTAATAGCAAGTGGTGGAGATACTGATACAAACTGTTCTTTAACAGGTCAAATTTGTGGAGCTTACTTAGGAATCAATAAAGTACCGCTTTTATTTAAGAAAAAGTTAGAGAAATTAGAAGAGTATTCTTGGATAAAGCAAATAACAGAAAAGTTAGGAAAAACTATTGAGTCATGAGAACACTAGTAATTGGAGATATACACGGAGGATACAGAGCGTTATTACAGGTTTTAGAAAGAGCAAAAGTAACTGATAATGATACCTTAATTTTTTTAGGAGATTATGTAGACGGATGGAGTCAATCTGCAGAATTGATAGAAGAATTAATTAACCTTTCGGTTTCTAACGAATGTGTTTTTATAAGAGGTAACCATGATCTATGGTGTGGTTTATGGTTGGATAAAGGAGTAACCAATCCAGTTTGGTTAGCACACGGAGGTAAAGAAACAATACATAGTTATGTTCAGTCTGGATATTTGTCTAATAATAAGCACAAAAGATTCTTTCAGAATTTAAAAAACTATCATATAGACACAGATAATAGATTATATGTTCATGCTGGATTTACTTCTATGTATGGTGTCGGTAAGGAAGAATATGAATCTAATTATTATTGGGATAGAACATTATGGGAAGCTGCACTGTTAGCCGATAAAATTGAAGAGAAAACTCTGGAAGATATGCTTACTTCACCCAAAAGATTTAATCATTATAAGGAGATTTATATAGGACACACTCCAACAACAATTTATAAAAAAGGAATTCCTATGAAAGCTCATAATGTATGGAACATAGACACAGGAGCAGCTTTTACAGGAAAATTGTCTATTATGGATATTGATACCAAAGAATTTTGGCAAAGCGATTCTTTACCTTCTTTATACCCAGATGAAAAGGGAAGAAACTAGCTATAGTGTATACATCAGCCTTACAATAATTTATGCTTTTGTAAGGCTGATATGATAAAGCATTATCAATATAGTAAAACTATATCAATGCTAAGCTTTCTTTCAGATCTTCAATTAGGTCATCTACATGTTCTAAACCAATAAAAATTCTGATATCTCCAACAGAAATACCCATACCCGCAAATTGTTCCTCGTCTAACTCTTTTAGATAACTAATAGCGGGAACATATACGAGACTTTCATGACCTCCCCATCCCACACCTTTCTGGAATACCGAAAAATTGTTAAAAAAAGATTTTATTTTTTCCAGATCATTGGCATTCAGCTGAAATGCCATTAAACTACCATACCCACTCATTTGTTGTTTGCCTAGCTGATATTGAGGAAAACTAGGTAATCCAGGATACGTAACTTGCTTTATTTTTGGATGTTTTTCTAAAAACTGTGCTACTTTCATGGCACTGGCCTGATGTCTTTCCAGTCGCATGGATAATGTACGTAAGCTGCGAACCAATAACCAAGCTTCCATAGGTGCGACTTTAGCACCGAGGATCTCATATTCGTTTAAGAAAATACTATCGAGATCTTCTTTTTTTCCAATAACAACTCCACCAATTAAATCACTATGTCCTCCAAAATATTTAGAACAAGAATGAACTTCTAGATCAATTCCCATTTCTAATGGTTTTTGGAAAATAGGAGTAGACCAAGTATTATCAATCATGGTTTTAATACCCTTTGATTTAGCGAGTTTTGCAACAGCTTTGATATCTTGTAGAGAAAATATCACTGAAGAAGGACTTTCTAGATAAATCAATTTTGTGTTTTCCTGAATAGCATTTTCGAAATCTTCTATGTCATTTCCAGCAACAAAAGTTGTTTCGATATTCATTTTTTTAGCCAGATAACTTTTTAATAAAGTACTGGCAGGGCCATATAAGTTTTTAATGGCAATTACATGATCGTTGGGCTCTAAGAAATGTAAACAAGAAGCTGTAATTGCAGCCATTCCGGATGGAAAAAGTTGCGCTTTTTCTCCACCAGATAATTTTGCTATTTTCTCCTCAACGATAGATACAGTTGGATTTTTACCTCTAGAATAAATATAATTATTCATACGATCATCAAAGGCTTTATCAATGGATTCCCAATCTTCAAAAGTAAATAACGAATTCTGGAAGATAGGTGGTACCACAGCGCCATGATAAGCACCACGATCTTCTCCGTAATGTGTAAGTATAGTTTCTAATTTTGAGTTCTTTTTCATCTTTTTAATTTTTATTCTTTTTGTAAAAACAACCAATGCCCAAAATAGCTAATAAGGGAGCAACTATTAGATTAATCAATGATAATAATTGCCAGTTCCAATATTCTTCAAAAGGAACTCCTAAGGTTGTAGACATAAATAATGTGGTTGCTGTCCAAGGAACCACACTTTCTAACATAGTTCCATAATCTTCAATAGATCTAGAAAGTACACGTCGGGAAATACCAAAATTGTCATATCTCCGTTTAAAAGCATCTCCTATGATAAAACTTGTAGCGCTTTGATTCGATGTAATAGAATTTACAAAAGCGGTAGAAAATAAGGACGATAATATAATTGCAGGTTTTGTTTTAGTAAATGAAAAGACACGATTTACGATTTTTTCCATAGCCTGAGTAACATCAATAGTACCAATAAAAGTTAAAACCATTAATGTGAAAACAATCACCTCATTTAATTGAAAAAGCCCACCTCTATTAAATAGATTGGTTAGTTTTTCTGGAATTTCAATTGTTGCTGAAACCATGCTGGTGTTAAACCCACTTTTAAGAGCTTCCATCACATGTACAATGGTGAAATCTTGAAAAATCAACGCAATAAGACATGCAACAATCGATGATCCTAGTAAAATAGGTAAAGTGTCTTTTTTTCGAATAGAACCATATAATACAATAATCGGAGGGATTAAAAGAAAGATATTAAAGTTGAACATGGACTCTATAGCTACCAAAGTTTCTGTTATTTCATTTCCATTAACCTCTGAGCTTAATGGAGGATATATAAAACCTAAAGAAAAGAATATAATCGCAGATATAATCGCAGATGGTATGGTAGTATACATCATAGATTTAATATGGTCATATAAGTCAATATCCACGGCCATTGCGGCAAGATTTGTGGTATCCGATAATGGAGACATTTTATCACCAAAATATGCACCACCTATAATGGCTCCAGCGGTAATTCCTAAATCTGCATTTACAGAAGATGCAATTCCTATAATGACACCACCTATAGTACCTACAGACCCCCATGAAGTACCAGTCATTGTAGAGAATATAATGGGCACAATAAAAGCCAAAATATACATATAACTGGGATTAATCAGCTTTATCCCATAATAAATTAACATAGGTATCGTACCACTGATCATCCAGGTACCAATAATAATACCAATTGCAAATAGTATGAGAACAGCCGGAAATCCTTTTGCTAGTTTTGCTACGATAGAATCCTGAATTACTTTCCACTTAAAACCTATAATTATTAAATGTGCAGAAGAAAAAACCGTTGCCAATAGAAAAATGATTTCTAACGGAAAAGGCGGTAGACGTAAAACTCGTGGTTGAATAATTAAACCGTAAACAATTAAGATAGTTAAGAAGATAACGGGGAGTAGTAAATTAAAAAAAGAAACATTTTTAGTATCAGTCTGACTCATAAGAAGATTTTAAGAAGTAAATGAAGGTGAAATTTACTACAGTTATTTTTACACAATGCGCAATATATCTAAATAGTATCAATAAGAATTATAAAAAAAGGTGTAAGATAAAAATTTAATAGAATCGAATAAAATAGTATCGAATTAAAAAAATGAGTTATTTTTAAACATAATTATTCTTAAGAAAGAATTGATTTAAATTCTTGTTTTTTTTTGAAGCGTTAAATAAAAATGATATATTTGCGTATAATTAACGCAAAATAAAATAATATGAACCCACTCCTTTTAACAGATGGTTATAAATTAGGTCATAAAGAACAATATCCAGACGGAACTACCTTGGTGTATTCTAATTGGACACCAAGAAAAAGTAGAATCGATGGAATTGATAATGTAGTATTTTTTGGATTACAATATTTTATAAAAGAGTATTTAATCAAGCGATTTAATGAAGATTTTTTTGATAAGCCAAAAAGAGAAGTAATTTCAGAGTACAAAAGGTATGTAGATCATTATTTAGGGATTGATTATGATATTTCTCATATAGAAGCATTGCACGATTTAGGGTATTTGCCAGTACAGATAAAGGCGCTTCCAGAAGGAACCAAAGTACCTATCAGAGTACCGATGTTTACTTTAGTAAATACAAAAGCAGAATTCTTTTGGCTTACAAACTATTTAGAAACGCTATTGTCTAATATTATTTGGCAGCCTTGTACTTCTGCAACTATTGCAAATCAATATCAAAAAATCCTTAACAGGTATGCAATGGAAACGGATCGTCAAAATGTTGAATTTGTCAATTGGCAGGGTCATGATTTTTCAATGAGAGGAATGTCAGGTATAGAATCATCGCTATTAAGTGGTATGGGACATGCGCTTTCATTTTCTGGAAGTGATACTTTACCAGTAGCAAAAGCATTTGAATTATATTATGATGCAGATGTGTCTAAAGAATTGGTAATAGGTAGCGTTAATGCTACAGAACACAGTGTGATGTGTGCTGGTAGCAAAGATGATGAAATAGGTACTTTTAGAAGATTATTAAAAACATATCCCTCTGGTATTTTGTCTGTAGTTTCGGATACTTGGGATTTATGGAAAGTATTAACAGAGTATTTACCTACATTAAAGAATGAAATCCTTACTCGAGATGGGAAACTGGTAATCCGACCTGATTCTGGTGATCCTGTAGATATTATTTGTGGTTGTAAACACCAAAACCCTATTGTGGCTAAAGGAGTAATTGAATTGCTTTGGGACGAGTTTGGAGGTACAGTTAACGAACAAGGTTTTAAGGTACTTAATCCAAAAATTGGAGCTATCTATGGAGATAGTATTACGATAGATAGAGCAACTCAAATTTGTGAGCGTCTAAAAGAAAAAGGCTTCGCTTCAACGAATGTAGTGTTAGGAATTGGAAGTTTTACCTACCAATACAATACTAGGGATACTTTTGGCTTTGCGATGAAGGCTACTTATGTAGAAGTAAATGGTGTAGGAAGAGAGATTTTTAAGAACCCAATTACCGATGATGGTACCAAAAAATCGGCTAAAGGTTTGATTCATTTGTGTTTGGAAAATGGTGTCATTCTTTATAAAGATCAGGTTTCATCAGAAGAAGAATCACAAGGATTACTCCGTACAGTTTTTAAAGACGGAAACTTGTTAATAGAAGATAGTCTATCTGAAATAAGGCGAAGAGTAAAAAAATAAGTTTTTAGTATTTGTATTGTAAAAATATACATTTTACATCCTCTGTATAGATAATTATGATCAGTACGAGCTTTTTATAATTAATGATATTCAAAAAATACAGATGTGATGTAAAAGAATAACTCAATAGGGCAATTTTCTAAAAGGAATTGCATTATACTATAGATAGATAAAACTTAAATTTTTAAAAGTTATATAGAAAATTAACAGATGTGAAAACTTTTTTGTGATAAAAGGGGGGATTTATTACGATTAACTGTTATTATATATAAAGACTATAGTCAATTTCTTAAGATATCTAAAGTGTATTTTAGTAAATAGGAGTAAGATTTAAGTATAGAACGTATTTCGAAAAAAATATTTTCAAGCATAATAACGTAACATCATAAAATAGAACGAACATGAGCGCGATTTGGTTTTTAGAGGATGCTAATCTCTTCAAGGTATTATGCCCTCATAAATTTAAGAATTATAAGAAAGATCACGATTTTGATGCTTATAGAAAGAGTGATTATATATACTTTGAAGAAGATTCAGCAAACAAGGTTTATCTTATAGAAAGTGGAAAAGTTAAAATAGGATACTACTCAGAAGATGGAAATGAAGTTGTAAAGGCTATTCTTACAAGAGGAGAGCTTTTTGGAGAAAAAGCAATTCTAGGGGAAGATAGAAGGACAGAATTTGCACAATCCTTAGATAATGGTACTTCAATATGTCAAATAGGCGTGCAGACAATGCATGATTTAATGAGGGATAATAAAACATTTAGCTTAAAAATATATAAGTTTATAGGTATGCGATTTAAACGTTTAGAAAGAAGGCTGCAATTACTTCTTTTTAAGGATACCAAAACTAGGTTGATTGAATTTTTTAATGAGCTTAAAGAAGATTATGGATATTGCTGCCCTAATACAGGTGATACTATAATTCAGCATCCATATACTCAAAGAGATATAGCCAATCTCATAGGTACATCCAGACCTACACTTAATATAATTATGAATGAGTTAAAGGAATCGAACTTTATTGATTTCAATAGAAAAGAGATTCGTTTAAAAAATGTAGCCTAGTGTTAGTTAGCTAACATTTTTATTCAGGATTAGTCAATATTTTTATCCCCTAATAATTATAAAACAACAAATAATGTTTAAAAAAGCAATTATAGGAATATTGGCATTTGGTTTTATGGCAATATCGTGTAACAATGATGACGATGCAGGAGTGCCTACATCTAATTTAGAACTTAATCTTTCGGGTTTAGAAAATTTAGGAAGTGATTTCCTCTATGAAGGTTGGGTAATTGTTGATGGATCACCTGTTTCTACAGGTACGTTTTCGGTGAATGATGAAGGAGTTTTATCAAGCACTACATTTAATGTAAATGCAGCAACACTTACTGCAGCAACGTCATTTGTACTATCAATTGAGCCTAATCCAGATTCAGATCCTGATCCAGCGCCAACAAAACTTTTAAAAGCTGATTTTGGGACAAGTAATACAGCAACAGTAACAATAGATCCAGTAGGAGATTTTTCTAATGCAGAAGGAGAGTTTTTCCTACGGACCCCTACGGATGAGGCTATGGGAACTGAGAATAACATGAATGATCAATATGGAGTGTGGTTTGGAAATCCAGGTACGCCTCCAACGGCTAGCTTAATATTACCTGCTCTTACAGGATGGAAATATGAAGGATGGGTTGTAACAGATAATGGACCAATTTCTACCGGGACCTTTATAGCTTTTGATGCTCAGGATGATAATGCAGGCGCAGATAGTGGTTTTAGTGAAACAGCATCTTTAGGACCACAATTACCAGGAGAGGATTTCTTTAGAAATGCACCAGAAGGAGTTACATTCCCATTAGATGTACGAAATAAAACAGTGGTAATTTCTGTAGAACCATACCCAGACAATTCACCAGCACCATTTGCTCTAAAGCCATTAGTGGCAACTGCAGGAATGGATACCGCACCAACAAGTTATAGATTCGGACTGAATTCGGCTTCTTTTCCTACAGGAAGCGTAACACGATAGTCCATAATTGTTTTTTTATTAAAGCGTAATCAATGATTACGCTTTATTTTTTATAATAAATTTAACTAGATGCTAATTTATACCAATTTCCTATCCATAAATCGTATAAATATCGATTTCTTCAAAGGAAAAAAATGGATGAAATCGAAATAAGTATGATAAAATGATATGTTTCAATAAATCATGATTTTATCTTTGATTTCTATACATTTGCGTAGTTATATACCAGTTCTTATATAAAATTACCGGAACCTGAATTGAATTACTTTTTTTGGGGTTGATGTGAAAAAGAAAATTCGGAGATATCACTTATGATAAGCTAAGTCGAAGTAGCCTTATCGATGGCATTTTATTTTGAAACATACACTAAAAAGAAACAATTTTGATCGGTAATTTCATTAAAGAAATGGTATTAGTTTTATATAAGATGTAATCTGATCTTAATTTTTTTATATATGAAATTCAATAAGAAAAATATATCTAATCTTGCTTTTGCAATCCTTCTGTTATTATTTTTTATTCCTAATACAAGAGGAATGATGCAAATTTTTTTGACAAGAATTTTTTCGTTTAGCCCTGGAATGGTAGATGTGGAGGAACGTGCACAGGTTTCGTCTTATGATTGGAAATTGCATGGTGTAAATACTGAGTCTATGAATTTTAATGTTGGAAAAGAGAAGGTGGTATTATTAAATTATTGGGCAACGTGGTGTCCGCCTTGTATAGCAGAGATGCCTTCTTTACAGAAGTTGTATAATGATTATAAGGATAAAGTAGTTTTTGTTTTTTTAACGACAGATGATGATCCGGAGTTAAAGAAATTTATGAGTGATAAAAGCTATTATTATCCGATATATCGCTCACTCTCTGAGCATCCTAAACCTTTTATTAGCAAAACAATCCCTGCAACTTACTTAATCGATAAGAAAGGAACGATCGTTATTGATAAAGTAGGGGCGGCCAATTGGAACAGTGATAGTGTAAGAGAAACTATTGATCAATTATTAGCAGAATAAGGTGCTTTGGATCATTTCTTAAAATATTTAAAAGGAACCAATAACATCCCGAAACACTCTCCTTGCTGCTTTCCTATATTTTTATGATGAATTTTATGAGCCCTTCTTAGGCCTTTAGCATACCAATGATTGATGTTCCTGAATACTTTAAAACGTTGATGTATAAATATATCATGAACTATAAAATATGCAATACCATATGCTAAAATTCCAAAACCTATTGGTTTGCCAACCCAAAAGCTTATGGGATCATGGAGGATAATACAAGACATACTAATGACAGCATAGAAAACAAAGAATACATCATTTCTTTCCCACCAGCTTGTATGATGTTTATGATGATGATCCTTATGAAGAGACCATAAAAAACCATGCATTACATACTTGTGAGTAAACCAAGCCATGAATTCCATAAAGCAAAAAGTTGCTAAAAAAAATAATATCCAAATAAAAACATTCATTATTTATAAAATAATTAACACTTACATTAAAATTAATAAATTCTAAACTATATTTAGAGAATTAAGCTCTCATTGAAGGTTTAAAACGATAGTCAAAATAAGACTTAGCTAATAGACCAACTTTCTGATAATTAGGAACTCGAATACGAGTATTCTTTATTTCAGAGGAGGGAGTGTTCTTAAGTTTATTTAATAGCTTTTTGTAATAAATATACGCTGTATATACTCCAAATTTTGCGTCTATAGGTAACCTTAAAATACCTTCCAGTCCTTTACTGAAATCTTCTTCGATTTCTGTTATAATTCGTTGTTTAGAGGTTTCATCTAATTTATTAAGATTGGTATTAGGAAAATAACTTCTATTGAGGTCTTCATGGTCAGCTTTTAGATCTCGTAAAAAATTAACTTTTTGAAATGCAGAACCAAGATGCATCGCATTTTTTTTTAATGCTTCGTACTTTTTTTTATTCCCTTTTACAAATACTTTTAAACACATTAACCCTACAACATCGGCTGATCCGTAAATATATTCTTTATACTCATGATCTGTAAGATAATTTTTTTTATGAAGATCAAGTCGCATACTCTTCATAAAAGCTTCATACAATTCTGGAGAAATATCATATTCATGAACAGTTTTCTGAAAAGCATTAAGAATAGGGTTTAGACTAATCTTATCTTCAATAGCCTTATACATGTCGATTTCAAAATCATTAAAAAGTTTTTCTTTACGATAGTCATGAAAAGAATCTACAATCTCATCAGCAAATCGTACAAAACCATAAATGTTATAGATATCTTGCCGTATAGACTCTGATAGCATTTTAGAAGCCATAGAAAAAGAAGTACTATATGTATTAGTAACAATTTTACTACAACTATATGAGACGGTGTCGAAAAGAGATTTCATAGCAAAAGGTTATAATTTGTTTAGTTCTATAGGTGATTTTATTTCCCGAGATATATTGTATTGATTTTCGATTAATCCAGCTACCAATTTTCCTGAAATTAGTGATGGAGGAACTCCGGGACCTGGCACTGTTAATTGTCCGGTAAAAAAGAGATTCTTTACTTTTTTACTTTTTAATTTAGGTCTTAGAAATGCTGTTTGTAGTAAGGTATTAGCCATTCCATAGGCATTTCCTTTATAAGAATTGTATTGATCTTTAAAGTCTTTTACGCAGAAAGACTCTTTAAATATAATACTATTTTTAACGGTCTGTTCTGTGAGTTTTTCAAAACGGGTTATTATTTTTTCAAAATAAATTTCTCTTAATTCTTCAGTATCTTCAAGTCCTGGGGCTAATGGGATTAAAAAGAAACCATTCTCTTTACCTTCTGGAGCTGTATCTGGATCAGTAACTGAAGTAAAATTAGCGTAAAAAAGAGGATCATCAGGCCATCTTGGATGATCATAAATATCCTTAGCATGTATATCA
Organism: uncultured Aquimarina sp.; assembly: GCA_947498455.1. GTDB lineage: Bacteria > Bacteroidota > Bacteroidia > Flavobacteriales > Flavobacteriaceae > Aquimarina. The sequence goes on from CANMKK010000024.1 coordinate 66,447, forward strand.
AAATCAGTATCGAAAAAAAGATTGTGATGATGTATATTTTTTAATTTTTTATTAAACCCAACGTAAAATAGTAGGGAAGAAGGTGCAAAAGTTTTCTGTTGCCAATATTTTTCTGAATATTGTCTGTATTCCTTATTTAATAATGTTTCTCCATGATGGTAATCAGCACCACAGACTACGATATCGGCATTGATATACGAAGAGTTAACAGAAATACCAGTGGCAATACCGTTTTCTACTATAATTTTATCGACTGTAGAATTCGTGAAAAATTGAACGCCAATAGATTGTGCAAGTTTCTTTATCCCCAAGATTACCTGGTACATTCCTCCTTTTGGATGCCAGGTGCCTAACCCGAAATCAGCATAGTTCATAAAACTATAAAAAGCAGGAGTATTACTAGGTTTTGCACCTAGAAAAAGAACGGGAAACTCCAGAATTTGAATTAATTTTTTATTACTAAACTCTTTTTTTACTTCTTTAGAAATAGTGCTAAAAAACTGACTTAATTTTTTGATGGTTGTTGGGGTTACTAATTCTAATGGAGATACTCCGGGTCGATATACAATATCTTTAATAGCAATATCATAATTATCTTTAGCGATCTTAATAAACTTTTTTAATTTTTTAGAGCTTCCTTTTTCCTCTTTTTCGAAGGCACTACAAATTTTTTCTAGCGTATCTTCAATCGTAATACTTTCTTTATTTTTAAAAAATACTTTATAAGCAGGATTTAATTTTTCAATCGTATAGGCATCAGAAGCTGTAGCGTTAAAGTCGTTAAAAAACTTTTCGAAAACATCTGGCATCCAATACCAGGAAGGACCAATATCGAATGTAAACCCTTGTTTCTTTAATTGCCTGGCTCTTCCACCAATAGTAGTGTTTTTTTCATATACAGTTACTGTATATCCTAGTTTAGCTAAATAGCAGGAAGTAGATAAGGAAGAAAAACCAGATCCTATGATTACTACATTTTTGGACATAAAAAGTGTATTACAGTTCTTTAATTAATTCTCCTATGGATTGAAAATAACGGTGATTAGGGTTATTGTCATTAGAGATATCCATAATTTGTTTGCCGAACATCCATAACTTATGCTTTTTTTGTGCACACATTGTTTTGTCGAATGTTTTGATATAATCGACTACCTTGTCTTTTTCTGGCATTACTGTAAAGTAGGATATAAAGATAGTATTCTCATGAAGAGCTTGCATATTAGGCAGACTATCAATTGGGATACTAGTGCCTAAATAAATAGTTTTATATCCTCTTAGTAAAATTTCGTAATTGATATACAACAGACCTAATTCATGTATTTCATTTTCTGGTAAGAATAATATGAATATTTGCTCGGTTTTGGTAGGTTTTAGATATTGTAACCTTTCTATGTTTATAAAAAGCTTTTGCTTGATTAAATTGGTAATGAAATGTTCATGTGATGGATTTATAGTCCCCGTTTGCCATAGCAATCCTATTTCTGTTAAAAAAGGGATAAATACATTGATGAAAATTTGTCTAAATGTTTTTTTTTCGGCTAGTAATTCATAAGTACTTAAAAATAATTCCATATCATAATTAAGCATTGCTATTTTAAAAGAATTGATTGCCTGATTTTTGGTACTATTATCAGAAACAATTCTTCTAACATATTCATTAACCTCTTCTTCATTTAATTTAGATATTCTGGAAATTTTATATCCACTATTCACTAAATAAGTTACATTAAGTAGTTTTTGAAGACTTTTAAGGTTGTAAGTTCTAATATTGGTTTCAGTACGATCAGGAGATAATAAGTTATATCTTTTTTCCCATATCCTTATGGTATGTGCCTTAACTCCACATAGGTTTTCAAGGTCTTTGATACTAAAGTTTTGTTTAATATTGTTCACTTTTTTGGTAAAATTGTTAAACAAATCTAATCAAAAGTAATCGTTTATTTTTACAGAATTTGTTAAAATAATTATGATTATTGTTAAAAACTAAGAAATATTACAGATAATTTATACGAATTTCTTATCCATAAATCGTATTAAACCTTTTTTGAATAAAAGAGTCTAACGAAATATACAACCCCAAAATAAACTAAAGTTCTATGCAAAAAATCATATTGATTATACTCGCTTGCCTGATTATTTCTTGTTCTTCTTCGGATGATTATGTGCCTATTGAAACAGATGCCAATACAAATCTAGATATTGTAGATAATGATACTACCATTGATCTCAATACATATTTTACAGTAGATTTTAATGATTTACCTGATTATGCAAATCAGAATATACCTAATTATATAACGAAAGATAATATGCCTGCTGATAATAGTATAACAGATGAAGGAGCTGTTTTAGGAAGGATATTGTTTTATGATACAAATTTATCAGTAGATAATACGATTTCTTGTGCATCTTGTCATAAGCAAGTATTTGCATTTGGAGATAATATTATAAGTGTTGGTGTAGGTGGTATGACAGGAAGGCATTCTATGAGATTGATTAATGCCCGATTTTCTGATGAATCAAATTTTTTCTGGGACGAAAGAGCTTCATCTTTAGAAAATCAAACTACAATGCCTATACATGATCATATAGAAATGGGGTATAGTGGAGAAAATGGCGATCCTAATTTTGATGATTTGATTACTAAATTAGAAAATGTAGCGTATTACTCTGATCTGTTCACTATGGTGTATGGAGACTCACAGATTACAGAAGATAGAATGCAGAGAGCTTTAGCCCAATTTATTAGAAGTATACAGTCTTTTGATAGTAAATATGATCAAGGGGTATCTCAGGTAGCTAATCCAAACCAGAATTTTCCTAATTATACGCAAGCAGAAAATAATGGGAAGTCACTATTTATGAGGGCTCCTGATTTTGATGATCAAGGGATGAGAATAGGTGGAGGAATAGGATGTATGGTATGCCATAGGGCTCCAGAGTTTGATATTAGACCTACAAGTGGGAATAATGGTGTTATTGGCGTTTTTAATAGTACAGATCAAGATATAACTATTACCAGATCACCAAGCTTAAGAGATGTAGTAAATAGTGATGGAATTCCTAATGGAACATTTTTTCATGATAGTTCTGCAGCAACATTAGAAGAGGTATTGAATCACTATAACCAAATACCACAAAACAATGCAGGCTTAGATCAAAGGTTACGTCCTAATGGAAATCTACAAAATCTAAATATGACAGAACAAGAAATAGAAGATGTAGTTGCATTTATGAAAACTTTATCAGGAGAGGGTGTGTATACTAATGAAAAGTGGGCTACCCCTTTTGTAAACTAGATTATATATCATCTGATTTAGTAAAACGGTTTATATGGAATAATTCCTAATTTAAGGAATTATTCCATATAAACCGTTTTTTTGTATTACTTTTGTAGTGTTAAAAAAAGTAGAATGAGTTGTTAATTAATTAAACCCGTTTTATGTATTGGAACTTCGTACTGAAGCTTTCAAGTGCAATAAAAACTAGTGTTTTCTTAGTTTTAGCATAGCACCGCTATGGTTACATTAAAAAATACAGCAAAGCATTAGTTTTTGAAGCAATTGGAAGTTGTATTAGAACTTCGCTATAAGACTTGAAAGTACTATAAAATATGACATTTTTTAGTTTATGATAGTAGTTTATCCTAAGTCTGTCGAAGTGTTATTGAGAACGAAAGTTTTAATGGTCTTCGGTAGGCTCAGACTGACAAGTATAATCTTAATTTAACGATATAGATAATTAGGGCTAAGAGAAAGCAATAATCAACTCATTTTCAGGGAAATAAATCAACTAGGGTAATAAAAAAGAGGGATTATGGATACTACAATTGTACATTTTGATTTGGATACTTTCTTTATCTCTTGCGAGCGCCTTTTGGATAGCAGGCTAAATAATAAACCTGTTATCGTTGGAGGAACAGGAAATCGCGGAGTAGTGAGTGCTGCAAGTTATGAAACCAGAGCATATGGAGTACACTCAGGAATGCCTATGAAAATGGCGAGACAATTATGTCCAGATGCTATATATATTAGAGGTAATGCAGGTACATATACTAAGTTTTCAAAACAAGTTACCGAAATTCTCCAAAGGGAAGTGCCTGTGTTAGAAAAAGCTAGCGTGGATGAGTTTTATGCAGATCTTACGGGTATGGATCGTTTTTTTGGATGTTATAAGTTTGCGACAGAATTACGTAGTACTATAATTAGAGAGTCAGGATTGCCAATTTCTTTTGGACTTTCGGTAAATAAAACGGTTTCTAAAGTTGCCACTAATGAAGCGAAGCCTAATAATCAACTAAAAATAGACACGGGCTATGAAAAAGCATTTTTAGCACCATTATCCATTAAAAAAATACCAATGGTAGGAGAGAAGACCTATCGAACTTTTTGTAATATGGGGATTAAGAGTGTTGGTACAGTACAGCAAATGCCAGTAGAGATGATGAGGTCGGTATTTGGAAAAAATGGCCAGATTATATGGCAACGAGCCAATGGTATTGATCATACACCTATTGTAGCATATCATGAACGTAAATCTATCTCTAGTGAGCGTACCTATGGTAAGGATACAATAGATGTTATTAAATTGAAAACTACAATTACTGCAATGGCAGAAAATCTGGCTTTTCAGTTGCGACGAGGAGGTAAACTAACTTCGTGTATAACAGTTAAGATTCGTTATTCTGATTTTCAGACATATTCTAAGCAGCTTAAAATACCATATACATCTGCCGATCATCATTTGATACCAGTAGTACTGGAGTTATTTGAAAATTTACATAGTAGAAGACTTTTGATACGATTGGTAGGAGTACGCTATAGTGGTTTGACTACAGGAACCTATCAAATTAATTTGTTTGATGATGAGAAGAAAACTACAAATCTGTATAAAGCAATGGACGCGATACGTATTCGCTATGGAGATAGAAGTATTATGCGGGCAGCTACAATGGGAGAAGGAGCACGTACAGTAGGAAATTTTACTAATCCGTTTAATGGCGAACCGCCTATTGTGTTAGCACATCGAACTCAGTAATTGTATTATAAAAAGAAAATGTATTTAAACAACCATTCATATTATAGCTTACGCTACGGTACAATATCAGAAGAAGAGTTATTGGCGATTGCTCAACAACATCATTGTGCGCATTTTCCATTAACAGATATTAATAATACCTCAGGTTGTTTAAATTTTATACGTCGGGCTCCTTTATATGATATAAAACCAATTGTAGGGATCGATTTTCGTAATGATGCAGAGCAATGTTATGTATGTCTTGCTAAGAATAATTTAGGGTTTTTAGAATTGAATCAGTTTCTTTCTGAACATTTGCATCAAAAAAGATCGTTTCCTGATGAAGCTCCGTCGTTTGACCATAGTGTGGTTATTTATCCTTTCGAAAAACTATTAGCTTTAGATAAAACAACTTTAGCAGATAATGAATTTATAGGAATAGGGCTTACCGATATTAATAAATTGCACTTTTCGAAATTAAGTGAGTTAACAGATAAATTAGTGGTATTACATCCAGTTACCTTTCGTGATAAACGAGATTTTAATACACATAGACTCTTGCGTGCGATTGATACTAATGTGTTGTTAAGTAAATTATCAGAGTCGCAACAAGGGAAACCAGTACATAAGATGAACCCTTTATCAATTATAGAAAAAGCTTTTGAAAAGTATCCACATATTATTAAAAATACGGAACACTTGCTAAAACAATGTAGTATAGAGTTCAATTTTTCTAAGGAACGAGAAAATCAAAATCTAAAAGCCGTTTTTGATACTATTGATGAAGACTACCGGAAGCTTGTTGATCTTTGTGAAATAGGGTTGCCGAAGCGCTATGATGAGGTTACTGATACAATACGACAACGTTTAAAAAAAGAATTGCTGTTAATCAAACAACAAAATTTTGTAAGCTTTTTTCTGATCAACTGGAAAATTATTCAATATGCAAAATCTAAAGATTATTATCATGTAGGTAGGGGGAGTGGAGCTAATAGTATAGTCGCGTATTTATTAGAAATTACGGATGTAGATCCAATAGAACTGGATTTATATTTCGAACGATTTATGAATCTGTACCGGGCAAGCCCTCCTGATTTTGATATTGATTTTTCTAGTTGGGATAGGGAAGATGTAACCCGATTTATTTTTGAAGCTTTTGGAACTAATGAGCAAACAGCTTTGTTGGGAGCATATGTTACATTTAAGCATAGCGGAGCTGTACGGGAATTAGGAAAAGTATTTGGCTTGCCTAAACATGAAATTGACAAGTTAAGTGATGGAAAGTATGATGTAAAAGCACTAGATGATATTTCAAAATTGGTACTTAAATACGCGAAATATTTAGAAGGAAAGCCAAATCACCTAAGCATCCATGCAGCAGGGATACTCATATCAGAAAAACCGATCCATTACTATTCTGCTACTCATTTACCTCCAAAAGGGTTTCCGACAGTGCAGTTTGATATGCATATAGCAGAAGATGTAGGATTGTATAAGTTTGATATTTTAGGTCAGCGTGGCTTGGGGAAAATAAAAGATGCGATTGCTATTATCAAAGAAAATCAACCAAATGTTACATTACCGAATATTCATAATGTCAAGCCGTTTTTTAAAGATTCAAGGATTAATAAAATGATTGAGCGTGCAGATTGTATTGGTTGCTTTTATGTAGAATCTCCTGCAATGAGAATGTTATTAAAAAAATTGGGAGTTCGTGATTACCTTACTTTAGTAGCAGCCAGTTCAATCATTCGTCCAGGAGTGGCAAAAAGTGGAATGATGCGAGAGTATATTTTGCGACATAAGCAACCAGAACGTAGAAAACTAGCACATCCTATATTATGGGGTATCATGCCGGATACTTATGGAGTAATGGTATATCAGGAAGATGTAATTAAAGTAGCACATCATTATGCAGGACTTGATTTAGGAGAAGCAGATGTACTACGACGAGGTATGAGTGGTAAATATCGATCACGTGAAGAATTTCAGGTTGTAAAAAATAAGTTTATTACCAATTGTAGGGCACGTGGTGAGACCGATGAGGTACTATTTGAAGTATGGAGACAAATAGAAAGTTTTGCAGGGTATGCTTTTGCAAAAGGACATTCAGCTTCTTATGCGGTAGAATCCTATCAAAGCTTATTTCTAAAATGTTACTATCCTTTGGAATATATGGTGGCTACTATTAATAATGGAGGAGGGTTTTATCGCGTAGAAATTTATGTACACGAAGCGCGATTGAAAGGAGGGATTATATATCCGCCATGTATCAATGCAAGTTTCATAGAAACTATAATTATAGGAAAAGAGATTTATTTGGGATTTCAGCATTTGCAAGGATTAGAAAAGCGAGTGATGCTTAAAATAATCAATGCACGAGTAGATGGAGCGTTTTTGTCATTAGAAGATTTTATGGAGCGGGTTTCGATTTCTATAGAACAATTGGATATTTTGATACGTATTGATGCTTTTAGATTTTTAAATAAAGATAAACGTAGCTTATTATGGGAAGCGTATTATAAATGTAACCATATTATAGTTGACGAATCTCAGCAACAATTGTTTAAGATGGATTATAAAGGTTTTTCATTACCACAGTTTACGATTACAGATATAGAAAATGCATTTGATCAATTAGAGTTATTAGGATTTACATTATATAATCCTTTTTTATTACTAGAAAAATTACCAACGAGTACGCTACTAAATAATGATTTAGAACCGTATCTAAATAAGGTAGTTGTTATTTATGGATATTTGGTTACAATAAAAAATACGAGAACTTCTGGAGGGGAACGAATGTATTTTGGAACATTTTTAGATCAGAAAGGAGTCTGGATTGATACAGTTCATTTTCCACCAGTAGCCAAGAAATACCCATTTAGGGGAAAAGGTATTTATCGAATTACAGGAAAAGTAGTATCTGAGTTTGATTTTCCAAGTATTGAGGTGATTAAACAAGAACGCATGTCATACGTTTCAGATCCTAGATTTGATATCACTTATAATCGTAAAGAATTATCAGAGCAACATAAAAATGGATATAGATTATTGGAGTAGATGTTTTGTTTACTGATATATTGACTGATTACTATTTTACCTGATAATAAAATAAGATTAGCAATAAGCTTTGGATGATTTTTAATAAAAGCTATCATAGTGAATAACCAATATGCGCAATTAGCTTTTAAATATTTATAGCAAAAAAATGTTCTTCTTGTCCTTTGTTAGAAAGTTTTATAAGATGTACTTCTTCTTTCTGATTAGTTTTTCCAAAGTTATATTGTACTTTACATTTTAGAAAAGTATCATTTCTTTCTTTAAAAGAACCATTACCTAAGTATTTAACATTAATTAGCCATTTACCATCTCCGTTGCCTTCTATTTCAAATTGATTTTTATTATACCCTTGTTTAATTTCATTTTCGAAAATTTTACTTTCTTCAACAAGAGTATGCTTCCACTTAAAAAACTTATTCTGAGGAGTTACAAATTGTATTTCAAATTCTGCATTCTCATAAGTCCAGTCAAATACTAAGCGTGCATCATAAATAACATTATTCCTTAGATTGTGATCTAATTTAGTTGCATTTAATTTGTGCTGATTAACTAAGTTACTAATTTCATTTTTAACGACTTTTGCAAAAGGTGTCAAATTTAGATTTTTATCAAGCAATTTATTATAAGTATTATTGAGTAAGGATAGCGCTTCTTGATGTTTTCCTATTGCTATAGCAGCTATCGCTAAATCATAATATGATTCTATTCTGTTAGGATATAGTTCCAATAGTTTTTTAGAAGCATTATATAGCATAGTTTTATTATTTGATTGTGAGAGTACAAAAAGCAGGCTTTTAAGCTCAGATACGTCTATTTCTTTTTTTTCTAGAATATTAGATAGAACCTGATATGCCAAATCAGGATTAGCATTTTTAAAGAAGTTGTAGACATCAACAAAATATTTAATGTTATTTTTATATGTATTTCTTTGATTCAGATACTTTTTATAAGCATCGACTATACCTTTATTTTTTTTAAGTTCTTTTAGATAAGGAGTTAATTTAACATCTTTCTTAATTTTTATTTTACCATCATAGTCATTGTTGGTTAATAATGCCGTATTTTTCCTTGTCTTTTTATCGTGAAAACTAGCTGATTTAGTTGTTATTAGAATAACACCATTGACTCCTTCAGAACCATAACGATTTGTAGCTGCCAAACCTTTTAAAACAGTAATATCTGCTATGTCAGCAGGGTTGATAAAATCCGTAGAAGAAACTTTACCGGTAACAGAGCTTGAGCGTGCTAAAGGAACTCCATTCAATACTATTAGGCCATAGTTATTTTGTAAAATGGAAAATCTCCCTCCCCTTGTATAAAATTTAGACAGATCTGATTGACCTCCATCTATTTTTATTCCAGAAAACTTTCCCTGAACGGCTGTGGTAACAGTTGTATGAGATGCATCTATTTGATCGCTACTAATTGATTGTACGGCATACCCTTTAGAATCATGATTTTTAGAGTTAGATTTGGTGACACCTTCTTTTTTATTTTGCCCTTTTATTAAAATTGTATCCAATTGATTTAGATTGGAGTCTTGCGGATTAGTTTTATCTTTATCTTTCTGTACCGAGTTTGATGTGTCCTTTTCATTATTTTTATTTAGCTTAATATATTTTCCTGTATTGATATCTGCTAATAGTTTTGATTCATCTTGATCAGTACTTTTATTGCTATTTATGATATAAAATTTATCAGCAATATTTGTTGGTTTTACTTGGTTTATATTTTGAAAACTATCAGAGAATAGAAAAGCATCATCATACCCAGAGTAGTTTAATAATGAACTGAAAGAAGTAGCTCCATCATACGTCACATTTTTTAATTTATCTTTTAGTTGAGCCCAATTTCCATTTTCAATTTCAAAAATAATTTCATCTACTATGGTATAATTAAAAATTACTAAAGTGGTTTTATTATTTTGATTTTCATTGTAATATGAGTTTAAATATTCAAACTCTTGATTAAGATTTCTTTGCTCCATAGACCAAGAGGTATCCCAAAAAATAATACCTTTTTTTTGAGCATTGATCGTACTTAAAAATGAAAAACAGAAAAGAATTATAAAAAATATTACTTTTTTCATAACATAAAATTTTAGTTGATTTAGACAGCTAAAAAATGATACAACCATCCAAAATTTTGATAATTAGTATTTTATCAAAATTAATATACAGAAAAATTAGGGAATCATTTTTGAAAGTTGTGTAAAAACGTAACGTTTTATTTTAAGTAGTTGTTATTCAATGTTTTTATATCCTGTATCTTGATTTCAATTTATATTTTCAGGCACTAGTGATAAAAACCTCTTATTAGTTGTTCACAGGCTAATGAAAAATCAATCTTTTAGTTTCAAAGGAATTAATTTTTTAATTATTAAAAATTTGAATTTTCCCTTAAAAAAATGGTGATTTTATCGTTTTTTTAAGTACTTAGTCGATTTGTTAATCTTTTCTTAATTAATTTTAAATAAGTTTGTTATTTTGAGTTTAAATACTTGTAAATAAGTAATATATGTGTGTTTTTGACATAGGCGTATTACATAAAAACCTTATTTTAAATGACTATGAATGTAAAAATAATAGTATTTTCATTACTAATTAATATTGCCACTTTTTCTGTCATTAAAGCTCAAGTAAAAGCAGGTGATAATCCGGATTTAATTGATGATGCATCCCTCTTAGAACTTGAAAGTCATGATAAGGTATTCGTGGTAACTAGGGTTACAACAGCCGAAATGAATGCGATTACTCCTCTTAACGGTGCAATTGTATATAATACAGATCAAAATTGCTTGTTTCAATATACGAATAACATATGGGACAGTCTTTGTGTCAGTGTTCAGGACGAAGAAACAGTAACATCTTTATCAGACAATAATAATGGTAGTTTTAGCTATATTAATGAAGCTGGAGTTGTTTCTTTAATCACAAAAGCCAAGCTTATAGATAATGGAAATGGAACTTATACTTTCTCTAACAACGACGGTAATGATATTACTATTAGTGTATCAGCCTTAGAAACATTAACGGTTGTAGATGACAATGGAGACGGAACGTATACTTATGTCAATGAACAAGGAACTCCCCAATTAATAGACACAAGAGCTAGTTCCAACCCTTATCAAAGAACAATGTCTGGGCTTACAGCTGTAAATGTACAAGATGCTATTGATGAAATTAATACGCTTGTAGAGACGGTTAATTTGATTGACAATGGAGATGGAACATATACCTTTGTTAAAGCAGACGGGACAACGATTGTGATTTCAGACACTTCAATTTCTACCTTGATAGACAATGAAAATGGAACCTTTAGCTACACAGATGAAAGTAATACCATTGTAACCATTTCTAAAGCTGCTATAGTTGATAATGAGGATGGAACATATACGTTTGATAATGGTAATGGAAGTCCAATTCTTATAAATACGAATGATGCCGATGCTGATCCTGCCAACGAAATACAAACTATTGGCTCTACAGATGGTTCTGTAACGGTCACTCCAAGTGGAAATAACTACGACTTGTCAGTAATTCCAGCTGATGGATCAGAAACCATCATTAATGACGGTACGAATACGACTGTCAATGGAGCGGGAACAACCGCCAGTCCTTATACTATCGATGTACCGGATAACTTAGATAATGATGCTACCAACGAAATACAGACTATTGGCTCTACAGATGGTTCTGTAACGGTCACCCCAAGTGGAAATAACTACGACTTGGCAGTAACTCCAGCAGATGGATCAGAAACTATCATCAATGATGGTACGAATACTACTGTTAATGGGGCGGGAACAACGGCTAGCCCTTATACTATCGATGTACCGGATAACCTAGATAATGATGCTACTAATGAAATACAAACTATTGGCTCTACAGATGGTTCTGTAACGGTCACTCCAAGTGGAAACAACTACGACCTTGCAGTAACTCCAACGGATGGATCAGAAACCATCATTAATGATGGTGCGAATACGACTGTCAATGGAGCGGGAACAACCGCCAGTCCTTATACTATCGATGTACCGGATAACCTAGATAATGATGCTACCAACGAAATACAGACTATTGGCTCTACAGATGGTTCTGTAACGGTCACCCCAAGTGGAAACAACTATGACCTTGCAGTAACTCCAGCAGATGGATCAGAAACCATCATCAATGACGGCACCAATACCACTGTCAATGGTGCGGGAACAACGGCTAGTCCTTATACTATTGATGTACCAGATAACCTAGATAATGATGCTACTAATGAGTTTCAGGATTTATCCAATGCTGTGGTGACCCCAAATGAAACAGTTGCAATACAGATCAGTGATGGAACCAATACGACAATCAATATCCAGGATGCTGATGCCGATGCTACCAACGAAATCCAAACTATTGGCTCTACAGATGGTTCTGTAACGGTCACCCCAAGTGGAAATAACTACGACTTGGCAGTAACTCCTGCAGATGGATCAGAAACCATCATCAATGACGGCACCAATACCACTGTCAATGGTGCGGGAACAACCGCCAATCCTTATACTATTGATGTACCGGATAACTTAGATAATGATCCTACCAATGAATTTCAGGATTTATCCAATGCTGTGGTGACTCCAAATGAAACAGTTGCAATACAGATCAGTGATGGAACCAATACGACGATCAATATCCAGGATGCTGATGCTGATGCTACCAATGAAATACAAACTATTGGCTCTACAGATGGTTCTGTAACGGTCACCCCAAGTGGAAATAACTACGACTTGGCAGTAACTCCTGCAGATGGATCAGAAACCATCATCAATGACGGCACCAATACCACTGTCAATGGAGCGGGAACAACCGCCAGTCCTTATACTATCGATGTACCAGATAACCTAGATAATGACGCTACTAATGAGTTTCAGGATTTATCCAATGCTGTGGTGACTCCAAATGAAACGGTTGCAATACAGATCAGTGATGGCACCAATACGACGATCAATATCCAAGATGCTGATGCCGATGCTACTAATGAAATACAAACTATTGGCTCTACAGATGGTTCTGTAACGGTCACTCCAAGTGGGAATAACTACGACTTGGCAGTAACTCCTGCAGATGGATCAGAAACTATCATCAATGATGGTGCGAATACCACTGTTAATGGAGCGGGAACAACGGCTAGTCCTTATACTATCGATGTACCAGATAACCTAGATAATGATGCTACTAATGAATTTCAGGATTTATCCAATGCTGTAGTGACCCCAAATGAAACAGTTGCAATACAGATCAGTGATGGCGCCAATACGACAATCAATATCCAAGATGCCGATGCCGATGCTACCAACGAAATACAAACTATTGGCTCTACAGATGGTTCTGTAACGGTCACTCCAAGTGGAAACAACTACGACCTTGCAGTAACTCCAGCAGATGGATCAGAAACCATCATTAATGACGGCACCAATACCACTGTCAATGGAGCGGGAACAACCGCCAGTCCTTATACTATCGATGTACCAGA
>CANMKK010000025.1 GCA_947498455.1 uncultured Aquimarina sp.
AATTTTATGCCTTAATCTAGCACAAAATAATTCAAACTCTTTATACGAACTTCTTATCCATAAATCGTATAAAACACCGATAACTTTAATAAAACTATCGGTGTTCATTATTAAAAGTGATCCCAGTTCTTATACGAAATGGTATGATCTTATTTTAATAATCAAAAGTAACGGTGTATGCTGAGTTCTTTTTGGTTTTTACTCGCATACGGAACTGATAGCATGGGTTCTTTGTATGAGAAAAACTCTCATTATTACTCACTTTTTTCCATTCGTTCTGGATCGTATTCCAACTACTGTTACTATATGCTTTATACTTAAGGCCGTAATACACTCTTCTAACTACAGAATGTCTTGCTATTTCTGCTATTTTTTCTTGATTAGGAGTGCTGTAGTGTGTATAGTACTTCCAAGAAGCACGGGATGTATTATCATCAGGGTGATTAAAACTTATAGCATATCTCACACCTGCATTTCTTTTGGTAATTGCTACAAGCTGAAATGCAATATCTCCACCGGAAATCTCTGCTTTATCAACATCCATACTTTCTTCTTCTGAGACACGGTTAGAGCCTTCATTCATAATATGCTGTCTTTTTAGGCTTTGCTTCAATGTTTCATCTTCCTCTATTTCTACTAACGTCATATTTGCTTTTGTATAGCCCGTGATTGATTGTTCTGAGTTGGCATATACTCGCACCAATGCTTCACTGCCTTCTTTTGATTGAATCATAATATCTTTATGAAAGTCATAGATGCCTTTTATAGTAGTATCTACTTCTATAGCGGTTTCGTCAATTGCTTCAATCGTTGCTTCGTCTTTGTCGCAAGACATAAAAAATAACATTCCTATGATTGGTAATACATACAATACTTTTTTCATTGTGATTTTTGGTTTTAAGATTAAAAATAAATTAGTTATTAAAGTTAGGATCATTGAATCCTTAAAAAAAAACTTACAGAATGTATAGAACATCACACTTTTTAGAAACATCGTATTGGCGCCTTTTTTGTTTCTTTTCCTTTAGAGGATTTGTCTTTATGATGCTAGTACTTATTGTAAGTTTCTTTAACCAGAAACTCATAGCCTACTCTGAGGATATTGTTTCTGATTTGATTCCAAAAGTATAACGAGTACTCTTTTAAAAAAAAGGGAGAAATTAAATTCAGAAACCAAAACAGCTCAAAAGCCCTGTGAAATAAGGGATTCCCAAAAAATAATAAGTGATATAAACGGGTGTATAATGGGGTGAATACCTTATGCATGCTCAGTCAAATATCGCAATAAAAATAAGGTGATTTAGGTATTTAAGGTATGGGGAAATTATACCTGTTCTCTAATTAAAGTACCTAACGACAAGTCTATAGGGCATCTAGCGATACTGTTTTTGGAATTTCGAGGCAAGCTTTGGAGCATTAAACCTTTAGTGAAGGATTAATATCCTACCATTAAAGCTCCGCAAATTCCTAGTCCGATAACTAAATATACTCCTGCCAGAATGAAAAATACTTTGCCTGCTTTACGGCTTTGAGTTTTAAAAAGTATCAAACCTATAAGTGCTAAAAATATTGGTGGACCTAATAGTATGAGAAGAATCACATAAACTAACCCATTGAGGTTTCCGACCTCTAGTAAAATTGAATTGGTAATCATACTTTTTCTTTTCTTAATTGTTCTAGATATTCTTGTTTATCATCTCGATAAAACAAATTCATCGTTTCGAAAGGAATGATTTTATAATCCTTGTTTACGATATGTACACAGGACTTTTTTATGGCTCTGACATCAAAATTATACGCATCAATAAATTGCATGATTATAATTCTGAACAAATTATCATATCCTAAATCCGGGGCATCAATTTCTGGTAAACAGCACATAATAGACTTTAGGTTCTCTGAAGCTGTATCTACAGAATTTCCTGTACTGAACAATTCCAACATTTTGCCATGTAATTCTGTGTCTTGCTCATATACAATGGTATTTTTGCCATTATCTAATAAATCAGCAGGGTTTACATATCGTGTTAATGGTATAATTCCATCTTCATTTTTTAGCGCATATCCCATTACCAGCGCATCGGGATTACAAGGAACAGGAATTAAATCATCGGGTTCAAAAACCGGAAACTGTTCTAAGATTTTTCTACGAACTTCTGTTAGTGTTATTCGATTTAGTTGTGCATCAAAGTCTTCTAATCGACCTGCAATCTGCGTAGGTTGAAAGGTAACCCCTCTCACACACTTCTGTTGGGTTGCAAAACTGATAATGCTACCTATTTCCTCATCATTTAATCCTTTTTCTAAAGTAACAACCAGAGTTGTAGATAGATTAAAGGCGTTTAAATTTTTAATTGCTTGCTTTCGTATTTCCGTAAGGTCTTCTCCTCGTAATTTTTGAAGAACTTCTGGTATAAGAGAATCAAATTGTAAGTAAATCTCGAAATCAGGTATATATCCTGCTAATCGTTCTACAAACTTAGTATCTTTTGCAATCCTTATTCCATTTGTATTCACCATAAGGTGTCGTATCGGAAGTTGCTTTGCATAGTCCAAAATATCAAAAAACTGTGGATGTATCGTTGGCTCTCCTCCACTGATTTGTACAACATCAGGTTCTTTTTCATTGGCTACAATGGTATCCAACATCTTTTTTATTTCTTCTAATGTTCTGTGCCTACCATAATGTGGTGATGAAGATGCATAACAAGTCGGGCAGGTTAAATTACATCTGTCTGTAACTTCTATAATAGACAAACAGGAATGCTGCTCATGATCAGGACATAACCCACAGTCATAGGGACAACCGTAATCTGTTGATGTATTAAATTTATACGGAAACTCTGATGGTTTATTGTAGTTTCTGATATTCTTATAATATTCAATATCATCTGCAATCAAAACCTTAGATCTACCATGCTCGAGACAATTCTTAAGCATAAATACCTTGCCTTCTTCAAAAACAATTTTAGCATCAATTCTCTTAAGACAAGTGGGACATAAACTTAGTGTAAAATCGTAATAGGTATATTTTCTAGTCGGCATAAAAGAGTTTTCGGATTGTTTTATGGTAATAAACCAAGCATAAGATACATAAATACTGGATACTACTTACTCCTAATAACAAAAATGTATTGGGTTTTAAAAACTCTACCAAAAATCGAAATGAGAAATAAGAGATCATAAAATATTTAAAAAGCAGCCCGCTTTTTAATCTGATTTTATCCTGATTATGCTTTAGAACTATCCATAATAAGATTAGGAATACTACTTCGAATAGTGCAATTGGATATCGCATTATACCATCTCCCAGATCCACGCCCAAAAAGGAAGTTGTTTGTTTGCCATAGGTAAATTCTTTTACCCCGGCTAAAAAACACCCTATTCTACCAATTATGATTCCGAGAATTATGGGGAATGTAAACAGGTCTCCAGAAGATTGTTCTTCGCTAATAATTTTTTTAGCTAATTCTACTCCTAGCAACCCTCCAAAAAGACCTCCCATAATGGTTTTGGCATGTAGTAACTGAACAAAATATTCTACACTGAAAGAAGAGAACACAGGGTTTTCTAAAAAACCAACGATACGGGATCCAAAAAATGCTCCAAAGACAGCTCCTATTATTATGGACAGTCTATTGGTCGAAGCTATTGTATCTCCATTCTTTCTTTTTACATATACATAATATCTATATCCAATAAAAAATGCAGCATACTCCAAAACTAAATGGATATTCATTTTAACACCAAAAATTACAGGTTCAAAAGGAATATCCATTTAATTTTACTTCGATTTAGTAATCGAAATATACGTTTTATTTATTTCATTGCCTTAGCCATGACATGATATCTTGGGTCATCGATGTCATGTTCTATAACATTTGCTAATTTTGGAGATGCCTTGATCATTAATTCCTGGCATTCTTCACTAAGGTGTTTGATACGTACCTTTTTGCCAGCTTCTTCATACTTACCTACTAGGTTAAAAATAGCTTCTAATGCAGAATGATCACTAACTCTAGATTCTATAAAGTCAATTTCTACATTCTCTGGATCATTAGCGACATCAAACTTATTATTAAAAGCCTGTATACTACCAAAGAACAATGGCCCCCAAATCTCATATACTTTAGTCCCATCTTCTTTGATATGCTTTCTTGCTCTAATCTTCTTGGCATTTTCCCATGCAAAAGCCAATGCAGACATAATAACTCCAGCAATTACTGCTACTGCTAAATCAAAAAATACTGTTAGTGAGGAAACCGCTATTAACACAATGGCATCCGTAAGCGGTATTTTATTCAGTATTCTAAAACTAGACCAGGCAAAAGTACCAATCACCACCATAAACATTACTCCTACCAGAGCTGCAATAGGAACTTGCTCTATCAATCCAGACGCAAATAATATAAACATCAATAAAGTTACGGCGGCTACAATTCCGGATAGTCTGGTACGACCTCCTCCTTTTATATTAATAATCGATTGTCCGATCATCGCACAACCACCCATTCCTCCAAAAAGTCCTGTTACAATATTTGCTCCTCCCTGTGCTAGACATTCTCTATTAGAGTTTCCTCGTGTTTCTGTTAATTCATCGATTAGATTTAGGGTCATTAAGGATTCAATCAACCCTATCGCCGCCAGAATTAATGCATAAGGCCCTATAAAATACAAAGTTTCTAATGTTAACGGTATTTTATTAAATAACTCAAACTGAAATTGTGGCAAACCTCCCTTAAGTCCTTCTCCTCCACCATCTTCAATAAAACTACCTACCGTGGCTACATCTAGTTTTCCTAATATTACAATTGCAGAGACTACAACTATTCCTATCAATGCTTCCGGGAATTTAGACGTTATCTTTATTTTTGGTAACCCCCACATAATTAGCATTGTCAGTAATACCAACCCTAGCATTAACAATAAATCCTTAGTAACAATCCATTTTTTAACCTTCCCTTTTTTTTCTATAGTATATACTCCATCTTCTTCGATATTAAAAAGAACTTTTTTAGTATCTACATCAAACACCTGACCATCAGACACCAAATATTTAGTTTCCTTCTTATCATAGGTCTCTAATCTATTATTACCTGCATAAATATATAAAGGCTTCTTGGTTACACGATCATATACCAAGTCTCCATTGATATCATATTGTTTTAGAACAGATTCAGTCTCATATTTATCTCCTCCGTAAATATCTTTCACTCCTTCTTTAAACATCCCCAATTGAGATAGAAAAATTACAATTGCCAAACCATTAACAAATCCCATCATTACCGGATGCGGAATCAATCTCACAAATTTTCCTAGTTTAAAAACCCCTGCAAGCATTTGTATAACTCCCATTAGAATTACGGTAGCAAATAAATAGTACAACCCTAACTCTTCTCCTTCAACTCCCATTGCATTTCCTTTGGCAACCAACGTTACCATCACTACTGCCAATGCTCCTGTAGCTCCAGAAATCATTCCCGGTCGTCCTCCAAAAACTGAAGTAATCAATCCAATCATAAATGCCGCATACAACCCTACTAATGGATCCACTCCTGCTACAAAAGCAAAAGCAACTGCTTCTGGCACTAATGCTAAAGCTACTGTCAATCCAGATAGAATATCATTTTTGGCATTTGCCACTCTTTTTCTTACAAACTCAGTCATAATTGGTCTATTTTGAGGGTGCAAAAATACAGTTATTTTATTGTCTAACAAGTAAAATGACTTGCTAATCCCCTTCTATGTTAAAACTAACACAGCACCTAATAACTCCTAAACAAAACTTACTATATTTACAACTTACACAATACTTTTATGCTTAAATCATCACTCATTATCACAATATTAACCTTAGTTTTTTATGCTTTTTCAGAAAAGGTAAATGCTCAGGATCATAATTTCTCCACCCTTTTTGAAAAAAGTAATGGCACAGAAACACCAACGTATACTGAGGTTATAGATTATTATCTAAATTTATCCGAAGTATATCCTGAAATTAGTATTCAGGAAGTAGGAATGACGGACAGTGGTCATCCGTTACATATAGTGACGCTAAATCCAGATATGATATTTGATTTCGAAAAAATTCGACAAACCAAAAGAATTATATTCGTTAATAACGGAATTCATCCAGGAGAGAGTGATGGAATTGATGCTACCATGTTGTTATTTAGAGATATGGTACAGAACAAAACTAATCTTCCTAAAAATACGGTTCTGGTAACTATTCCTATATATAATATCGGAGGCGCACTGCAACGTAATTCAGGCACGAGAACGAATCAAAATGGTCCAAAAGAATATGGGTTTAGGGGAAATGCCCGTAACTATGACTTAAATAGGGATTTTATAAAGAATGACACAAAAAACGCTCAGGCTTTTTCACAGGCTTTTCATTTAATACAACCCGATGTTTTTATCGATAATCACGTAAGTAATGGAGCTGATTACCAATACACACTTACACACCTATTCACACAGCATAATAAACTGGGAGGTGAATTAGGGAGTTATTTAATTGAAGAAATTCAACCTCAATTAGAATCTTCTCTAAAATCTAAAAAATGGGATATCACTCCTTATGTTAATGTCTGGGGTACTACTCCAGATAAGGGGTGGTCTCAGTTTCTGGACTCTCCCAGATACTCTACAGGATATACTACCCTATGGAACACAATAGGTATGATGGTAGAAACTCATATGCTAAAATCTTATAAATCTAGAGTAGAAGGCACCTATGAGCTCATGAAATCTATGGTAGAGATCACTGAAAAGGATGGTAGTAAAATAAGACAATTACGAAAACTTGCTTTTACAAAATTACCGTTACAAAAAATATATCCTATAAACTGGAAAGTTGACACCTCTAAAGTCACAAAATTTAATTTTAAAGGATATGAAGGAACATATATAAAAAGTGAATTAACTGGCTCAAAAAGGTTAAAATATCATCGAAATAAACCTTATACAAAAGAAGTAAACTATAGCAATTATTTCAACCCTTCTAAGCAAATAGAAATCCCTAAAGCATATATAATACCCAAAGGATGGTGGCATATAATTGAAAAATTAAAATTAAATCAGATTGATTATTTACCCTTCGAAAAAGACTCCAGCATCACTGCAGAGGTTTATCATATTAAAGATTATAAAAGCAGAGAAACTCCCTATGAAGGTCATTATGTACATTATGATACAGAAATCACTAAGAGTATAGAGAAAATCATAGTAAAGAAGGGAGACATCATCGTACCTACGAATCAAAAAGGTTTCAGGTATCTGATAGAAACTTTAGAACCAGAAAACGTTGACTCCTTCTTTAATTGGAATTTTTTTGACACCATTCTTCAGCAAAAAGAATACTTCTCTCCATATGTATGGGAAGATAAAGCTTCAGAATTACTGGCAAAAAACGAAAAGCTCCGAATAGAGTTTCAGGAGAAGAAAAAAGATACTGCTTTTGCTAAAAACTGGTATACGCAATTAGATTGGATTCATAAACAATCCGATAATTATGAGAAAGCACACCTGAGGTATCCTATTTATAGAGTTATGAAGTAACCTTATAATTTATTTCTTCAATACGACCAACTAATCTTTAGCTCCAAATTTTGTCGCTAATAAATCCCATAATTCATCACTTCCGTGATCATACCCTAATGCCCATATTCCAACTCCGGATACCCCTTTGCTTTTTATCCAATCATACTTATAGGATAATGAAAGACTGTCATCAAACCACATTTGTCGTATATCGTCATTTTCTTTATATATACTATAACTTGTAGCACTCTCTTTATCAAAATATACTTTGTATTTCTTATGGTATAGCAAATTCTTTATTTCACTATATCCATCGTGTGAAATGAACTTTTCTGTTTTACCCGGAATAGATTCAGAAGTTGTTTGCCATACATCTCCATAATATGGTAATCCTACGATTAATTTGGTAGCGGCTACACCTTCATTTAAATAATAATCAACTGAAGATTCTATACTATTTTCACCCCACTTTCTACTTGATTTCAAAGGAGATACAGGCCCTGCATGTTTACTGAAACTACCATAATAATCATACCCCATCAAGGTATAAAAATCTATCGCCTTATCGATTGCCTTAATGTCAAAAACTTTATGATAATCCACAGCATAGAGTGCTAAGGATACTATATAATCAGAATTTTGGCTTTTTAGCCTATCAGATAGGGTTACTATAAAATCACTAAATTCTTTTTTACTTTCCGCTGGAACGCCTTCGAAATCAATATTTATTCCATCCGCTTTTCTTAGCGCTAATAAGCTACTTAGGCTATCCGCTAAAGTTTTCTGAGCTTTTTGATTTTTTAAAAAAGAAGCGTTTCTCTTAGAACCAAAGTTAGAAACCGTAAGAAATACTTTACAGTTATGAACCTTAGCACTATCTACCAATGCAGTAGTTTTCCATTGATGTACGGTATCATAACTACCCGTATCAGCATTCACCAAATAAGAAAAATATGAAACTCCCCATAGCAACGAAAAATTATAGCTTTTATATGCAGACCCTTTAGAATATAGATGCCACCCAAAAGTTTTATACCTGTTATCTATTTTATATACTGGTTTAGTTTTGGCCTTATGAGAAATAGCATTTAGACTATCCCATTCTTTTTCTGTTGTAAAATTAAAATCACCATATTTCTTATGATGATCATAATTCGGCCCCATATATATTGCAATAGAATCACCTGTTGCTACCTCTTTTTCTACATCTGCAGTATTTTTTTTCTTAGAGCAAGAAATATTGTAAATAATCACTAAAAACAGAACAACTCCTTTTTTAAGTATGGTCATACTTAGATTTATTTTTAAAATTAGATAATTAGCAGCAATCGTGATTATGTTAGATACTCATAGGAAAACAGTTGCCTAATATTTGCATAAGAGTCGCGTAATGCTTTTTTGGCTTTTTTCGAATTCTTCCACTTTACTTTCATAATACCTTCATTTTTCTGTGGAACCAGCACACCACTATATGCTGTCTTCATTTCGAACCAATAGGTAACCTTTAGCCTAAATTCTCCGTTTCTCTTAAAAACATGAAATGTTTTATATAAAAATTTAATGATTTCTAAACCCGTAACACCGGTTTCTTCTTCTACTTCTCTAATGGCAGCAGTTTCCATATCTTCTTTTTTTTCTGCCTTACCTTTCGGCAAATCCCACTTCCCATTACGATGTATGAATAATACTTCCTTATTAGCATTATAGACCTTCCCTCCTCCTGCCAAAACTACAGGAAGTTTAGTATACAATTCAGCTAATAGTTTATCTTCATTTTTATGATAAAAATGATATTTGGCTTCTTCTCTTTTACTTTCTTTTTTCAGAATGTCCCGAATGACAATAGAAAAATCCACATCTTTGATATGAATTGTTTCATAATCATCTATAGTCTTTTTTGTAGATAGAATAATTGGAGTATTATTCACAAAAACTTTATACATTTGCACTATGATTTTTGATAAAAATACAGCAAAAAAGACTGCTGAATTACTTTTGCAAATTAATGCAATTAAATTACAACCGCAAGAACCTTTTACATGGGCTTCAGGATGGAAATCTCCTATTTATTGCGATAATCGCATAACACTTTCATATCCAGTAATCCGTAATTACATTAGGGAGAATTTAGCCAAATTTATTGAAGAAGAATATGGTAGACCCGACGTAATAGCTGGTGTAGCTACAGGTGCTATTGGCATAGGAATGTTAGTAGCAGAGCAATTAAACCTACCTTTTATTTACGTTCGACCAGAAGCTAAAAAGCATGGAAGAAAAAATCAAATCGAAGGAATTGTACCTGCAGGAAAAAATGTGGTTGTAGTCGAAGACTTAATAAGCACCGGAAAAAGTAGTTTGAATGCAGTAAAAGCACTTAAGGAAGTAAATGCTACTGTAAAAGGAATGGTGGCCATTTTTAATTATGGTTTTGATATTGCCTCAGAAAATTTTGAGGAAGCGGCATTATCTTTGCATACTTTGAGTAATTACGAAAATCTTCTGGAGCAGGCATCAGATGCTAATTATATTACAGAAGAACAACAAAAAACACTACAGGGGTGGAAAACCAACCCTGCCGAGTGGAATCCATAAAATTTTATTCTCTATGAATTTAGAAACTACTACAGTTACTGTAGAAAAAACTCAACAAGAAGTATTTGAATTTTTGACAAAGGTTGAAAACTTTGAACAACTGATGCCAGAAAGCATCCAAAAATTCGAAAAACTTACTGATTCCCGTTTCCTTTTTCAATTAAAAGGAATGCCCGAAATCGTTTTGGAACAAAAAGAAAGCACAGCATACAGCTCTGTTATATTAGGTGCTGCTAGCGATAAGTTACCATTTACACTTACTGCAGACATTACTGACTTAGGTAATGGAACAAGTACGGCAAAATTAACTTTTGATGGACAATTTAACGCTATGATGGCCATGATGATTAAAAATCCAATACAAAATTTCATTAATACACTAAGTGAGAATATTAGCAAAATATAACTAATACAATAACTGGATCTCTTTTAGATTAAAATCTTTGATTACTTCATCTTCTAATAAAAGTTGTAATTTACCATAAGAAGTAATATTCTGGATGATACCCACAAAAGAATTACCCTTTGCATCTAAAAATGTAGAGGGTTTATTTTTTCTAAAAAGTAATAGCTCGTATTCGTTTTTATAGTAACTATAATTGTTTTTATGTAATGTAGAGAACCTATATTCTAATTTCGTAAGTAGCAAGTGTAAGATTTCTTCTATATTAAAATTTCTTCCTACAATCTGTTTTATAGATCTTGCTTGTGGTAAATTATCAAATTCTAGTTGATTTATATTAAGACCGATTCCTATAATAGCTCCTCGTAATCTGCCATTATTAAGTATATTCTCTATCAAAACACCACATATCTTATACCTGTCTGACAGAATGTCGTTAGGCCATTTTATAGATAATTTCGGTACAATTAGAGATTTTAATGTATCATATATAGCCAATGAAGCCGCCATAGAAATATAAAACTGATCCAAAACATCCATCTCATTAATAGGTATGAAGACACTGCAAGTAAGGTTTTCTCCTGCATTACTTTGCCAAACAGTTCCCATTTGCCCCTTACCTGCTACTTGCTCTTTTGCTATCACACAAATAGGTTTTTCAATAGGTTTTTCACGGTTAATATCCCTAAGAAAAACATTAGTAGAGTCAATGGCATCAACTTTGATTATATCCATAAGTAATAAATGATACGAAAGTTTTTACAAATGTCCGCAAATACGAACACTAAAATCATAAAAAGTAATAACTTTACGCAAATTAAAAAAATGCATGATTAAAAAAGAAATCGATACTGATCAATTGATTGCTCAAATTATAAAAGGTATTGAAGAAGTAAAAGGAAATGGTATTAGTATCCTAGATTTAAGAGAAATTGAAAATACAGTTTGTAGTTATTTCGTAATCTGCAACGGGACCTCTAATACTCAAGTTAATGCTATTGTTAGTTCTATCCAAAAAACAGTAAGTAAAGCATTAAAAGATAAACCTTGGCACGTAGAAGGTAGTGAAAATGCAGAATGGGTATTAATTGATTATGTACATGTCGTTGTTCACGTTTTCCAAAAACATATTAGAGAATTCTATGACATAGAAGGATTATGGGGAGATGCAAAAATGACAACTATCGAAACAAATTATTAAAAAAAGCGTAAATGGCTAAAGAAAATAAAAAAGTAGACCCTAATAAGAAACCAAAATTCAGTGCGTATTGGATTTATGCCGTAATTATTGTTGGTTTTTTAGTATTAAATTTCATGAACGGTGGAAATATTGGGAACGCACCTGAAACGACCCCTTCTGACTTTAATAATTTTTTGAGTAATGGTGAAGTAGAGCGTGTGATGATAATCAACAGACGCAAAGCGAAAGTTTTTCTTACTCAAGAAGCAAAATCTCAAGAAAAGCATCAAAAGAGCAAAGGGAAATCGATACTACCTGCTAGTCCTAATGATCCTGATTACGAATTTGAATTTGGAGATTTACAGAATTTTGAAAATGAAATTGCCAAAATCAAAAGTGATAATGGATTATCAACAGATGTAGGTTATGATACCGAAAGTAATATGTGGGGAGATATATTTATCACTTTGTTGCCTTTTGCACTTATTATAGGTGTATGGATATTCATTATGCGCAGAATGAGTGGAGGTGCCGGAGGAGGTGCTGGAGGTCAGATATTTAATATCGGAAAATCCAAGGCTAAACTTTTTGACCAAAACACGGATGTAAAAGTATCTTTTGAAAATGTTGCAGGTCTTGAAGGAGCTAAAGAAGAGGTACAAGAAATTGTTGACTTTCTTAAAAACCCTGAAAAATATACTTCATTAGGAGGTAAAATACCAAAAGGAGCGCTATTAGTAGGACCTCCGGGAACAGGTAAAACCTTATTAGCAAAAGCAGTTGCTGGAGAAGCAAAAGTACCTTTCTTTTCGTTATCAGGATCTGATTTTGTAGAAATGTTTGTTGGTGTTGGAGCATCACGAGTAAGAGACTTATTCAAACAAGCAAAAGAAAAATCACCTGCTATTATATTCATCGATGAGATAGATGCTATCGGACGTGCTAGAGGAAAAAGTAATTTTTCTGGCTCTAATGATGAAAGAGAGAATACATTAAATCAATTGTTAACCGAAATGGACGGTTTCGGCACAAATACAAATGTAATTGTCATTGCTGCAACAAACAGAGCAGATGTATTGGATAAAGCATTGATGAGAGCTGGTCGTTTTGACAGACAAATCTATGTTGACCTTCCTGATGTTAGAGAACGTAAAGAAATATTCGAAGTACACCTTAAACCGCTTAAAAAAGTAGAAGGTCTAGATACAGACTTCTTATCAAAACAAACACCTGGATTTTCTGGAGCCGATATTGCCAATGTATGTAATGAAGCAGCGTTAATTGCTGCCCGTAAAGGTAATAAAGCCGTTGGCAAGCAAGATTTTCTTGATGCTGTAGATAGAATAGTAGGTGGATTAGAAAAGAAAAACAAAATTGTTACACCTGCAGAAAAACGTGCAATTGCTTTTCATGAGGCTGGTCATGCAACCGTTAGCTGGATGCTAGAACATGCTGCTCCATTAGTAAAAGTAACTATTGTACCTAGAGGTCAGTCTCTCGGTGCTGCCTGGTATCTTCCAGAAGAAAGATTA
The DNA here is from genome assembly GCA_947498455.1 of uncultured Aquimarina sp. Lineage (GTDB taxonomy): Bacteria > Bacteroidota > Bacteroidia > Flavobacteriales > Flavobacteriaceae > Aquimarina. The sequence goes on from CANMKK010000025.1 coordinate 13,253, forward strand.
ATCGTTAGACCTAATCAAATGCTTGATGAAATGTGTGCTACACTTGGCGGACGTGCAGCAGAAAAAGTAATATTTAATGAAATTTCTACCGGAGCATTGAGTGACCTAGAAAAGGTTACAAAACAGGCTAGAGCTATGGTAACGGTATATGGACTTAATGATAAAATAGGAAATCTAACATATTATGATTCCTCTGGACAGAACGAATATGGATTTACTAAGCCATATAGCGAACAAACAAGTGAGCTTATTGATAAAGAAATCTCTAATATAATAGAAGAACAATACCAACGAGCAATTAAACTATTAGAAAATCATAAGGACAAACTCACAGAATTAGCAGAAGTACTGCTTGAAAAAGAAGTTATCTTTAAAGATAATCTAGAAAAAATATTTGGTAAACGTCCTTTTGACCAAAAAGAAGAGTCAATAATCGAACCTTCATAACCAATTATTGAACTTTTACTAGTAAATTAAAAAAAAATCCCAATCTAATATTCTTATTAGATTGGGATTTTTTATCTTTGATACTATTTAATAACAGTTACCCCCAATCAAATCTAAAAATGAGTCTATTTAGAAGAATTTTTTCATCAAAATCTAAATCAGACCAAAAGAGTAAGGAACGTCACGCAGAAGATCGCAGTAAATACATGCCAGAAATCAACCTACCAGTTGATGAAAGCTTTATGATTAATTTCAAAAGAAATGGTGGTAAATTTTTATATTGTGATAACGAAGATGAAATTCTTGACTCTTTTGACAAGATTCTTTTAGAAAACGATTGGTACGAAAAAGATGTATGCTGTTTCGATATTGGATTGGAACATAAGTTTTCTGGTTTCAACCTTAACTACATAAAAAAAACTCCTGCTTCTTTCTTTTTTGCTACTTGCGAATATTTAATTTCGGATAGCGGTGCGATTCTCATCTCCTCTAATCAGTTACGAGAAAAAAAACTAACTGAACTACCTGATAATTTCGTCATCCTTGCAGGCACGAGTCAATTGGTTAAAAGTATTGGAGAAGGTTTAAAGGGTATTAAAGAAAAAAACAAAAATGCAATTCCTTCTAATATTACTACAATAAAAAACTTCGAACCGCAAAAAGAAAAAGACTTCTTAAGTTACGGAAGTAGCTCAAAAAATCTATATTTGCTGCTGCTGGAAGATTTATAACATGAAGGAACTACTTACACGATCTTTATCGGGTTTTTTATACATCTCGATATTGTTAATTTCTATATTTATTTCAAAATACACCTTCATTGGAATATTTTTTCTACTTGGTATTATATGTATTTATGAATTTCAAAAACTAATCCATCTAAAAAAGACTTGGCTTTACTTTGTCTTTTTGGGTTTTTTAGCTTTATTCCATATATTCAGCCCTCCTTTATATATCACTATACCTATTTTATCGCTTACAATCATTACTCAATTATTCTTAGTTAGAGACTTAGTTACCATAAGAATAATACCAATGTTTGAAAAAAGAAAATACTTTACCACCATATTTTTTCTAATTACATCTATCGTTTTCCTAACATTGATTCCGTGTTACAATCAAGAATACGATCCTATCATCATTGCAGCTCCATTGCTGATGATCTGGACTAATGACACTTTTGCTTATTTAGTGGGCAAAAATTTTGGAAAACACAAACTATTAGAACGAATATCCCCTAAAAAAACTATCGAAGGTTTTATTGGAGGAATGTTCTTTACATTAATAACAGGGTATATAATTTCTATTTTTCACACAACGTTATCTACTACGGTTTGGTTGATTATGAGCATAATTATGAGTATTTTTGGCACACTGGGAGATCTTATACAATCTAAGTTCAAAAGGCAAGCTGGTGTAAAAGATAGCGGCTCTATTATGCCAGGTCATGGAGGAATTTTTGATCGCTTAGACAGCATTATATTTGCCAGCCCATTTTTATATGTTTTTTTACAAATACTACAGTATGTTTCATAAAGAAGGTTATAAAATAATATCTATTGCAATTGTTCTCTTTTTAGGAATTAATATAGCTTCCTATGTATCCATACAAATTGACTATTGGATCATTGCTATATTCATTATAACTCTAGTCTTTCTAATATTGATTCTTCAATTTTTTAGAAATCCAAAAAGAACAACAACTATAAATGATCGAACAGTAGTTGCTCCAGTAGATGGTAAAGTAGTAGTCATAGAAGAAGTATTTGAAAAAGAATATTTTAAAGAAAACAGGTTACAAGTTTCTATCTTCATGTCTCCCATTAACGTACATGTAACAAGACATCCAATTAACGGACAGGTAAAATTCAGCAAATATCATCCTGGTAAATACCTCGTTGCTTGGCACCCCAAGGCCTCAGAAGAAAACGAAAGAACTACAGTTGTTGTAAAAAATAATTTCATTGAAGTTCTTTACAGACAAATTGCAGGAGCTTTAGCCAAAAGAATTGTTAATTATGCCACAGAGAACGAAACAGTAACCCAAGGAATGGATAGTGGTTTCATAAAATTTGGATCTAGAGTTGATGTATACCTACCAATCGGTACAGATATACAGGTTTCTTTACATCAAAAAGTAAAAGGAGGAGAAAGTATTATTGCGAATGTTTAGTCATGACAAAGGAAGAGTTACATATTAATTTCCTAGAAGCTTTTGAAAAAGCTAGCAATACTACAATACAACTACCCCCAGATGTAATGCTGCATTTCTACGCCTACTATAAACAAGCCACACATACAGAAGGTTTTCATACCCCATCAGGTGATAATGAAATCCGAAATGCTTTTAAGCTCAATGCTCTCTTTCAGGTAAAAAACCTAACTCCGGACGAAGCCAAGCTAAAATATATAGAATTGGTAAATAAGTATATTGCTGAGTAACTCACCTATCTTAAAAAAAAGCAATTTAATTAATAATCGAAATTTAAAAGTTTACTTCTTTTTAAAGAAGTAAAAACACCGGCCTTATATAAAACTTTCATAGCGCGAATTGAATTATTTTCTTGATTCAACAATGCTATTTTATAGCATTTATCAAATAAAAGTATCGACTAAAATTGTTTCTTTTTAGCACAATATCTCAAAACAAAACTCAGATTTCGGTAAGTCCATATTATGATAATTTTATTTGAGAAAAGACATTAATTCAAAAAGGCCAAAAACTTATCCTTTTTGACCTTTTTAAATTACATTTTCTATTTCCTCAAACCTTCCAAACTAGATTTTATAGTCGCTATCTTTCCTTCTGCATCCGCAAGCTTCTTTCGCTCTATAGCAATAACCTGTTCTGGTGCATTGTTTACAAAACGCTCATTCTGTAATTTTTTCTGTACAGACTTTAAAAAACCTTCAGTATATACTAGTTCCTCAGTAAGCTTTTTAATTTCATCTTCGACATTAATAGCTCCCGAAATCGGCACAAAATATTCATTAGATTTTACTCTAAATGAAAGTGCTCCTTCTACCTTTTCATCAACATATGTAAGTTCAGTGATATTACCCAACTTACTTATTACGGTATCAAAAGCCGTATTATTTTTATCATTATTCAAAACAGACAATTCGATAGTTTCTTTAAAAGCTATATTCTTCTCCTTTCGAATCGTTCTAATTCCTGAGATTACATCAGCCGCAACTTCAAACTCTTTAATTAATTCTTTATTAATAGATGTTTCCTTTGGCCAAGTTGATATGATCAAAGCCTCTTCTGGTGTTCTACCCTTAATTTGTTGCCATATCTCCTCAGAAATAAAAGGCACAAACGGATGTAGTATTTTTAAATTTTCTTCGAGAATTGAAATTACTTCTTTATATGTTTTGGCATCAATCGGGCTTTGATAGGCTGGTTTTATCATCTCTAACAACCAACTACAGAAATCATCCCAAATCAACTTATATGTAGTCATCAAAGCATCACTAATGCGATACTTCTCATAATTACCTTCTAACTCTACTAATGCTTTTTGAAACTTAGATTGATACCAATCTATAGCAACTCTTGATGATTCAGGTTGATCTATTGTATTATCCACTTCCCATCCTAAAATAAGCCTGGAAGCATTAAATATTTTATTAACAAACGAACTACCTTGCTTACATAAATCCTCATCAAACATCAGGTCGTTACCAGCAGGAGAACTTAATAACATCCCTACTCGAATACCATCTGCACCATATTGATCTATTAAATCCAATGGATCTGGTGAGTTACCCAAAGATTTAGACATTTTTCGCCTTTGCTTATCCCTAACTATTCCGGTAAGATATACATTGGTAAAAGGCTTTTCTTTTCTATACTCATATCCCGCAATAATCATACGAGCAACCCAAAAAAATAAGATTTCAGGTGCCGTTACTAAATCATTGGTAGGATAATAATAATTAATCTCTTCATTATCGGGCTCTAACACACCATTAAACACACTCATTGGCCACAACCATGATGAGAACCATGTATCTAATGCGTCTGGATCTTGAGTAAGATCAGTTTCTATTAAAGAGTTATTACCTGTTTTCTCTTTTGCCAAAACCAATGCTTCTTCTTTGGTTTCTGCTACTACAAAATCTTCTTTCCCGTCTCCATAGAAATATGCCGGTATCTGATGTCCCCACCATAACTGACGAGAGATATTCCAATCTCTCACATTCTCCATCCAATGACGATAGGTATTAATAAATTTTTCAGGAACTAGATTCACATCTTTCTCTAAAACAGCATCTAATGCTGGTTTAGCCAAGCCTTCCATCTTCAGAAACCACTGGTCACTCAGCTTAGGCTCTATTACAGCCTTAGTTCGTTCACTTGTCCCTACTTTATTAAGATGTGTTTCTATTTTTTGCAACACACCTAAGCTCTCTAATTCTTTTACAATCTGTTTACGAACTACAAATCGATCTTTGCCTTCATAATGTAGTCCAAAAGAATTTAATGTAGCATCATCATTAAAAATATCGATTACTTCTAGATTATGCTTATCTCCTAACTCTTTATCATTTTGATCGTGTGCAGGAGTTACTTTAAGACACCCCGTTCCAAACTCAACATCCACATATTCATCTTCAATAATAGGAATCACACGATTAACAATAGGAACAATAGCTTTTTTCCCTTTTAGATGAGTAAAACGTTCATCATTAGGATTAATGCAGATTGCCGTATCTCCCATTATAGTTTCGGGACGTGTGGTAGCGATCGTTAATGTATCATCACTACCCTCTATTTTATATTCGAGATAGTACAGATTACCTTGCTTCTCTTCATAAATAACCTCTTCATCAGATAATGTTGTTTTTGCCTCGGGATCCCAATTTACCATTCGATACCCTCTATAAATAAGTCCTTTCTTATATAAATCAACAAAAACCTTAATTACGGAAGCAGACAAATTGTCGTCCATCGTAAAAGCCGTGCGCTCCCAATCACACGAAGCTCCTAATTTTTTTAATTGCTCTAATATAATTCCACCATGTTTATGTGTCCAATCCCAAGCATGCTCAAGAAATTCTTCTCTGGTTAGATCATTTTTATTGATCCCCTCCTCTTTTAGTTTAGCAACTACCTTAGCTTCAGTAGCTATCGAGGCATGATCAGTACCTGGGACCCAACAAGCATTGTACCCTTTAAGACGTGCTTTTCTAATTAACACATCCTGTATTGTATTATTAAGCATATGCCCCATATGCAAAACCCCGGTTACATTTGGAGGAGGAATAACTATGGTATATGCCTCTCGATCATCAACTTCAGAATGGAAATAATTGTTATCCATCCAGTAGTTATACCACTTTTCTTCTACCGATTTTGCATCATACTTTCCTGCTAAAGCCATACTTTGGTCTGATTTTTGATTTTTAAAATGCAAAAGTAATTATTATATACGACAACCTGAAAGTCTTTTTCGATTTTGAAGTTGGATAAAAAGTAACTACTTTTACATACTTATAAAAACCTACAGTTATGAAAAAAATAGTAATGTTGTTGTTTATTGGTTTCCTGGGAGCTACCCTAAATGCTCAGGATACTAAAGCAAAAATACAATTCGAATCAGAAGTTGTTGATTATGGTGAAATCACAAAAGGGAGTGACGGCGTACGACAATTTAAATTTACAAATACTGGAGATGCTCCATTAATTATCTCTAAAGTATATTCCAGTTGTGGATGTACTATCCCAAAGAAGCCAGAAGAGCCTGTTGCTCCGGGTGCAACTGGAGTTATTGAAGTAAAATACGACACAAAAAGAGTCGGCCCTATCCGTAAAACAATTACAGTTTACTCTAACGCCGAAGAGTCTACAAAAGCTATAAAAATAAAAGGAATCGTTCTTGATGACACTAAAAGTGTTTTAGAAAAAAAGAATTAAATAAACAATTGTAAACATAAAACAAGAAAGCTCTAGTTTTTTAAACTAGAGCTTTCTTGTTTTACAATACCTTCTGCAAGTAAAAAGTATATTTAATTTTAACCCCCAATCTCTCCACCCATATTTTGATTTTTCTTCCTGGTTCTGAATAGAACAAATCATTAATATCAGAAAGTGTATAACTATAGGCCGGACGACCATTAATTTCTAAAAGCACATCTCCTTTTTGAACCCCTGCGATATAAGCAGGAGAACCTGGTCTAATTTCAGCAACTTCATAATTTGGCTGTAAACTATATTTATAACCAAATGTTTGCGTCTCTATGGAAACTACATTAGACACCCCTTCACGATCTCTAAATGCTAAATCTCCAAAAAGATCTCTATTACCTTCTTGCTTAAAAAAACCTGTTGCTAATCTAATTCCTGCGTGCTGAATTGTTAGACCGCTCATATTATAAGAAAATGGTTTTTTAAAATAACTATTTTTCCTAAACGATATTTTTTTATTAGGGTAATCTACTATCAAATTAAACCTCCTAAGAACACTCCCCCCTAATGAGCCTTGCCTATCAATTAAGGATATCCCTTGTATATATACCGAATCAGGAAAAGATGTAGTAACATCTTTCATAACAAAATCACCAATACGTAAGCCATTTATTTTTGTTTTACGCCCATATATCTCTCCATTAAAACCTTTCCCTAAAAAATCTTCAAAAGAATAATCCGGAACTTTAATTTTTTTCTGCTCATTTTCAAACAACCACAATGCTGATCCAGATCCAGAATCTAACAATAGCTTTATATCAATTAATTCGTCCTCTAACTCGTATTTTGCAACTACAAAAGGTCGCTTTCCTTTATTAAAATCCAACTCTGTCTGGAAACATTTTCTACACGTTCTATATGAGTACTTTTTGGGATCATTCATTTTTATATACCTCGATGAATAATTAACATCAACTATAAATTCCTTAAAAAAATCATACCCAATAATTCCGTGAATAGGAAAACCCATTTGAGGAGAAAAATTAATAGATTCATCCTGTACCAAATACACCGTATGATCCATACTTACAGCTTCTCCTATTTTCAAGGTATTACTTTCTGATTTTATTGCCTGAACAGGTTCTCCATCTCCCAATCCACGTAAAAATATCCTTGTTGCATTGCGTAACTCTAAGGAATCTTTACTATCCAAACTAAATATAATAGTAGCCCCGACACCCGTATCCAATATAAAGGAAAGCTCCACTCCATTAAGTACTACCGGAACAACAATTAGATTATTAGCTAATTCAAACTTAACTTTATCAGTTTTCATCTTATCAGGTAATGTAAAACCCGTATTTTGAGAATAAAAAGAAACAGAAATAAAAAAAAACAGGAATAGGGCTCTTTTTCTAAGAAAACAGCAAAAATATACATACAATTTCTCCATTATACTAAATATAGAAAAATAGTTGAAAAATCATGAAAACAATCATCTAAAATCTTAATTTATTTAAGAAATTTATCGCTATTTTATTTAAAAAAACTATTTAAATGCCAGTCGTATCAAGCAAGGGTAAAGCAATGCCAGAATCTCCTATTCGCAAATTAGCTCCTTTTGCAGAAAAAGCAGTCAAAGAAGGAAAACATATTTTTCACCTTAATATAGGTCAACCCGATATAAAAACACCCGTTGAAGCACTACAAGCAGTAAAAAATAATACACTCGACATCCTAGCATATAGTCATTCTGCCGGTTTTGAAAGTTTTCGTGAAAAATTAACCTGTTATTACGCTGGTCTTGATATTAATATTTCTTCTAACGACATTATCGTGACTACTGGGGGAAGCGAAGCTCTAATTTTCACAATGGGCAGCATAACAGATCCTGGTGATGAAATTATTGTACCAGAACCTTTTTATGCAAATTATTATAGCTTCTCCACTCAGTCTACTGTAACAGTAGTACCTGTAATATCCAAAATAGATGATGGTTTTGCACTACCTCCTATTGCAGATTTTGAAAAACTAATTTCACCAAAAACTAAGGCAATTCTTATTTGCAACCCCAGTAATCCAACAGGGTATCTATATAGTAAGGAAGAGATAAAACAATTATCAGCATTAGCCATTAAACATGATTTGTTTCTAATTTCTGACGAAGTGTATCGAGAATTTGTCTATGACAACTCTGAACATTATTCTATCCTACAAGAAAAAGAATTGGATGAACATGCAATTGTTATTGATTCTGTATCCAAAAGATATAGTATGTGTGGAGCAAGAATAGGATGCGTAATTAGCAAAAATAAAGATGTAATAAAAACTGCGATGAAATTTGCTCAAGCAAGGTTAAGCCCTCCTATTTTTGCTCAAATAGCAAGTGAAGCAGCTCTAGATGCTCCAAAGTCATATTATACAGATACTATTGCAAAATATAAATCAAGAAGAGATACCCTTATAGAAGGGCTAAGACAAATACCTAATGTTAAAGTTTCAGTGCCTAACGGTGCTTTTTATTGCATTGTTGAATTACCTATAAAAGATGCCGATCATTTCGCAACTTGGTTATTGGATAAATTCACTTTGGATAAACAAACTGTTATGATAGCACCAGCATCAGGCTTTTACTCTAGCCCGAATCAAGGCTTAAATCAAGTAAGAATAGCGTATGTACTAAACAAAAAAGATCTACAAAAAGCGGTTCATATCTTAAAACTAGCACTAGAACAATACACTGGGCAAGAATTATTAAGTGCTCCTTAATAAGATTTCATTCTACACAATACAAATAGAATTAGTATTATTGAATATTTTTAACAACAAGCTATGCATTTAAAAATTGAATACAACAAATCTCTCAAAAATTATAACACCTTTGGTATTGATGTTATAGCATCAGAGTTTATCCAAATTAATTCTGAAGATGAACTTATTGAAGTAATCTCTATAAATAAAAATCGAAAACTCTTTATCTTAAGCGGTGGCAGCAATATGCTTTTAACAAAGAATTTAGATTGCCTTGTAATACATATCGCGATTAAAGGAATTTCGATTCATCAACAACCCAATGGAACAATTTTAGTAACAGCTAATGCTGGTGAAAATTGGCACGATTTTGTTCAGTTCTGTATTAAAAATGATTATGGTGGGCTAGAAAACCTATCCTTAATCCCTGGCTATGTTGGCAGTGCGCCTATTCAAAACATAGGAGCTTACGGAATAGAACTTAAGGATACATTTGTTACTTGCCAAGCAGTACATATAAGTACAGGAGAAAAAAAGACATTCTCTAATACAGAGTGTAATTTTGGATACAGAAACTCCATTTTTAAAAATGAATTAAAAGGAAAATATATAATTACTCAAGTTACTTTTAAACTCACCACTGAAAAACATACACTAAATACTAGTTATGGAGCAATAGAAAATGCTTTGACAGAAAATAACATTACAACCCCCACTATAAAAGAAATTTCGGAAGCCGTGATAAAAATCAGAAGAAGCAAACTTCCAGATCCCTTAGAGATAGGAAATAGCGGTAGTTTTTTTAAAAATCCTGTGATAAATTTATATGATTTTGAACAGTTACAGAAATCCTATCAAAATATACCTTTTTACAAAGTAAACGAAAATACAATTAAAATACCCGCTGGATGGCTTATAGAACAATGTAATTATAAAGGAAAAAGATGGGGGGATGCCGGTGTTCACAACAAACAAGCGTTGGTTTTAGTTAATCACAATAATGCAAGTGGTCAAGAAATATTAGAGGTTTCTAAAAAAATTCAAGAAAGTGTATTTAAAAAATTTAATATCCATTTGGAAACCGAAGTCAATATTATTTAATTTTTATGATTCCTCAATTCCCATACTACCTATAACCTAACAACTAATATTTTGTGATATTTTTACTTATAAAATACATAGTAGTTTACACATGTTTCTTCTCAACAAAATTTGTAGGTTAACTCTTCCTTATATTGTATAATTTTATCTTACAAAAACATCTTAAAATCTAAAATACATGCTGAGATAAAAGACCACACGCACCTTACTTACTTCAAAAAAGATAAAAATAGTTACAAGTGATCCACCTAATTCTATCCTTAAAATAGTATTAGTATTGTTTTCTTTGTATCTTTGCGGGCAACTTTTTAAAGTTTGCTTTATGAAATTAGCGTTACTTACAATTGCACTTTTACTATTAGCTTTTGCGGGAATAGCAATCAAATTATGGGCTAAGAAAAATGGAAAATTCGCTGGCACATGTGCTAGCCAAAGCCCTTTTCTTAATAAAGAAGGTGAATCTTGTTCTTTATGCGGTAAGACTCCAGATCAATATGCAAATTGCAACGAATCTGAACATTCTAAGTAAATCACCATAAACAGTAAACGTATATGTTTCTTCAAAAAACAAATCATTGGAAAAAAATCCTCAAAACCTTTTAGAACATATACAAAAAGCTAAGGAAGGAACACAAGCCTCCTTTAACCATCTTCTAGATTCCTTTTGGAACGAAGTCTATAACTTTCAGCTAAAAAGAACCAGAAACGAATATGAAGCAGAAGATATAACTATACAAAGTTTCTCCAAAGCATTTGATAAAATCAATACTTTTAAAGAAGAGTATAATTTTAAGACTTGGCTAATACAGATATCAAAAAACATCCATATTGATTTATTACGCAAGAAAAATGCTTCTATACGTTCCAAAACTACAACAGAAGTTGATGACTCAGTATACAAGATAGCCGATGACACCCCAACTCCAGAAGACAAATTAATTACGGAACAAAATCTCGCACAACTACTCCTATATATCAAACAGCTAAAACCTCATTATCAAGAAGTTATAAACTTAAGATACTTTCAGGAATTAAGCTACAAAGAAATTTCTGAAGTTTTAGAAGAACCAATAAATAATATAAAAGTAAAATTGCTACGTGCAAAAAAACTACTTGCCGAGATTATTTTAAACAAGAAAATCAACAAGTAAGTTTTTTTTTCAAAAGTCTTGTATACGTGACAAAGAAATAATTGCTCATCTCTTAGCCTAGCCTACTATCGTAAACTAAAAGAAGTTATCTCCTTTACAACTTCATGTAGTGGATTGATCCACTTATCGTTAATCTTTTTATCGTACTTAATAAACTTTTGAACCAAACCTTTAGGAGCTGAAATCTCTTTTTCAATACCTGTAATATTGATAAACCTTTGATTACTTAATAACCATTTTTCAACTCTTTTCCTGTTTTTTTCGAGTGTTTTCTGTTGATCTGACATTTTTCTTTGGCTTTTTAACTTTTTTTTAATTACTAAAAAATGGGGTTAAGCTAATTTTAACCATGACATAAAGCGCCTTTGCTAAAAATTGCGTATGTCAAAAATATGAAAAGAAATTATAATTGCAATAGAAAAACCGTATTAATAATACGGTTTTCCCTTAATTTTATGATATTTTTTGTGAATTATTTACTTGTATAATTATGCTAGTAGCCTAAAACACTACTACTACCAAACTAAACTTGTTATAATTATTTTTGCATCATCTTACTAAAAACGACACATATAAAACCTGTATTTCGAGAATTTTCTCTAAAAACTTGAGTTTTACTTATAATTAAAATCAAGATTTACTTTATTTTCACCTTCGAAAGAATCTAAATTATTATCAATATCTAGTAAATGTATATCTCCTAACGGAAAAAACCAAGGTGTACTAAACTATTTCACACATGAGTTATTGACTCCTCCTATAAAGGGTAATAAACTAACACTCAAAGAAGTAAAATTCCTACACTTTGAGTAATTTCTTTAAAAAAATCGAAAAAAGTAAGTTTACACAAAACCATTCGCTTATCTAAGCTTTCTTTGTATTTTTGTAAAAATTTTACGGAATATGAATAATGATGTTACTTCTGTAACCCCTCCTAAAGGAAAACCCAAATGGTTACGTGTAAAACTACCTACAGGAAAAAAATACACAGAACTAAGAGGATTAGTAGATAAATATAACTTACATACGATATGCACTTCAGGTAGTTGCCCTAACATGGGTGAATGCTGGAGTGAAGGTACAGCTACATTTATGATACTAGGTAATATATGTACTAGGTCGTGTGGCTTTTGCGGAGTAAAAACAGGTAGACCAGAAACTGTGGACTGGGAAGAACCAGAAAAAGTTGCTCGTTCTATAAAACTTATGAATATTAAGCACGCAGTAGTAACATCAGTCGATCGAGATGATCTTGCAGATGGAGGTTCAATAATATGGGCAGAAACTATTCAAGCAATTCGTAGAATGAACCCAGAAACCACCTTAGAAACCCTTATTCCTGATTTCCAAGGAAAAACCAAAAATATTGATCGTATTATAGCTGTACACCCCGAAGTCGTATCCCATAATATGGAAACTGTAAAAAGATTGACCAGAGAAGTACGTATACAGGCTAAATATGAGCAAAGTCTTCAGGTATTAAAATATTTAAAAGACAATGGCATAAATAGAACTAAAAGTGGAATTATGCTTGGGCTCGGAGAAAAAGAAGATGAAGTAATACAAACCCTTAAGGATCTAAGGTCTGTTGATCTTGATATTGTCACTATTGGTCAATATTTACAACCTAGCAAAAAACATTTACCAGTAAAACAGTTTATTACTCCAGATCAATTCAAAAAGTATGAAGAAATTGGATTAGAAATGGGATTTAGACATGTGGAAAGTGGGGCATTAGTTCGATCCTCTTACAAAGCTCAAAAACACCTTACCTAAATAACTTAGAAGAACTCAAGAAAGGATCTAATGGATACACCGATAAGAATTGCTATCAATGGTTTTGGTAGAATAGGACGTAATCTTTTAAGACTACTTATCAATCATCCAACTATAGAAGTTGCCGCGATAAATGATCTTTCTGACACCAAAACATTAAGTCATCTATTAAAGTATGACAGTATTCACAGAGTCCTGAATCATGAGGTGTCTTATACCGAGGGTCATATATTGGTAAACAAAAAACCAATCCCTCTGTTAAACAAAAAAGATCCTGAGGAATGCAATTGGAAGCACTACAATATAGATATTGTTATTGAAGCCACTGGGAAATTCAAAACCAGGGAAGCTGCAGAGAAACATCTAAAAGCCGGAGCAAAAAAAGTAATCCTATCTGCTCCCCCCATTGACGATTCGATAAAAGCTATTGTCCTTGGTGTGAATGAACACATTCTTGATGGATCAGAAACAATTATATCAAACGCATCTTGCACCACCAATAATGCAGCTCCGATGATAAAAGTAATTAATGAACTTTGCGGTATAGAACAAGCGTATATTACCACAATACATAGTTACACAACTGATCAGAGCCTACATGATCAACATCATAGAGATCTAAGAAGAGCGAGAGCCGCAACTCAATCAATCGTGCCAACTACAACTGGTGCCGCCAAAGCACTTACTAAAATTTTCCCTGAATTAAGCGATGTCATAGGTGGATGCGGAATTAGAGTTCCGGTTCCCGATGGATCACTTACCGATATCACTTTTAATGTAAGAAAAGAGATTTCAATAGAAAAAATCAATACTGCTTTCAAAAAAGCTTCAGAATCACATTTAAAAGGGATATTAGCATATACAGAAGACCCTATTGTATCCGTTGATATACTAGGAAATCCGCACTCTTGCCTTTTTGATTCTCTAATGACTTCGGTTATTGGAAAAATGGTAAAAATTATAGGGTGGTATGACAATGAAATTGGTTACAACAATAGAATAATTGATTTAATCCTTTACATTTGTAAGAAATAACTATATTAGTTGAGTTATTTTAAGCAAAAAATGCCGGCCCAAATCAAACATTTTATAATTATCACCTTACTTAGCTGTAACTTTTTAGTTTTTTCACAAACTGAAAATGTAACACACAACACTAGTGTTAAAGATTCTATAGAAACGTATCTTACGAATGCATCCAATGCTATAAACATTCCTCAGCTAGAGAAAGCTCTCTATAATATTACTATGGCTAATGAATTAGCCTTAAAACATAATAATAAAACATACAGAGCTAAAACTAATAGGGTGCTTGCGGAATTATATTTCATGCTTGGTGATTTTATTAGCGCCGAAGAAAGGATCATAAATGCAATAAAAATACAACGAAAAGAAAACGATCAAATTGCTTTAGCCAATTCATATAATATTTATGGAGCGATAAAGACAAAACTAAAAGACTTTAATACAGCTAAAAAACACTTAGGACAGGCTTTTTCATTAATTACAGATAATAATCTAAAAAAATTAGAAGGCCCTCTTAAACTCAATCTTGGACTCCTGGCATTAGCTATGGATCAACCAAATATAGCCATCAAACATTTTAATAGTGGTTTGCCTAGTATTAATTCTCAAGATCAATTCTATTATAAAGCCAAATTATATACAAATAAGGCAAGAGCACAAATGGATCTAAATCTATTAGATGAATCCATTGGCACGAATGACCTTGCTATGCAGATAGGTAAACAAATGAGATACCTAGAAATCCAGTCAGAAGGTTACGAACTTTATAGCCAGATCTACGAGAGTAAAAAAGATTACCAAAATTCCCTAAAAAACTTACGAATCCATCAACAATTTAATGACTCTTTATTCAATATTAGTCAAGAAATTATAGCCCAAGATGCACGTGCAAAATTGAATATGGATGAGGATAAAGTGATTATAGAAGAACTCACTGAAGAAAACAAACAGCAACAAAAATCTCTTAAACTAGGTCGTTTAACAACAATACTTAGCATTGCCCTTATCACTATTCTATCCTTACTTACACTATCATTATATAAAAACAATAATTTAAGAGCTCGAGCAAATGAGTTATTACAAAATAAAAACACTGAACTTATTTTAGCAAAAGAAAATGCAGAAAGAGCAAGCGAAGCTAAAGTTCAGTTCTTATCGACGATAACACACGAGCTTAGAACCCCTTTATATGCTGTTACCGGATTAACACATTTATTACTAGAAGAAAGTCCCACTCCCAACCAAAAAGAACATCTTAACTCCTTAAAGTTTTCTGGAGAATACCTACTATCTCTAATCAACAACATTCTTGATTTAAATAAATTAGAAGCCAAAAAAGTAGAAATTGAAAACACTTCTTTCAATCTTCAAAAAAGAATTAACGACGTTTTGATTGCTTTAGGAAAATCAGCAAATGACAGAAACAATAAACTTCATTATACTTTTGATAAGACGATCCCTCCTAAATTAAAAGGTGACCCTTTAAAAATATCTCAAATTCTCATTAATTTAATAGGAAATTCGATAAAATTCACGCAGAATGGAGATATCTGGATTAACGTAAAAATGATCAATCATATAGACAATAAAGTCTTCCTTAATTTTGAAATTAAAGATAATGGTGTTGGCATTTCGGACAAAAAGCAACAGAGTATTTTTGAAAATTTCACTCAGGGTTCTGTACAAATAAACAGAAAATTTGGAGGTACTGGATTAGGGCTTTCAATTGTAAAGAACTTGCTATCATTAATGGATAGCGAAATAAAACTAGAAAGTCAATTAGGCCTTGGGTCTAAATTTCATTTCGACTTAAGGTTTGAAGTATTTAAAGATCCTTCAACAAACTATCAAGAAGAAGCCAAATTAATTGATTATGAAATCATGGTAGACAAAAGAGTATTAGTTGTCGAAGACAATAAAATTAATCAGCTCATTACACGAAAAATTTTAGAAAAAAATAAAATGATTTGTGATGTAGCAGATAATGGTGATATTGCTGTAAACAAAGCTAAAAATGATACATTTGATTTAATTCTAATGGACATTCATATGCCTGGTATAAGTGGTATAGAAGCAACCAGACAAATAAGACAGTTCAACACAGAAATTCCTATTGTAGCTCTAACCGCAGTAACCCTTGATGATAATTTAGACGAATTCTATAATAACGGATTCAATGATATCATCCCAAAGCCATATAAAACAGAGGAATTTTTCACAAAACTCCATAAAGCTTTTTTTAAAAAAGAAACTACCTCATAAAGCTACTGACAACTGTCTTTAAAATATTACCTTGCTATATACTCTATTATTTTTTTATCAAAAATATCAGAACCAGCAACAAATTGCATAGCAATTGATTGATACCATAAATCAGCATCTACAAAACTAGGTCTCAATCTCATATAATCTTTCTCAGTGGTCACTATAAATTCATGCTTTTTTAATTCTTCAATCTCTTTTGTACTAAAATTGTGATGATCTGGATAATTAATATGATTAAATCTTAATCCCAGTGAAGAATAGTATTCAATTAATGGTTTCGGATTAGCAATACCTGTAACCAACGTAAAATTAATATCCTTTAAAAAACTAACAGAACGTTTACCTGTTTCATTCACAATTTCATCACTATACACTATAGTAGAAAACAATACCAATTGATTTAAACCAAGATTCAATTTTTTAGTGATGCTATCTTTATCACTTTTACTTATATTTTCAGGACATTTAGTTACAATGATTATATCCGCTCGATCGGCACCACTTCGTGGCTCCCTTAGATTTCCTGTTGGCAATAAGATATCATTACAATACAAATCGTAATATGCCGTAAGTAAAATATAAAACCCCGCTTGCACTTTACGATGCTGATATGCATCATCTAAAAGAATAACTTCTGGTTTCGACATAAGAGTTCTCAATTCCGAAATACCATTGCGGCGATCACCATCTACCCCCACAATTATATCAGGAAATTTAGTTTTAAATTGCAAGGGCTCATCTCCAACATCTTTAGCCCTGGAATCTTGTTCTACGACCTGAAAACCTTGTGTTTCCCTCTTATACCCCCTGCTTAAAGTTGCTATATGATTCCTTTCCTTTTTTAGCAAACGAATCAGATACTCTATCATTGGCGATTTCCCTGTACCTCCTACACTTAGATTTCCTACTGCAATTACCGGAAAATCATATGTAACCGATTTCTTAATATCCCAATCATATAACTTATTTCGGAGCCATGTTACCAAATAATATATCGGAACAATGGGCAAAAGAAATTTTCGTAGTAAATTCAAAATTTTAAAATGTTTTACTCCATTTATGATTTGAATTTACTTTTACAATGAATTCAACCAATAAATGATATTATACTATTTATTGACAAATGTATAAAACGAAACTTTGATTATTGACAAAAGTTTTTTTACATTCATTTTCAATTAAAAACACTACAAATGCAAATAAAGGAGGTTATACAACATCTTGAAAAATTAGCTCCAATGGCATATGCCGAAGATTTTGACAATGTCGGGCTATTAGTAGGCGATAAAAATACAGATGTCACAGGAATATTAGTGACATTAGATACTTTAGAAAGTACTATTGATGAAGCAATACAAAAACAATGCAATTTGATAATAAGTTTTCACCCTATTGTATTTAAAGGTATCAAAAAGTTTAACGGTTCTAATTATGTAGAACGTGTAGTAATCAAAGCAATTAAACACGATATTTCAATTTTTGCAATTCACACAGCCTTAGACAATGCTTTACAAGGCGTTAACAATATGATGTGCGAGCAATTACAACTCGTTAATCGCAAAATACTTATTCCAAAAAACGATACCATAAAAAAACTAATCACCTATGTACCCACCAAAGAAGCTCAATCCTTATTATCGAAATTATTTGAAGCTGGAGCCGGAAGTATTGGCAATTATGACAACTGTAGTTTTTTAACAGAAGGTACGGGAACTTTTAGAGCATCCGAAAAAGCAAATCCTTCTATCGGAGAAATAGGCAAAATACATCAAGAGCAAGAAGTTCAAATACAGATAACATACCCTAAGCATAAAGAAAATACTATTCTCAAAGCTCTTTTTGACAATCACTCTTATGAAGAAGTTGCCTATGAAATAAGCACTCTGGAAAACAGAAATCAAAATATTGGCATGGGTATGATAGGAGAACTACCTAAAGAAATGGATGAAATTATTTTTTTAAAACACATCAAAAAAGTTTTTAAAACTGGCTGCGTACGCCATTCTGCTTTATTAGGCAAGCCAATAAAAAAAGTAGCTGTATTAGGTGGCAGCGGAAGTTTCGCCATTAGAGACGCACAACACGCTGGGGCTGATGTATTTATTACTGCAGATCTAAAATATCATCAATTTTACGAAGCAGAAGAAAAACTTATTTTAGCAGATATCGGACATTATGAAAGCGAACAATACACAAAAAACTTAATTGTTAGTTATCTTAGAAAAAAAATCAGTAATTTTGCAATCGTTTTATCGGATAAAAATACCAATCCCATTCAATACATATAAAATATGGCAAAGAAAGAAGTTACTGTTGAGCAAAAATTAAGAGCACTATACGATTTGCAATTAATTGACTCTAGAGTTGATGAGATCAGAAATGTACGTGGAGAACTCCCTTTAGAAGTTGAGGATCTTGAAGATGAAGTAGCCGGATTAAACAAAAGACTAGAAACATTAAACGATAGTCTTACAACTATAGATGAGGAAATTAAAAAGAAAAAAAACCTGATCGAAGAAGCTAAAGTACTTATAAAAAAGTATGGTGAGCAACAAAAAAATGTAAGAAACAATCGTGAATACAATTCCCTGAGCAAGGAGATGGAATTTCAGGAATTAGAAATCCAACTATCAGAAAAACACATCAAAGAATTCAAAGCTCAGATTCTCCAGAAAAACGAAATCATTGACCAAACGAAAAAACGTTTAGAAGAAAGAGACACACACCTTTCTCACAAAAAAGGAGAACTTGATGCAATTCTTGCTGAAACCGAAAAAGAAGAAAAAGCATTAATTGCGAAATCTGAAGACTACCAAAAAGATATCGAAGAAAGACTTGTTCTAGCTTATAGAAGAATTAGAAAAAATGTAAAAAACGGATTAGCCGTAGTACCTATCGAGCGTGGGGCTTCTGGAGGTTCTTTTTTCACTATTCCTCCACAGGTTCAAATGGAAATTGCTTCTCGTAAAAAAATCATCACAGATGAGCATAGCGGTCGTATCCTAGTAGATCAAGCGCTTGCACAAGAGCAAAAAGAAAAAATGGAAACACTTTTTTCTAAGTTATCATAAGAAGTAACTTTATATAAAGAAACTGCCTCGGTCTTTCCGAGGCTTTTTTATACCCTGTTTTTTTTTCATTCAACAGCTTACATCATATAAATCTCAAAAAAGATGTATCTTACCACATACGACCAAGAACAAAAGCAACTAATTTTATGTTCTCCATCTTAATAATTGGCAATGTATGGCCTGAACCAAATTCATCTGCAGCTGGGAGCAGAATGCTACAGCTACTAGAATTATTTTCTTTACAAAACTGGAAAACAACCTTTGCAAGTACCGCTTCAGAAAGTCAACACATGCACAACATAGAAGAATTAGGAATTTCCAAAATCTCAATCGAAATCAACAACGCAAGTTTTGACAATTTTATCCTGAAATTAAATCCAGACATTGTCATTTTTGATCGTTTTATGACTGAAGAACAATTTGGATGGAGAATTAGCAAACACCTCCCTAATGCTTTAAAAATACTAAATACAGAAGACCTACACTCTTTAAGAAAAACAAGAGAACAAGCTTTCAAGCTAGGAAAAGAATTCCAATACAAAGACCTTATAAAAAACGATATAACAAAAAGAGAAATCGCAAGTATATACAGATCCGATCTGTCATTGATCATTTCTGATTTTGAAATAAAGCTTTTACGAAATTTTTTTAAAATCAAAAAAAGCCAACTCCTCTACCTTCCTTTTCTATTCCATCCTATCACTCCTGAATTACAGGAAAATTGGCCCAACTATAACCAAAGAAACCACTTTATCACTATAGGTAATTTTAGACATGAACCAAATTGGGATAGTGTCCTATACCTAAAAGAAACTATATGGCCTTTAATAAAAAAACAACTACCACAAGCAGAACTTTATATCTACGGAGCATACCCTCCACCAAAAGCCACTCAATTACACAACCCTAACCAAGGATTCCACATAAAAGGATGGACAAATAACTCCAAAGAAGTAATGCAACAAGCAAAAGTATGCCTTGCACCTTTACGGTTTGGAGCAGGAATCAAAGGCAAACTAGCCGAAGCAATGCTTTGTGGAACCCCAAGCATAACTACAAATATCGGTGCAGAAGGAATGCTTAACAAAAAAAATAAATGGAATGGTCAAATAGCAAATGATCCTTATGAATTTGCAAATGCTGCCGTAAAACTATATACCAATGTTGAATTATGGAAGCAATCTCAACAATATGGTGTGGAAATTATAAATACACGTTTTAAAAAAGAACAATATAACGACTTACTGATCAAACGTATTAAAAAACTCAAATCAAATATAGAAAAACATCGCTCTAAAAATTTCATGGGCTCACTCCTGCAATACCACACATTACGGAGCACAGAATTCATGTCTCGATGGATAGAGGAGAAAAACAAACCCTAATCCTAAAACATCCAGAAACACAACAAAATAAGCTCCTTTGTAATCACAAAGGAGCTTATTGTATTATAAAAAGGTCTTTCTATTAAAGAGCAGCTACATGCTTAGCTAATTTTGACTTAAGGTTAGCAGCTTTATTATCATGGATAATATTACGTTTTGCTAATCTATCGATCATAGAAACCACAGAAGGAAACAAAGTCTCAGCCTCTTTCTTATCAGCTTCACGTAATTTCTTTATAGCATTACGTGTAGTTTTATGCTGATATCTATTTCTAAGACGCTTAGTCTCATTACTTCTAATTCTCTTTAATGCTGACTTATGATTTGCCATCTTTTCTTTAGTTAATTTTTTACTATAAAATCGTAGCCCGTAGGGGAATCGAACCCCTCTTACCAGGATGAAAACCTGGCGTCCTAGCCGATAGACGAACGGGCCATTTTTGCCTCTTTTTCAAAGACTGCAAATTTAAAGTATTTACTATAAATTTGCAATTATTTTTTATTCGTAGCCCGTAGGGGAATCGAACCCCTCTTACCAGGATGAAAACCTGGCGTCCTAGCCGATAGACGAACGGGCCATAGTTGTTTGCCTAATTGCGGATGCAAAAATACAACTATTTTTTAATCGCGCAAGTGTTATTTTATTTTTTTCTAAAAATTAATATGCTTTTGCAAATAACACACGCTTTCCTGAAGACTTACCACTATATACACAATGACCTTTTTCTTCTTTCGCATCAAAAGGAATGCATCTTATGGTAGCCTTAGTTAAATCTTTAATTTTTTGCTCAGTCTCTGAAGTACCATCCCAGTGCGCCGAAATAAAGCCTCCTTTACCCTCTAAAACCTCTTTAAACTCATCAAAGGTATTCACCTCTGTAATATGATCATCCCTATACTCTGTAGCCTTTTTATGAAGACTCTCCTGAATCTCTACAAGCAAAGTTTCAATCGTACTCACTACATCTTCTTTATTCACGTATTGTTTTGTCAATGTATCCCTTCTGGCCAACTCTACAGTCCCCTTCTCTAAATCTTTAGGACCTATCGCCACCCTCAAAGGAACTCCTTGTAATTCATACTGCGCAAATTTTGCTCCTGGTCTATATGTATCCCGATTATCAAATTTTACAGAAACCCCTTTATTTCTCAACTCACCCACCAATTCATTTGCAACTTGCGAAATCTGGTTTAGCTGCTCTTCACCTTTATATATAGGTACAATAACTACTTGTATTGGTGCTAAATTCGGAGGTAAAACCAAACCGTTGTCATCACTATGAGTCATAATAAGCGCCCCCATTAACCGAGTTGACACTCCCCAAGAAGTTGCCCACACATAATCTTGCTTCCCTTCTTTAGAAGTAAATTTAACATCAAATGCTTTGGCAAAATTTTGACCCAAAAAGTGGGATGTCCCTGCTTGTAATGCTTTACCGTCTTGCATCAATGCCTCAATACAATATGTATCTTCTGCACCTGCAAAACGTTCACTTTCCGTTTTTCTTCCTCTGATTACCGGAATTGCCATGAAATTCTCCACAAAATCAGCATACACATTATTCATTTGTTCTGTTTCTGCAATTGCCTCGCCTCTTGTTTCATGAGCCGTATGCCCTTCTTGCCACAAAAATTCGGCCGTACGTAAAAATAAACGTGTCCTCATTTCCCATCGCACTACATTAGCCCACTGATTAACCAGAATAGGCAAATCTCTGTACGACTGTATCCATCCTTTGTATGTATTCCATATAATCGCTTCGGAAGTTGGCCTAACAATAAGCTCCTCTTCTAATTTTGCTTTAGGATCCACAATCAACTTAGAAGAATCATCAGGATCCGTTTTTAACCTATAATGTGTCACCACTGCACATTCTTTTGCAAATCCTTCAGCATTCTTTTCTTCTGCTTCAAACAAGCTTTTAGGAACAAAAAGAGGAAAATATGCATTTTGATGCCCAGTTTCTTTAAATCTTTTATCCAATTGTGCCTGCATTTTTTCCCAAATAGCATACCCATAAGGCTTAATTACCATACAACCTCTTACAGCCGAATTCTCAGCTAAATCAGCCTTTACGACCAGTTCATTATACCATTTTGAATAATCTTCACTACGTTTTGTTAGATTTTTGCTCATAAACTCCTATTTGGCACAAATATTGTGACATTGTTAAATAAAAAATAGTTAGCGCAAAACTAACTAAATTTGTATTGTTCAACAATAAAATAAGTAGATATGCAACTTAAAAATTATTTTCAAAAAAAAGGAGCCGCTGGTATTTTCATCACGGCCTGCGTACTTATGTTGACATCTTGCGGTTCATATGAATATGTATCATATAATGATGGAATTTATGATGATGCAATAAGTCACAGAACTACCGAACCAAAAAATAACACGCCTGTAACAACAGAAGATTCTAATTACGACTCTGATTATTTTTCTGATACGTACGAAAAAGCTAAAAACTTTACTGATCAAGGAGATGTATTCACAGATATAGACTCCTACTCTAGCAACAACTATGACCCTGCAGATACTACTGCCATTGCCTTTGATTATGAAGCAGGACAACCTTCTTGGGGAAGTGATTATGACGAGGTATCTGTAAACATTTATAATACCGGATGGAACAGACCATTCTGGGGAGTTGGATATGGCCCAGGCTGGAACAACTGGGGTTGGAATGCCGGTTGGGGTTCTGGATACGGTCTAGGATGGAACAACTGGGGCTGGAATGTTGGATGGGGAAATCCATACTGGTATGGTGGAGGTTTCTGGTGTCCTCCTTACTACAATAATGGTTTCGGATTTTACGGAAGGAATCGAATAGCATATCATCGTAATTATAGAAACAGAGGGTATAGAAGAGGGTATGCTAGCAATTATAGAGGTAGAAATGCATATACCAGATCAAACAACGCTTATAGTACAAGATCAAGAAGTCGCTCCTATAATAATAGAAGTACCGGGCGTACTTCGACCTACAATAATAATAGACGTACAAGATCTTCTACATATTCCAATAGATCAAAATCTTCCAATAACAGAAGTAGATCCTACAGTAATGGTACACGATCCAGAAACAATTCGGGAACCAGAAATTATTCTGGCTCATCTAGAAGTAGTAACAGAAGTAATGCTACAAGAAGTAGAAGTTCTAGCAGAAGTAGTGGTTCGCGATCCAGAGGAAGCAGCAGGTCTTCAAGTCGTCGTGGAGGAAGAGGATAAAAACATTTCATAGCAATTAAAGAATATTATAATATATGAAGAAGCTAGTTTTATTCATAGGTGTATTATCTATGCCTTTTTTAAATGCACAAGATATTACCGATGCATTACGATATTCGAATCAGGATATCTTAGGCACTGCTCGCTATAGAGGAATGAGTGGGGCATTCGGAGCTTTAGGTGGTGATTTATCTGCAATACAAATTAACCCGGCTGGATCAGCAGTATTCTTAAATTCATCAGGATCTATCACTTTATCTTCCGGTAACATTGACAACGACACCCATTATCGCAACTCCATGACCAGTGCCTCTTCAAATACTTTTAATTTTAATCAATTAGGAGCCGTTTTCGTTTATGACAATAATGATCAGTCTTCACCTTTAAATAAATTATCTTTTAGTATTGCATATGATCAGACCGCTGACAATAGAGATGAGTTTTCCTCTTTTGGAAGGAGCAATACTTCAATTGACAATTTCTTTTTAAGTGAAGCGCAGGGCATACAATTAGATTTATTAACAGTAAGAAATAATGAAACAGTGAGTCAATTATACAGTATCCTAGGAGAAGATGAAGGATATGGGACGCAACAAGCTTTTTTAGGACATGAATCTTTTCTTATAGAAGCCAATGACCTTGATGATCTAGATAACACTTCTTATTTTTCTAATATTGCTCCTGGTTTTTTTGACCAAGAATACTTTTACGAAAGTACAGGATTAAATGGTAAGTTTACGGTAAACGGAGGTGCTCAAATCAATGAAAGATTTTATGTAGGTGTAAATCTTAGCTCTCATTTTATTAATTATGACCGGGTAACAAAATTCATAGAACTAAACAATAATACAGATAGTTTTATCGTCGATGTAGAATTCGACAATCGTCTATCTACTGTAGGTTCTGGGTTTTCTGCACAAATAGGAGGTATTGCCAAAGTATCCAAAATGCTACGGCTAGGGCTATCTTTTGAATCTCCTACCTGGTATTATATAGAAGAAGAAACTACGCAAAGACTGAGAACTATTGACAATACAGGTGCTGACTATGATGTTAATCCGAATGTTATTAATATTTTTCCGGAATATCAATTACGCACTCCTGGAAAAGCAACAGGAAGTATTGCAGTATTATTCGGAAAACTAGGGCTCATTAGCTTAGATTATTCTTACAAAGACTATACCTCGACAGAATTTGACTCTGATTTCGGTGAAAATTTTTATGAAATAAACCGAGCTATCGAAAATAATTTACAAGGCGCTTCAACTATTCGTATTGGAGGAGAACTAAGAAATGGCAATTGGAGTTTTAGAGGTGGATATAGCTATGAAGAAAGTCCTTATAAAGAAGAGTTTATTCTTGGAGAAAAAACAGGCTTCTCTATTGGAATTGGTCATAATTTCGGTCAATTTAAATTTGATATAGCCTATGATTATTCAGAACAAGAACGGAATCAACAGTTTTACCCTAATTCTGGATTTAGCAATGCTGTTTCTGTGGATAGTTACCGTGACAACCTTACATTTACTCTTGGATTAAATTTTTAATAAGAAATAAGACAAAAAGAAAAGAACCCTTCGTGCATCGGGTTCTTTTTCTATGAGAACACACTATCTAATCAAAGAAAAGCTACCTGTAAAAACCCTTCTTCTCATATTTGGATCTCCAGGCTCATTAAACTCTACCCGAAACCAATATTCGGATGAAGGCATACTAACACCATTATAAGTCCCATCCCAACCTTCTGCATTAGATCTAAGCTGTTTTAGAAGTTTCCCATGCCTATCAAAAATATAAATCAATGCAGATCCTGCTTGGTCTTCTAGGTTAATTATATTCCATGTATCATGAACCCGATCTCCATTTGGTGTAAAAAATAAAGGGAAGTCTAGCAATTGAATTAATTCAGATCTTATTTCTATAGGCAAACAGCCAAATTTATTTCTTACCACAATTACATAATCACCTACAGGCACATCATAAAACACAGCAGAATCTTGATACGAAACTCCATCATCCAAACTATACTCTAAATCAGATAAATCCCCTATACTTATTTCTGGTAAAGCAGTAATTGTGTAGTTACCAGAAAAGGATGGCTCTTTTATTTCAAAACCCACGCTTTCAGGAGTAGCAGTTGGAATCAATGTAAAACTATAATCCTCCATTGTTTCAGGATTTATAGCATTACTACAAATAACTCCTCTTCCGGAAGAATTAACCCTTGTAATCTCTACACTATACTCTTGCTTATCACTTAAATTATCTATAAAATATATAGCATCTTCGTTGCCATCATTATCTGCATCAACATTATCTGGTGTCCAATCATATATATAGGTCTCTCCATCAATAGCCCCTATATCTTCTCCTAACATTATATTTTCCTGAACGGTTCCGTCTGAAAAAACACAAACCTTTTGAATTCCCAAAAAAGCATTACCATCAGTTAAAGTTGGCAATGCTTCTACCCTAAGATCAAACCGCGTAGAAACCAAAATTTCACAACCTCTTGTAGAATCTATCACTGCTCCAATGATAGACTGAGGGTTTATATAATTCTGAAAATCGGAAGGATTATCAATAAAAACCCCATCATCAAAATCCGATTGACTGGCATAATAAAACACTTGCGAACCAATCGGATTATTACTTACGGAAACATCAGTATTTTTTTGAGTTAAATCAAAAATAGCAGCATCTTGATCTTCTACCGATATAGCGCACTCCACTAAATCAGAAACAACAGTATTCACTTCCGGAATTTGCCCGATAGCAACATGAATCTCTGCAATACTATCAGTATTAAAGCACCCTGTAGGATCTATAGATTGGTTATTTTGGACTTTCATAAAAATTATTTCACCTTCTCCTATTAAATCCCCATCATTTATAGAATTGATACCCAAAACTGCATCCGACACGGATCTATAATAGCTTATTGTGACATCTTGTGAGGTTAACGATTCTTCATCTTCTAATAACAAAACGGAATCTCCCTCTTCATTCACTAAGTTTTCCTGAATCTCCGAAATCATCAAAGTTCCTTGATTAGGTGTATTATCTAGGTTTTCACAAATAGTAAATCCATATACATCATTAGACAAATCTGGTGCCAAGTTGATAAATAATTCAAAGCTTGTAGTTGCATAACAACTTTCCAGATTCACATTTTCTATCCTTGCGAAAATAGTTGTTGCTGTGGTTGCATACGTTTCTGGAATAACATTCTGCTTTTGATCTGCATCCTCCTGACTTAAATAATATGTTATTAAAAATTCTTCCGGATTCTGTGAACCTAAAATCAATGAAGTATTATTAGTAAAATTGAATTCAGCCGAACCAGCACTTACTTCGCACAACGTAATATCCAAAGGTCTATTTTCTATTACAGGAATATCATTGTATGTAATAATAATTTCATCTGTTTCGGAATTACCTTCAGCATCCTTAATCAATAATTGATACTTCCCTTCATTTGCTACAATATATGTAGGATTTGTTTCTCCCTGAATAACCTCAAATAACTGCGTAACCTCATTAAAAAAATACCACTCATAACTCACTGCTTCTTCAGTGGCTCCATCTAACGTTATTTCAGCAAATCCACATACATGTTGATTCGGTCCTAGAACAGCTTCTAATATGGAACAATCTGTCGAACCATTTCCTGAAGTTTGCCGAAAACTTATAAAACCTTCATATTCAGAATAATTGGTAATTAAAACCAAATAATACTCTCCCGATACGGCATTTGGTATGGTCATAATTTCATCATATCTGGGATCAAAACTACAATCAATAATATTTTCTGCTATTAAATCTGTAGTGCAAGGAGTTACAGGGTCTACGAAAGGTCCGTAACAAATAAAATCAACATCTAATTGGGAACCTGTTCCATCCTCATTAGCTGTTTGCACAATACTAAAAGTTAAAGAGCCGGAATCTTCAATTTGTAGGTAATACCAAGCAGGAAAAGGCTGATCTAGCAAACATCCATAATCAGGTCCAAATTCTGCACCTCTTGTACACTCAGGACTACCTCCATGACAATTAGGAAATAATACTCCTGTAGTACTACAAAACGGATCAGCTCCATTCTCTCCATTAACATCTGCACAAACAGAACCTTGACCAAAACTTAGCTTGGCACATAAAAAAAACAACAATAATGTTATCTTGAGTAAAATTTTAATCATTCAGAATATTTAAATAACAGTAATTACTTTTTCACTTATTATATATGTAATAACATGGCAACATGTTACCCTATATTCTTCACTTTTTTTAACCATCGTCGCCATGTTTTACATAACAACCTGACCTTAAGTAAAAAAAATAAGCAGTAATTCTAAAAAATGTTATTCATAAAGTATAATGATTCCTATGCATAGGCTATAATGCCAGGTGTTGATACGATTTTGATATAACTAAACTTTGTCAGTTCTAAGTTATCTACCTTAGATTAAGGAAAGTCGCAATAAAAGGCTTGTAGTAAGAATATTTAAAAAAATGATTCAGTTATTAGAATAATCACAGAAGTAGTATACTGAGTTCATATTCAGTGTACTATATTTTTTTTGACATTAAGTCTTTTTTTTAAGTTTGAGGCTCAAAAACTACCTAATCAAAGAAAAGCTACCCGCAAAAACCCTTCTTCTCATATTTGGATCTCTGGGTTCATTAAACTCTACCCGAAACCAATATTCGGATGAAGGCATACTAACACCATTATAAGTTCCATCCCAACCTTCTGCATTAGATCTAAGCTGTTTTAGAAGCTTCCCATGCCTATCAAAAATATAAATCAATGCCGATCCTGCTTGATCCTCTAGGTTGATTACATTCCAGGTTTCATGAAAACTATCCCCATTAGGAGTAAAATACTTGGGGTATCCTACAATCATAATAATTTCATCATCCTCAATTTCACTTTCTGGACAATTAGCATATCTCGCAATAACTCTATAATCTCCTGGTGGGACATTTGAAAATACAGGAGAAGATTGATAAGATCTATATTCTACAAACCCTACACCAGGATCTGTTTCCCTGTCTAATCGATATTCAAAATCTTCAAAACCCGCATCTGTTACCTCTGGTGAGGTGGTTATTTCTGCAATTATAGTATGGTTTCCGGCAAATGATTCTTCTACAATACTCCAACTTATTTCAAAATCAATTTGAGAGACATCTAATATTGCTATTTCATCAGGTGAATCAGGAACTTCATTCCCTACTGAATCAAACCCCCTTAATCTATATACCCCGTTCATATTAACTTCTAAAAAAGGGAATGTAGCTCCACCTATATCCGTAAAGTTAGTTGTTCCGAGATCTGCTCTTGACCACTGAAATGTTTCGGCTGCCTGAATATTTGGTGGATCTCCTGGGAAACGTCCTTCTATCGTTATCGGAAACTCACCAACTCCACATACAGCGATCCTATCTTGCGCAATACCAGGATCCAAAACACTGCAATCAGTTGTTCCTGCATTTTCTGTACCTAGATTTGTTTGCTCTAATTGAATAACCCCAGCTTCATCTGCAAAATTGGTAATTAAAATAAGGTAATACTCTCCAGACTCTGCATTAGGTATCGTAAATGTTTCTATAAAATTCTCGTCAGATGTTCTTGCATAACTGCAATCTATAATATTAGTATTATCATCATTGTCAATATAAAAATCAGGTTCATC
Source organism: uncultured Aquimarina sp. (assembly GCA_947498455.1). Classification (GTDB taxonomy): domain Bacteria; phylum Bacteroidota; class Bacteroidia; order Flavobacteriales; family Flavobacteriaceae; genus Aquimarina. The sequence continues at coordinate 43,071 of CANMKK010000025.1, forward strand.
TACATTATTAGCACATTCTGCCGGACGAATATTTTCTCCATCTCCATTAAGGTCACAACCAGTAGATAAAGTATCACAATCAATTATAAAAGAGGTTGGAAACGGTCCCCAAGCTATAAAATCGACATCTAATTGCTGTTCGGTACGATCTAATCTATTATCTCCATCTGTATCAACCCACTGACGAATATCAAAAATAAGGTCTCCTGGCTCATCTATTAACAAAAAATACCATGTAGGGTTAGGAGTAGTATTTAAACATCCAACTTCTCCCAATCCATCCATATCCATTGTGGTATTAGGAAATGTTAAATCTAGCGAAGCATCAGAGCAAAATGGTTGCGCTACTCTGCAAGCCACATCAAAGTCTTGAGCCTGACATAAAGTATTACAAAAAACAAGTAATACGAATAATAATGAAATTAGAGGGTAGGATTTCACCATATCTTTATATAACGTTCATAAGTAGAATTTCTTATGAACGAACTAAATTTAATAATTTTTAACATTAATACATCATTTTAGGAAAAGTATTATTTGTAATTGTTAACATAGCTTTCACTAAGTAAGACGACAAAATTGTATCTTTGCAGCTTGTTTATACTTATTTTTGTTCAAAAGATCTGAAAAATACATGATTTCTTTTACACGTAAAATGGAATAACATAAACTATTGAAATTAGAAAAAGTATTATATACATTGATATATTCTTATAATTCTTTTTGATTTTATATAATTACAAAAATTAAATACTTGTGAAAATAGACAAGGCCCTTGAAGCAATTGAAGCATTAGGCGATAATCATGTAGCTACTAGTGCAGTTACCCCACTAAGAGAAGATGCTTTTAAGCTAAGTGATAAAGAGAAAATTGCTTTGATTAGAGAAGATGTAAAACACATTCTGGAAACATTAGGACTGGATCTTACTGATGATAGTCTTAAAGGGACTCCTCAGCGTGTTGCCAAAATGTTTGTTAATGAAATATTTTCTGGCTTACATCCGCAAAGAAAACCAGATGCTTCTACTTTTGGCAATAATTATAAGTATGGAGAGATGCTTGTAGAAAAGAATATAACAGTATATTCTACTTGTGAGCATCATTTGTTACCTATTGTGGGACGTGCACATGTTGCTTATATTTCTAATGGAACAGTTGTGGGCTTGTCGAAAATGAATCGTATTGTAGATTATTATGCTAAGCGCCCCCAGGTTCAGGAACGTCTTACGATGCAAATTGTACAGGACTTACAAGTAGTTCTTAATACTAAAGATGTAGCTTGCGTAATTGATGCAAAACATCTTTGTGTAAATTCCAGAGGAATCAGAGATATTGAAAGTAGTACCGTGACTAGCGAATTTGGAGGAAAATTTAAAGAAGATGCTGTACGAAGAGAATTTCTAGATTATATCAAATTAGATACTACCTTCTAAGTAAGCATTAACAACTAATCAAAAAGAACTTATTAAATCATGGCAGTAGCTCCGTTGTACAAAACTCAGGAACTAAAAATTTACAATTCTATTTCGGGAAACAAGGAAATATTCACACCTATTACAGAAGGTAATATTGGTATGTATGTATGTGGTCCCACGGTATATAGTAATGTACATTTAGGAAATTGCCGTACCTTTATTTCTTTTGATCTTATATATAGATACCTCAAACACTTGGGATATAAAGTTCGTTATGTTCGGAATATTACGGATGCTGGACATTTAGAAAATGATGCTGATGAAGGAGAAGATAAGGTTTCTAAAAAAGCGCGTATCGAACAATTAGAACCTATGGAAATTGTACAGCGTTATACACTAGATTTTCATAATATACTTACCAAATTCAATAACCTTCCTCCTAGTATTGAGCCTACAGCAACGGGACATATTATCGAACAAATAGAAATTACAAAAACTATTATTGATAATGGATTTGCCTACGAAGCCAATGGTTCTGTATACTTTGATGTAAAAAAGTTTAACGAAACGAATAACTATGGGAAGTTAAGTGGTCGAAATCTTGAAGATATGATTGCTAACACTAGAGAATTAACCGCCCAAAGTGATAAAAAAAACCCTCAGGATTTTGCTTTATGGAAAAAAGCTGAACCCGAACATATTATGAGATGGCCTTCTCCCTGGAGTGATGGGTTTCCTGGCTGGCATTTAGAATGTACTGTAATGAGTACAAAGTATCTCGGCGAACAATTTGATATTCACGGTGGTGGAATGGATCTTAAATTCCCGCATCATGAATGTGAAATTGCGCAAGGAGAAGCTGCCTGTGGCAAAACACCTGTAAACTACTGGATGCATGCAAATATGCTTACACTAGACGGTAAGAAAATGTCTAAGTCTACAGGAAATATACTTTCTCCTGCGGAAATTTTTAATGGAGAAAGTGATAAACTAAATAAAGATTTTGCTCCTACTGTGGCACGTTTCTTTATGCTTCAGGCACATTATAGAAGTATCCTAGACTTTTCTAACGATGCGTTAGAAGCTTCAGAAAAAGGATTCTATAGATTGATGGATGCCATTCAATCTTTGGACACCCTAAAAACGGGTAAAACCACTGAAGGTTTTGATACAGAGAAATGGATTAGAGAATGTTATGATGCAATGAATGATGACTTTAACAGCCCTATTTTAATTGCCAAGTTATTTGAAGCTGTAAAATTTATCAATACCGTTAAAGAAAACAAAGCTATTGTATCAACATCTGACTATAGATTGATAAGGGAAACAATGCACGCATTTGTTTTTGACGTTTTAGGGTTAGTAAACGTTAATGAAGCTTCATCTGATATTAGTGATAAACTTTCTGGAGCAGTAGAATTACTAATTAATTTACGAAAAGAAGCAAGAGCCAATAAAGATTTTGCTACTAGCGACAAAATCCGTGATGAATTGCAGGAAATTGGAATTCAACTTAAGGATGGACGAGAAGGAACGAGTTTTACTCTCAATTAATCTATTTTGGGTTCGAAATTGACTTTTAAAAAGATATTGGTCGCTCCATTTATTGGGTTGGTAAAATTATATCAAAATTTAATTTCCCCTATAACACCTGCAACTTGTCGTTATCAGCCTACTTGCTCCCATTACACCGTAGAAGCATTACAAAAACATGGGCTATTTAAAGGAGGTAAACTTTCGATAAAACGTATTTTTAGTTGTCATCCCTGGGGTGGTAGTGGTTACGATCCTGTACCTGATACTGGCGATTCTAGCAAAAATGTAAACTCATCCAACTAGCACTTTAACTCAATATTAATATCCCTCTTGTTTTGAGCTTAAGTCAACTACTGTGGGTAATACTGGGATAGATCGAGAGCGGGCATACAATTTTTAAATTTCGCAACAGACCTTGCAAAATTAAACTCCACAATGTGGATTAAATACCTATATTTACGCTTGAAAAAAATAGGTTTTTACATGATATTCTCAAAAATTACTTGGAATCCAATCGAAGGGATAGATCTTGGCTTTTTTATGATACGCTTTTACAGTCTAATGTTTGTAGTCGCATTCTCATTAGGTTGGTATCTTATGAAGAAAATCTATATCAGAGAAAAACTCTCCATGGAGAAGTTAGATGCTGTTTTTATATATGCCGTTGTAGGTACATTATTAGGAGCTAGATTAGGTCATGTGTTTTTTTATGACTGGGATTACTACAGGAACAATCTTTTAGAAATATTACTTCCTATCCGATTTAGCCCTAAATTCGAACTTATTGGTTTTCAAGGACTCGCCAGTCATGGTGCTGCTATAGCTTTTATTATTGCAATGTACTATTACGCTAAAAAAGTAGCACACAAACATCCGCTATGGGTAATAGACAGGGCCACTATTCCAGCGGCTTTTGGAGGTATTTTTGTAAGACTTGGTAATTTCTTTAATTCCGAAATTATTGGAAAGGAATCTGGAGATTCTCCTTTTGGAGTACAATTCGTTCGTAGCGCATTAAGCAAACGAGAGGTAGTAAAAGAAACGGGAATAAAAAATATTAATGATGCATATGCGGCTATTGTAGAAAACCCTAAATTTTCGCATCTTCTAGAAGCTATTCCTTATCGACATCCTGCTCAATTATATGAAGCTTTCGGATACATATTCGTATCTCTTATTCTATGGCTTATCTATTGGAAAACAGACAAAAGACATAATAGAGGTTTTCTTTGTGGAATGTATCTTATCCTTATATTCACTGTACGTTTCTTTGTAGAATATGTTAAATCTAGTCAAGGAGGATTTGAAAGTGCATTAGGTATATTATCTACAGGCCAATGGTTAAGCATTCCTTTTATTCTTGCTGGCTTATATTTGGTATTAAGCTCTAAAAAAGTAACAGACACCGAGGCTATTTAGGTTGTTATTTAACAACCTTTTACACAATAATTCACACAATTAAAGCATAATACATCAAAACATATACTTAGATTTATGTGCATATAAATCTAAGTATATGAAAAAATTAATCATACTTACTTTCATAATTCTCTCTAGTTCTTCTTATTCCCAAAATGAAGATGCCTGGGTGTTTTTCACAGATAAAGAAAACGTACAACAGTCTATAGATAATCCCATTTCTATACTTACTCAAGAAGCTATTGATAGAAAAAACTCACATAGTGTTTTAATAGACGAAAGAGATGTACCAGTAAATGAAGCGTACATTACACACATAAAAAATGCTACAGGAATTATTGTTCTTGCTAAATCAAAGTGGTTTAACTGTGTTTATGTACGTGGTACCGAAACAAATATTAGAGGTCTCATAACATTACCTTTTGTAGATCGATTGGATTTTGCTGACAATTCTCTAGATATAGCAGGTAAACGAATAACAGTTGGTTTACAGAAAAAAACAAGTTCAAAAAACAAGTTCGAAACATTAGCAGACTTTAACTACGGTAATGCAGAGCAGCAAATCAAACAACTAAATGGAGAATATTTACATCAACAAAATTATACCGGTACTGGTATGATTATAGCAGTTATTGATGATGGTTTCCCAGGTGTAAATACACAATCAGCTTTTGCCAGAGCAAGAAATGATGGTCGTATACTAGATGGCTATGATTTTGTAGACAGAAACGACGATGAATTTGCTTTTTCTGGTGATGACCATGGCACTCAAACCTTTAGTGACATTGCAGGATATATTGATGGTCAATTTGTAGGTACTGCCCCTGATGCGAAATATTACCTTTTCAGAACCGAAGATATTAATTCCGAAGGGCCACACGAAGAAGCTTTTTGGCTAGAAGCTGTAGAAAGAGCAGATAGCCTAGGCGTTGATGTTATTAACACCTCGTTAGGTTATGCTTTAAATTTTGATAATCCAGCTTACGCATACCAAACATCAGACATGGATGGACAAACTGCTTTTAGCTCCAAAGGAGCTACTATTGCATTCGAAAAAGGTATGTTATTAGTAAACAGTGCTGGTAATGACGGCAATAAATCTTGGCGGATCGTTGCTCCTCCTGCTGATTCACCAGGAGTACTTACCGTAGGATCTGTGACCAATACCGGAACCTATTCTTCATTTAGTTCACAAGGACCAACAGCGGATAACAGGATAAAACCAGATGTAATGGCAAGAGGATCTAGTGCAGCGGTAATTAATGCTAGTGGCTCAATTACAACAAACTCTGGAACATCCTTTAGCTCACCAATTATGACGGGCCTCGTGGCTTGTCTATGGCAGGCTTTTCCTTCAATGACCAATGGAGAGATTATGCAATTAATACGTGAATCTGCAAGTCTTTACAACAATCCAACAAATCAAATGGGATACGGCATCCCTAATTTTAAATCTATTATGGAAAGCCTATCCATTAGCAGTAATAAAATCGAAGGGTTAGATGTTTATCCTAATCCCGTTCGCAATAGATTATTTTTTGAATTCAATACTCCAAAACCACTTAGTGTCAGTATTTATACGATTGATGGTAAAATGGTAAAATCCAAAAACTTAAATACAACCGGAGAAATTTCATTAGAAAGTTTATCTACAGGCCTGTATATTGTAGAAATTGCTTCAAACACTGCGAAAAACACAATAAAAATATCAAAACTCTAATGTAGTACAACACAAAAAAGAACCTGACTCGATTTAGCACAAGTCAGGTTCTTTTATTTATCTTACTATAAAGATAGACATCAAAATAGCTATACACTTATAAGGGCATCTATTTTCTAAAAAATCTCATTTGATTCTTTCAGTTTTTCTGTATTGGCAACTAGCTGAAGTTCATCAACTATCTTTTGGATATCTCCATCAATAATATTACCTAAATCATATAATGTCAATCCAATTCTATGATCCGTTACACGTCCCTGAGGATAATTATACGTTCTAATTTTTGCAGAACGATCTCCTGATGACACCATGCTTTTACGTTTTTCGGAATCAGCAGCTTGCTTCTTTTCTAATTCAATATCATATAAACGAGAACGCAATACCTTTAATGCTTTTTCTAAGTTCTTATGAGATGATTTCTGATCCTGACAACTTACGATCATCCCTGTTGGTTCGTGATGTAATTTTATCGCAGAATACGTAGTATTCACTGATTGACCTCCTGGCCCTGTAGAAGTAGTTCTTTCGATTCTAACTTCAGTCATATCCAATTCTACATCAAATTCTTCGGCTTCTGGCAATACCATTACTGTAGCTGCACTGGTATGAACCCTACCTTGTGTCTCTGTTTGTGGTACTCGCTGTACACGGTGTACCCCAGCTTCAAATTTTAAGATTCCATAAACATCCTCTCCATTAACCTCGAAAATAATTTCCTTGTATCCACCACTGGTACCTTCATTAAGATCCACCACACTAGTACTCCATCCTTTGCCTTCACAATATTTGGTATACATACGGAATAAATCTCCCGCAAATATACTTGCTTCATCTCCTCCCGTTCCCGCACGAATTTCTACTACACAGTTTTTGGCATCTTCAGGATCCTTAGGCACTAACATAAAGCGAATTTTCTCTTCTAAAGCTGGTAATTCTTCTTTAGCCTCATCTAACTGCATTTTTGCCATTTCTACCATTTCGGCATCACTTCCATCGGCAATGATTTCTTCAGCTTCCTTAAGATTGTCCGTTAACTCAATATATCGTTCTCTTTCCTCCATTAAGGCTTTAAGATCTTTATATTCTTTATTAAGCTGTATATACCTCTTTTGATCAGCAATAATATCTGGTTGAATGATTAAATCATTTACCTCATCAAACCGCTGTTTTACTATATTTAATTTATCAATCATAGTTCTATCTATCCTGTATATGGAATTTACAAAAGTAAGCTTTTTTGTCAAAAGCTCATATCAGTTCATCAGATTCTAACACTATTAGTATAATCAAAAAAACACACCTTTACAAAGTATATGACAAAATCATTTGACCCACACAATAAATCATTGATTACGAATTGGTTTGTAGCCATTATTTCCCTATTCAGCTTTAATGAGTACACAAACTACATAATACCTTATTCTACGAAATAAGCTGTAGTATTAGTTCTTGTTAATGAGAGTAATCATACAAACTTTATTTCATTTCGGTATAACTCAAATAAAAAGTCTATCGTAATTCTTTTAAAATATTATATACACAATAGTCTAACAATCTTATTTTCAATAATACGCAATAGAAATACCATTGATACGCTAAAGAAATATTCAACAGCTACTTTATTAGTTAATACTATTAAAATCCTTATTTCTCATAACTCTACACTCTTTTACCGTGAAGAAAATCTTTTTCATTTAGTTTAAGAAATACTCCTCAGGCTAAATAACCTTTCAATAAACTTTTTTTAGCAAGCGCTTCCATTTTTATGGATTGGTTGCATTCCTGTTTTTTACAAATGAGAAGAATCAAAAGAATATTAAGGTGTACTACCTTAACCATATCCATTATAATGGTATCATTAATGTCTGTACCTCTATTTTATCAAAAAAAAGAAGGAAATTTAATGACGAAAACATCATTGAGTTATTAGATACGAAAGAAGATGATACTGAAAATGAAGTCAAATTCAACAATGAAATAAAATCGTAGTGCCATTTTTTTTATCCTTGTTGAAATTCCGCAAGCTTTTCATTTACTTCTTTTCTATTTCGAACCTCAAGTTTTTGATAAATGTTTCGAACATGAAATTTAACAGTATTACGGGATATAAAAAGTTTTTCGGCAATTTGAGGATTTGACATTCCTTCATTAATACACTTTAAGACCTTTATTTCCTGAAGGGTAAGCACTTTTGTAGTCCAAGAGTTCTCCTCCAACAGTACATAAAAGGGATCAACTTTCTTGCTATTATTAACTGCCAACAACTTACGTAATTCCAGAATCAATCTTTCTTGTTCTCTGTTTAAAATATCGAGTCGATAAGAAATAGCGTAGGTAAAAATAAGCATATCTATGGCGCTAGCGACTTTTAAGAAAATCGTTTGTGCATTATTAGCTAGAAAACCAAAATCGTAAGAAAACAGATAGTGAAACCCAAAAGCTATTAATATAAAGTAACCTATAATATAAAATTGAGCAAATTTGATCTTTCTCATAGCAAAAAAGCTTACCCCCCAGGTAATCAAAAAACTACTCATTGCAATAACATCCGCTATTAAATAAAATGTGGTATTACTCGTAGTAAAATAAAATATTTCGGCTATTGTCATACATAATACTAGTATGATGGCATATTTTTTAAACCTAGGTGCATGAGTATTGAGGTCTAAAAACTTAAAGGAAAATATAAACATACTTACTTCTGTAAGCCAATGAACAATAGCCTCCACATCAAATGGTATCCCAGCTGGAAGTAATACATTCATTAATCCGTCATGGTATAAAATAGCCATAGAATACGAACATAGAAATAGCACATAATACAAATAAACATATTCCCTAAGCTTAACATAAAAAAACAAGTTGCATATAATAATAGCTAACAAAAAGCCATAATAACAACCCGTAAAAGTTTGATGATTTACTGTAGATCGATAGAATTCAGCTGGACTATAAAGTCGTATAGGGAAATTAGCTTCCTTATCAAAATATGTTTTGAGATAATATTGCGTCTCTGCTTCATTTTTTACTTTGATAGAGAAAGTTGGAAAACGACTATCAATTACTGTCTCAGTATCTGTTAATACAGCATTACTTTCTGTAACATACACTAAAGAATCTCCTACCCTTTTATAAACGATAACATTATTGACGTTATGAGTTGGGATTTGCAGAATCATAAGAGAATTGGTTTCCTTTATTTTTTTAACAGTAACCCTGAACCAGTATTGTCCATTTTCTACACCTAGACTCTCTGAGGAGGGCATATCTTGAAAATCTGAATGTAAAATTGTGTTTAGACTAACAGTATCAGTATCATCCCTCAAAAACTCCATTTGGAATGTAAAAATAGCAGACGAGAAAGATGAAAATGGCAATAAAAAAGATAGGAAACAGCATAACAAATACTTACACATTAGTGTCATTTTTTTAAGAGTAAGAATACACCTCAAAATAACATATATAATTTCAAAAAACTGTTAAATACCACAAAATAGAGGATTAAAAACATTAGTGCAGGAAAAACCACCCGTTAACCCAAAGCGTAGATAGAGGAAACTACCCCGAAAAAAAAGCATATCCAGAAATCTACTATTACTTTTAGTGTAAGAATATATCATCACAAAAGAATGATTCTAATTTGGGATATTCTTTAACCAAAAACTTACACTTAAAACCTAACAATTATGAAAACACAAGAAAAATCAAGAAAAATGCTAAGGTCAATATATAATGGGTCTTACTTTTCTAGAAACACTCATTTACTTACAATACTTAGTTTATTTCTTTTACTATCTTCTTTTACTCTGAGCGCACAAATTTTTAATGATCAGGAAGATGCATATACAATGTCAGTCACCAGTACCGGGAACATGGGTATTGGCACTACGTCTCCAACAGAAAAACTAGAAGTAGTAGGAAATGTTGCTGCTACAAAATTTATTGGAGATGGTTCTGAACTTATTAACCTTCCTGGTTCTACAGAATTAGATTTCCTGAATGGGAATGTTGGAATTGGAACTGACAATCCAACAGCACTCCTTCATCTGAGTGGATCTGAATCATCTCTACATGGAGCCGCCGCCGCGGTAAAAATAAGTAACTCTGCCACTAATGGAGGAAATTGGTTTTTACGCTCTGGAGCTACTGGAACGATTACTCCAGAAGGAGGCTTTAGTATAGCAAATGATAGTGGATATATGATGGCAATTACCAATAACGGAAATGTTGGTATAGGTACAATAAGCCCTACGGAAAAACTAGAAGTAATAGGAAATGTTGCTGCTACAAAATTTATTGGAGATGGTTCTGAACTTATTAACCTTCCTGGTTCTACAGAATTAGATTTCCTGAATGGGAATGTTGGAATTGGAACTGACAATCCAACAGCACTCCTTCATCTGAGTGGATCTGAATCATCTCTACATGGAGCCGCCGCCGCAGTAAAAATAAGTAACTCTGCCACTAATGGAGGAAATTGGTTTTTACGCTCCGGAGCTACAGGAACAATTACTCCAGAAGGAGGCTTTAGTATAGCAAGTGATAGTGGATATATGATGGCAATTACCAATAACGGAAATGTTGGTGTTGGTACAATAAGCCCTACCCAAAAACTAGAAGTAATAGGAAATGTTGCTGCTACAAAATTTATTGGAGATGGTTCTGAACTTATTAATCTTCCTGCTCCCGCAGAATTAGGTTTTCTTAATGGAAATGTCGGAATTGGAACAAACGCACCAACTGCAAAACTAAGTATTAAAGCTTCTGATAATTCTCGAGCGGATTCAAATGGAATATTAGTATACAATTCAGACAACCTAAATGATAGACATGCAATAATAGCTACTAGAGTGGCTGGAGAATCATCTGGAGATCCTTATATCTCTTGGGATATAGCAGGAATTGGTGGATGGTCGATGGGTATCGATAATAGTGACAATGATAAATTCAAAATTGGTAGTAATTCTGGAGATCCTGGAACTGGAACTACAGTAACAATAGATAGAAGTAACGGAAATGTTGGTGTTGGTACAATAAGCCCTACCCAAAAACTAGAAGTAATAGGAAATGTTGCTGCTACAAAATTTATTGGAGATGGTTCTGAACTTATTAATCTTCCTGCTCCCGCAGAATTAGGTTTTCTTAATGGAAATGTCGGAATTGGAACAAACACACCAACTGCAAAACTAAGTATTAAAGCTTCTGATAATTCTCGAGCGGATTCAAATGGAATATTAGTATACAATTCAGACAACCTAAATGATAGACATGCAATAATAGCTACTAGAGTGGCTGGAGAATCATCTGGAGATCCTTATATCTCTTGGGATATAGCAGGAATTGGTGGATGGTCGATGGGTATCGATAATAGTGACAATGATAAATTCAAAATTGGTAGTAATTCTGGAGATCCTGGAACTGGAACTACAGTAACAATAGATAGAAGTAACGGAAATGTTGGTATAGGTACTACCACTCCTACAGAAAGCCTACAGGTAATCGGAACCATTAAAACTAACTCCATCATCTCCTCAGCTAGAAGTTTTCCTGACTATGTTTTTACTAAAGAATATAAAATCCAACCTCTACTAGAATTAGAGTCTTATGTAAAAGAGTATCATCACTTACCTAATATGCCTACAGAGAAAGAAGTGGTTGAAAAAGGTCTTGACTTACCAGAAGTGCTTACTAAATCTGTAGAAAATATAGAAACTATCTATTTACATCTAATCAGAATGGAGAAAGAAATAGCTTCTTTAAAGAAAGATAATGCCGAATTAGAAGCTCTGATAAAGTCGAAGCGTTAAGAGTTTACTTCACCAGTAAACTCTTATATTTTACGTATTCACCTTTAATATTAGAAATTATGATAAAAAAATATAAAAAAATCGCATTAGGTGTATTATGTGTACTATGGATTTCTTTATCTATGAAAGCACAGGTTTTTCACAAACAGCATCCATCAATTTCATCTTCAAAAACTCAAACAAAAGGATTATATCTGATTGAAATCGATACCGATACAAACCAATATGTTTATGAACGTATAGATGGCACTTTAGGCATTGACAAGCTCAATAACAAAGACAGTGGGTTCTATTTTTGGATAGTAGAAAACAATGATAATAGAACATTTCAATTATATAGTGCTAAGCAGAAAGGTAAATTAATTTCCATTCGTTCAAATGGTACTGCAGAAATGATTTCTGATCATCAATCAAAATCAACAGAGCTTGTATTTAGACTAAGTCAAATTGGTTCTAAAAAAACAAGTAAAAACACCGATATTGTAGCTACAGGTTATATCACTACTCAAACACTTAAACAATATGGCATTAAGGAATGTCAATGCAACGGGTTATCATTGGGTAATAATCGATTTAAAATCCATCATGCTAAAATGTCAGATGGTAATACAAATATTCCAACACAAGATAAAATAATATCAGAACCTATTGGGCTAACACTACATCCTAATCCTACAGAAAACTTGGTGAATTTTAGATTGATTGGTAAAACGAATGGCAAAATATCACTTTCCTTATTAGATGTAACGGGCAAGGCATTAATGAATACAACAGATATCCTAAATAAAAATGGAATATCTGAAGGAAATATTAATATAACCTCTCTAAATTCAGGATATTACACTATCAAGGCAACACTTCCAGATGGACAAACTCTTATCAAAAAGATTATAAAAAATTAATTACGGTATATAACAACTTTATTTCAAATTAGAATCTCGTAACCCGTGTATATAAATATCATACACGGGTTTTGTTTTTTTAAGTCAAACCATCAATGCACCCCATCCATTAATCTTTTTATCAATGGCGAAACTACAATAGCCAATACTCCAATTCCAATCGTAATGACACCAAAACTAGCATATACGGACACATACGAGTATAATTGCTGCAATGATTCCGAACCTCCTTGTATTGCAGCACTAGACAAACCAGTAATTGTTTCTGTAATATACCCTAGAACACCTTCAGAAAACAAGCTTTCTTCTCCTTCATTCACCGTCGTTAACTTAGCTATCTTTCCTGCGAAGAAATGTCCGTAAAAATTAGCAGACAACCACACTCCCATAATAAAAGTAATATACTTAAGTGGTGACAACTCCGTGATTTTAGATAGCCCTATCGGAGATAAGAATAATTCCCCAACAGTAAGTACAAAGTATCCTAAGATCAAATAAAACATAGGAGTTCTGGCATACTGATCCAATTCCTGAGCAGACATTCCGAAAATCACAAAACCCAATCCCAAAAACAGCATTCCCAAACCAAATTTAATTGCAGAATTAGGATTTATTTTTCGTTTGCTTAAAAACGTCCACAATAAAGCAAATGGAACTGCTAGTATCACTATCCAGGTAGAGTTAATACTATTGGTTTGCGCTGCATTGATACCTATAAGATTGACACTTCTATCTGCAAATAGAGTTAATGAACTACCAGCTTGCTCAAACACTGCTGAGAATAACGCATACAAAACTGTAAAATAAACTGCCACATATAATCTTCCCCTTTCTTTAATACTCACCGTTGTTAGAATATAACCAATGTACACCAATAAGAAAAGAGATACTATCCACACTAAATAATGCTCGAATTCATTAAATCGTACAATCAATGCAAAAACAGGAACTGATAACCACGCTAATACCTGAATTCTCTGCCCTTGATTCAAACCATATTTTTTCTTGTGATAAGTATCTGGATCTGGAACCAAGCCTTTATCTCCAAAAATGTTTTTATTAATTCCTCCTTTAAAAACCAATAACCCGGCTAACATACCGATACCTGCGAGTAAGAATCCATAATGCCAACCATACACTTCTGCCAGTAATGCACATAGTAGGGGTGCAATAGCACCTCCAAGATTTATTCCTAGGTAAAATATGGTAAAAGCAGAATCCCTTCTCTGATCTCCTTTTTTATATAAAGAGCCAAGCATGGTAGAAATATTAGGTTTAAAAAAACCATTTCCCACAATGATGAGCGCCAAAGAACCATAAAAGAATATTGGAATCTCAATTGTTAAGAAAAAATGCCCTAATGCCATTAATACACCTCCCAAGATAATTGATTTTCGGTATCCCATATATTTATCCGCCAATATCCCACCAATCATCGGTGTTACATATACTAAGGACATATACGCTGCCATCACACCAAAGGATTTATTATCCGAAAACAATAAATGCTTGGTCATATATAGCACCAATAGTGCTTTCATTCCATAAAAAGAAAAACGCTCCCATAGTTCTGCAAAAAACAGATATACCAGTCCTTTTGGATGTCCTAAAAATTCTTTTTCGATTTCTTTCTCTTCCAGGTAATTTAGGTTCATGTTTAGTATTTTAAATTATACATAAACACAAAGCATGAATTGTTACACCACAATTAAAAACATCGTTCCAAAAAATAGTAATTTATATCAATTTGTTCCCCGTATACAGACAGTCACAAATAATAACAATATTGATTACTAAAAGATTAACAACTCATTTCTATTATAAGTTTATAATACCGTTGATACAATATATATACTAAACACTCCTCTTTCTATCCACTTGGCATTGTCCAGAGCTCTCTTTCTTTAACCCTGCTTTATGCATTAGAAAATCTATTACAACCTCCAATTACTTCAAAAACTAATGCGTTGCTGTATTTTTTAATTTAACCATAAAGGTGCTATGATAAAACTAAGAAAACACTAGTTTTTATCGCACTTGAAAGCTTCATTACGAAGTTCCAATACATAATCGGGTTTAAGGAAAAAATAGGGCACATCTAAACCAGTCAGGTTTTAGAAACCTGACTGGTTTGTACATTTTTCTTTGATCATTATAGTAACTTAACTATGTAACAATAAAAACCTAGGTATAGAATATGACACCCATTATTTATCTTTATAAGGACAAGAAGCAAAGTATTTTTGGATGTCGAACTTTCTATCCTCGAATTGTTCTTGCAAAATTTTAAAGCGCTTAATCCTATCAATCCGAAAAGCTCTTAAATCACTTCTCAGGTGACACCAAGCGATTAATATCCATTTATTTTCCATAGAATACATCGCACAAGGTTCAATTTTTCTAAAAGAAGTGACATTATCATTTGCTTTCTGATAACTAATCTCTATAAAATTAAAATTGGTAATTGCTAATTGAATTTCGGATAAGGCATTACTTGTCAGGTCTTCATACGTCCAATTAAAAATATGGATCTTATCACTAAGAAGTTCACTTTTTTCCTGAATCGATGTTCTAAAAACAGATTTTATTTTTGTCAAAGCCTCATTAAAATCATTTACAAAAGATAAATCCTTAGACTGATTAATAATATGCTGTGCGGTAATCAGGGCATTAGCTTGTTTCTCTGTAAATTGAACTGGTGCTACCGTATAATTATCAACTAAACTATACCCTCTTCCTTCGATGGTATACACGGGAACTCCGGCTTCTTCTAGTTTTCGGATATCTCTATAAATAGTTCTAACACTTACCTCGTATTTTTTTGCCAATTCGGGGGCGGTTACTATCCGTTTGGATTTTAACAAGGTAAGTATCGCTATGAGTCTTGATAATTGTGACATAGAAAACAAAGGTAGCGAACCCCCTTAGGATTCGCTATATTATTAATTTTATCTTACCCCATAGAATGGAGTGCAACACGGTTTCCTTCTGTATCCGTGAATTGAGCAATAAAACCATTTTCCTGGATATCCGTTTTTCCCATAAGAACTTTTCCCCCAGCGGCTTCGACTCTGGATAATGGAACAGCTAAATCATCACCTCCATTTAGGTATACGGTAGACCCATCCATAGAGGGATTCACCCCTTCCATTTGTACAATGGCCCCACCGACTTTATGATTTTCCATATCATACGGAAAGATCCCATATTTCATGTTTTTATCTTCCATATGATGATCGATAATTTCGGCCTCTAAAACTTCTGAATAGAATTTTTTAGCTCGTTCATAATTATGTACTGGAATTTCAAACCAATTAACTGCATTTTTCATTTGTATCGTATGTTTAAATTATTAATACTACAAATGTATCGGCGCTTTGGACAAAGCATGTCAGGGGTGTAAAAAATTAATACTCTATAATAAACTTTGGAAAAGCATCAGAATCGCTCTGCTTGAAAAACCTTTCATCTTACTCGGAACGCCACTAGTTTTGAAAACTAGCGGGAGCGCATACGCTTTGATCAAATGGCCACCTTACATTGTTTTTTGGAACTCCTCCAACAAAGTTTTATCGATACTAATATTTTCTGGAATCACCCGAAGTCTATATTTTCCTTGTCCCATAAATGTAAACAAATCCTTTCTTTCTAAATGCGAGATTTCATCTAATCGAAGAATCGAATTGATATTTTCTATAATCCTACTTAGATATGTTTGACTTTTAATTTCTCCTCCTGAGTTTACTAGTACATATTGTGATTCTCCATCACCATATTTTCGTTTTACAGCAAATTTCAATAGATTTTTATATTGTGTCGTTTTAGATCCAAAATCAATCGTTTGGTCATAAATTTCCTTAGAAGGGATTGTAATCTTTACCAAAGACCAATCTAAAAACTGGATGGTCATTTCACTGGGTTTTGGCGTTAATGCCAATTGTATCACCCAACTGGTTGCTAACACCAGAAAAATTGAAATAAAAGTGGTCTTTGCCACAATCTTTATCAAATGTATGTATAACTCCTCACCTATAGTTACAAAAACATCTGGTACTTGTGAAAATAACATAAATAAAAATGCAAGGACAGAAATAATAGAAACCAACCCTAATCCCCTATTCATAAATGTTTTATAAAACGAAACAATGAGCAAATAGGTCAGAAAACAAGAGAAAATTAAATCTGGAATACTTCCAATGCGTACTCCACCAATAATAGGATTATCTTTATATGACTGAATTAATAAAAATGTGATAACAGATACTGTGACGGCTATTGATATCAATATCAAGGTGTTTCGTTTGTTTTTATATAAAAACTGTGGTGCAAAATCAAAATAAAACAATGCCAGTAGTAATGCCAATGTATTAATTACGGAGAAAAAACTATAGCCTACATCGTATACAATAGTATCGGTATAATCATATAAGTTTCCCAAATAAATCCAAGTTCCGGAAAATACCCAAATAAAAAGGGCAACGCTCAAATATAATAACCCTTTATCAATTCTTTTTTGAGAATCATCTTCTTCCAGAAATTGCCGGAAACGTTTTCTGATATTATACCATATAGCCAATAATAGTATGCCTCCTATTAGGGAAATACTTATATGCGCCAAGCTATAAAACTTTGTTATTTCTGACATGAATTTCTATCTATTATTGTAACCAAATAAAGAAATAAAAGTAATCACATCTTTTTTCTTACACAAGGTTATTTATGCTATGAGATTAAATTACGAACCCACCGATCTTATTTATCAACCAAAAACCCGTTAGTTTATAGAAATCCGAGAAGTTAGCATAACTCATCCTATTCTGAAAATAAAAAATCTACGTATTTTACACCTGCAATACGATTTATGGATAAGAAGTTCGTATAGAGAGTTTTATGCGTAAATCGTATAATATAAACAGTATGTCAGAAATCTTAAAAATTGGCCTTGGCGGCGGTTGTCATTGGTGTACGGAAGCTGTTTTTCAATCATTGAAGGGTATTCACAAAGTAACACAAGGATATATTAAAAGTGATAACGAAAATAATTATTTTTCCGAGGCAGTGATAGTACAATATGAACCAAAAATAATTCTTCTTAGAGATCTTATAGAAATTCATCTACATACACATAAGAGCACATCAAATCATAGTTTTAGAAAAAAATATAGAAGTGCTATCTACTATTTCTCAGTATCGGACAAGAAAAATATTGAAATCATTCTTAAGGAACTCCAAAAAGAATTTAACGATCCATTGATTACTCAAATAATTCCTTTCAAAGAATTCCAATCTTCTAGAAAAGAACTTCTCAATTATTATTTTAGTGATCCCGAAAAACCTTTTTGTAAACTATACATTCATCCAAAATTAGCTATGCTTAAGGAAAAGTATAACAAATTGACCTTATGAAATTCTGATTAATAGGTATACGTTCCAAACTCACTAGTAATAGTAAGCTTCTTTTCATCAGAAGCTTTTACCTTACCAACAATCTGAGCATCTACATTAAAGCTTTTAGAAATTGATATAATCTCTTCTGCCACCTCTGGAGAAACGTACAATTCCATACGATGTCCCATATTAAACACCTGATACATTTCTTTCCAATCTGTACCTGAGTTTTCCTGTATTAGTTTAAACAAAGGAGGAACATCGAACAAATTATCTTTGATGATATGTAGGTTGTCTATAAAATGTAAAATCTTGGTTTGTGCACCACCACTGCAATGTACCATTCCATGAATGCTTCTGCTATCAAACTTAGATAGTATTTGTTTTATAATTGGTGCGTACGTTCTTGTTGGAGACAATACTAGTTTTCCTGCATCAATCGGAGCATCTTTTACAGTATCAGTTAAATTAGTGTTCCCGGAATATACCAAATCAGCCGGAACGGCAGCATCATAACTCTCTGGATATTTCTCGGCCAGTATTTTGCTAAATACGTCATGGCGAGCAGAAGTTAATCCATTGCTTCCCATACCTCCGTTATATGCTGTTTCATAGGTAGCCTGACCAAAAGACGCCAACCCTACGATTACATCTCCTTCTTTTATATTGGCATTATCAATTACATCTTCTCTTTTCATTCTGGCAGTTACTGTAGAATCTACAATAATTGTTCGTACCAGGTCTCCCACATCTGCTGTCTCACCTCCTGTAGAATGAATAGTAACCCCAAAGTTTTTTAGTTCCTCTAGTAACTCCTCTGTACCATTAATAATAGCAGAGATTACTTCTCCCGGAATCAGATTTTTATTTCTACCAATCGTAGAGGATAACATAATGTTATCTGTAGCTCCTACACATAGTAAATCGTCAATATTCATGATCAGTGCATCTTGGGCTATTCCTTTCCATACAGAAACGTCTCCTGTTTCTTTCCAATACATATATGCCAAAGATGATTTAGTTCCTGCTCCATCTGCATGCATAATCAAACAATACTTATCATCTGCCGTAAGATAATCGGGTACTATTTTGCAAAACGCTTTTGGAAACAGTCCTTTATCTATATTCTTAATTGCACTATGTACATCTTCCTTAGATGCAGAAACTCCACGCTGTGCGTAGCGCTTGCTTATTTCTTGACTCATTATGGTAGTATTATACGTATAATAAAGCGCAAATATACTCGAAATTCAGAATTCGGAATTCAGAATTTTAAAATATCTTATTCCCAATCTCCCATAGCAGCATTCTCTATTAGATTTGCTCTACCTGCTAGTTCTTGTATGGCTATCATTTGTATGTTTTTTTGCGATATTCCGTCATTAGATGTATTGGTAAAAAGTACCTTGGCTTCATTTGGAGAAAATCGTGCATCTAGGTCATTGGTCCCTGCTGGTTTTTGAGCTGAAATATCTGTTATAGAATCATCTACAAAATCATATATAAATATATGAGAATCTAATCGTCTATAGCTACTACTTTCGAATTCTGAAACATCATAGGTATACAACAATTTAGACCCATCTATGGAGATATCTATACCTCCGGCAGCTCCAGATACTGAAGAAAGTACTGTTTCTAATACATCTCCAGAAGTATTAATTGTAAAAACCTCAACCTCATATCCATCTAAGTTATTCGTTTTTAAAGCAATAATACCTGTTGCATCATTCTTATCAACTTCGGTAATCAAATGACCATTCGTAGTTTTATATAGTAAAGAAAGACCACTACCATCGGCATTAATACTATACAATTTATCCTGATTAGGGAATAATAATTTCGCCCCATTATCCGACCAGGAATAATCTATTTCTTCTAAATTAAAACCAGAAACAGCGACCGTAGAAGTTACTTTTTTTATTTCGGTACCATCTTCATTCATTGTAAATAAATGTGTACTGGCTCCCTGAGATTGTAAAAAAGCAACCTTACCTGCATTTATATTTCTTCGTGGTCTGAAGCTGTTTTTTGATTCTGGGGTAAGTCTAATTTCGGTTTCTCCTTGTTCATTAGCAGAATAAATCACACCATTACCCTCGACAGATCGTGTATAAAGAATTCTATTGTTTGGAGGAGACATGGTTTCAAAAGCAAATGTAGTACTGTTTACAGGATCATTTATTCCATCACTACTTATTACTTGCCAAAAATACTTTACGCTATAAGAAAGATTTGTAAGGGTATATGTCGTATCTACGATATTATTAAAAATCTGTACTTCTGTATTTTCATCATTCCTAAGTTTTACACTATACATGAGTTTATCATTATCCGGATCGGTACCTGACCATACCAACTTAACATTTATTGGTTGATTCACGGCATTGTCTATGGGTGTATCCAAGATTGCTGCATCAGGAGGTTTATTTCCTGCAGTTTCGATATCCATCTCGAAAACAATTTCTATTTCGGTATCTGTAATTACGGTAACTCCCTCGAACTGATCTAATAATCCTTCTTTCTGGGCCGATAGTGAATATTTCCCGGCAGGCATATTTTCTATTTTATAGAACCCATCTGCATCTGTAAAAACAGTACTGGATGAGGGGTTCGTAGAAATTTTTACATTTTCTATTGGTTCATTTGTTCCCACGGTAACAACTCTACCTTTTATTGCACCTAACCCTTCTAAATCTATAGTGTCTTCACTGCAAGCTGCAAAAATTAATAGCATCATTACACTTACTATTTCTATCCTATATTTCTTCATTTGTATGGGGTTTTATCCTTTTTGGGATTTTGCTTTTTCCATTACCTTCTTATTTCTCTTTTTTAGCTTTTTCAGTTCTTTTTGCTCCCTACGTTTTTGTTTCCTAAGCTCTTTTTCCATCTTTAAAGGTTTTTTAAAATACCAATTAAGGCCTAGTCCAAAATTAAAATACTGATCATCTCTTTTTCCTTGTGTTACGGTATCTAATTTATCTCCCAAAACAAGATTATGAGTTGCCTGTAATGAAACTCCGACATGATCCGAAACTAAATATTCAATACCTGCACCGTATTGCAACTTAAAGAATGTAGTTGAAAAATCATCCCTATTTGCGGTACCGAACCCTCCAAAAAAGAAAGGGGTTAATTCTTCAAAAGGTAATAATGTCAATTCTGTATTGATATCAATAGCATTGAATCCCTGAGAAAATATTCCTTGATTCCTTAGTTCGAATTTACTGATACTTGCATTAAAGTTTATATATGGATTAAAATACCACTTTCCTCCTATTCTTGTTGAATAAGAAAGGTCTGCATTTTTATAATCCCCACTTATTAAGGCCATTCCTCCATGAGCAAACAGCGTTTTTTCTCCTCTTCTTTCTTTAAAATATCGCTCATATAGTCCTGTATTCCGAGCTTCGTTTTTTTCTATATTATACTCAGAAATCAAGGTGTCAATTTTCTCTGATGACACATCCGCACTCCACAATTTATCTTCAATCCCCTCAATCACGAGTGCTTCTACTGCTTTTTCAATAGCTTCGGTTACGGCAATTTGACCTGGCTCATTCTTTGTGAAACCTGTTTCGGCTTCTAAGAGCCTTTTAAACTTAACATATCTAAAAAAATTAGCGTCGAGTGCTTGAGATAAAATTGTTTTAGATATATATACTGTTTTAAGAATTTTACCACTGGAAGTGGATACTGCTCTAAGATATACTGTAATTCTATCTTGCCTATATTGTGTGGAACCACCAACTCCAAAATATCTAACTCCCAGACCTCCTGTTATGATATTAGAATCATATGAAACGATGCCACCTTCCAGTATTATTCCGGCATATAGTAATGGTGGTAGTTGTGGTTCATTTGGGTTTTTACTTTTTCTATATTCTTTTCTTGTGGAACGTATAATATTACGCTCATTTAATAAATTACTTAGGTTTTCTCTTTCTATAGGAACAAACCATTTAGAGTCCTCTAGTGCTTTTATCAAAATTGTTGTTGCTCCCTGCGTAACTGCGGTACTAAATGTACTTCCTGCTTCTGTAGGTTTATATTGACCTGTCTGATCCCTAAATTTATAAACGCCAACCACTATGGGCTCTTTAGGTAACGGAAAATCTCTTAAGGTTTGAGTAAATTCTGTATCTTCTCCGATACGAGCTTTTTCTATCGTTATAGGTTGATTAAAATAGGTACCACATCCAGACAATAATAGCAGACATAAAACCACTATAAATATTGGGTAATATAAATAACGCATTAAAAATTAATTAGGAATTATTACTTGAGATTGATCTCCTGTATTAGTATCCAAAATATTGATTACCAACCCTTCTCCAGATGGAAAAATCTCCACAAACAAAGTTCCGAAACTAAACGTTCCTTCTGTAAGCCCATTCTGACCAAACTGCTCATTAAATAAAGTTCTGGATATCTGACTTAGTAGTTGATTGTTTAGGTTTTCTGTAAACCTTTCTAATTGAGATCTACTATCTGCATTCGGATCAGTATCTTCTGTAAGTGTGTTCTGAGATTCTGCAGAGCTTAACAACCATTGATAATTAAAAGTATCTCCTCCAAAAGCTGGATTTTTTGGTCTGTACACCAAGTCCTGACTAAAACTATAGGTATACACTGCAAAAAGAAGTGTTAGTGTGACGATGGTTGACTTCATTCTTGTATAATATATTGTAATGGTTAATATTGAAAAATGCTATTTTTTTGGTTTTTAAGGTTTTTAAAATATTTATATACTTTGCGTATGGCGGTTTTAGACATTTGTTCCAAATATTCTAGGTCGGGTTTCCCTAAAAATTCGTGTATAAGGTTATCTTCTATTTTGACTTGAATAATTGTACTTCTTCCGAAACTCAACTTCTCATAAACGCCAACAATCTTTACTCCATTAATCCTATTTAGTGTATATGAAGTATAGAAAAAATCATAAAAATCTTTTCCTGGTTTAGTCTTTGTTTCTTCAATAACAATTCCTCTTAATTCTATTCCATCATCAGGATTACTTACTTCTTCCTCATTTTTATTTTCTTTTTCATGAAAAACTAATCTATCTTTTCCCACAATTTTATCCTCTTCATAGATAAGTAAAAGAACCACTACTTTATCACTCTTATCTATGCCTATTGAAGTTGATGAAAGTTTTTTTTGTTCATTAGACTCTAATGTAAATCTTCCTTCTTGATTATTTTTAGACACATTATTAGTAGCATCTGTTCTAAAAACAGAAAACACATATCGTAAACTTTTATATACTTCTGTGGTATTTATTCCCTCTGCAGTAATTGAGACTATATCATCAATTCTTTCCGTTTTAATTTTAGCAATTACATCTGTATTAGTAAACTGACCATGCATATATGAAGTTATAGAAAATATCGAAATAATCATTAAGGTCTTCATAAAAAGGTATTTCATTAATTAGAAACTCCTAACAATTATAGTTCGTGCATTTCCAGTCATCTTGAATTTTAAGTTTTTAGATAACTCATTTGTACCAAACCGTTCGAAATAATGCTGATCTCCTTCTTGTATAATTTCTAAATTGGTAGAAATATCTGCATTAAAAGAAAAATCAACTACTGTATTATCACTTCCTAATTGAATTATATTTTTTTCAACTTCTCTGGCCGCTTCATTAATATCTATTAAGTTTCTTTCTCCTTTTTGACTTATGCGAATGTCTGAAGATTGCCCAACACCGGTATACAACACTGTATTCTCTTCTCCTATTTGCTTAATAAATATAGAATTTCCACCTGTATGGCTTCCTTGTAACGATGTAATAGACAAATTTTCTATTTGACTAATAGAAATAAACCTATCTTCATTCTCTATTGATACTTCTTCCTCATTGTCTATGTTTTGAGCATATATACTTTCTAAAGTAAATACACTTAATACTACAATAAAAAAACAGATTTTATTTTTCATCAGTTATAAGGTTTTAAGATGAGTAAAAGAGTTATGCTAAAGATTTAGCATAACTCTTCAATATTACTTATTGTATAATTATTTTCTTATGGGTTTTCAACTGCAGTACCTGTTTGTGTAACTATTGCAGAATTTCCTGTTCCGTTTTGTAAAATAATGCTGCTATGAGAAGTTCCTGTTTGCGTAACAAAAGTAGAGTTCCCCGTTCCAAACTGCGTATCCTTTGCATAATTCATATCACCTAACTGTAAAATATCACTTATATTAGTCGCCCCATTTTGCTCACTAATAGCTGTATTTTCATCTCCGCGTTGTCCTTGAAAAACTACATTTCCTTCTCCAAAGATTCCTGAATCTCCTTCTTGAGTTGCTGTAGCTACATTTCCATTTCCTAACTGAATCTGACGAGTTTCATTTTCTCCTCCAAAAAACGCTAAGTTTTGCGTTGCTGAAGCTGCATTGCCATCTCCTTCTTGATATTGAATTATTGCATTACTATCTTCCTCATGCTGAGCAAAAGCAGTATTTTCATTTCCGATCTGGATTTGATCTACATATCCACCTCTTGATTCGAAAAAAGAACTTCCTTGAAAAGAAGTTGCTGTATTACCATCTCCTATCTGATCTTGATACACTACATTATCAGTGCCCCATTGTTCTGCTTCCATCATATTAGCATCTCCTGTTTGTCTATGCTCTCCATAATTACGATCCCCAACTTGCGTTAGTGTTCCCATATTTTCATTACCACTTTGGACTATCAAACTATAATTTTCTTCACCTTCTTGAGATGTACTTGCTGTATTATCATTTCCAAACTGTACTTGACCTGCTTGGTTTAATACTCCTTCTCCAAAAAAACCTTGACCTTCTTGAGAAATAGTTGCTGCATTTCTATCCCCTTCCTGAAGTTGAATTGCAAAATTATCGCCACCAAAACTTAATAGATTCTGCGTTACCGAAACATTATTCCCATTTCCGGTTTGTTCTTGAGAGACTTCATTATTGTCTTCTTCATGACGAGCAAAAGCTTCATTTTTATCTCCCGTTTGCTTTTGGGTAACAATTCCATTTCTTGAAGCAAAATTTTCACTTCCCTGCACGGCTTCTGCACTATTACTTACACCAACCTGAATGGTCTCTGAAGTATTAGACAGGCCAACCTGAGTAATATCTGCCGAGTTATTGTCGCCTGATTGATCTACATTACTTGAATTTGATTGTGCGATCATCATGGTTGCACTCAATAAAGCTGCTAGACTAAAAACTACTTTTTTCATACGAATTATATATTAAAATTGATTAATAATTTAAATGTTAAACAATTTTGGGGGTGTATAAAAACGTAACTAAACATTAATTCCTTTTCCTTTTTTCACTAAAATATTTGGGGAATACTGGGTGGTAGTATGTATTCAAATTTAGGAAAATATTAAGGTAGCTTTTACATATTCTTTAATAATTCGATGAAAGGTGTTACGGTAAAACCTTAGTATTAAAGGTATTATATGTGATATAGAACGATTTAACATTATTTAATATTTTGTTAAAAATTAAACAAAAATGTTTTTAGTCAGTCAATTCTTACTTCATTATCCATATAAAAATCTTTTAAACAGAATATTTCGAAGGCTTTTCGGATCGCAAATGTCCGAGAGTTTGATAAAAATTCCCAATAACCTTTGAAATCCCCTTAAAAAAAGATGTCAAAAAAAAAGTGCCTGAAGAATCAAGCACTTTCTTTTTATCAGGAATCTTTCAATACAATCTTTTTAAAAAGTTTTTATTGAAAATAATTAGTATCCGAAACTTTTGAATCAAGATCACTTCACTGCCAGAGACAAGAGTCAAAACAAAATGGATATCAGTATATTAATTTCAAAACACAGATCATTATATAAAGCTTTCTGATAGTTATGAAAATAAATAAACTATTTTAGTCTAATTTCCCGGTTTCTTTTTACCACTTATCTAGTAAAAAGTAATTCTCTATACTTTGTTAGAGGCCATAATTCATCATCTACTAATAATTCTAATTTATCGCAGCTATATCGTATCTTATCAAATAAAGGTTTCACTTTGTCACAATAGTCCGCTGCTTTCTTTTCTGGATCAGTAAGTTTATTTGCTTTCTTTCGCTCACCTGTCATTTTATTTACTTGAGTATTTATTTTATCAATATGCATCGAAATCTCTTCTATAATCTCCATTTGCTCTTTTGCATATTTTTTAAATTCTTTTTCGTAGAGTTTTTTTAATCCCAATACATTATTGATTAACATATTTTGATATTTAATTGCAGTTGGGATCACATGATTTCTAGCTATATCACCTAGCACTCTTCCTTCAATCTGAATTCTCATCACATATTCCTCTATCTCTATTTCATACCTAGCTTCTGCCTCGATTTTGTTCATTACGGCCATTTCATCAAAAAGATCTAGTGTCTTATCAGACACTTTCGCTTTCAATGCATCGGGAGTTGTCTTATTATTACTTAACCCTCTTTTTTCTGCTTCTTTTTCCCAAGCTTCATCATACCCATTCCCTTCAAAAAGAATATTTTTTGATTCCTTAATGTATTCTCTTAATACATTAAAAATAGCTTCATCTTTTTTAAGACCTTTAGCATCAATAAGAGTATCTACCTCTTTTTTAAATTCTTTAAGCTGCTTAGCAACTATTGTATTTAGAATTGTCATAGGGTTTGCACAATTGGCTTTAGACCCCACTGCTCTAAATTCAAATTTATTTCCGGTAAATGCAAAAGAAGAAGTCCTGTTACGATCCGTATTATCTAATAGAATTTCTGGTATTTTTCCTACTACATTAAGTTTAAGATCTGTTTTCTCTTTTGGAGATAATTTACCATCTGTAACCCCTTCTAACTCTTTTAGCACTGCCGTTAATTGTTCTCCAATAAATACAGACATAATTGCAGGAGGCGCTTCATTTGCTCCTAATCGATGATCGTTACTGGCAGAAGCAATTCCTGCTCTCATTAATTCTTCATACTCATTGACTGCTTTTATTGTATTTATAAAGAATGTCAAAAACTGTAGATTACTCATTGGAGTTTTCCCCGGACTCAAAAGATTAACTCCCGTATCTGTACTTAAAGACCAATTGTTATGCTTACCTGATCCATTTACGCCTGCAAACGGTTTTTCATGTAATAACACTGTGAGATTATGTCTTATTGCTACTTTATCCATAATATCCATAAGTAGCGAATTATGATCTACGGCTAAATTGGTTTCTTCATAAATCGGCGCTAATTCGAATTGATTAGGAGCCACCTCATTATGTCTGGTCTTTACAGGAATTCCTAATAGCATACATTCAGTTTCTAAATCGCTCATAAATGATAATGCCCTAACAGGAATACTACCAAAATAATGATCATCTAGTTGCTGCCCTTTTGCAGCAGAATGCCCCAGAAGAGTTCTTCCTGTCATTACCAAATCAGGTCTTGATTCTGCTAATGCCCTATCAATCAAGAAATATTCTTGTTCCCAACCTAAAGAAGCGCTTACTTTTTTTACATTCTTGTCAAAATACTTAGCAACCGCTGTTGCTGCCCCATCTACTGCTTGCAATGCCCTAAGTAAAGGAGTTTTATAATCCAGAGCCTCTCCCGTATATGCCACAAAAACAGTTGGTATACATAAAGTAGTACCGTAAATAAATGCAGGAGAAGTAGGATCCCAAGCTGTATAACCTCTTGCTTCGAATGTGTTACGAATTCCTCCATTTGGAAAAGAAGAAGCATCAGGTTCTTGTTGGACTAATTGACCTCCTCCAAATTTCTCTACTGCCTGACCATTGCCAATTGTTTCAAAAAAGGCATCGTGTTTTTCTGCTGTTGCACCTGTAAGTGGCTGGAACCAATGTGTATAATGCGTAACTCCTTTGGATAACGCCCAATCTTTCATAGCAGAGGCAATTTGATCTGCAATACTTCTATCTATTTTTGATCCGTGCTCTACAGCGTTCATAACACTATTATATGCATCCTTAGTCAAACATTGCAACATCGCTGTTTGATTAAAAACATTTTCTCCAAATAACACAGAACGACGTTCTGATTCGTTAACCATCACATAATCACGATTTAACGTTTCCTTTAAGGCTTGAAATCTAAGTGTAGACATAATTAAGTTAATTTAATGTAAAAATAAACGAAGTTTTTATTATTAATCTTAAAGCAAATGTCATTAAAATTTAACGAAAATCAAAAATACCCGTCAAAAAAATAGGGTTACAATAAAAATAGTAATGCAAAACTATATTTAACCCCTGTTTTTTTTAGGCTAATATAAAATAAAACTAATTTTACACCTGTAAAAGTTCAACGTTATATATAAGGATTAACTATGAGTAAAGCTAAACTAGAATACATTTGGCTAGATGGATACAAACCAACAGCCAACTTAAGAAGTAAAACTAAAATTGAAGATAATTTTAGTGGAAAACTAGAAGATTGCCCAATTTGGTCTTTTGATGGGAGTTCTACGAAACAAGCTAAAGGAGGTTCTTCTGATTGTTTATTAAAACCAGTGGCTATATATCCTGATCCTACCAGAAGAAATGGATATTTAGTAATGACCGAAGTATTAAATGCTGATGGTACTCCGCATGAATCTAATGCCAGAGCTACTATTGATGATGATGGAGATTTTTGGTTTGGTTTCGAGCAAGAATACTTTATTATGGACAAAAATACACAGTTACCATTAGGTTTTCCTGTTGGAGGATACCCAGGACCTCAAGGAATGTACTATTGTTCTGTTGGAGGAAGAAATACTCATGGTAGGGATTTTGTAGAGGAACATGCAGATCTTTGCATAGATGCCGGACTTAATTTTGAAGGAATCAATCAAGAAGTTGCCAGTGGACAGTGGGAATTTCAATTATTCTCTAAAGGTGCTAAAAAAGCAGGTGATGAAATCTGGATAGCACGTTATTTATTAGATCGATTAACGGAAAAGTATGGATATTACATTGAGTATCATCCTAAACCTATAAAAGGGGACTGGAATGGATCTGGTATGCACGCTAACTTTTCTAATGAAACATTGAGAACATGTGGCTCTAAAGAGATATACGAAACCATATGTGAAGCTTTTAGACCTGTTACCAAAGAACATATCGCAGTATATGGAGAGTTCAATGATCAACGATTAACCGGAGATCACGAGACTCAATCAATTCATGAATTCTCTTATGGAATCTCTGATAGGGGCGCATCTATAAGAATTCCTATTATTACAGTTGAGAATGGATGGAAAGGATGGTTAGAAGATCGTCGTCCAGCTTCTAATGGAGACCCATACAAGATTGCTGCGAGAATTGTAAAAACTGTAAAAACAGCCGAGCTAACTGCGATACAAGTACAAGCAAATTAACTTTATAATCTCTTGTTAAACGCTTAAAACACCTTTAAGGATTCCTTAAAGGTGTTTTTTATTAATGTGTTTTTTTTGGTTTAATCCTAGTAATTTGTAAATAAAAAAAGGAATGATTACAGAAAACTTAATTCTTCAAAATAAGGTATATTTTAAAAATTATGGTAAACAATTTTTTTCACAAAAGAATTTTGATCGATATGAATTTTAAGCATATATATACCTGGTTCTATAGCAACATTCCATTTTTTTAGCACTATTGTCTGATTTGAATCAGGTTTTAAACCTTTAAAAGATTTTATTTGTTTTCCTGTCAAATCTAATAAAGTAGCTTCTATTTTTGAGTTCTCAACAAAAGGGGCTCCTATATTAATTGATAAAATATCTGTTTGGGTTAAGGGGTTGGGAAAAACACCTAAGGTATTAGAAGAGAGTTGGCTTTTTGGATTTGTAGCCCCCTCTTTTTTAGATATTGATGAAGTTACAACTTGTTCTCTGTATACTGATCTAGGAGTAACATTTTGTTCTATAGCATCTACATAATACCAATTATTATTTCTTTTTACTCGGCTACCATCTACTTTTATTGGGATGGCGTTATTACCAGTAGTAATACCAACTAATATAGATTTTGGGAACAATTGATGTAAATCCGAATTTTGATTAGGTCCTTTATAATCACTATAACTGTATAGACCATAGGTAAACATATCCTCATACTTTGTTTTTGGTCCTGCCGATATGTTCCAAAATACATTATTATGTCCTGCATGAGGCATATTATTGGTTCCTCCTCCAGAAGAAATACGTAAATTAGTACTATTTTCGAACAAATTACTATTATTTGGTCCGGCTCCATGAAAATCTATACTTCCTGCTCCATTGGAGTTGTTTTTTATGTTTGTAAAAACATTTCCGCTGGATGAACTTGATACCCCTACAGTGTGGGTGCGTAAAACAAATAAAGTATAGTTCTGCACCAAATTAGAATACGAATGTGAAAGACCTATACCGCTATGACCTTTATATCCAATGGTTTTTATATTCCGTATAGTGCAAAATCCAACATTACCCATATCAATATCCGTTCCCATTTTGTTACTTGTGATATTTCTTACCCAGGAATTTACAACTCTATGCATACCAATAGCGTTCCAACCGTAATCATCTTCAAAACTGCCGTGGTGATTATATGTGTTTGTCCAGCTTCCTTTTAATTCTAAATTTTCGACCCCTACATTTTTGATTAATCTACCATTTATTAATACTATTCTTGCGGCATGCCTTCTTAGATAAGACGTGTGTAATGGCTGTTCTAAAGTTAATGTTTGTCCATCTGATTCTACTTTTTTTACAGTAACCATTTGTTCTATTGGAAAAAACCTGTTAAATGACGTCCAGTTCTTTTCAGGCTCTAGTGGAAATATAAGTTCTTTATGTAGAGCAGTTGAATTATTTACTCGTAACATTTGAATCATAATAACATCTCCTTTTGAAATTCTGTCAGTAGATGAAACTTTAATTTTAGTGGCATGGCGAGATGCATTTTGTATAAGGTTTCTAGAAATTCCGTCTAATCCCTTGGGAGAAGCTATATTTATCAAATAATATCTTTTATAATTTAGAGGTCCTTGATGAAAATTATGTTGTAGCAGAGTGGTTTTGGTTTGACCCGCTCCTCTTAAAACAATGTTTGAAGAATTAATTCGTAAAGTATGCCCTTTAGGGCCTACCCAGAAATCATATTGCCCAGGGGGAAAATACACAACTCCTCCTCCTGCAGCTGCAGCTGCATCAATAGCTTTTTGAACTGCTGCTCTGTCATTTTTTCCATCATTTGCTCTAGCCCCATATTTTATTACGCTATGTGTGGCAGTCCTCCAAGGAATCGCGGAATTACCACTTTTATAGCCAGAAGCAGACCAATCTGTTAATTTGGAATTAGAACTGTTTTGGTATTCTTTCCATAATTGATGGTCTTGTCCATAAGTTATTAATTGAAATAGAAATGCTAATAATAAATAAACCTGTGAACTCTTGTTTTTAGATTTATACTTTAACCTAAGGCGGAGGAATGTGAATTTTGTGTTCATTTTTATAATTTAAAGTTGAGTTTGAAGGCAAAGGTTTAAAAAAATAGACTAACCTTTGTGTGTTATTGATATGTTGGAAACTATGCAGAGCAAAATCATTTGATTTAATAATGTGAAATTTAAATACATACTTATTGCAATACATTTTTTTTAAGTTAATTAGAAAAATGATCTAATCTATTTATTCTATAGATCAGTGTATGTATATTATAAAAATAATGAATTAAATTCTGTTCTTAATACTTATAGCCAAATTATTCCTATTTTGTCATCTTATACAATTCAATTGTCATTTGAATTTACCGTAATAAAATGTTCTTTTTTGTGCCTCAATTTCAGAATAAAAATAAACCGTAGCCCACTATGCTTAAATTTTCTTCTTCATTGAAACAAAAAATCTTTATTTTCTTTTCCAGTAAATTCAAACAACAACTGGTATTAGAAACTAGGTATTAATCTAATTTTGGAACAACATCAAAGATTTATAAATCAGCTCTTAAGTAATCAAAAAAAAAGCCTAAGGTAACAAAGTAGGATTAAGCTAGATATTACCAAAACTTGTATTGATATAAAAATCTAAAAAATCATTTAATAAAAACCAATGCTATAAAAGTACAATAGGCGGCAAAAATCAAAAATCCCTTAGGTCTCCCAATAATCATTTTTTTAGGAATAAGCGCCAAAGGCAATAGAACCAAGGCAAAACCGAGCATCCAGAAAACGTCTATATTCATCAATCGAGTATCGGTAACAGCAATTGGCTGAATCAAAGATGTTAGCCCAAGTACAGATGCAATATTGAAAATATTAGAACCAATTAGATTCCCTAGAGAAATTGCTTTCTCTTTCTTAAGTGCTGCTATAACAGAGGCTGCTAATTCCGGAATACTGGTTCCTATAGCAACCATAGTAAGTCCGATTACCGCTTCGCTTATACCCATTTTTGAAGCAATATCTTTGGCTCCTGATACTAAAAATTCAGATCCGAAATACAATGAAACACCTCCTATTAATAACCAAAGTATCATTTTGAAATTAGAAACTTTCTCTAGAGAATCATCTACTTCTTCTAATATCTTATCAGAATGCTTTCTTGCTCTCTTGATCAACAAAAACATATAAAAAACCAAGGAAATTAAAAGTATAGCGCCTTCAGTCCTCGTTAGTTTTCCATCATTATCCAAAAAAGCATATAGAGCCAATGACATTAAAACCATCACCGGCCAATTAAATTTATAAAAATCTTTATCTATTGCTAGAGGCCCTATTAAAGCCGTTATACCCAATACCAAACCAATATTGGCTATATTAGAACCAATTACATTACTCAATGCTAGATCTGCAGAACCTTCTAATGCAGCCTGCAAACTAACTAATAATTCAGGAGCAGATGTTGCAAACGAAACTACGGTAAGCCCTATAACCATCTTAGACAACTTCAGTCTAAACGACAATGCCACAGAGGAACGTACTAAATATTCACCACCGATCACAAGAAGGATAAACCCAATAATTACAAAAAATATACTCTGAATCATATAACCACAATTTGAATGCGAATATAAAATAAGTATATCGTTAGTTCTTTATGTTACAATTACTTTTTTCAATTTCAAAAAACAAAATCAACTACCTCAGAGCAAGCTCACGAGATATACTTACCAAAACCATCATTTTATTTTCGAGGGAAGTCATCGGGAATTATAGATGGAAAATTGACAACTATAGAAGAAGAAAACTAGTGATCTCAATCTTTGTTATTTGGATCTTATAATTATACTATAACATAAATCTTTCGGCTTATGTAGAGTTGATTTTAATTCAATTAATTTATCTTATTTTTGTTCTATGAAAAAACAGCTTTTTATATTTCTTTCAAAAATTAACAAGCAGCTACTACCGAGTTACACAAAAAAGAGACTAGATCTAAGTAAAGCATCTAAATTTCAAATGATTATATTCGGATGGAAACTTTATGTTACCAAAAGGGCTTTAGATTGAATCCGGTACAAAACACTACTTCTTTATCATATAGAAATAGGTAGAAGAGTAAAAAAAATAGCATCCAAAAATATATTTTGGATGCTATCTTCATGATAGCATTAAATAGAAATCATTTTATTTTAGAATCCCTGTTTCATTTTTAAACAAATTTCATTGCTTTACTTAACTATATGTATAGGAGATACTATTATAGTAAAGATTTTATACCATTTTTACATTAAAATTTAATTCTAAAATCTGCAACACTCTGCAAAACAAATCGTAATTAAATAAAAGATGATTTAATTATAATAAAAATACTGGTTTCCTGTCTCTTTCATTGAGTTTTATTGAATTAAAACATCGTACATAGTCTAGTATTAGTCAAACATATATAACATTAAAAAAAGATGAAAAAATGGGTCATTTTGGGAATTAGTATACTAGGTATACTATCCTTAACAGCATTTACTTCGACGTCTTATTCCCTTCCTATTTCAAGGATGGTTCAGCCTAACGAGATTACGGCAATAATCAATAAAAATACTACAGAGAAAGAACTTGAAGATCTTAAGAAATTTTTCTATGATAATGGTATTGAGCTATTGATCAACAAAATAGAATTTAATAATCAAAAAGAAATTACAAGCTTAAGCCTTACCCTAAAAAAAGGGAAATCTAAGAGCAGATACTCATCTTCTTCAACAGAACCTATAGCTGATGTAGAATTAGGTTTTAAAAATGGTAATTTATATATTACTAACTCAGGCATGTTTGATATTAACTCCTGGAAAAATCAATCTAATTTTAATTATCCCAATATTGATATAGACAGTCTATTAAAACAACATTCTTTTGATTTTGATAAAAAAAGTGATTCTATTTTTTTTAATGGAAATCATTTCGATATTAATAAACTAAAAGATAAGATTACCCAATCCTTTCAATTTACCGAAGATGAAAAGGGCAATTACATATTTAATAACCACCAATTTCCTTGGGTGCACAATTCAAAAAAGTTTAGTTTTATCGATGACCCCACTATTGAAAAACTAATCATTATAGATGGTAAAGAATCTGACTTCGAAAAATTAGATGAATTAGCCAAATCGGACAAGTTAGAGGTAGTAGATTTCTTAAAACCAAAAACGGCTATTAGTATATATGGAATCAAAGCAAAGGATGGAGCAATTATTGCCACTACTAAAAAGTAACCTATTTTATTGCTAAACCTAAAAGAGCTTTCAAAGCATAACTCTAAATGGAAGCTCTTTTAGATTCAATAATTTAATAATGATGCTACATCTGAGGTCAGGTTTTCTTTACCGTTCAGAAAGTCTAACTGCATAATAAAACTACACTGAATCACATTACCTCCTAATTCTTTTACAAGATCACAAACCGCTTTTGCCGTACCTCCTGTAGCCAATACATCATCATGTATCAATACATTTTCTCCAGGCATAATAGCATCTTTATGTATCTCTAATGTATCTTCTCCATACTCTAAGCCGTAATTTATGGAATTTACTTCAAAAGGTAGTTTTCCCTTTTTCCTAACTAGGATTAGGCCAGCTTTCAAACGTTCTGCTATCATACCACCGAGAATAAACCCTCTGGCTTCAACTGCAATAACTTTATCTATTTTTATCGTATTCGGGCATAAATCAACGATACGATCTGCACAATAAACCAAAGCATCTGGATTAGCCAATAAAGGGGTAATATCTTTAAACACTATTCCTGGTTTGGGAAAATCAGAAATATCTCTGACATAATCTCGTATATTCATGCTTCGAAAATAATCAAATTTTATTTTTTTACCTTCGCTCTTCTGTTAACAAATTCAAAAAATAATATGAGATTTTTTTTATTAATCCTATTCGGAGCTATAACAATTTCTTGTGCTCAACCCAAAGAATTTAGTATCGAAGCTCTAGATGATATCTTTATGGATACAACCTATACTGATATTACTTTTAGGTCAATATTAGAAAAGCATCAGGGAAAAACAATTTTTATTGATATCTGGGCTTCTTGGTGTACAGGGCAAACGCTTTTAAATTTTTAGGACTGTTTCTCTGTAATTATCTTCTAATAAAGCTTTTTTCATTTTTTTAGG
>CANMKK010000026.1 GCA_947498455.1 uncultured Aquimarina sp.
AAAGTAAAAACAATTATTGTTTTGTAGGTTTTTTCTTTAAATCTTATAGCACCTGCCATTTTCCGACCAGACACTAAATACGGAAAAGCCACCACGGGTTTTGAATATCCCTCAGGAAATTATCTATGGGATTAACCCAAAGACCAACGCATTGTTTTCTGTATGGTTTAATGAAGATCAGGATCCATTGGTATAAAATTGAAACTATGAAGAGATTATATGCGATTTATACTGCCAGTGGGAAGTTCCTCAAAGAAAAGAAAGTTGACAATCAGACTGAAATCCAACAATATCTCAATGAGATATCCAATGATACAAAGAAACATATGGCAATCCATCTCAATGGATCTACACGAAAAATAGACGCACGAAAACTCAAAAAACTGGAGATCGCTGTAAGAAAAGAGAAACCATACCTGAGCAGAAAAGACCTTAAAGATTTGGAAATGCTGATCAAAACCCTAAAAGAACGACCTGCACGATATGGGATGATCATTGCCGGAATATTAGATAGTACCATACGGGATATTATTCCTTTGGAAGTTTGGGAGGCTATGGGTGGAGAAGTCAATAAATAAAAGTGTTATGCAAAAACAAGGAATTTATTTTGAAGGGGAACAACCCGTAAAACTGAAATCATACTACAAATACGAACTAGCAGCAAAATACAATGTATGCACCAAAACCTTCTCTTCCTGGATCCATATCTATCTGGAAGAACTCCAGCAATTCGGCTATAAAAAAAGTACTAAATTACTCCGCCCGGAAGTGGTACGATTTCTGTTTGAACGGTTGGGAGAGCCTTAGATTATTGAATAAAAAATAGATTTTATTGCCAAAGCAAGATTGGATAACCTTCGTTTACATTATTTGAATCATATTTCCATAAATCTTTACTACCTACATTTGGATGGTAGTTTAATAAATCAATTGTTTCTATTGATTTAAGCTGATTTTCTTCCATTTCTCGAGCCTTGAAGCTATAAAGCCCTTCAATAATCGATCCTTTTAGATAATAACAGTTACTTATTTCACTTATTATATCAATAGCAATAGGTCTAGTATTCAAGGATCCTGTAATCGTACCTAAAGAGTAACACCTACTTATATAACCATAACTGGAAATACCACTAATTCCAGAAATAGTTGATTCTCCAGTTATATCCCCTTTATTATAACATCCAGAAATACCTCCTCTAAAATGTTTGCCTGCAATGCCTCCTGCGTATTTATTCGAATACACTTTAGATTCATTAAAACAACTACTGATGAGTAGTATGTTACGCCCAGATAGAGTTCCAGTAATTCCACCTGCCGATGAAATAGAAGCTACTACTTCTCCTTTAGTAAAACAATTTTTAAGATTATTCAACCCACTTTCAATATACAGTTCACCGGTAATACCTCCAACAATTCTATTTCCTTTAACAACACCTTCAAAAAAACAACTTTCTATTTTACTATCGTAAGAAAATCCAACAATACCTCCAACTTTTTCATTTCCAATAATTTTACTTTTAACAACTCCTAAATTTTCAATTTTCCCAAAATAAACTAGTCCAAAAAGACCTACATGAGTTTGCGATGGTAAATTGATATCTAGATTTGATATTATATGATTATTTCCATTGAAATCACCCCAAAAATATCCACTTCCATGGCTTTCTGAAGAATTACTTTGTCTTCCAATCGGTATGAATTTTTTACCCATTAAATCTAAATCATTAACTAAAATAAAAGACGTATGCTTATATTTTTTTGGGTTTTCCAAATCATTAACTGTTTGGGATAGATACGCTAGATGCTCAATCGTTTCAATTTGATAAGGGTCTTTTTCTGAACCTGTACCTTTTTCCCATATTTTCGGTTCTATTAAATAAGAATCTTGGTTTGAATTGTCATCTTCTGTACTGACCTCCTCATCAATAATAATATTAGAATCTTCTGAGTCACAACTAATCAAAAAAAATCCTGATAATATCAATAGAATTAATAAACTTATTTTTTTAAGCATTTTGTTTATTTGAAATATTTTACAAAACTAAATCTTTTAAAGTGATTTTTCACTCCATAAATATTTAAAAAGTGGTTAGTATAAACTTTTCTCAATATAGAATCAATTCATATTTATTTGGAAAAATTATAACAGTTTGGTTATAAAAAGCATCAAACTCCTTAGATCTGAGGAGGTACAGTTTCTGTTTGAACGGTTAGGAGAACCATGAATATTTTAAAGAAATTTGGTAATTAAGAACAAATAGTTCCATATTTGCACAACAAAATGAGAAAAAATACAATACATATTGCGCCGAATTCACTGTTTAGTCAGTATGAATATCGATGGATACAAGAATTATCCATACGAAATAGGGCGCGTTGTGACTATTTTGATCATCTTTTTGAATGATATAAATTAGAAAATCACTATACAATAACAAGCGTCCAAGAAATTGGGCGCTTTTTTTATGAAAAAATATGAAAAAATATTGAAAAGATAATTAATACATAAAAAATAACATTTGGAAGATAAGCATCAGGGAGACAGACGATTGCCAAAACATCCAGAATTCGTTGAAAAACGGACAGGGGTTTTTATGACCTAATTTAAATATAACTAATTGATTATCAATAAAATAAAATCAAAAAATGTTTGTGTATTTAAAAATTGTTTTGATCTTTGCATCGCAATCAGAGTAATACTAATTACAAGATTGTATTGTTATTAATAAACAAATAGATAAAAATGACACCGAGTAGTTTACATCGTTTTTCGAATTGGCGCTTTCAGGAGCAACAGGGATATAGTTCCAATGTGAACGGGGAAGTCTTTTATATAGAAAGAATAATAATGAGGATATAAAATCTTTAATTATCAACTATGCAAAAGACGTCCGAATAAGACGTCTTTTTTTATGGCATATAATCAAATTTGGAGAGTAGGTAAATATTGGTTTGTTACGCTCGTCTGCTAAACGAGTCCACACTAATAATGTGGTGAAGGTTCGATCCCTTTGCTCTCCGCAAATCTGATACTGTAGCTTAATGGTAGCGCCGATGAGCTGTTAATTCTCAAAGTGTAGGTTCGAATCCTACCGGTATCACAAAGTACCATAGTCTTAGGGCTATTTCTCCTGACTGTCTCTCAGGGGTTTGTTCTGGATTTTCCAGAACCGGTACTTATATTTTACGGAAGGACAAGCCAATTGGTGGTGGCCGCAGTCTTGAAAACTGTTAGGAGCTAATGACTCGTGTGGGTTCGATTCCCACTTCTTCCGCAAGAGCGTCTATGGTGTAATGGTAACATGTATGCCTTCAAAACTTAAGATCGAGGTTCGATTCCTTGTGGACGCGCTTTAATAATCTAGGGGTATAACAATTGGTAGTTTACCTGCCTTGGACGCGGGAGGTTATAGGTTCGAAATGCATAGCATTCACGAGTTCCTATTTATCAAATAGAGATCTCACGAGCTAATCCTGTTCCCTAGACAAATTGCTCCATTAGCATAGTGGCTAGTGCATCCGGCTTTCTACTGGAAGACAAGGGTTCGATTCCCTTATGGAGTACAATTATAGGCTCATGGTGTAAATGGAAGCACCCAAGGTTACGACCCTTGGAGTATAGGTCCGAAATGCACAGCATTCACGATTTCTTAAAACAATAGAAATCAATGAGTAGTCCTATTGAGCTTACAAACTGACCTGTGATGTAATGGCAGCATACAAGACTTTGACTCTTGGTGTAAAGGTTTGAATCCTTTCAGGTCATCAAAATGGTGGCTCTAGCTTATCTGGTAAAGCATCCCACTGTGAATGGGAAGAACAGGGTTCGAGTCCCGGAGTGCACCCTAAAAGGAGTAGTAGCAGAGTTGGTTATTGCGTTGAATTGATCCTATAAAGGTTACAGTTTAGGTTCAAGTCTGCTTTACAAAAAATTACAATTAATTTTAACTACGCAAAAATATTGCGCAATAGAATTAAATATTTGCAGTGTTGTTAAGACAAAGCGTTCATAAACATATTAAAAATAGCTGGTCAAATAAAAGTTACTTCAGATACTCACTTAAAATGAACTTACTTTTATAATTACTCGCTAAATGGGGCAGTAGCTCAGATGGTTAGAGCAGGTTAGTTTATAGATTATCTTTTCAAAAATTGAATACATTGGTGAAAATATATTTAAAACTGGTCAACTTAAACATACTTCAACAGGAAAAGTCTCCCAGTGGAGGCTTTGGTTCGAGTCCAAATTGTTTAAAAATTACCAAAAGGTCAATATAAACTTACTTCAGCGCCTTTCACGCCCAGGTCGTAGGTTCGATTCCCACCTGCCCCACTAAATGGTCAATACAGACTTACTTCAAAACTTGAAAAATTGAGTTTGTAAATTACCATTTAAAATTTAGGTCAATTGTTTCTTACTTCAAAAACTCTTTAAGGTAAAACCAGAAACAAAATTATCTAATTTAACAATTAATAAAATGAAAGAATTATTACAAATCAGTATTCGCCAAAATGCAATCTATATTCCTCAGGAATCATTAGCTAATGGTAAGAATGAAATCACAGAAACCACTTCGGTTTTACTGGCAAATGTATCTAAACTTGGATTTACATTTTCTGAGCCTTTGCTGCGTGCTTTGAATGGCACTTCTCCAAAATATAAATTAGAGGTGCTGGAAGTATTAAAGGAAATAATGGGGGTAAATAAAAACTGGACCCCATTGGTGAGAGGCTGGAATGTTCCAACTGGTGAATCTGTAGTTGATCACATCGTATCAGCTTTTGCCAATATTTTTAAAAGTAAAAGAGGCACTCATATGCCCTGTGGTCATGTAATTCCAGAACATACGTTTCCCTTAGAACGATATAATGGTTGCCCTTTTTGCGGGACACCTTTTGAATTTGGAGCGATTGAAAATTATGCTCAAGGAAGTAAACTAAAGGTTTTGACTCTTTGGACAGATACTGATGTTCAAGGTTTTTATAGAGATATACTTATTTCTAAAACAGCCTTGGATGCAACACAGGCAGATAGTTTAAAAATATTGCTAACTATGTACTCTTTACCATTGGATATTGAGATAGGGATCAAGGAAACTTCTATGTTAGTTATCGATACTTTGATATCAAAAGACAGATCAGATGAAGCTCAAATTTTGTTTAAAAATCCAAATGATATTTTAAGGTATCTATGGTACAAGCATACGGGATTTTTGCAAATAATTAAACCTAAAACGATCATAAGACGAAATGCATCCAATCATCAAAACCTGCATTCAGTATTAGATGCTGGGGCAAAAGCAATTATTGAGAAAAAACAAGAACTGAAGTTAAAATATTCCAGAAAGGAATGTCTGCAAGTCTCTAAATGGTTAAATAACTTAGAATTGGATATAGAGAAGAGTTGTGAGATCATGCACCCAAAAAGAGGAATGTGGGTACGTTTTATTAGAGCATTGCGATTAGCGGAATATAGTAAACGAAAAGGGTTTGAAAACCTTGCTAATTTGTTAGATGTATTTTATAATGAAGCTTATGAAGTATGGGAAGGAAGATTGAATCATTATCGATTAAAATTAGATCCGGAACAAACATTCGCATTGTTAAAACAGCGTCCCGGACTATTTGCACGTTCATTGTTTTCTAACATGCTTTGGTTTGGTGCAGATCAAACAGTGGCTGCTTTTTCTGAAATAATTGACAAAGTTCCCGCTCGATTAGTATTTACACTTACGATGTATGCAGAAAATTATTTTAACCCTGATATTAAAAGGGCTGTAAAACCATTAGGAGGAACTAATAAAAGTATCCCTCCAAATAAACTGATACAATTGTATGATTCAGAACAATTGAAAATAATGAAATCTAAGGTTGATGAATTATGTTTATTGGCCATGAAAAATCGTTTTGCCTCGATTTCTAATGAAAATAAGACGATCTATATTGATGAAGCTTTGTACAAAATCCCTGTATCTATAGGGGATCGTAGTGAAACGGTACAAGATGTACCATCAGCATTGATGGGAACAAGATTTTCTATTGAAGGGGATACAGTGCGATTATTTATGCAATGGGGTAAGGGTTTACCTGCACAGCACCTAGATATGGATTTAAGCTGTAGTGTTTCTTACGAGAATAAAACAGAGTTTTGTTCTTATTCTCAACTAGTAATTCCAGGGTGCAAACATAGTGGTGATATTCAAAGTATTCCTGATAAAATAGGAACTGCCGAATATATTGATATTAATATACAGGAATTAGAAAAACGAAAAGCGAAGTATGTAACTTTTTCCTGTAATGCCTATAGCAATGGAGCCATTACTCCCAATCTGGTTGTTGGTTGGATGCATAGTAAATATCCGATGAGAATTTCTGAGAAAACTGGTGTTGCCTACGACCCATCTTGTGTAGACCATCAAGTAAGAATTTCTCAAACTGCTAGTAAAGGATTGGTCTTTGGGGTTTTGGATATAGTTACGCGGGAGATCATTTGGTTAGAAATGAGTTTTAGTGGTCAGATCGTTCAACGATTAGATATTAAAGGAGTGGAAGATTTATTGTCAAAATTAGATAGTAAATTGAATATTGGAAGTCTACTAAAGCTTAAAGCCGAATCTCAAGGGTTGGAAATAGTAGATGCACCAATAGCAGATGAAAATTATGATATGCAATGGGCTATTAATTCTGCTGCTGTAACACAGTTATTGATTGATTAATTTAGAAAACCTGCAGGACTTGTTTCTGTAGGTTTTTTGAATCAATAAGTGGATTGTGAAGAGTTTTTATTAAATTTCAGTTTCCTATTTTTAGGGATGATTCACAGGTATTTCGGCTTTTTTTTCTTCGCCTGTAAGGTTGTGAATTGCTTTCAGTTTCCTATTTTTAGGGATGATTCACAGGTATATGATCGAAATGAACATAAACCCCGTCGTTGTGAATTGCTTTCAGTTTCCTATTTTTAGGGAGGATTCACAGGCAAAGTAACCAATAACAATATTAAACCTTCGTTGTGAATTGCTTTCAGTTTCCTATTTTTAGGGATGATTCACAGGAAGAACTTCTAATTCTTCTGTACTGAGTTCGTTGTGAATTGCTTTCAGTTTCCTATTTTTAGGGAGGATTCACAGGTTTTTCTAAATATTCGTTTTTCATTGGTTTGTTGTGAATTGCTTTAGTTCTGATTTGTTATTGATTAAGAATCACTGAACCTCCACAAGGTCGGTTTCAGTTTCCTA
Source organism: uncultured Aquimarina sp. (assembly GCA_947498455.1). Lineage (GTDB taxonomy): Bacteria > Bacteroidota > Bacteroidia > Flavobacteriales > Flavobacteriaceae > Aquimarina. The sequence goes on from CANMKK010000026.1 coordinate 7,236, forward strand.
TTTTTAGGGAGGATTCACAGGTGTTTTGAAAAACGGAACAATAACAGCACCGTTGTGAATTGCTTTCAGTTTCCTATTTTAGGGAGGATTCACAGGATTTTGGATTATATGATTAATAGACACATTGTTGTGAATTGCTTTCAGTTTCCTATTTTTAGGGAGGATTCACAGGTAATGGATTTAATGGAACTCGTATTTCTGGGTTGTGAATTGCTTTCAGTTTCCTATTTTTAGGGAGGATTCACAGGAAGCAGTAACGTATTAATCGAGTCGTATAAGTTGTGAATTGCTTTCAGTTTCCTATTTTTAGGGATGATTCACAGGTTAAGGAAACTAAGCAGCAAAATGCTTTCAGTTGTGAATTGCTTTCAGTTTCCTATTTTTAGGGAGGATTCACAGGCGAACGTAACGATATTGATACGGCTTATAAGTTGTGAATTGCTTTCAGTTTCCTATTTTTAGGGAGGATTCACAGGTTAACATATCTACAGAAAAAGGACAAAATAGTTGTGAATTGCTTTCAGTTTCCTATTTTTAGGGAGGATTCACAGGTTGAATATTTTGTTAGTGTTGGGTTTGTTTGTTGTGAATTGCTTTCAGTTTCCTATTTTTAGGGAGGATTCACAGGAACAAGCTGATATTCCTGAACGTTTTATACGTTGTGAATTGCTTTCAGTTTCCTATTTTTAGGGAGGATTCACAGGTTTGAATGAAATGGATACATATCACAACATCGTTGTGAATTGCTTTCAGTTTCCTATTTTTAGGGAGGATTCACAGGAATTAAAGAAGGAAACTATACAAATACTAGTTGTGAATTGCTTTCAGTTTCCTATTTTTAGGGAGGATTCACAGGTCCTTTTCTTGTCTTTGAAACTCGGCGGTGTTGTGAATTGCTTTCAGTTTCCTATTTTTAGGGAGGATTCACAGGTTCAGTAGTTCTGCGATGTTGTGCCATTACGTTGTGAATTGCTTTCAGTTTCCTATTTTTAGGGAGGATTCACAGGCCTGTTACAAATAGTTCTCTTAATTCATTGTTGTGAATTGCTTTCAGTTTCCTATTTTTAGGGAGGATTCACAGGAGTGTTGTTAATATTTATAATGATACTATAGTTGTGAATTGCTTTCAGTTTCCTATTTTTAGGGAGGATTCACAGGATATAACCAGTATATAGGAAATTATAATGTGTTGTGAATTGCTTTCAGTTTCCTATTTTTAGGGAGGATTCACAGGATACTTTTTTTAACTATCTGGTATCCTGTTTTTTACATATCTTGCTAGGATGGTAAAACATCAAACTTTGCTAAAGATCCCTACTAGTAAACATTTTATTTTGCATCCTACGATTATATGAATTTTAAAACAATTCTAGTTGCTGACTAGGTGGTTCTGGAGGTATTTCCTTTTGACCATGAAACAATTCCATCATACCAAATTGCTTATCTGTAATTTGCATGATACCTATTTTTCCTTTTTTTGGCAACGCATTTTTAGTACGTTTAATATGTACGGCAGCATTTTCTCTACTAGGACAAAAACGCATATATATACTAAACTGAAACATCGCAAAACCATCATTTAATAAGTTTTTACGAAAGCGTGAAGCAATCTTTCTTTCAGAACGCGTTTCTGTTGGTAAATCAAAAAAAACAAGTACCCACATAGAACGGTATTGGTTAAGACGAGATATATGATTTTCTATCATTATGTATCTTTTGTACTTCTAATGACTCTTTTTTGTTATAGAATGTCATGTAGAAAGCTCTGGAAATAGGATTTTTCTCCTTGTTCCCTCAAAACATTCATATAAACTTGCTGTAGTTCTGCTCATAGCATTCATTAAGGGACTTTGCTTTCCATCTATGTATACATCAATGACTGGGATAGATAATAATTGCGTCTTTATATTACTATTTAATTCTTCTATATTTGTTCCAGTCTTGATTATATCAAATACAATAGCATCAATATAAGGGCGGTAGGGTTCCATAATATCATCGGCAAGACAAAATGCATTATACTTGTTATGATGAAAAATCCCTACAGAAGGTAAAAGACCACTACTTACCAGAGCTCTTGCTGTAACAGCTCTTAAGATGGCATATCCATAATTGAGTAAATTATTGGGAGCAACTCCTTTTTGATTTCGGCTAAAATTAGGAATATCATCTTTAAAAAGATGTTGAAAATAATATGCTGCAGCTAATGCTTCACAATTACCCATATCACCACTTCTTACCTCTTTGACATATCTCTTTAACCGCAAAGCGTTTTTAGAACATCTTAATAAATGATTTGCCTGATTGTCTATTTTAATAGCTACTGTTTGTTGCCATAATTGTTTTTTTAAGGGTATACTAGCATTTAATTGATGTCTAATTCTTTCTGTTTGTTCACTATGCCCAACGAGTGGTTGTAGAAAGGAACAGGGAAGATGTTGTTTGTCACAAGAGATAATAGCGGTTTTATGTTGTACCAATTTCATTAACAAACCATTAGTTATTGTAATTTGTGGGTTTTCTAATACTATGTAGCCTATATCTTCTATTGGAATAGTACGTTCTTTCTCCTCTTTATTGGGAAAACTAATAATTAATTGCTCATTTCTAGTGTTTAAGTAAGCAGGATTACCAAAAAACAAAGTGCGTTTGATCATATTAATTAATATTCACCAATGTTAACAATTTCCCCTAAATGATTAATCCTAACTTTTACTATACCTTTTAAATACCCAAGACTTTTAATAGGCTTCCAGGTAATATCTTTTAGTTCTTTTGATTCTTTTACTTCTGTTTCCAGATGATGCCTAAAAACATAATCTCGCACAGAAGTTTTATCATAGGTAACTTTAGAAATTTTTTGAACACGAAATAAATGTTTGCTTATTTGATTTCTGTATTTTGGGTCAGTTAACTCGATTTCTTTTGGTTTAAAATCTTCTGAAGGAAATAAGAACATTTCATTTTGTTTAAGCGTAAAAAATAAAGGCCATCCTTTTTCATTCCGTTGACTGATAATTGGAACTCCTTGATTTCTTCTTATGACGGCTTCATAAAAACTTACGCTTTCATCATCTAAGTTTCCCAGCGAATCTTGAAAAATAGCCACATGATGATTGCTACCCGGACTTATATAATCCACAGGTATGTACTTATTATAAGAATCTGTTATTACATGACCATTATGATCTTTTGCGAGATGTAAAGGTTCTGCATTGCTAACACCTGTAACTGTAACGCGTTTTATTGAAATTCCTTTTTCTTTGTTTAGCCAAATAGGACGTTCGTCTAAGTTAACAAAAGCTTCTTTAGGATTGTTATTAAATGCCTCTAATCGCTTTTTTAATATCCTCCTTATTCCAATATCTATTACTTTATCAACTTTTAGATCTGGTGTAATCTTTTTTCGTATAGTGAATTGATTTTTAATTCGCTGGATTTTTACTTTATCAGGAATGTTTTTATCAGAGCTTTCAATAAAAATAGGTTTCTTAACTAATGCATTTTTACCTATAAATGCCTTTTTCGGGTCATTATTATTATCCTGAAGTCTTTGTAATAAGGCCGAACGATAAATTGGGTTAGTTACCAGGGCGATTTTCTCTTCATTAAAAGAAGCATCTATTTTTTCTTCTGTAATCTCATAATAATGAGATTTTCCATATATGGTTTCTTTGTGTAGTTGACCTCTTGGAGTTAATTCAGTTTTAGTGTTATATCCTCCTTTTATTTTTATTTTATTTTTATTGAGAGTAACGACTTTATTTTTTGCCTTATGAGAAATCAATATTTCTGAAAGGTGTTTTTTTGTTTCTTCCCGAATATTTTCAAAAGGTTTTCTGAATTTGCGTTTTCCCTGATCTTTATCGCGATATGTATATTTTTCCTTGATGCCAAAATGAGAAGAGTTTTTGTCATTTTCCCCACTCTTATTATTAAGATAATTGATAAAAGCAGGTTTGGTAAAAGCAACAGTAATTGCATCCATGGCATGATGTCGATGGTCATTACGTTTAGTCCAGTCTTTTATTCTTGGTAGAGCTGTTCCATTTTTATTATAGTCATAGTATGTTTGCCCTATCTTCTGATATTTATCCCAGTTTAATTCTTGTAATACATTGATAAGCTCCCAATCACTTCGTAATTTGTCAGTGATTTTACCTGAAGTTGCATAAACATTTCGTGTAATTTTGTTTACTATTTCTAAAGCTTTTTTTGCAATATATGCAGAGTTGTTCATATCTCTATTCAAAAAATCACTAGGGATTTCCTCTTTTTTGGTGTATAGTTTTTTACGCTTACCATACTTAATTCCTTTTTGATCAAATACTTCCTGCACTCTGCTTTCATAATCTTGTAACCAACCTTTTCGCTCACAGTAGTCATAAGCAGTTTCATTTCCTTTTTCAAGATTAACGTCTCTTAGTTCGATGGTCTTATTAGAAAAAGAATCATCATACAATACTGATTGTGGTATAATATGTTCTATATCAAATTTGTTAGTGAATAACTCCTCTGGTTTAATATAGGTTCCTGAATAAAGTGTTTTAAACCCAATTGATTTTAGCTCAAGATAGAGTTTATACTTTGTAAGATCTTTACGGCTTACATAGGGTAATCCGAATTCTGATTTGATACGTGCTCTATATTCTTCATGAATTTTTGTTGCCTTGGCTATTTCTGAAGTCATCTCCTTACGTTGTTTGGCCGTTTTCTTTAATTCCCTGGCTAGCTCTATGCGAATTTCATCTGGTCTACCCATTTCTGGATGCTCCATAATGACATTTATTACATTAATCATTTGATTTAGTATTTTCTCAACCACAGGGTTCCGGAGTGAATTTTTTTTAAGGATATCCAGTTTGTCATCTAGCTTTCTAGCTTCGTTTTGCTCTTTAGTTAGTGATTTGGAATGATTATAACCAGCCCATAGGCAAGCATCACTAAATAATTTCCCTTCTTCCAGATAGGGGTAAATTTTTCGTAAAGCTCGAACACTTATATTACCATAGTCTTCTAGAAATGTTACATTGCTTAATAACAATGCGTGTTCTTCTTTAAAACCGAATTTCTTTTGTAAAGCATTTATTAAAGATTCGGTACCTATTGTAGACATATCTTCTTCGTATGAATATAGCAAATGCCATAATTCATAAGCGGGCTGTTTATCAAATTTATTACCCGAAAGAGTCAGGTCTAATGATAAGATAGCCGGATTGATTCCTATTTCCTTAAAACAAAGTGATAGTGTTTTTAGAGTTTCAGATGCTGTTTTCTTATAATTTATATTATTATACCCTTCTATTTCTAATATTTCCTGGTATACCTTAAAGAGAGTGGCTTGCGTTTTATTACCTTCTATTTTCTTAAAATTCACTTCGCAGTTTTTTCCCTGTATGTCAGAAATTTTAGTAAGTAAAGAAAGTAACCCTTTATCGGAAAGGTTTTCTACTAAATTTAGTTCTTCGAATAGTATTTCTTTTACTTCATGATCAATTGCTATAGTCTCCTTAGTTTGTTTATTTTTGAGATCAATTGCATTGATATTTTGCCAGATTTTACATTGCTGAAAAACAGGAGATGAACGAGGAGCAGCTCTTGGACCAATTATTCTTTTCTTTTTAATTCCATTAACTAAAACCTCTTGTTCTTTACCTTCTAATTCACAAATGCTAATAAGTCCTTTTTGGGATTTTAATTTTCGTTGATAGAAAATAGTTTCATTGGATAGTTCTTCCTTTAAGTCATCGGTTAATTCCGGGTAATGTTTGGATTGTTCGTCCCAAATCCTATTAAATTCGTCCATATAATCCTGTCTATAAAAAACTTGATTTTTTAAGGAAGAATGCGGATTTTTTTTAAGTTGGTTATATAAGTATTGCCCGACCGTAAGGTCATTAAAAAAAAGTTCTTTACTACGATCACCAATAGCACCTAAATAACCACTTGATTGATTGATTTGGTTATTAATTTCTGTAAGGATATAGGCTATTATTGTTATATCTAGTTGTTCGCTAATTGCTATATTTCTCCATTCGTACTCTTGTAACTTTTTGTTTTTGATTTTATTCTCAGCCCTTTCTATCCCAATTGTTTTTTCAAAATACTGTCCCGTTGCTGTTTTATTAAGACCAGTTATAGCTTTTTTATGTATATCGGTTAATGTATTGGGATAGTATTGGTTTTGGAAATCCCATATGGTTTCAAATTCTGTCAGTAAATCTGATCTATAATAATCAGGAAGTCTCTTTTTACCATCTTTTAATAATTTATAAGATAGTTTTCCTGGAGTCAGGTTTTCATTATGCAGTCTTTTGGCAATAGACATTCCATCAATTAATTGCCCTTCTTCTTGAGTATTAGCCTTACGACTGCTTTTATACCCTCGTTTTTTATTGATCATTAATAATACACGGGCAAAATCTACTTTTGATAGCTTTTCATTAGGAGCTTTTGCTCTTAAGGCGTACATGGTATGTGTATCTTGTTTCTCCTCTGATAAGATGGATAGATCATCAATAAAACCTATTTTTCTTAGAATACGGATTACGGCAGCACGGCGTTGTTGATATCGTTGTAAGTTGCGTCGCATTCCCCGTTTTAGAGTACGGTCTGCATTTACGGTAATTGTTTTCCCTCTCTTAAAATTCTGTTGCTCATCTGTAGAAAGAGGAACAACTCTAACTCCTGTTCTTACGATGGAAGAAATTTCATTGCTTTCATCTGATGCCTCATTAATAAAAGCCCATCCTATAGAAGTGGTTCCGAGATCCAACCCTAATATTTTTTTCATTAAATGTAAATTTCCCCGAAAATAATAAACATTTTTTTATTCTTTTTGTGGAAATCCACATTCTATGATAAAAAGTTTTATATATATTTACAGCACTGAAAGCAATTCACAATAAGGATTATTCCGTTGTGAAAACATTTAAAGCGGCCTTAACAGGTCGCTTTTTTTATTAAGAATTATCCTAACTCAACCTGAAATCAAAATCTAAGGCCTTCCTATCATTACTCAATAAAAACAAACGGTAATGAAACTCAAGATAAAAAGAAGAAAATCAACCTCGGGGAAAACTGCCAATGCTAAAAGGATGAGAATGATCAGTAGCAAAGCCAAGAAAATCCGTAAAAAAGGAGAAAAATGGACAACCGCAATCAAACGAGCTTCTAAAATTCTTAAGAAAGAAGGGAGACTGTAGATGGATTCACCTCTAGACGGTCTGGGTAAGATCAACAAAACCCCTATCAGTTATTATGGAGGGAAGCAATCCATGACCAAATTGATCCTTTCCTTACTCCCAAAACACAATCTCTATTGCGAACCCTTTGTAGGTGGTGCGGCTATCTTTTTTGCTAAAGAATCCAGTGCCGTAGAGGTAATTAATAACCTTAATGGAGATGTCGTCAACTTTTATCAAGTGTGTAAACTACAATTTACCCAGCTTAGTAAATTAATCCAGGCTACACCGCATAGTAGAAAAATACATATAGAAACCGCAGCGATTCTAAAAAACAATACAGAAAAAGATGCTGTAAAGCGTGCCTGGGCATTCTGGGTACAGACGAATATGAGTTTTTCTTCCAGAGTATTTGGTGGTTATGGCTATGAACGGAAATCTAATGGATTTTCTAAAACTATCTTTAATAAGAAGCGGGCTTTTACCAAGAAGATATGTGACCGTCTAGATTTGGTAGATATAGAATGTAATGATGCCCTTACCGTTATAAAAAGCAGGGATACCAGAGACAGTTTCTTTTATGTAGACCCTCCCTATTTCAATTCGGATATGGGACATTATAGAGGATATACCGAAAAGGATTTTGTGGATTTATTACAAGTATTGAGTAATATAAAAGGTAAGTTTTTATTGAGTAGCTACCCATCCGATATCCTGAAAAAATACACGAAGAGATGCAAATGGTACCAACTCACCAAAGAGTCTACCGTAAGTGCCAAAAAAGGCAAACGAGATAAGAAGAAAACCGAAGTGCTAACTGCAAATTACAACATAGAAAAAATACAGGAAACACTATCTGGTGTAGATACAATTACAGTATTAAGGACAAAATCAAAAGCACTGTACCTACAATTTACTTTTTCTAAGTAAACATCCATTCCCTTTGCCAACGCTACTTCTCGCTCACAACTAATGTTGTGCCGTCTTCAAAGGAAGGGGCTTGAAGTCTCCCTTAGAAGGGAGATTTAGAGGGATGTAAAACACCCCAAATTCAAATCTATTGGTTTAAAGATTACAAAGTAGTACTAAACCAGCACCATCCCGAAACAACCCGAAAGCAAGCTAGCTCCCGATAGTATTATTGCTCTTATGGAAAAGCGGCTTATTTCTTTTGCAAATTATGATGAAACGATTCGTAGTATAAAGATTGATGCACTACCAGAATTACTGCAGAACGGACATCGGTTTTTTAAAGAAGCTCGTTTTTTTTATGATTCTGAACCTGTGATCCGTGAAACCATCAATTTATATCTGGAACGATTAAATGCTTATCTATTTTCAAAAGTCCTTACACCAACCGAAACATCCGTGTTAGAGATTGATTTTATACAGCGTTTTCTGGAGATGCATAAAACGGTGCAAACCAAAGAGCAATTGAAAACCTATATTTTTGAGTTACAAACTGCGATTTCCAAAAAACAGATTACTAAAAACTCTTCCGTATCTGATCAAATTGATCAAATCCAACGCAAATTGATCAATACCTATAATGATCAACTTTTTAAGGGTCAAATCAAAATTGTAATCAACAGAAAATGATTGTCCCAATTGCGAAAAGTTATAAAAAATGATCTGTCTGGAGTATCAGTAAGCACAGGATTAGGCAGTGTCGAAAATACTACGAGTATAGGAAATCAAAAAATATCAAATCTTTTCTCTCCTATGAATGCTATGGTTCAGAAAGAAACTACCCAAACCTTTCGATTAAACGGCGATTTAGGCGAACTGTTAGGGGATATCGAACGTTTTGAGCTGGCCATTACCATCGAAGGGGATCAGGGAGGAGGAAAAACCAGGTTTACCTACCAACTGGCAGATGCTTTTGCCGATATCGGAAATAGTGTGGCAATTTTCACCTTAGAGATCGGAGGTAAATCGGATCTGATTACAAGAATGAAAAATGAATATCTGCAACCCCAGAATCAGCATAGGATCTATAGGGCTGATCAATTACCTGATGGATACAAATCTATAGAAGAAGCCGCAAAAAGCTTTGATGTGATTATTATTGATAGTTGGAACAAAACAGGTTTGCCATCTCAGGATTTTGATCGTCTACGGAAACAATATCCGGGTATCATCTTTATTGTCATCTTCCAACGGACTACACAAAAAACAATTCGTGGTGGAACCGCTCCATTATACGATGCAGGGATCAACATAGAAATTGTAAAAGTGGATGACACTTTTAGGAATAATTATGCGGTCACTACCAAAAACAGGTATGGGGTTACTGGTATCCAATACAATATCCATACAAAAGAAATCACAGTCATTGACTGATTATCAATTATAAAATGACATACTATATCAATCTTATTAAAACTATCTGGAGGCTAATTCCTATTGCTTTACTAATTGTATTAGGAGTGCTGTTCTTTCAATTAAGAAGGGAACGTCAGAAAGTGAATGATTTTAAAGAAATCCAAAATACACAGTTCCTGGAGATCAAAAAATGGAAAGATGCTGCCGGGAAAAACAGGTCTAGGGCAGAAATTGCTGAGATCAATGCCAGAAATGCAAAACTGGTATTAAACAAAGAACTCCAACAAATGCTACAAAAAGAAGTAGGGAATTTAAAACGAAACTTAATCAGTTACGCCGCAATACAAGCTTCTACAAAAGGAACTTTTCAGACAAAAGGGAAAGACACCATTTATCTAGTCAATGAACTCAAATCCCTACCTGCAAAACGATTTGGGATTCATAATCCAGATTTGGATTTTGAAGGTATCTATGTTCCAGAGTTAGATACCCTTATGGTCAACTATAAGATTACCCATAATTTTGATCTATTCTATTACTACAAAAAACCTGGTAAATCCCCTTGGAACCTATTCCGAAGAAAAAGAGCTGTTGCAGAAATTAAATTCCATAACCACGGATCACAGGCTGATAGTTTGTTTACGGTGGTGTTGGAGCGGAAGAAAGGATTGTGGAAGCGGGTTTTTGGTAGGTAGCCTCTTTTTAATTATCATATTGATAACTATCTTTGATAATTAAATATTCTATTCTACATAATTTGACTAAGTATTGAAAAAGATACTTAAATATGGGGTTATAACTCTAGCAGTTGTAATAATTACAATTGTTGGATTCATTGGTTTTGGACTTAGATCAATGGAGATTGAAGATCAATATGGAGATTACCAAATGATTTATTATAAATCAAAAGATGGAGATATAATAGTCAATGAAGAAACATCTGAATTCGGTATTGTGAGCAAGAATTGGAAAAGGCTAAATATTAGGACAAAAGAGAATAATTCAATTGATCTATACACGTTCGTAAGCAAGGTAAGCTATTATGCGAACATTAAAATATATCGGCCAAAAACTGCAATTGAAGAAATAGCACAAATGGATTTTCCTGATATACAAAATCTGATAGAGAAGGAAAAAATAGAATTAATATTAGAGCATCAAAATGAATAAGTTGATTAAGCGATTATTGAAAATAATAATCTCATTCTTTTTACTAACAATTATATTGATGTTCGGTTTTTTTTACATTCCTAAAATTACAGAATTTAGCTCTAATACACCAAAATATACTCCTTTAATAACAAAGGATGATAAAAGATCGCCAGAGTTTGAACAAGGATTAGAGTTATTTTTAAGCTATTGTAGAAAATGTCATGTGACTAAATCGCGTAGACATAATTATTTGGACGGAATAGTTGATAAAGTTGGAGTAGATTACTTAAAATTATATCTGACAAAACAAGATTCGTTGACGAAGAATAAGGACAAATATTCCTTAGCCATTAAAGATGAATGGGGAAATCAGGCAAATAGTCATAATTTTAAATATTCAGAAAGAGAACTTAACTTATTGATAGAATATTTAAGGTGAAACATTAATATTGGATATTAAGAGAAAAATCGATAAAATAGGAAGCACTCTAAAAAATAATTGGTGCCACGATTATTAAGACTGACTCATCAAAATTCTATATCAATCTGTTTAAGTTCATATAGAACCGTGAAAACCGAGCAAAAACCGAGCAATTTTTTTAAAGAAATGCCTATAACCAAAAAGAGTTACGAAAATTATTTTCGTAACTCTTTGATTATTAAAGCTCCCCCTCTTGGGCTCGAACCAAGGACCCTTTGATTAACAGTCAAATGCTCTAACCAACTGAGCTAAGGAGGAATCTCGACTTGCAAAGCATCACTATGTTTCTGTTTTGCGAGTGCAAATATATACTATTTTTTTAATCCCGAAAAGTTTTTTTTAATTTTTTATCACTTTCCAACAATTGCGCGATAGATATCATTCCCATTGGCAAATAGTAATAGTGCGATAAGGATAATAAAACCAGTTAATTGCGCATATTCCATGAATTTATCATTAGGTTTTCTACCAGTAATAATTTCATATAATAAAAACATTACATGTCCTCCATCTAATGCCGGAATTGGTAATATATTCATAAAAGCAAGGATAATGGATATAAACGCTGTTGTATGCCAAAATACAGCCCAATTCCATTTAGGAGGAAACATATTTCCAATAGCAGCAAACCCACCTATCTGCGTAGCTCCTTTTTTAGTAAATACATATTTGAATTGTGTAATATAATCGTGAAGTTTCCAATAGCTGTAATCAAATCCTTTACTAATACTCTGTCCAAAAGAATACGATTCTCTGTTGATATTATACGACACTGGTCCTGCACCAATTTTTCCTTCATCACTTACAACTACAGTAAGACTGTTTTCTATGTTGTTTCTAAGATATCCTATTCTTATTTCTTTATTTTTATTAGCCGATAGTTCATTTCTGAATTCATGCCACCATTCAATTTTTTTATCATTAACCGATGTAATAATATCACCTTTTAGAAGTCCCGCTGCAAGTGCAGGCTTGTTAACTAGTACAGTATCTAGAACAGGCTTGATCCTTATTCCAAAAGGTTCCATAACACCTTCTTCAAACATTTTTTTTCCAATATCTTCAGGTAGATCTATTGTTTTAGAGCTACCATTACTAGAAAGTATTGTCACATTCTTCACGTCCCTAAGAAAAAGATACATGTTAATTTCTCTCGCATCTTTAAAATCTTTCCCATTTACTTTTAATATTCTATCTCCGTCCTGAAACCCAAATTTTTCAAAGTTTTCCGCAACTTCATATCCTTTAGGGATGTCCTCTGTGGTAACGTAAGAAGTTCCCCAGGTAAATATTATAATCATATAAATTAAAAAGCCAAGGACTATGTTCACAGTTACACCACCAAGCATAATAATAAGACGTTGCCATGCTGGTTTAGATCTAAATTCCCAAGGTTGCGGTGGACCGGCCATTTGTTCTTTATCCATACTTTCATCAATCATTCCGGCAATTTTTACATAACCTCCCAGTGGTAACCACCCAATTCCATATACCGTTTCGCCAATCTTCTTTTTGAATAGAGAATATTTTACATCAAAAAACAAATAGAATTTTTCTACCCGTGTTTTAAATAGCTTAGCAGGTATAAAATGTCCCAGCTCATGGAGCACAATAAGTATAGATAAACTTAGCAGTAACTGTAGTGTCTTTATAATAAATGGACTCATAGGTCTTTTGTCTTATTTTCAAAATTAAATCACGCAAAAGTAACCTTTTAGACCAGTTTATGAAAGAAATCTAATAAGTAGATGCGTGTTTTAGCATTTTTTTAAAGTAAACTTTAATGTGGTTTGATTCAAAAGTCAGCAAGAATGATTCCAAGAATCTTTCTTTTAAGGTTTACTAGAAGTGTCTAAAAGTCATAAGATTTGGGATGAATATATGTTAATTGTAAAATACTACAAACGTTAAAAAAAGCTTAAAAAAAGGGGAAAAAACAACTTTTCTTTTGATAAATGTGATAAATTTAACTGTAACGTAATCAATTGAATAATAAAAAAATACCTTCGCATGGCTATAGTAAGAAATAATGTTTTGGGGAAAAGTGTAGTGTTAAAAACACCACATGTTTTTGGTAGAAATAAGCATAATGCCTGTACTTTTATTCCTGATAATGATGTGTCGAACTCTCATGCAACTATATTTTGGAAAAGTGGATGTTGGTATATACAGGACCATAGTAAAAATGGAACTTTAATAAATGGAAAACAGCTTATCCATAAAATCACAAAACTGAGAAAAGGGGATACATTGCAATATGGAAAAAACCAAACGACCAAATGGGAATTTATAGATATAGGTACACCTACAGGATATTTTATTTCGCTAAACGATAAAGATAAAATCTTATCACTTCCTTTTGCTATGGATTTTATGAAAAGTAATTGTACGGAGATTACATTTTATTGTACAAAAGACTTACAATGGAAAGTTGAAAAAGAAGGAGAAGTTATTGATTTGGTTCACGGATTAAAACTTCATTTTAATAATGAAGAATGGATGTTTATAGAAAATACCAATATTAGTGAGGCTTTAGATTATGGCCATATTTTAAACCAATCGTATTTTCAATTTATTTTAAGTGCAGATGAAGAACGAATCCAGATAAAAATTATGATCAATGAGCTCGAGTTAGATTTAGGAGAGTATAAACATAATTACCTATTACTTGCTTTAGCAAAAAAGAGATTGATCGATGCTGATTTAGAATATATTTTTGATGATCAGGGTTGGATAGATATAGATGTATTGGCATCAGATATGTCTAAGGTGTTTAACAAAAAAATTGACAGTTCTTATCTAAATGTAGAGATTCAAAAATTGCGTAAACAATTAAATACATTAGTGCCATACGGATATTTATTTTCTAATATTGTAGAAAGAAGGGGGAAAGAGCTGCGTTTTTCACACCCTTATTTTAAGATACAAAAAGATAGTGAATGTATAGGAAGTATATTTGCCATTAAAACTAAATTAAAAGTAGAAGAATAGAGTATGACTAGATGTTAACTTAGGTTGTAACACTTTTCGTTAGAGATATCAGTAGTTTTTTCACAAGGAATTATAAAAAATGAAGCAAGGTGCTAAGAATAATCATCGTAATTTTGCATCTCATAAGATATAAAGATGCTTCAGTTTTTTTCGAAATATAAGTTTTTTGCGATAGTTCTTTTTGTTCTTTCGGTGATTATAATTTCTATTATTTATTCAATTTTAAAGCCTAAAAAAATATTACAGGTGTATGAACCATATAGGGTAGATACAGAACTAGTAGATAGCACAGTACAACATGTGCGTAAGTATCATAAGATTGCAGATTTTAGTCTGGTAAACCAAAATGGAGAAGAGGTAACCCATCAAAACTATGAAGGGAAGATTTATGTGGCCGATTTTTTCTTTACTACGTGTCAGACCATTTGCCCCATTATGACTGGTCATATGAAAAAGATTCAGGAAAAATTAAAGCAAGATCAAGAGGTGCTATTATTATCTCATACCGTAATTCCCGAAACAGATAGTGTACCGCAGTTAAAAAAATATGCTTTAGAAAAGGGAATTGATGATTCTAAGTGGAATATAGTAACCGGAGAAAAAAAACATATATATGAATTAGCAAGGAAATCATATTTAGTAGCAAAATCTGATGGCGATGGGGGTCCTTACGATATGATTCATACGGAGAACTTCGTTTTGGTAGATAAGAAGAAACGCATTAGAGGGTTTTATGACGGAACAAATGAGGAAGAAATTGATCGATTAATAGAAGATATTCAGGTATTAAAGAAAGAAAATAGAGATCAGTGATAAGACACTTATTGATAAAATTGTTACCATAATTGTTGCTCTATATAGTTTTCACTTTTTCAATACATAATTTTCCACTACTTTTGCCTTGTTTGAAATTAATCTAAATAAGTATTTGAAAACTACAATAGCAAATCTTAAACCCGGTCAGCGTGCTTTTATAAAGGAAATAACCTCCGAGGCCGTTCCTCTAAAATTATTAGAAATGGGATGCCTTCCGGGTAATGAAGTAGAATTATTGCATACAGCTCCTTTTCAATGCCCTATGTATTTGATAATAAATGGAAGTCATCTTGCAATACGAAAAGAGATTGCAGCACAAATCGAAATTGAGATTATTTAACTGCAATTTTTATGGCCAAGCAAATTAAAGTTTCCCTCATAGGAAATCCTAATACCGGTAAAACATCAGTTTTTAATTTATTAACAGGTTTAAATCAACAGGTAGGAAATTATCCTGGAATTACGGTAGAAAAAAAAGAAGGGATCTGTAAATTGCCTAGAGGTGTTAAGGCTCATATTCTTGATTTGCCAGGAACCTATAGTCTTAATGCATCATCGCTAGATGAAAACGTAGTCATAGAAATTTTACTAAATAAAAAAGATAAAGACTTTCCGGATGTCGCTGTGGTAGTAAGTGATGTCGAAAATCTAAAAAGAAATTTACTGCTTTTTACGCAAATCAAAGACTTAGAGATTCCTGTGATTCTGGTTATTAATATGGCAGATCGTATGGATAGAAAGGGGATATCACTAGATATTCCTTTGCTAGAAAAAGAATTGAATACAAAAATAGCATTAATTAGTGCCAGAAAAAATCAAGGGATTGATGAACTCAAAAAATTAATAGTTTCTTATACCTCATTATCCACGAAACCTTGTGTAGAAGCGTTGTCCTTTGCTCCTGATTATTTCAATAGGCTTCAAAAAGCATTTCCTAATCAATCGATATACAAACTTTGGTTGGTAATTACTCAAGATGTAAATTTTAGAAAGGTTGATAAGAAGAAACCATCAGCAGCACCGGATTTTGAGATTAAATCAGAGGGTGAGTTAAAAAGATTTCAGCAAAAAGAAACTATTAAGCGGTATCAGTTCATTAATAATGTTCTTAAAAAAGGGCTTATTGTGAATGAAAAGGCGGCAACAGGTATGCGCGCTAAATTAGATAGAATACTAACCCATAAGTTTTGGGGATACTTTATCTTCTTTGCTATATTGTTGTTGATGTTTCAAGCAATTTATGATTGGTCTTCATACCCAATGGATCTTATAGATGAATCATTTGCTTGGCTAAGTGAAACAATCAAAACGAACCTGCCTTCAGGCCCTTTTATAGACTTAATTACAGAAGGGATAATTCCAGGTTTAGGAGGTATTGTTATTTTTATCCCGCAGATTGCTTTTCTATTTCTTTTTATTTCTATCCTTGAAGAAAGTGGATATATGAGCCGTGTAGTTTTTCTGATGGATAGGGTGATGAGAAAATTCGGGTTGAGCGGTAAAAGTGTAGTTCCTTTGGTTTCAGGAACTGCTTGTGCAATTCCTGCTGTGATGGCAACTCGTAATATAGAAAACTGGAAAGAACGGCTGATTACCATTTTAGTAGTTCCATTTACCACCTGTTCTGCACGTTTGCCTGTGTATCTTATTATCATCTCGTTAGTGATACCAGATGAAAAAATAGGTTGGATTTTTGGTTATCAGAGCCTTACTTTAATGCTTTTATATTTCCTGGGTTTTGGTACTGCTGTGGGATCCGCATGGCTCCTTAATAAAATGCTGAAAATTAAGAGCAAAACATATTTTGTGATAGAGATGCCAGGGTATAAAGTACCTTTGTTTAAGAATGTGGCCATTAATGTTATAGAGAAAACAAAAGCATTCATTTTTGGAGCGGGTAAAATTATTTTAGCAATTTCTATTGTTTTATGGGTGCTAGCAAGTTTTGGCCCTACGGAACAATTTAGTAATGCCGAAGAGATTGTAGCAAGTGAGTATGATAATCTATCTGGAGAAGCATTAGATCAGAAGATTGCATCTCATAAGCTAGAGTATTCTTTTATTGGATATGCAGGTAAGGCAATAGAACCGATTGTAGCTCCATTAGGGTATGATTGGAAAATAGGAATTGGGATTATCAGTTCTTTTGCTGCAAGAGAGGTTTTTGTAGGTACTTTGGCCACTATTTATAGTGTAGGTAGTGATGAAGAAGAAACAATCAAAAACAGAATGGCGGCAGAAGTTAATATGGTAACAGGAGGCCCATTATTTAACCTTGCCAGTGGAATTTCGCTGTTGTTGTTTTATGCGTTTGCCATGCAATGTATGAGTACATTAGCAATCGTAAAACGAGAAACAAACAGTTGGAAATGGCCCATTGCCCAGCTTATAGTAATGAGTCTTATGGCATATGGTATTGCATTAGTAGCATATCAAACTTTAAAGTAGAAAATAAGTTTTAGTATCTTTATAGGACAAAAAAATGGATATGAATATTGTAGTCCAGAACATATTAGTAGGTGTAGTAGTAGCAATGGCTTTGAGTTTTTTAATTAAAAAATTCTTCTGGAAACCAAAATTGTCTACTGCTAAAAAAGATATTTCTCCCTCTTGCGGAAATGGTAAATGTGGTTGTCACTAATAAATGACAACGATATTAATTCTAATAGCGTACTTTTTTGATTATAAATTGAAATAAGTAGTCTTAGGGATTAAAATACTCATCAATAAAGTGTTAAGTAGTGAGTACAAAGTATTAAGTAAAAAGAGATGTTTGAATTGTATATCTTAGCGACTCAAATACTCAGTAACTTTAGAACTCAGCAACTTCCTTGCTCAAAAACTCAAAAACTTCCTTTTTAGCCACTTTATTGGAGCACTACTAATTAAATACACTCCCATAAAAATAAGTACACAACATAATAATTTTGGTCCAGTAATATCTCCATCATATTGACTATTTGCAATAAAGTAAGCCATTGCTGCCACCACCAGCATAGCCACAGCCGGTTGCACATAAATATAACTGCTAGAAACAGTTGGTTTCACGTATTGAAGGGCGAACATATTGAGAAAATAAGCTAAAAATGTCGGACCGAGAATGACATATAGTAATGATGTCCAATTAGAGGTTTCATAAGAACCGAAATCTGTCTCTAAAAGTTGACCAATGCAAAAAGGGAACATACATATAAAACCAGATGAAAAGACCCATGCAATAACCGTAAGAGGTTTATATTTTGACATTAGAGGTTTTACAATGACAAGATAAAAAGCAAAGGACAGTGCATTGATACTAATAAAAATATTTCCTTTTAAAGAACCAGTTCCCAGACCAGAATTTCCGAGATATATTAAGAGTACAGCTCCAGTACCACCAATGAAAATTCCTAAGATTCGTTGAATGGTTAAAGCCTCTTTTAGTAAGAAAAAACTAATGATAACTGTAAATATTGGCATCGCAGTAACAATAATTGCCGCATCTACCGGAGAGGTAAGACTCAATCCATTCATGGAAAAAAATTGATTAATGAATACCCCAAGAATGCCACATAATAGTAATCTGGGAATATCTTTTCTCTGTACTCGCTCCTTTATAAAGAATTTTAAGATAAAGAATAATAAACTTGCGCAACTAATTCTTAGAAATACCAAGGCCGAAGGTCCTATTTTATGTGGCATTAAACCTTTTGCGATAATATAATTTGCTCCGTATATAATATTAACGCTTAGTAATGCAATATGTGCTTTGACTTTATTAGAAATCATCGTGCTAAGATAATGAAACTCTATGCACTACGTTTTTATAAAGTGTTAAATGGAATGCGAATATCACCATCATTTGATACTTCTAAACAAATGTTTAAGTAATCCTGATTCTTGATTTCGACGTTGTAGCGGTCTTAATTAAAAAGTTTAGCATGCTGGTGTCTTACAACATAAGTTCTTTTATAATGTTATTATCTTCTGTTTTTTTATGATTACTTTGAAAACATGAAACATAAAAAAGCAATAATTATAGGTTCAGGGATAGGAGGGTTGGCATCCGCTATTCGATTAAAAAACCTTGGCTTTGAGGTAGAGGTATATGAAGTGAATACATATCCTGGAGGTAAATTGGCTGAAATCTATAAGAACGGATATAGGTTCGATTGCGGCCCTTCATTATTTACGATGCCGCAGTATGTTGATGAGTTATTCGAGATATCAGGCAAAAACCCATTGGAGTATTTTCAATATGAAAAACTAGAAACAATTTGTAATTATTTTTATGAAGATGGAACTTTGTTTACGGCCTTTTCTGATATAGAAAAATTTGCTAATGAAGCAGCCTCTATATTTGATGTGACTACAGAAAAAATTATTCAGTATTTAAAAAAAAGTAAACGGAAGTATGAGCTCACTTCTTCTTTGTTTTTAGAAAAGTCATTACACAAGCTATCGACATATCTCAGCTTCGAAACAGTAAAGGCACTGATGCAAGTAAATACACTTGATATCAGTAAGAGTTTACATGACCTAAATGAAGATAATTTTAAGGATGTTCGATTGGTTCAATTTTTTGATAGATATGCTACCTATAATGGCTCTTCTCCCTATCTAACACCTGGTATTATGTCTATGATTCCGCATTTAGAACAGTATTTTGGAACATTTTTGCCAAAAGGAGGAATGTATAGTATTGTAAAAAGTTTGTTTCAATTGGCTATAGATATAGGGGTTAAATTTTCTTTCGAAACCAGAGTTGAAGAAATCCTGGTAGAAAATGAGAAAGTCAAAGGGGTAATAATTAATAAAAAAATGGTTGAATCCGATATTGTAGTTTCTAATATGGATATCGTTCCAACCTACCGAAAATTGTTACCCGGTATAAAAGCACCTGAAAAAAGCCTAAAACAACCAAGATCAAGCTCGGCATTGATATTTTATTGGGGGGTTAAAAACGAATTTCCAAAGCTTGATGTACATAATATTTTTTTCTCCGATAATTATAAAAACGAATTCGAATATATTTTCGAAAAGAAACAAGTATATAATGATCCTACAATATATATAAACATTACCTCCAAAAAAGAATCTGTAGATGCTCCTCCTGGTTCTGAGAATTGGTTTGTAATGATTAATGTTCCGAGTAATGAAGGTCAGGACTGGGATGAAATTATAGATAGGTCTCGAAAAAATATTTTAGATAAATTATCCAATAGACTTGGTGTGGCTATAGAACCTTTCATAGAAATTGAAAAAATTCTTGACCCAAGAAGTATTGAGGCTAATACACAATCCTATCAGGGAGCTTTGTACGGAGCAGGAAGTAATACAAAATATGCTTCCTTCCTGAGACATCCAAATTTTTCGGGAAGAATAAAAAACTTATATTTATGCGGAGGAAGTGTGCATCCCGGTGGAGGTATTCCGTTATGTCTGTTATCAGCAAAAATTGTATCCGATTTGATAGAGAAAGATTTTGTTTCGTGAACTATGCAAATAAGAAGAAAGTCCATTATATCCATTACCTTGATTTGGATATTTAATCTATCAGGAATCATTGGCGTTTTAGTAGGATATGAAGATTGGTTTCTGTCGTTAACACCGCTACATCTTTTGATTTATTTGATGTTGATTCTTTGGAACTCTAATGTTAATAAGAGATTGCTTCTGGGATTGGCGATCCCTTTTGGTATTGGAATGATTGCCGAATTTCTTGGAGTACATTATGGATTCATCTTTGGGGAATATACGTATGGAGAAAATTTAGGAGTTAAAATTTTTGAAGTACCACTAATGATAGGAGTGAATTGGGTGATTTTGGTGTATTGTACAGCAGCGATTGCAAACAGATGTAGTAATAGCGCTGTAATCGCTTCATTTATAGGTGCAATATTGATGGTAATACTAGATATGGTTATAGAGGTATCTGCTCCGAGATTTGACTTTTGGGAATTCAAAAACGGAATAGTACCCCTTCAAAACTACATAGGATGGTTTGTGATAGCCTTTATCGGGCATCTATTATTCCAGAAATTAGTAAAAACGCTGCATACTATCATAGCAATTCATATCTTCATAGCAATAGCAGTATTCTTTACTACATTTTTATTTTTCTAAATGCAGAAATACGATTATATCATTACAGGTACAGGAGCATCAGGAATGATGTTGGTATATCGTATGTTGATGGATTCTTTTTTTAAGGATAAACAATTGCTTTTGATTGAAAAAGAAGTTAAGAATCAAAATGATCGTACCTGGTGTTTTTGGGAAAAAAGAACAACAGTGTTGTGGGATGCGATTGTGAGTAAAGAGTGGAATCATGTTTTCTTTGGTAGTGAAAATTTTGCAGAAGTTATAAATATTGAGCCATATCAATATAAGCTTATACGTAGTAAAGATTTTTATCAGTTTGTTTTAGAACATATACGTCAAAAAAGCAATGTTACGGTCGTTCAGGAAAAGGTGATTGGTCTTATAGATGAAGGGGCAATCGTGGAAGTGGAAACCGATCAGAGAATCTATCTAGGAGATAAAGTTTTTAATAGTGTATTATTATCTCCGGAATATGTAACACAGCAAAAATATCCATTATTGAATCAGCATTTTATAGGATGGTTTATAAGAACTAAAACCCCCATTTTTGATCCAAAAACTGCTACTTTTATGGATTTTGAAGTGAAACAGAAAGGAAGTACAAGATTTATGTATGTGTTGCCAATTTCTGAAACAGAAGCTTTATTTGAATATACTTTATTCTCTAAAAACTTGTTGGATACAGAAGAATACGAAGCCGAAATTGTAGCATATTTAGACCGTAAAGGAGTCAAAGAATATGAAATCACCGAAAAAGAAAAGGGATGCATACCCATGACCTGTTATGAATTTAGCAAACAAAACTCTAAAAATATTTTACATATCGGAACAGCAGGAGGATGGACCAAGCCAAGTACAGGATATACATTTCGGAATGCGTCTAAGAAAACAGAAAAACTAATAGAGTTTCTTAAAAGGAATGATGATCTATCAAAATTCGAAAAACGAAGTAGATTCTGGTATTATGATTTGCTGTTTATGGACTTACTTTCTAAAGAAAATCAATATGGAGCTGAGTTATTTTCAAGATTGTTTAGAAAGAATAAGACAGTCGATATTCTAACGTTTTTAGATGAGGAAACTACTTTTGTAGAAGAATTAAAAATAATGAGTACAATGCCTGCTGGCAAATTTATTAGTATGATTTTTAAGAGATTAGTTGCAAAAATTAGATAATAATATTTTCGAATAATTTGATAATTTCCTTTTCTGATGAAGGTTTAGGAGCATCTGGGTCAATGATTTTCCCATTAGGGTCAATAAGCAAATATCTTGGAATAGAGCTGTTATTTAGAGACTTAATGAATGCTGATTGACTCCCTTGATTTTCGAATAATTGAATTCCAGTAAGTTGTCGCTCTCTGATATGTTGCAACCATTTATTTTTGTTTTCAGGAGTGTCAATCGAAATGCTTATAAATTCAATATTTTTTCCTTTATAAGTATTATGCATTTTCTCGAAATAAGGTTCTTGAAATATACAGGGTTGACACCAAGTAGCCCAAATATCTATATATACATACTTCCCTTTAAAATCAGAAAGATGAATGCTATTGGAATCTTTATCTATGTATGAAAAATCTTCTGCCAAAGAGCCTAGCAGTGTTTTTTTAGCCTTTTCGTCCTTTAGTTTTTTTAAATACTTTTTTAGAAACTTTTGATTTGAGTAGTGACGATTGTTTTGTTTTTTCTTTTTTGTTAAAAATGAATCTGCAATTTTCCCTTTATACGAGTCCAATAAATTATTATGTTTTTCTAATACCTCAGATTTTATAAATAAATCGAAATCATTAATTTCATTTTTAACATAAGTCTCAATAATTTGTTTGTTTAGTCTCTCCTTATTAGCATAGAGCTGATTTCTTTCGTAACCTAAACCCGAATATTGTAAGGATTTGACAGGAGTTTTAATGTCAAATGAGATAGAAAGGTCAAAGTCATTTTTTAAATATATGGAAGTCGTAAACTCCTCATAGATCATATCATATTCTCTTTCGCTCAATTTTAGTGTGTCAGAAAAATGACCTTTTTCATCTACATTGATTACTTTTTTATAGTTAGACTTTTTATAAAGCAAATCCATGTAACTAGCTTGTATAACTAGTTTTTGATCATCAATAGGGTTTTCAATTGTACCAGAAATAGTAACATAATCATTGTTCTTTTTTTCTTGGCAAGAAACAAGAATTGATAGTATGATAAGTGTTAGTATATTCTTAGCGATAGGCTTTTTCATATTTTATCGTAATAAAAAAGATGTCAATTATCCTAATCCCCGTTCTTTTTGAATATGTTCGTAGGCCTTTTGTACTTCTTTAAATTTTGCTTCTGCTCCTTTGATATGTACAGGATCCATATGCTGTACTTTATCAGGGTGATATTTTTTGGCCATCGTGCGATATGCTTTTTTTACCTCTGCATCTGTAGCCGTTTTTTCTATTTCCAGAATTTTATAGGCGTGATTGCCGGTTTTAAAAAACATAGCTTTTATACTTTCGAAATCCCTGAAACTAAGCCGCATAAATCCAGCTATTTTTTGAATTTCATTAGCTTCTGCCTCACTAACGTGCCCATCTGCATTGGCAATTCCAAAAAGAAAATGTAGAATCTGTAATCTTGCTTCATAACGTGTACGCTGAGTTAGGTACAGACATATACGATGCGCAGAAACCTCTCTGTTTTTTATAACTTCATTAAAAGTTCGGAAAGTGGCATTCGCCCTTTCTTTTCCGTAAGCACTTACAAAATATTGACGGACATAATCTAATTCTGTTTGGTTGATACGACCGTCAGCCTTAATTACAATAGAAGAAAGTGAAAGCAAATTAAGTTCAAAATCACCAAGAGTAACACGTTCTTCTTTAGTAAAAACTTTTTTAAAACCTTCTTTATTTCTTTTACCTCTTGTAGTATCTAATAAGCTACCCAATATAAAACCAAGCATAGCTCCGGGAAACCTAAAAAAAATATAGCCTAATAATGCAGCAATCCATTTAATCATTCAATAGCAATTTTGAGGGTGTAAAGATAACTGAATTATCTAACTGATATATCTTTACAAATCTATTAGTAAATGAATACTAAGATTCGTTACGGAAAAATTACTATTTAGTTAGTAAAAGGGATCTTTACGGACTACTTGACAGTCACGTGTGTCTGGTACATTATTTGTACCTTTGTATAAAAATTTAAAACAAAAAAATAGTTAAAAAATATGTATCCAGCAGATTTAGTAAAACCAATGCGCGAAGACCTTACTAATTTAGGTTTTAATGAATTACAAACAGCAGAGGCAGTAGAAGCAGCTATTGCAAAAGAAGGAACTACATTAGTAGTTGTAAATTCTGTATGTGGTTGTGCTGCAGCAAATGCAAGACCCGGAGCAAAAGCTTCTTTGAACAATGATAAAAAACCAGATCACTTAGTAACTGTTTTTGCAGGAGTAGATCGTGAAGCAACAGATAAAGCACGTGGTTTTATGGTTCCTTTTCCTCCATCATCACCTTCCATGGCTTTGTTTAAAAATGGTGAATTAGTGCATATGATCGAGCGTCATCATATCGAAGGAAGACCGGCAGATATGATTGCGGAAAACCTAAAAGATGCCTATAATGAATATTGCTAAACAATAGTTTAGTATATACTATTTAAAAAACCGCTTGTATATACAAGCGGTTTTTTGTTTCCATAAAGAAGAGCATGCCTATGATTTGTTTTATAACCGCTTAGATATCGTAATTTGTGTGTGAAAGAATTGTCTAACTAAAAATAATATCAGACCTTGCACACCAGTATAAGAATAAAAAAAATTAATTGCTAAGAAAAGTTATGGGGGCATTAAAAAGGATAATTTCATATCCGCTTTCAATAGTTTTCTATTTGTTTTTTGGATTAACATTAGTGGTCTTCCATGTTTTACAATGGCTAGGGGTAACATTAGGAGGAACAAGAACGCATCGAGGGGTGGTTAATCTAATGAATCTGTGCTTGCTTCGGTGTTTGCATATTCTAGGAGTAACGTTTAGTTTTAAGAATACGCAAACAGTACCAGAAGGGCGCTCTTTGATTATTGTTTCGAATCATCAGAGTATGTTTGATATTCCGTTGATTTCTTGGTTTTTACGAAAATATAAGCCTAAGTTTATTTCTAAAATAGAACTGGGTAAAGGAATACCAAGTATTTCATTTAATCTACGACGTGGAGGACATGTTTTAATTGATAGAAAAAATCCAAAACAATCATTGCCAGCCCTGTCTAAGTTTGCAAAATTCATTACAGAAAACAATTTTTCAGCAGTTATTTTTCCTGAAGGAACCAGAAGTAGAAATGGAGAGCCTAAAGAGTTTGCACCGACAGGATTAAAAATTTTATGTAAAAATGCTCCGGAAGCATTGGTGCTTCCTGTAACAATAAATAATAGTTGGAAATTAGTTCGATTTGGTAATTTACCTATGGGAATAGGATTACATTTATCTCTAGAAGTACAGAAACCTATAGAAATAAAAGAGGTGCCAATAAAAGAACTATTAGAAACTATAGAAAAGAGTGTGATCTCAACAATTAAAACGTAAACCTTGAGCTATGGCTATAGATAATATCAGATTAGAGGTAATGCAATTACTGGAGAAGAAAATAGATGTCTTCGTAGATAAATTTTTGATTCCCATAGATAAAGTATGGCAACCCACAGATTTTTTACCTGATTCGCAAAATGAAGATACTTTTTTTGATGAGGTAAAAGAATTAAGAGAATTGGCCAAAGAATTGCCTTATGATTTTTGGGTTGTATTAGTCGGAGATACTATTACAGAAGAGGCATTACCAACATATGAATCTTGGTTAATGGATGTAGAAGGAGTGAATCAACATGAGGATCGTAGAGGAAACGGGTGGTCTCGTTGGGTTCGTTATTGGACTAGTGAAGAGAATCGTCATGGAGATACCCTAAATAAATATTTGTATTTGTCGGGTAGGGTCAACATGATAGAAGTAGAAAGAACCACACAACATTTGATTAATGATGGTTTTGATATTGGAACAGATAGAGATCCATATAAAAATTTTATATACACCAGTTTTCAGGAACTTGCAACAAATATATCACATAATAGAGTAGCTAAATTAGCCAAAGGATATTCTAATAAATCGTTAGCTAAAATGTGTAAAATCATTGCTGGAGATGAGATGAGACACTTTAATGCGTACAGTGAGTTTGTGAATAATATTTTTGAAGTAGATCCTAGTCAAATGATGGTCGCTTTTAGTGATATGATGAAACATAAAATTGTGATGCCAGCACATTTTCTTAGAGAATCAGGAGAAGCCTTAGGTTCTGCTTTCGAAGAGTTTTCTTATGCTGCTCAGCGATTAGGAGTGTATACATCTCAGGATTATATTGATATTATGCAACGCTTGATTGATAAATGGGAGATAGATAAATTGGTAGGTCTTACGGATGAGGCAGAGAAAGCAAGAGACTTTGTAATGAAGTTACCTGCTAGAATGCAACGAATCAGTGAACGTTTAGTGGTTCCCAAAGAGGTCTTCGAATTTAAGTGGGTAAATCCAGCGGTAGTAGGCAAATAATTATTTGTTTATGACCAAAAATCAGATTATCAATGAAACCATCAATTTTGTAAAAGAGCAACTTAAAGAAGCGGAAGGGGGACATGACTGGTTTCATATAGAAAGAGTTTATAAGAATGCGGTATTAATCGCCAAAGAAGAAAATGTAGACATATTTATAGTTTCTTTAGGAGCTTTACTTCATGATATCGCTGATTCCAAGTTTCATAATGGAGATGAAACTATTGGCCCCAAAATAGCTCGCGAATTTCTTGAAAATCTAAATGTAGATGAGGATAGTATAAGTCATGTAATTCAAATTATAGAGAATATTTCTTTTAAAGGAGGAAATACCACACAAGCATTTACATCTGCAGAATTAGACGTAATTCAGGATGCAGATAGGTTAGATGCTATTGGAGCAATAGGTATTGCCAGATGCTTTAATTATGGAGGTTTTAAAAATAGACCGTTATATGATCCAGAAATTAGCCCGAATCTAAAGATGACAAAAGAAGAGTATAAAAACTCCAAAGCGCCTACGATAAATCATTTTTACGAAAAACTATTACTTCTTAAGGATCGAATGAATACATCTGAAGGCAAAAAAATAGCCCAGCAAAGGCATTCTTTTATGGAAGGGTTTTTAGAGCAATTTTATAACGAATGGGAAGGTATAAATTGATGAATTACCTACCTATTTATATATAGATGTTCATATTTTTGATGATGAATGACGGTTGTTTTTTTAATCAACTAAGAAAATATACTAACGATATATTCTAAAGCAATGAAAAGATAATTCAATACAAAGTCTGCTAATAATTTGGCTAGTGCTATCATTTTTAAAAATTTATTTTTCCCATTATTTTATAATAATTAATCTTGTGAGAATAGATGTATGAATCTTATTGATTAACCGAATTAAAAATAAGTTATGTGCTATCCAAGCTCTCCTATTACTTAATGTCATATAAAGGGAAATTGTTACCCTTAAAATCTCAAAAAAATTAAAAAAGTTTAAAATTTGCTGTTTTTTTAGAAGAGTTGGGTTTTCTTTTCCTGTAGACTCTAAAGGGTAATTCAATTTGATTATAAAACATCTCAGATAAAACGAAAAATGAACAAGTTTTAACGAGAAGTATTATCCGTAAATCGTATTAGGATTATTATAAAAGTATCAAAACAACTTCAATTGGTTATCTTTATAAGCCTCATGGAGATCACAGTTTAATAAAGTGTTATTTTTGATTGGAAAATATTTTTGCTTTGCGATTTTGAACATTTGGTGAATTTGTTCTGCTATTTTGCCACTTCCTTTCATTCTTTTTCCAAACTCAGTTTCATTTAAATGACCATCATGACATTCCCTTATCTGATGTAAAATTTTATCCTTACGATCTGGTAATGTATTCTCTAACCATTTTATAAATATTTGACCAATAGCACCGTTTAATCTTACAACCGTATATCCTAAGCTTTTGGCTCCACGTTCTGAAACTTCCTTGGCTAATGATATTATTTCATGACTATTTATTGATGGTATTATTGGAGCCATCATTACACTAGTAGGGATTCCTAAATTATTCAATTTTTCTAATGTTTCCAGACGTTTTTTAATACTCGCAGTCCTAGGTTCTAGTATTCTCCTAGTTTCTTCACTAAGGGAAGTAATAGATAAAAAAACAGAAACCAAATTGTCTCGAGCTAAATCAGACAGAATATCGATATCTCGTTGTATTAAAGCATTTTTAGTGATAATACCTACTGGGTGACGATATTTTAAAAATACCTTTAACAACTGGCGGGTAATTTGAAGTTTTTTCTCTATTGGTTGATAGCAATCAGTATTCCCAGATAAAGATATAGGATAGGTTTCCCATTTTTTACTTTTTAGTTTTTTTTCAAGTAATTCAGGGGCGTTTTTCTTAACCAAAATCTTGCTTTCAAAATCAAGTCCTGCTCCATAGCCCCAATACTCATGAGAATTCCTTGCATAACAGTATACACAACCGTGTTCACATCCTTGATAAGGATTAAGTGAATATTGCATCCCCACATCCGGACTTGTTACTTTGTTTATTATAGTCTTTGGAAATGTTTCTATAAATGTTGTTGGACTATTTCGTATGGGTTCATTTTCTTTTTGAAGATAATTAAGAAAATCATCCCTTAGCTCATGATGATTCTTGGAGAATCGATTATGTACGTTCTCCTGCGCGCCTCTTCCCTTTATAAAGTTTTGTTCTTTCAAAACACTTTTTCTGCACTAAAAGTAATGCTTTTATTGGAATTATTCCATTTAAAAATGGAGTAATTCCAATAATGTAATTGTATTAAGAATGAAACAGTAATGTTGTGGAGTAAGGAAGTCTTCCTTTAGAAGGGAAATATAGAAGGATATTTTGTATCAGTATTATGTAGTATTAGAGAGGTAAATATATTCTATAATTTGTTTGAATAATCCAGTTTGTGAGTTGAATATCGGTCTTCTGATTTTCTGATTTTACCTTGAATACATTAATTTCTCTTAGAAGATAATACAATAAATGTTATACATTTAACCTTTAGGTGCTTTCAAGTTAGAGTTGCCTTGATCGGCTGTAATAAACATAAATCATTTTAGATATGAAGAAACTTGCTTTTTTAATAGCATTTGTAGGTTTTTTTAGTTGTAAAGAACAACCAAAAGAAACAGTTGAAACTTCCATCAGGGAAGTCCAAAAAGAAGAAGTTAAGAAACCAGAAGAAACTTTTGGTATTGCAATACATGGAGGTGCAGGAACCATACTAAAAAAAAATATGACTCCAGAAAAAGAAACAGCATATAAGGCAAAACTAGAAGAAGCGATCAAGGTAGGTCATGCAATTCTTAAGAATGGAGGAACCAGTATGGATGCCGTTCAGAAAACAATTAATGTATTAGAAGATTCTCCATTATTTAATGCCGGAAAAGGGGCAGTATTTACCAGCAAAGGTACTAACGAAATGGATGCGTCGATTATGGATGGTAATTCTCTTAATGCAGGAGCGGTAGCAGGTGTAACAACGGTTAAAAATCCTATTAACTTGGCTAGAGAAGTAATGGTTAATTCACCACATGTAATGCTTTCTGGAAAAGGAGCAGAACAATTTGCTAAAGAAAGAGATTTAGAACTTGTAAATCCCTCTTATTTCTTTACAGAAGACCGTATGAAGTCCTTGGAGCGAGTAAAGGAAGTAGAAAAAGCAAAAGAAGCTAATAAAACTGTGGCATTTTATGATTCTGTTATTAAAGATGCTAAGTTCGGTACCGTAGGTTGTGTAGCATTAGATATTCGTGGAAATCTTGCCGCAGGGACTTCTACCGGTGGTATGACAAACAAAAAATGGAATAGAATAGGAGATTCACCAATCATAGGAGCAGGAACATATGCTAATAATGCTACCTGCGCCGTATCAAGTACTGGATGGGGAGAATATTTTATCAGAGGAATGGTGGCATATGATATTTCTGCACTTGTAGAATACAAAGGGCTTTCACTTAAGGATGCTACCAAAGAAGTGATTCAAAAAAAGCTCACCAAACTTGGTGGTACAGGCGGTGTTGTCGCAATCGATTCTAAAGGAAATGTCTCTATGGATTTTAATACTGCTGGGATGTATCGAGCAACAATGAATGCAGATGGAGAATTGACAGTTGGGATTTATAAAGATGAGGAATAATAAAAATTCTAATCTTAGAACTATATGTAAGTAATCATAACCATCCGAAAGTTTTATGCGTAAATCGTATAATAATGAACACTATAAAACCTTCATAAAAAAAATATGTAAAGATTTGATAATATAGGGATTACATTTGTTTAAAAACTAAAAAAGTAACAAGGTAACAGAAAGTATACATACATCTTTGTTACCTTGTTGACAATAATATTACGGATAAGGATAAGGGCACGCTGGAGTGTTATAACAACAATTTAATTCGTAGGACCAACAACAACGTTTATAAGGATTCCATTCAAATCCTTTATCTTCTCTACAACCTCCTGGAATTTCGACCCCTCCATTGATTTGTTTTATGTAGCGGTATTATACGTCTCTTAAACCTTAACAGGTTAAATTCTTACTTAGCACCAAAAAAAAATCTTACATTTATATAGTAAATCAAAACCATTCAATATGCGATTCCCACGTATCTTATCTCTCTTTTTATTTTCAATACTCTTATTTTCTTGTAAGAAGAAAGATGAAAAATCAATTGCCCAAGAGTTAGCTTCTGAGTTGAATAAATATCAGGATTATATTTCTGATGTATCCACAGGAGTTATCTCAGTATATGATAATGTATATGTAGTGTTGCAAAACCCTGTACAAGGCTGGGATAATAATCAGGAATTACCTTCTAAAATGTTCTCCGTTTCGCCAAAAGTAAAAGGAAAAGTAATTGCTGTTAATAATAGAACCATTTCTTTTCAACCAGAAGAAAAATTTCAGGAAGATACGGTATATACTTTTACGCTGGATTTAGAAGATATAGTAACAGATTTAAAAGAAGATCTTGATGAAGAATTCGTTTTTAGTGTAAAAACTTTAGAGCAACAGTTTTCGATATTAACTAATAATTTGCAATCCTATAGCAAAGAATGGCAATATATTGATGGAACTATTACGGCCAGTGATCAATTAAATTTTGATATCGCAAAGCAATTGGTATCTGTAACCCAAAAAGGAGAAAAAGTATCGGTAAAATTTAATGAATCTGCAGAGAAGAGTCGACAATTTAGTTTTAGGATAGACAGTATTAAACGTTTTGAAGATGACTCAGAAATTGTGGTTAAGTGGTCTGGTACATCTTTTGACATTAACACAGAAGGGGAAGATGTTTTTCCGGTTCCGGGTAAAAATAATTTTAAAGTTATTAGTGTTTCCGTATCCAATTTTGATACCCAATATGTAGAGATTAATTTTTCGGATCCATTAAAGAAAAACCAAAATTTTGATGGGTTAGTTACCATTTCGGGAGTCAAAAATCTAAAATATACAGTACGTGGCAATGACCTGAAAGTCTATCCTAAAAAAGAACTCAAAGGGAACCTCGAAGTAACAGTTTTTGAAGGAATACGTAGTACGGATGATTATAAACTAAAAGCAACCTATTCTGAAAATGTATCATTTCAGCAACCAAAACCAGAAGTAAGGTTGTTGCAGAGTGGTGTAATTTTACCTACTTCGGATAATCTAAAATTTAATTTTGAGGCAATTAACCTAAAAGCAGTAGAAGTTCAAGTAGTTAAGGTATATCAAGATAATGTATTGCAATTTTTGCAACAGAATGATCTGGGTGGTTCCAGTAATTTAAGAAGAGTAGCCAGACCTGTAGCAAAGAAATTGATTAACCTTCAGGAAAATGCATCTTTAAACCTGAGTAAATGGAATGCATTCGCTATTGATCTAAAAGAACTGATCGCACCTGATCCGGGAGCAATTTATCGTATAGAATTAAAATATAGAAAAGCATACTCTCTGTATAAATGTGATGGAGAGTTAGCTAGTGATACTAGTATAGATGAATTGAGTGCTAATTATGATGAAGAAGAAGAGTCGAGTTTTTGGGATAATTCACAATATTACTATGACGATTATTACGATTATAACTGGAATGAGAGAGAGAATCCGTGTAGTAACTCTTATTTTCATGATAAAAAAATTGCAACTAATATTTTAGCATCTAATCTAGGTGTAATCGTTAAAAAAGGGTTGAATAATTCGTATATAATTGCAGTTAATGATATTATTACGACCAGTCCTGTAGACAATGCTAAAGTTACTTTTTATAATTATCAGCAACAAGAGGTTGGAAGAGGTACGACAGATGCGCAAGGTATGACCGGATATGATGCAGATACACCAGCATTTTTTGCTATTGTAACATCAGGTAAGCAACAAACTTATGTAAAACTAAACGATGGAAATGCGTTGTCTGTAAGTAAGTTTGATGTTTCTGGTGTACGGTTACAAAAAGGGATCAAAGGATATATCTACGGTGAGCGCGGTGTTTGGAGACCGGGCGATACCTTATTTTTGTCATTTATGTTAAATGATAATGCCAATAAATTACCTAAAGGACATCCTGTAAAATTTGAGCTAAAAGACCCTTATGGAAAAATAACACATCAAGAGACTCAGACTTCTGGAGTAAATAATTTTTATAAGTTTATTATAAAAACTTCAGAGGAGGCCCCTACAGGTAATTGGCAGGCAAGAGTAAATGTGGGAGGTGCAAGTTTTTCTAAAACACTGAAGATAGAAACCATCAAGCCAAATCGTCTAAAAATCAAAACTACTTTTGATAGTGATGTCCTTGGAGCAAATAAGAGTGTTACAGGAAACCTGGAAGTATTATGGTTACATGGAGCAATTGCAAAAAACCTAAAAACGGATATCAATGCCCGCTTTACACCAAAAAAGACTAGTTTCAAGACTTTTCCTGGGTATACTTTTGATGACCCAACAAGAAGGTTTAGAACAGAAGAACAAGAAGTCTTCGAAGGAAAGATATCCGGAGAAGGAAAAGCCAGTTTTACTATAAAACCCAAATTAGGTAATAAAGCGGCTGGGATGTTGCAAGCATCTTTTATTACTAAAGTACATGAAAACGGAGGTGATTTTAGTACAGACGTGGTTTCAAAAACTTTTTCACCCTATACAACCTATATAGGACTCAATGCTCCGAAAGGAGATAAAGCTCGTGGTATGCTTTTAACGGATACAAAACATAATTTTGAGATCGTATCTGTAGATGAAAAAGGAAACCCAAAGGCCACAAAAGATCTAGAAGTTTATGTGTATAAAGTAAACTGGAGGTGGTGGTGGGATGCCTCAGAAGATAATTTATCTTCTTATAATAGAAGTTCATATCATCAAGAAGTGTTTAAAACCAAAGTAACGACCAATAGTAGTGGTAAGGCAAACTTTACTTTTGAACTAAAGTATCCCGAATGGGGGAGGTATTTGGTACGTGTGATAGATCCTAATGGAGGGCATGCTACCGGGAAAACAATATATATTGATTGGCCGGGATGGGCAGGGAAATCAAAAAAGAATGACCCATCTGCCGCTACCATGTTATTATTTTCTACAGATAAAAAGACATATAATGTTGGGGAGAAGGCGATCGTAACTTTTCCTTCTAGTGAAGGGGGACGAGCATTGGTAACCGTAGAAAATGGAACAGAAGTTTTATCCTCTTTTTGGGTAACTCCACAAAAGGATGAAACTAAATTCGAACTCCCTATAGACGAATTGTATACTCCTAATGTATATATCAATATTACCTTATTACAACCGCATGGATCATCAGCCAATGATCTGCCGATACGTTTATATGGAGTTGTCCCCATACTAGTAGAAAATCCTGAAACGAAAGTGTCGCCAATACTTACCATGCCAGATGTATTGAGACCAGAAGAAACAATAACACTAAAGGTGGGCGAAAGTAATGGGAAACCGATGACTTATTCTATTGCTATTGTAGATGAAGGCCTACTGGATCTTACTCGTTTTAAAACACCAAATCCGTGGAATAGCTTTTATGCACGTGAGGCATTAGGGGTAAAAACCTGGGATGTTTATGATGATGTAATTGGAGCGTATGGCGGAAGTATTGATCAGATATTCTCCATAGGAGGTGATGCAGAAGCAGGAGGTAGTAAATCCAAGAAAGCCAACCGTTTTAAACCTATGGTGGTGTATGAAGGACCATTTACATTACAGCAAGGAGAAACAAAGTCACATCAAATCAAAATACCAAAATATGTTGGTTCTGTACGTACAATGATTGTTGCTTCTGATGTTGATAAGGCTGCGTATGGTAGTGTTGATAAGGCTACGCCGGTTCGTAAACCATTAATGGTATTGACATCAATTCCTCGTAAAATTACTCCCGGCGAAAAAGTGACCATTCCTGTAACTGTTTTTGCTATGGAGAAAAAAGTGAAGAATGTAAATGTTACATTGAAACCTAATAATGGATTTTTGGTAATAGGAGAAACAACTAAGAATCTTTCTTTTACGCAGCCAGACGAAAAAATGACTTATTTTGATATCGAAGTAATAGAAGGAGCATCTATTACAGATATAGAAGTCGTAGCAAGCGGAAATGGAGAAAAAGCATCCTATAAAGTACCAATTGATGTGGTAAACCCGAATCCGATAACTACAGAAGTCACTTCAATCGTTTTAGAGCCCAATAGCGAACAAGAATTAAATTTTGCTGCTTTTGGTGTCGATGGAAGTAATGGTACCACAATTGAATTTTCTTCGCTTCCGGCAATGAATTTTGAAGGTAGGTTAAAATACCTGATTCAGTATCCGCATGGATGTATAGAGCAAACTACTTCTGCTGCTTTTCCGCAATTATACCTGGATGATATCTTTAGTTTGCCTTCGGATAAAAAACAAAGAATTCAGCATCATATAGAAGCAGCAATCCATAAGTTAAAACGTTTTATACAACCCGATGGAGGGATGTCTTATTGGCCGGGACATAGTAATCCTAATGATTGGGGAACTACCTATGCAGGGCATTTCTTGTTAGAAGCTCAGAAAAAAGGAT
Source organism: uncultured Aquimarina sp. (assembly GCA_947498455.1). GTDB lineage: Bacteria > Bacteroidota > Bacteroidia > Flavobacteriales > Flavobacteriaceae > Aquimarina. Next base: position 42,431 of record CANMKK010000026.1, read on the forward strand.
ATGTGTTGCCTATTGGTTTTAAAAATAATTGGATCAATTATCAGCAACAACAAGCAAAACGATGGAGAAACGATAATAATGATTTGGCACAGGCCTATCGATTGTATACATTGGCTTTGGCTGGCAATCCAGATTTATCATCAATGAACAGACTACGGGAAACATCTAATCTGTCTAATAATGCCAAACTAAGATTAGCTGGGGCATACGGCTTAATAGGTCAAAAAAGTGCAGCAGATCAATTATTAAATTCTTCGAATATAGATTTTCAACCAAAGAAGAGTTATTACTATACTTATGGTTCTGTAAATCGTAATCGTGCTATGGCTTTAGAGACATTGATATCACTAGATCAAAAAAATAATGCCCATAAAGTTGCCGTAACATTAGCAAAAGAATTGTCCGCTAAAAAGTGGATGAGTACCCAAACCACATCATATGCTTTAATGGCAATGGCTAAATATGCAGCGTATGTGGGAGGAAAAGGAGTGAATGTAAGTTATACTCTTAACGGGAAATCGACAAATGCTACTAGTGCTAAGACATTAGCAACATCCGGAGAATTAATAATTAATAAGGATAATACATTAGTACTTAAAAATAATAAAGACAATACCATATTTGTTCAGTTGGCGACTAGTGGGATTCTTCCTGTAGGTAAGGAAAAAATAATCCAAAGTAATTTTAATGCTATTGTAGATTATAAAACAAGAGATGGTAAAATTCTGAATATTAGTAAGCTCAGTCAAGGGACGGATTTTGTAGCAGAAGTTACTATTACCAATACGACGAATACGAAGGTACAAGATATCGCATTAACCGAGATCTTCCCATCGGGATGGGAAGTCGTTAATACGCGATTTACGGATTTTGGATCATTTAAAGCAAATAAAGTAACACATACCGATATCCGGGATGACCGTGTAAACTTTTATTTTGATCTAAAACCAAAAGAGAGTAAAATAGTTACTTTGTTGTTAAATGCTTCTTATCTAGGAAAGTATTATTTGCCAGGAATACAATGCGAAGCAATGTACGATAATCAATATGTAGTACGAACAGAAGGAAAATGGGTTGAGGTTATAAAGTAGGTGTACAACTTTACCTAAATACTATATATATTCTTTAAAACTCTAATAAATAAAAAACACACCTCGAAAAGTTAAGTGCTTTTCGAGGTGTTTTATGCTATAGTCAGAAGTATTATGGTTAAATTGTATAACTCTCCTTTACTTCTTTTATGATTAAAAATCAGAGATTCTCCAAGAATCGAGTGAACAATCTCTAAAAAAAACAGAGAATCCCTGCAATAAGTATATAGATGTTTACGAGTTAGTTCTATTTGTAATGATTTGATTTCCAATTTTTACTAGCCAATACAGTTGAAGTTTCTACTTGTCTTTCTGGTATGGTCCAGTACATTTTTAATAAGTGGTTTTTTTCTACATCGGATAACAATCTAAAACCATGTTTTTTATAAAAACTGATCGCCCAGGAAGCATCTCTCCACGTTCCGATAAGAATAGGGGTTTTAGCCATATTGGTTAGATGTTCTAATAATTTACCTCCAATTCCCTTTTGCCGTGCTATTGTTCGGACATAAGCGTGTCGTATTAGAGTTACATCATTCTTAAATTGAATCCCCATAACACCCAAGATTTCATCATTTTCTTTGTAATTCCAAAACTCAACATTTTCTTTAATCTGCGTCTCCAGTTCTTCTTTGGGCATATAAGGCTCTTTCCATCTATCGGTAGGTATAATTCCTTTGTATGCTAGAGATGCGTCATTAATTATTTCGTAAATAGTATCAAAATCCTTAATTGTATTGCTTCGGCTTATCATTTGCTTTTCTAGTTCGTATGATGATTAAATGTAAAGTGTAAAATGAATGCTAAAGATAGGAATTGGAGTATATAAAACATATCCCAACCTATCAGTTTATATGTGTTTTCTATTAAGCGTATAGAATTTAACCCGTTTTATGTATGGAAAGTTGTAATAGGTTTTACGCATAAAACTTTCGCATATAGCACAAAATAATTCAAACTCTTTATACGAACTTCTTATCCATAAATCGTATAATAGGTTTTCTAATGCATAAAGCGGGTTTAAGTAATTACATTGCACTTATCGTTTTTGTAGTATTATCAATTATATTTTATAAAGTTCCATTTATGAATTTCATTTGGTAACCGATTTTTCTATAATTAGTTTGAGTTCTTTTTTCAAGGTATGAAATCAAAAATAACGAAAGATGATACTAATTTTTTAGAAACTAATGCAATTAATTCACGCATTTTTATTTCTTACTTTTCTTAGCCCTGTATGGTCAACTCCCTGCTTTCTTTCTAATTCGATCATTTTTTTTGGTCGAAAATTTAGGATTAAAGCCCTTCTTTGGGATGAGGTGCTATTTCCTTTACTAAAATGAAGTGTAAACCCATCATGAAAAGTACATCCACCAGCCTGTAGTGGAATACATTGTGCTTTACTAATATCTGTTTCGCAATGAAGTGCTCCTCCTTTAGTATATAAACTATGATTTTTGATAACCTCCCCTTCCTTTGGAATAAACCACATGCAACCATTATCTTTATACACATCATCCAGAGCAATCCAACAGCTTATAGCTCTTTTATCCGGCATTTTTATCCAATACGCAGCATCTTGATGCCAGGGAGTAGGAGTGTTGGAGTATGGAGTTTTATTGATAAGCATGTCAAAATCTAACTCCAAATCATCTCCTAATATTTTTTTTGAGTATGCTAACGCAAATTTGTAGGCAGTACTCTGTAATAATTTAGGTTCAATCATACTAGGTCGCATAATTTGGGTAATTCTTTCCGTAGCATTTTTACTTTCTCCCCCTAAATCACTTCTCAAACCCTCTGTACGCTGTTTGTCATTAAGAAGGTTATCATATAAGACTCTAATTTTCGTTACTTCAGAAAATGATATTAATGTATCCAATTTAATGAATCCATTATTTAGAAACTCTTTTTTCATAGCGATATTGTTCTATATATAGTAAATGGTGCGACGTAGAAGTAGTCGTAAAATCAATCTATTAATAAATAGTTCTACAAAATATAAAATTTTCACAATAATTGTATAACTTGTTGGTTATATTATGATTAACTAGTTATGCAACGTAATGAAAAAGAAATACATATTTGCTACTATTGGTTTGATCTTAGCGATGTTTTGGTCGTGTAAAACGAAACAGAATGATCCTTTACATCTTCCTGTGGTGAAAGGAGAAAAGAAAGAAAAAAAAGAATACAATCCAGATAAGAATGCGATATGGACTCCAGAACAGGCAGCACACCACCAAAAGATACTTGCGAAACTGGTAAAAACCTCTAAAAATTTTGAAAAAAAAGGGGCATCCGCTACTACGCTTACGTATGCTGATGGTAACCTGCAAGGAACCTGGATAAATAGAGGGCCAAAAAACATGCCAGGAGCTTTTAAGTTTGCAGAAATGTTAGATGGGACTGATATTATTTATGGAATAACACATAATCACTATGTAGGGGAGTATAATTCAAAATCATATATTTTTAGAGGTACTGTATACAATCCTACCATAGGAACAGGTGGAGATGATTTCCAATTACTGACAGCTCATTGGCCGAATCGATATCAAAATTTATTTGCTTTAGAAGTGAGTGGATCTACCAGATTGATAGCACATATAGAAAATGGCCCTTTGTATTATTCGGATGATGAGGGCGACTCTTGGACACTTTCTAATGGTTTACCATTCAGTAATACCAGTTCGGCAATGAATCGACAGGATGGTCATAAAATATATGTTACTAATAATAGAGCAATATATGTGTCTACAGACTTTGGTGTTAATTTTTCTTTATTAAAAGACTTCGGCACTACAGCAAATTCATTTTTATATACCCCAAGACATAATAATCAGCCAGCAGCTGATGCTGTATATTTAACTAGAAGTGGCTCGTTTTATGAATTGAATGCAGTACAAAATGACTTTGATTATAAAGGTTCCTATGTCTCTAGTCATGGTAGTGTAGAATATAGTATTGGCGGAGATTCCAGAAAATTATATGTAACAGAAAATAAAAATTATTGGGTATCTACAGATGGAGGAATAAGCTGGACTGAGAAATTTCCAAAAGGGAATTGGTATGGTGATCGGACGGGAAAAATGGCACCTGGAATGTTCTATGCCGTTCATCCGGAAAATGCTAATATCTCTATTGCTGGATATGCACAACCCGTAATATCTGTTGATGGATTAGATAATACCTTATCTGATGCTACAGGTTGGGGGCACTATCAGAACGGAACCAATTTATCAGCAGCGGATTATTACAATCGTATACGATTTAATTATCATCCGGATTTTCAATCTTCTCATTTCTTTTATAATAGTAGTGGTGACTTACTCTCTGCTCGTTGTTCCGATGGAGGTATTTTTATTTCGTATAAAGAATGGTCTGATTTCCCAGCAACAGGAGTGGGATATGATAATTCAGGATATGCCAATGCGCATTTTATCAACCTCAATGTATTGAATACTATAAACCCATTGATTTATAGAGATAATGTGTTTACAGGAACCAACAATGCCAATCATATAAATTATAGTACTCAAGACCAGGGGAGTGGAAGTATTATTCCGGGAACCAGTGGTGATACATTGGATTTTTATCAGAGTATTGGTGGTGATGGCCCTCCTTTAGATAGTTATGATGGAGCACACGTATGGAAATGGGAACGACAGGGGGATAAAGTGTATGCTCCCGTAAAAATGTATACTAATAGTGAAGAGTTTAGATCTATAGGAGAAATGAACGGGCTTTTTAATTCGAGTCCAACTGTAGATTTTACCAGAAACACTGATATGGGCTGGGTACAGACATATATTGATCAGGATGAGCCTGATAAAAGAATGTGGATACTTGCTAAAAATTTGGATAGGGCAACTTGGAATGGTTCAACTTTACAAGGACATACTGTAAATGTCGGAACAAATCAGGTTGCAGCGCTTGCACAGGCAAAAGCAAATCCGGAAAAAATCTTAATGCTTCAGGATGGAAAAGTGTTTATTTCTAATGATAGAGGAACTAATTTTGGAGCCGGCGTTACCACTCCTTTTTCCAAAACACCAGGAGGTTGGGGAAGAGGAGATATGGGAAGTGGTGTAGTACTACCTAATAATGATAACTGGATATTATTTTGCGGCCCTAGTGCAAATACAGTAGGTTCTATTTTATCTAAGGATGGGGGGAATACATGGATTGATGTTACAGGCGATTTCCCTGCTGGTTCGGATGCCCAGACGGGTGGAATGATTGTAACTCCTGATAGTAAGTTTGTATTTGCAGGGACAGATATTGGACCTTATGTTTTTGATGTCGCCCAAGAAAAATGGTATTCTATTGCAGAAGGGATTGGATTTTTTAATGCCATGGATGTAGATTATATCGCTTCAACGAATACGGTTCGCTTTGGTTCCTGGGGATCAGGAATATTAGATTTTAAAATAGAAGAAATTCTTGGAATAGAAGATACTATTATAGCAGAGACTGCAATCGAAATGTACCCTAACCCTGCTAGTGAAATTCTGACTATTAGTTCTGCCATTACTATTGAACCAGATACTATAATTAGTATATATACTATTAACGGAGAGAAAGTATACGCTAATAAAGGTATACGAAACTCAAAACAGCAGCTAGTAGTCAATATAGCTTCTTTGCCATCGGGATTGTATATGTTACAATTAAGTAATAAAGAAAATAAGGTTACTAAGAAGTTGATGGTAGAGTAAGGTCTTTTGATCTTATATGATATTGAAACAGTAAGAATTTGCACGAGAATTCATTTGTGCAAATTCTTAAGTTTGATTCCAGTGTCTACCTTCAGGAGTGCCATCTGTCTCACTAGAACTCCATTTTTTCGTGAATATGAATGGCATAGCTTCCTTCTTTGTTATAAGTAGTATTTGTAATCGTATAACTTCAGAGAATGTTACATTTCCTGCGAGAAGACTATCATTTTTTGAAAATATTATAGCAATAGTTAGAAGCTGTAATAGATTTTCCAATGCATAATCTGGGTTTGATTACTAGATTTCATCTCTTATACCAGTTGTTGTTTGAATTTACTGGAAAAGAACATTTTATTACGGTAAATTCAAATGACAAATGGTATTATAAGTACATTTGGTATTTAAGTGTACACAGAAAACTATTGAAACCATATTGTTAAGATCGAAAACTTATATAATCAATCACCCCAAACGTTTTATTGTTTTAGGGATATTGTGTGTATGGTATTACTTTTCACTACCGAATCCATTATTTAATGATCCCACAGCTACGGTTATAGAAACAGAAAAAGGAGAGCTATTAGGAGCAAAAATAGCTAAAGATGGTCAGTGGCGTTTTCCTGTGACAGATAGTGTAACTCAAAAATTCGAAAAGTGTATCATTGCTTTCGAAGATCAACAATTTTATAGACATCCGGGTTTTAATCCTGTTGCCATGTTCGGGGCGCTGATGGATAACATAAAAGCAGGGAATATTGTTCGGGGTGGTAGTACGATTACACAGCAAGTTATTCGCCTATCAAGAAAAGGTAGAAAAAGAACCTATTTCGAAAAGATAAAGGAACTCATATTAGCGACTCGTTTGGAATTAGGGACTTCAAAAAAAGACATTCTTAAATTATATGCTTCTAATGCTCCTTATGGCGGTAATGTAGTGGGAGTGGATATGGCTTCATGGCGTTATTTTGGGTTACCAGCGCATCAATTATCCTGGGCAGAAAATGCAACTTTAGCGGTATTGCCAAATGCACCTTCTTTGATATATCCCGGGAAAAATCAAATTAGATTAAAAAAGAAAAGGGATCAATTACTTACCACACTTTTTAAACAAAAAGTAATAGATACTATCACATATGAGCTATCTATAAACGAACCATTACCGAAAAAACCGTATCAATTACCCCAATCTACTCCTCATGTATTGGATAGACTTGCAAAAAAGTATGAAGGACAAAGACTCCAAACTACTATTGATTTGGTATTGCAAAAACAAATCAATCAGATCGTAATGAAGCATCATGATATATTAAAGCAAAATGAGGTTCATAATATGGCGGTTTTGGTTATGGATGTAGATACTAGAAAGGTGCTTAGTTATGTAGGTAATACTGCCACAGATAAGTATCATCAAAAAGATGTAGATATCATTCAGGCTGCTCGAAGTACGGGAAGTATCTTAAAACCATTATTATATGCCGCGATGATGGATAAAGGAGAGTTGTTGCCAGAGCAGTTAGTATCTGATATACCAACAGTAATAGCAGGGTATAATCCTAAAAATTTTGATGAAAATTATGGCGGAGTTGTACCCGCAAATAGAGCATTGGCACGTTCACTAAATGTTCCTGCTGTGAGATTATTGCAACAATATGGTTTGCAGCGATTTAGGGATGAGATAGATGTTTTTAGAATTAAAGACATTAAATATACAGCGGAGCATTATGGTTTATCACTAATTGTAGGAGGAGCAGAAGGAAATCTTTGGGACTTATGCAAAACATATGCGGCATTAGCAGGGACACTAAATCATTACCAAGAAACCTCTAGCGAATATTTTACAAACGAATTTACCGAACCTATTCTTTTAATGGATGAGGTAGTAAATTTTGGAAAGAAAACAACTCAAAAACCGGTATATGGTGCAGGCAGTATATGGCATACTTTTGAGGCGATGAAAAAAGTAAATCGCCCCGAGGGAGATGAAGCTTGGGAGTTTTATGATTCCTCGAGAGAAATCGCTTGGAAAACGGGTACTAGTTATGGAAATCGTGATGCTTGGGCAATTGGAGCCAGTAAAGAGTATGTGGTAGGAGTCTGGATAGGGAATGCAGACGGAGAAGGTCGCCCGGAAGTTACAGGCTTACATTCTGCAGCACCTGTATTATTTGATGTATTTAACTTAGTGCCAAATTCAGAATGGTTTCAGACTCCATTTGATGATTTAATCGAAGTTGCTGTCTGTGCTACCAGTGGTTTTTTAGCTGGAGAAAATTGCCCTATTAAATCGATGTATATCCCTATTGCCGGAACTAGGACAAGACCTTGTCCGTATCATCAGTTAGTTCATTTAGATAATACAAGAAAATATCAGGTGAATTCTTCTTGCGAAATGGTGATGGATATGGTGAACGAACCTTGGTTTATATTACCACCGTTACAGGCGTATTTTTTTAAAACCAATAATGCCAATTATCAGTCTTTGCCTCCTTATAGATCAGATTGTACCAATGAATTACAAGATCGCATGGATTTTATTTTTCCTAAGAAAAACAGTAGTGTATACTTGCCCAAGGGGTTTGATGGCAAAAAGAATGAGGTTGTTTTTAAAATAGCACATACAAACCCAGAGATTAGAGTGTTTTGGTATATAGACAATCAATATATTGGAACGACTAAGGAGTTTCATGAGATGCCTATACTTGCTGATAAAGGAAAATATATTATCACTGTATTGGATGAAAAAGGAAACGAGTTAAAGCGTCGTATTGAGATTCATAAATAAAGCAATCTTTTTTAATAAAAAATCACTAGCATCCGAAAGTTTGATAAAAATTCCTAAGAACCTTTGAAACGCCTACTAACAAGAAACAATTTTAGTAGGTAATTTTATTTGATACGATTTACGGATAATAAGTTCGTATAAAAAGTTTAAATTATTTTGTGCTAGATTAAGGCGTAAAATTAAAGAATAGCATTAGCTATTGTTGAATTTTATAACGCATATTTAGCGCAAAAAAAACGAACGATATGCGAAAGTTTTATGCGTAAATCGTATGAGATGGTATAACAAATTGGAATCAAGGATATACTTCGACTTCACTCAGTACAGTAGCTATGCTACGATTTTCAAAAATTATCTCATTTAGTCAAATTTCACCTAATTTTCGATTAAAATTAATGAGTCATGATTAATTGTCTACTTGTAAAATTAATATTTATTTAGATTTAATAAAAATAATTAAATACTTTTGCTCATTATAAATTAACTTTTTCAATTCATACTTAATTTAAATGACTTTATAATGATTAAATCCTCACTTAAAACTTTATTCGTAATTCTATTTTTAACCTGTTCATTACAGGCTCAAATCAGTAGTGCAAAGCTAGCTGATGTTATAACTGTAAGTACTAATGTAGATTCACCATCGGTAATGTATATTGTAAATAATGAGATGTATATCACCCACTATTTTGGAGATAAGATTACTAAGATGGACTATAAACAAGAGAGTCCCACTGCTACTAATGTAATCACTGAAGTTGATAGACCTTATGGACTGGCTTCAAAGGGTAATGATTTATATATAGCTGAATATGGAGATGCGAATAGGATTTCCAAAATTGATATTACTCAGGAAAGTGCTACTCCTATCGAAGTAGTATCTGGAGATTTGTATAGACCCTGCGGCTTGGCTTTTCATGGTAATGATTTATATATAGCTGATGCAGGTAAAGATAGAATTGTTAAAATAGATATTACAGAAGCCAACCCGACTCTTACCACCGTTGTTAAATTGCCTGAACTAAGTTCACCTTTTGAGTTATTGGTTGTAGGTGATGAATTGTATTTTACACAGAGAAAAGAACAAACATCGCCATCCGATGGTAGGCTTTCTAAAATTAATCTAACTGAAGAAAACTTTACTGTTGTAGATATACTTACAGAACTTTATACTCCTCAGGGAATGGTTCTATATGGAGATGATCTGTATTTTGTTGAAAGTACGTCAAATACGATATCAAAAATTAACATTACAGATTCCAATCCAATACCTATTGTAGTTGTTAATACTGGTGAAGGATCGTATCCATCTCGATTAACCATTAAGGATGATGAACTTTTTATCTCCAATTTTTTTGGCAACTCAATTGTAAAACTGAAACTTCCAAGTTTATCGGTTGATGAATTTACACTAAATGATAACATATCAATATTTCCTAATCCAGTTCAAGAAGACAGAATCTTACACATACGTAATAAAGGATCAGAAACAATTGTAAATAAAGTTGAAGTTTATGATGCTATTGGTAAAATATTATTATCCAAAGAATCTTCTTCTATAGAAAGTGTTCCACTTCCATTGACGCTTAATGAAGGTGTTTATTATATAAAAATAACGGATTCTCAAAATAGAGTTTCAACCAAAAAAGTGTATATATAGTCGTTGCTTATATAGAAAGAACTTGTCTTGAGTAATCATTTTTAACTAATAGATTTGACTTTTATGCATATTATAGAAGGTAGCAATTTTTTAGTGTATCCATTTATTATGGTTAAAAAAAAAGAAAATTAGAATGCCAAGTGTAAATTTTGGAGGTTGGTGTATTATTCAGGAGAAGTTCAATATTTTAAACTGTAGATTACCCATAAGCATGAAAAAAATTATTATTCTCTTAGCTGTTTTTACATTTTATATAGGACATTCTCAATTTAATTCGGATGCACCTTGGATGATGGAACTTCAATCTAAAAGAAAAACAATAGGTAACAATGATCCTGTCAAATTTGAGGAGATTGTTGATGCATTTAACAATTATTGGAAGAATAGAGATCATACTAAAAAAGGGTCCGGTTATAAACCATTTAAAAGATGGGAAAATCATTGGAGGCATTTTGTAAAAGAAGATGGAACATTACCAACCCCACAGGAGTTAATGGAAGTTTTTAAACAAAAGCAAGTGTTAAAAAATACACTCCCAGATATTAGTAGTTGGCAATCTATGGGACCTTATGCTCACACAAATACCGGTTCCTGGTCATCTGGTCAAGGACGTGTTAATACATTTATTATTGATCCTAATAATGTAAATATATACTATACAGGTACTCCGGCAGGTGGAATATGGCAATCTAAAGATTCAGGAACTACCTGGAAACCACTCTCGGATGATCTATTACAGATAGGAGTTTCTGCAATTGCAATTGACCCAAGAGACTCGGATATAATTTATATAGGTACTGGAGATGATGATGCAGGTGATACATATAGTATTGGAGTTTTAAAATCAACTGATGGAGGGAATACATGGAATACAACTGGTCTTACTTTTAATGATACCGAATCAAGAATAAATGAAATTTATTTGGATCCATCAGATTATGATAGAGTTTTTATTTCATCGAATAAAGGTTTCTATAAGTCTATAGATGCGGGTGTAAATTTTACCAGAACATTGAATCAAGATTTAGACGATGCCAAATTAAAACCAGGAGATTCTAATATTATATATGCAGCTACGGGTAGTCATGTTTATAGGTCTATAGATAATGGAGATAGCTTCCATTTGACAGATAGTGGATTACCAGTTTCTACAGGTAGAATTGCATTGGCAGTTACTACTAGTGCTCCTAATAATGTATACGTTTTGGTTGCAGGGTTTTCTTTTAAAGGTATTTATAAATCTACAGACAGCGGTACTAATTATTCGAGATTGGATAGTGGGGTTCTTGATCTTTTTGACGGAACAAGTCAAGGTTGGTATGATCTAGGATTCGAGGTAGCGGATACTGATGAAAATATTATTTATGTGGGTACTGTAGATATATTTAGATCTATCAATGGAGGGATTTCTTTTACAAAGTGGAATAGCTGGAATGATCCTGAAAGTGCTACATATACTCATGCCGATATTCATAAAATTATTGAAATTAATGGAGATATGTATTTTGCAACTGATGGAGGGATTTATAAGCTGGCAAAAGGATCTACATCTACAATAGACCTTACTGAAGGATTAGCTATTGGACAATTTTACCGTATTGCTGTTTCTCCACAAACATCATCAAAAATGGTTGGTGGATTACAGGATAATGGAGGGTATGCCTATAGTAATAGCTCTTGGAAAAACTATTACGGGGCAGATGGAATGGATACTGCAATAGATCCTAATAACTCTGATGTACATTATGGATTTATACAGAATGGTAGTAGATTATATATTTCCAGAGACGGTGGAAACTCTCAGAAAGAATTTGTCGATGGACCGACTGGAGGTAATTGGATTACTCCACTTGTTATAAATAAAGAAGGAGAGATTTATGCCGGATATGATAGAATATATAGACTAGAAAGAGGGGTTTTTCAGGTTGTTTCTCAAAATGCTTTTTTAAGTATTGAAGGAATAGAAATAGACCCGGTGGATAGTGATAATATGTACATTTTTGTAAAGAATCGATTATATAAAAGTACAAATAGAGGGGTTAAATTTTCTGAATTTTTTTCTACCACTCATGATATTACCAGTATTGCTGTAAGTAGCTCAGATAATTCTAAGGTATACCTTACAACATCACAAGAGGTATATAAATCTACAGATGGAGGCAATAGTTTTTCGGATATTACATATAATCTTCCTGATGAGACCAAAATGATAGTAAAACATCAGGGATTGCATCCTGATAACCCTATTTATGTAGGAACAAGCCTAGGAGTGTACAGATTAGATGATACAACTAACATCTGGGAGCCTTTTGTTGTTAATTTACCAAATGTTCCGATAAGAGATCTAGAAATTAATTTGGTAGACGGCAACATTACTGCAGCGACTTATGGAAGAGGAGTATGGAGGTCGGATTTATTGGTAAGACAAGCTGCAGTGGATTTGGATATGATTAATGTAAGTTTGGGAATAGGGAGTGAGAGTAGTGTTATATGCGGAAATTTTTCTCCAATTGTAACCATAAAAAACAACGGTTCCATGCCTATTACATCATTTAGTATAGATTATAATATTGATGAGAAAAGCACAGTTAGTCACAGTTGGACTGGAAACTTAGGCTCTAACGAAACTACCGATGTATTACTTGCAAATTTAGATGCAGGTACTCTAGGTAGGCATCAAATTAACTTTTCTGTTTCAACAGCAGGGGATGCTTTTCTAATTAACAATTCAAGTTCTCTTGTTTTTGACAGAAATGAAGAAAGAACATTAGGAATTCAGGAATTTGAAACCAATACGGATATATTACTAACGTCTGGTGGGGCTTGGGAAAAGGGTATTCCTACAGGAAGTAAATTAAATATAGCTACTTCAGGACAAAATGTGTACGGAACAAATTTGGATGGGAATTATCCAGATAAAACAGTAGGGTACTTAATATCTAATTGTTATAATTTATCAACTATCGAAAACCCAGTACTTAAGTTTAATATGGCGTTTGATCTTGAAAATAATTGGGATTTTGTAACTATAGAATATACTATGGATTATGGAGCTAGTTGGAATATTTTAGGATCTGCTGATGACCCAAACTGGTATAATAGTGATAGGGTGTCTGGTTCGGATTGTTTTAATTGTCCTGGAGCACAATGGACAGGTACGGATAGTGTAATGAAAGAATATAGTTATAATCTCGCTGCATTCGTCAATGAGACTAATTTTATTTTTAGATTTAAGTTTGTTTCTGATCAATCGGTAAATCAGGAAGGAGTTATTGTGGATGACTTAACTATTGATGGAAATATATTAAGTACTGATGAGTTTGTAAATAAAAAAAAGCTTGTTGTTCACCCAAATCCATCAAAAAATATTTTTAATATTCAATGGAATAATGTGAATGAGGTGTCATATGATGTGTTTGACATTACTGGAAAAATGATTTATTCTAAAAAAGCTAAAGATATTCCGGATAACTTCAGTCAGATAGATCTTTCTAACTATACCGAAGGGATGTATTTTTTAAAAATAACGATGGATGATGTAGAGGAGAATATTAAGTTGATAAGGAATTAATTTCATTTCTAAAAATAAAACCGACACTACTAAAATAAAATGCACTTCCACCTAGTTTAGTATAGATATTATCTCTGATTTTTTTTAATCTAAGTTAAAGGTCTGCTACTTTTCTTGTGAGTAAATTTAAATCAGAACTGGTATAACAGGAGTTGCAGTTATGCACAAAAAAAATAATCTTAAAATCATAAATAATGAAAAAAATTGCAGTTATTATTACTTTATTGACCCTCAGCATTCATATAGGGTTTACTCAAACAAAACCTGTTCAATATTGTGGGACGGTCTTCACGCAGGAACAAATTGATAACATACATAAAACTTCAAAGCATGGACAGCAGAACCAATATCGTAAAAATAGATCAATTTCCAGAATTCCAATCCAAATACATATCATAAGAAAATCAAATGGAACGGATGGCTTAGATGCCTCATCTGTACCTGGGATTATAAATAGATTGAATAATAACTTTGCTAATGCTAATATGTCGTTTTATCAATGCAATGATATAAACTATATAGATAGCGATGCCTATTATGACCTAAATGGACTTGAGCAAATTCAAGTAGATCGTAGGAATAATGTAAGCAATGTTATCAATATTTATTTCGCTAATAGTGTGCATAATGGTGTTTCTCGAGTTTGTGGGTTTACAACCTATAATAACGCATCGGATTATATATTTATAAAAAATGGCTGTACAGGAACAAGAAAGAACACTGTGTCTCATGAAATAGGGCATTATTTTTCGCTTATACATACCCATGGAATAAGTAATACTAATGTCACTGATGAATTAGTAAATGGATCTAATTGCTCAACTGCAGGAGATCAAATTTGTGATACTCCCGCAGACCCCAATTTGAGCGGAGGCTTGCTAAATCGTCAATGTCAATATATTGGAACTGCAATCGATATTAATGGTGATGCTTATAGACCGAATCCAAATAATATTATGTCTTATGGTCGATCGAGATGCTTTACCACATTCACTCCTCAGCAGAATGCTAGGATGGTTAATGATCTAGTAAATGTCAAGTATTATCTATCTTGTACATCTTCTTCCAAAACCTTAAATGAAGATGAAAATATTGATTTTGGAATTGAAATTTACCCTAACCCGTCAAAAAATATTTTTAATATTCAATGGGAAAATGCGAGTGAGGTTTCCTATGATGTCTATGACATTACCGGAAAAATTATTTATTCTAAAAAAAACATGGATATTTCAGAAAATACCAGCTCAGTTGACCTTTCGAACTATACCAAAGGCATGTACTTTCTGAAAATCAATTTAGATGGTATAGAAAAGAGTACGAAGTTGATAAAAAATTGATAATAAATCAGTTATTTGGTTGTGTGTTGTTTAGTTTAATTCTTTACAGCTTGTCTCGAAATTCAATAACTATGTATCCGTTGGGCGCTTCATGGACTTGCCTCGAAGTAGTTGACTGATAAAAGGATAAAATCTTTACATTTTTAGCGATATGAATTAAGAGTATAATTTTATATCAAATAAAATCGACTTTGTTTTTATAACAAAAACAAAGTCGATTTGGTAATTATAATTGGTGTTATTTACATTGACATCATTTTTTAGAAGTATATACTTCACTCAACTAATAGAGCAATAGTTATTAATAAAATCTATGGATATAAAATTCTTACTGCGGCAGTATCCCAAGCAGATAATTCATTACTTACATTACCACAAGCATTCATAATAGATATAGGATCATCATGCCAAGTAGGTGATGAACCCAATATATGAATAGCCTCATCTTCTCTCTTGGGATCACCTCCACAAGAGCCTCTGGTTTTCCAATCGGTATGTCTAAAACCTATAGTATGTCCTAACTCATGGGTAAAGAGATCCTCTAAATCTTCAACGATAAAATCAGAAAGAGAATTTGAATACTCAGAAATTGAAAGGATAGAACCGGGAGCTCCATCTTCTGATGGAGATATACCTATACCTAGTGACCCACTTGTTGTTGTAATCGTTGTTAAAACAAAGATTGTTATTTCAATATTAGGATCTTTACTAGGAAAATCGGCAGTGCTTCCATAGGTAACATCAAATTTTATTTTTGATCCGGCATTATTCCAGTTAGCAATAGCCCTCTCAAGACCAGATTTTGCTTTTTGAGATAACCCTCCAACTCCAGCTGTTGTCGTTGGTCCAGTATATGCATATATATTAATAGTTCTATATGTATCGGTATCTACTATAAATTCTGTTCTATACTGTTTACTTATTTCTCCATTTTCTATTGGGATATTAAGGAATCTGTTTTTTTTATATGCAATATCTCCTGAAACAATTACCAATTCTTCATACTGACCATCAGAAGATTCTATTTTCTGATATCCTAACTTCTCTGGTTTTATATTTAGTTCTTTTGCTTTAACAAGTATGTCCTTAGGTAGGTGACTTACATTAGTATCAACAGTTTCAATTTCTTCTGTGGAGCATGACGAAGCAATCAATAAGAGTGGGATTAATAGGCTTTTTAATAGGTTTTTACATGTGTTTTTCATTATAAATAAGTTTGAATTAATATCTACAAACATATTATATCCTAGACCTTGTTTTTTTGTTATTGTATAAAGTGTTTATTTGATTGTACCAACGGTAGCTTTTACTGTATAAAGTGAATTTTCTCTATCTAGATATATAGATGAAAAAAACAGATATTATATGGTATAATATCCTTTAAAAAAAGGCTCTATAAGTTCTTTTAAAACTTATAGAGCCTCAGTAGCTAAATTATGTGTATTGTACCTTGTGAATCTACTTATAAATAAAATAAGTATTTATATAGTAATCCCAAAGTGTAAATAAAAGTGTTTATTCGATCACAAAAAGCTTACTTGTAGTATCGATTTTTATCGAGTATACACCCGTTTTTAAATCACTCACATGTATACTGGCATTAAAAGGTCCTTTTTGTACGGTTTGCCCTAGCATGTTAGTAATGCGATATGCTTTATGTTTAACTTGTTCTGTTTTAATATTTAGCACTCCATTTTTTACTGGGTTTGGTGCGATGATAAAATCCTGCTGTTTATGAGATAGGCTTTTGGCAGTATCTCTTGTGGTGGTAAGCCCTTGTCCTGCAGTTTCGTTATATGCATAATCTGTTATGGTATAAGATAACCCATCGTTAGCTACAGTCGCATGGAACCAGCCATAATGTACCTGTTGGTTAATCATAAACCTAAAACCAATATATCCCGATTGTCCTCTCCAGGGAGTGTATGATGAGGTGCTAACGATATAACTATGACTATTATTGACAAAATTACTGTTAGGACCTACTTGTACTCCCTCTCCTATAAGGGTAATATTACTGGTAGTACCATTACAAACAATGTCTTTGCTATTGGCTACTAGTCTTAATTGATTTTGAGTAAACCATGCTCCAAAGCTACTGTCATCACCAACCTCAATTCTAAATGACCTCCATGTACCAGAGGCATTTGCCGTTTGATCTGCCATATCTACAAAAACTACATTACCTCCTTCAACAGGATCGGTGGTAGTATCATCACATGCAGAGCAAGAGGAGCCACCACAGTCTACACCGGTTTCATCTCCATTCTGGATATTATCATTACAAGTTGGTGAGGTAGTACTACCCTCTCTAATAACTACAGAATAATCCTCTACTTCTCGGTTTGAGTTTAAACCAGCATCTCTATTACACGGAATTAAAAATCTCTCGCTACTTGCAGCTATCACTCTCATTCTGGTTCTACCGAGTCTGGCAGATTGCGGTACAGTATTAATTGCTGTTGCGCTTAGAGAACCCTGTGCCAATTCTGTCGTAGATAAAACAACTTCATTCTCTTCGAATACATTATTTTGGTTATAATCTATATAAACTTTATAAAGAACAAGAAAAGTCGATGATGATAGTGTTATAGAAATAGTCGGAGAGGTTCCCCTATCCAAATTAGTAGATTCTGTGCTAAAATCACTATACCCGTTCCTTCCAGAATTTTTGTTAATAGAGCCGAATCTTACATTTGAGATATGATATAAACCAAAGGTATTGCTATTAACTGCTGAGCAGTATTCGTTATCACTCCTTAAACCAACACCAACCGCATGCCATGCAGCAGTAACAGTTTCTACTTCGGTACTATTAGCTCCGTGAATATCTGTTGCAGCCCTAATCATTGCAGCTCTGGCTGCATTATAATCAGAGTTAGATGTTAAGTATTGTGTTTCTGCTCGGTATACTATTGCAGTAGCTCTATCCATACCAATACCTGTTATACTAAAGCTCTCATCGTGATCATTGATCTGATCGGTATTTTGACTACCTACAGTAACTAAATAAAACCAATGGTTCAGTACCCCGCTATTGGTATGTACACCTCCCCTATCTGGTGATGAGCTAGAGGTAGGTGCCCAGTTAGTTCCTTTATATGTGTCTGGATGATTAAATAGTTTAGGGTTTTGCATAGATCTGATGCCGTTTGGACTTGTTTCTTCAAATACTGTCCACGTATTATCATTAGGAGCTAAATCATTGTTATTTCCTTTAGCAAAATGTTCAACCACGGCTCCCCATATATCCGATAACCCCTCATTAAGAGCTCCAGATTCTCCTTGGTATGTAAGGTTAGAAGTTTCCTGATCCAACCCATGACCCAACTCGTGTGCAACCCAATCAACACTTGTTCTAGGGGTATCCACATCAGAAGATCCATCACCTAAATGTAGAGCATTATTACTCCAAAAACCATTCGAATAATTGTTACCATAATGGACATAACAAGTTATTTCAGCTCCATTGCCATCATAGCTGTTTCTTTCGTGAACAGTATTAAAATAATCATAAGCCCTACTTAATCCCCAGAGCGCATCTAGCGCTGCATTGTCTTTGTCGTCATTATCATGCTCGGCACTGGTCCAGTTATTATCATTATCTGTAAAATCTATTCTTGTGGTAATATCAGTTCCGCTTTGTAAATTATAAACATGAATACCATCACCTCTGCTAGTGTCATGTAAAATATAATTACCGTTGTTAGGTAAACGGGTTGTTGATATAGTTCTACGACCACTATATTCGGTGTCAGCAGTTCCATCAACAAACGCCATTGGCATTGCCAGAGATGAATTATTGCTAGTATCTAAAGTTTCTAATACAGAAACAGGATCAGAAGCCTTTGTTCCATCTGTATGCGAAGTATGTGTATGACACCCTTGACTTATGGTCGAATCAAAAAGTAGCTTAGTACCTGTATGTGCATCTATATATAGGTTACCCCTTCTCATAGGTTGCAACGCATAGATATCAAATTTATAAGCTAGGTTAAATTTAGTAACCACTCCGTTTTCATTTTTAGAGGTAAGATCTGGTAGGACTACTAATTCTCCTTTCGGTTTTTTGTAATTGGCAATCTTAGCCATTGTAGGATCTTGCCAGGCATATTTTTGAGCCTTTGTATGTGCAATGGCTTTTTGAAACGCTTGACCAGCAGATATAGATGGCGTTGTTTTGATATTAGTTACGTTATAATACTCCCCGTGTATACTTTGTGCTTTTCCGTTTTTACGGCTTACTACGGCGACTCCAAATTCTACTGGGACTCCCTTATAGGTTTGTTGGCATTTTTCGTGTATGAACCCTAAATTATCAGTTTCTTTTTTTATAAGGGTATGTGCATTTCCTTTTTCTAACTTTAGAAATGTTTTGAATAAACCTTGTGTATCCTGAGGTATATTTAGATTGCTTTTTGATTGTATTTCATTAGGGTTATCAAGCTCTATGATATATGCTGGTTGTTTAAAATCATTTTCGTTTTTTACTTTTTCTTGTGCAGTAAGACTAGAAAAAGTAAACCCTAATGCTAATGGAAGTATAAGATACTTCCAGTTCGGTTTTATTTTTTTCATTGTGTGTTTTAAATGAGTTATTAATTTTAATCTAAAAAGTTATCCATAGACCTTAGTCTTGGAGTTTCATAATAGATTAGAAATTTTAGAGCCAAGATTTAAGATAAATAATAGTCATGTTCCTTAACTACTATTGTAAGTCGGTCTTGTCTCTAATACCTCGATGGCCCTACGAGGTTGTTTATTTCGAAATAATAGGTCACCATATCTTTAGTGATCTAATTATAGCTATATATGATATTAATTTAATTTTTAGTTTTGATCAGGTATTTATAATATGACCATCTGGATCATTATTTAATCATACTACTGATAAATAACCATAGCAAAAGTATGTGTTACACATCTATCATTTTTTGAGATTGTATGAATGGAGTGTTTTTTTGTATGAACGGTATGAATTAATGTATAAAGTGCAAATTAGCATGTAAATGTAATCGCAGAAAAGGAATAATACGATTTGCGGATAAGAAGTTCGTATAAAAAGTTTGAATTATTTTGTGCTAGATTAAGGCATAAAATTAAAGAATAGCCTTAGCTATTTTTGAATTTTATAACGCAGATATAGTGCAAAAGAAACGAACTATATGCGAAAGTTTTATGCGTAAATCGTATAACTTCTAAAAACAAAAGTTATGATGACTTGGTGGTTGAGGAATGAAATTATAGTAATAAAGCTATGCTTTTTGGTATTATCTTATAGTTAGTAGATTATGTCTTGTAGCTTTATGATAAGCGTCGAAATCACTATAAATATGGCATTTTATAAGTTTTAGCGCAGCAGTTTACCCTAGCTAGGTCGAAGGGCTACGTCAGTATTTGGAGTAGCTCAAAGATATAGTAGATTTTCTAATGGATAATGCGGGTTAAAGCATGGGATAGGTACTTTTACTCAATTGTGAATTATAATATCTAGGATCTCCTGTAACTTCTTTTTCTAACCAATATGGTTTCGAAAACATTTCATTTTCATCTTGTAATTCGATTTCTGCAAGAAATAAACCTTTATGCTTTCCTAAAAATTCATCTACTTCTATTATATGTATGCCAGATGGTATCTCGTAACGAATTTTTTCGATAATCCCTTCTTCACAAAGAAGAAGCAGTTTTTCAGCTTCCTCTTTGTCAATTTCTTTTTCCCATTCAAAGCGGGAAGTACCTGTAGTATTACTTTTTCCCTTTATCGTAAGATATCCTTTATCTCCTTTGATTCTAACTCTTACAGCACGCTCGGGATGAGAATTAAGATACCCTTGTATAATATGGGTGCTTTTTTCTGCTTTCTTCTTAAAAATATCCGAAGTGACTAAGAATTTACGCTCTATCTCTAACATGAATTACTATTTTGAATCTTTTGAAAACTACCTCATTTGAACAATTATTTCCAAAAGTTGTAGTTTTCAAAAGTAAAATATTATTCAGACAAGCTCTTTATAAGTTTTTGATTTAATCTAATAAAGTCTTTATTCTTCGAATTTTCAGATAACTCCAGCGATTTTTTTGCCGCAGTTAATGCTTCTTTTTTTCTGCCAAGGTCTTTTAGGATAAGCGCTTCTCGATATACCTGAAAGAATCTTGGGTTTTCATCTTTGGTTACCTTTTGGATGTATTCTAGCGCCGTATTTAGATCGAGTTGTGCTTCATGTAAATAAAGTGCTGATCTAAAATAGTCAATATTGCTAGGACCTGATAGTGTTTTTTTGATATTGGATACTATTTTTTCTTCATTTTTAATGTGGATAGGGATGGATACTTTGGTGTTTTCCCAGGTAAATACCAGTTTAGAACTATGAATAGTAAGCTCTTCTAATGCAATACTAAAAGTTTCTACCTTGTCGGTAACTTTTTGACTATTTTGTGTAATGGATAGTATTGGTTCTTTGGTAACATAGCTATTCCAATTACCAGATTCGTAGGTGTAAAAATAAATATCCCAAGAAGTACTGCTTGGTTTCGTAAGGATGGAATATGTTCCTTTTTTTAGAGGTTTATTGTTGATAAGGATATCATCACCGATGGTTATTTTAGTTGCTGTATTAGCTCCTGTTCTCCAAAACTCATTAAAAGGAATGATACCTTCTACACCAAATAAATTTCGACCTCGTAGACTTGGTCTTGAATATTCTATTCGGATATCTGTAAGACCAACAGTCTGAGTAATTGTTGCAGATGGGCTTAGGGCAGGTGTACGAAGTTGTCCATTGATAGAGTTTATAAAACAAAATGTACAAATTAGGATTAGGTATGTGTTTTTTAGCATTTTTAATGATTTAAAAGGTTATATCTGATCGTTATTGATTGAAGTGTTAGAAAAATAAACCTTGGGAGTTGTTCCCATAAGGTTTTTAAAGGATTTATTAAATGTGGTTTTCGAATTAAAACCTGCTTCCTGAGCAATTCCGAAAAAAGTCATAGCAGTGGCTTTTTCGGATCTAGAAAGCTCAATGAATTCTTTGATACGATAGTAGTTGATATACTCAAAGAAATTCATGCCGATCCTTTCATTCAGTAATCTAGCAATTTCGGGATTGCTTATTCCCATCATTTCGGCCAGTTCAGATTTTAATAGTTTTTGATTTAGATAGGGTTTTTTTTCTTGCATGAGTGTATCTAATTTTACCTTTAACAGACTAAGGTCGTCATTAGAGAGTTTTGAATGGATATATTTTTTGGTTTTTACGAGTGAAGTTATTTTATATAAATCAGGCTCTTTCATTCCGTAAAAAGCAATAAAAAGGATGATGGAAGCGATACTTAACCAGATTATTTGCCAAGCCGAGCGATCCAGTCCTTTAAACCCAAAAATCCAGGTGAAATACATAGTTACCCAACATACTAAACAAATACCTATGGCAATTAGAAAATTTAAGAAAAACCCCGTCTGGATACTATAACTAACCTCATTCTTAATTTTTGCTCTAAACTTCATGAAAATTCGTAGACTCATTATCCAATAACCAATATTAAATAATAAACCAATGCCTACGAGTAATATGGTGTTCCGGAAGTGTTCTCCGCTATCAACCCTTTCTTTGATCACTTGGTCTGTAGGTAAAATAAAAATAAAAGTAACTATTATATTAAAAAAGAATGCAGGGGCATAATGGAACAAATCTTTGGTAGTAAAACGTTTACCTAGTAAGGATGATCGAGTAAATAAGTAGATCGTAGCTCCAAATAATAGGGTAGCAAACTCAGAAAAAATAAACAATCGATAATTACTGCCAAAAATCCCTGATAAATATATAACACGACCGCTTAAACCAATTGCTAAGACGAGTACCAAGAAAGCTATATATCCGTTAATGTTTTTTCTATTCTTTGGAGAAAACAGATAAATTAACAACAGAAATATACTTTGTAAATAACCGAAGTACACTAGCTGGTTTAGAATTGATTGCATAGGACTTTTTTTAATCCACATTGTGGAGTTTAATTCTCCGAGGCTTGCCTCGAAATGTAAAAACTGTTTTTCATCTGGATGCCTCGTGAGCTTGCTCCGAGGTAGTTCACTTTTAAAAACCGATGTGAGGAGCTAAAATACTTAGTTAATCACGAACTGTTGGACATCTTTAACGCCTTTATGATTCATTTTAAGATTTTCATTGTAAAATACATCAAAAGCAGTCTTGTTATCCCATTGTGTTACTACTAAGTAATCCGGATTGTAATAATAGCCTAATGTTGATGTTCCATTGGTTAATACTACTATGTTTTTTCCGCCTTTATTTTTAGATTTTCTAAGCCATTCTTTTTTAAAAGTATTAAATGCTTCTGTGTCTTTTTTCCAATAGGCAGTTATCACATTATATTTGTCAGTATTGATAGTAAAGGAGGTGTCATCAAGCATCTCATAGTAGGTCATATTAAAGATAGACCATATATCTCTTCTTTGTTGATGAAAGTCAGGAACCTTTGTTTCAATTTCTGCTAAGAATTTTTCGCGATTTTTTATATTATCCCACTTTCCAAATAAAAAATGATTAGGCTGAAAACTACTTTGTGTACTTTTTGTAATCTTAAATCCCGTTTGAGGTTTGTAACTCCTTTTTGAAGCTACAGGAAATATCGTTTCTTTATATCGCTGAAACAATTTTCCGCTTTCTGGTTTTGTTGTTAATAGCAGAATGTCTAATACCTCTCCTTTTTTAAAATTGAATTTTTTAAAATTGGATTGCGAATGTAAAGATATGCTAGCTCCTAATATAAATAGGATGTATAAAGTGCTTTTTAAAAGTCTCATTAGTGCCATATGTAATAGTTCATTTTTGTTTTTGACAAATGTAGAAGACGTATAGAATAAACAAGCAAAAAATGGGATGAGAAACGTACACATACTGTAAATGAACTCATATAATGAAGCTCAATATGAGCTTTTCATTGCATAGCTCATATTATTTCTAATAGATACTAGTTACAAGGAAAGAAATACAATAATCAAAAGTTAATTTTGCATCTTTCCAGTTAGGAGATTTTTTTCGGTAGTTGTATCTGGATTTTTTCTATTGTCAATACTGCAATAAAAAAAATATAGAGAAGCTATAGAAAAAGCTTTTTCCATAATATTAATAGATCCTACAGCGTCTCCACGATAATGAATCAACTGAAAAATTTGTAAAAATTCTGATGATAGCGCACAGGTTGCTCCCAGACAGAATAATACACTCCATGAGTTTACTTTAATAGAAAGATTTAAAAAGCCTAAAAATATCATTGCGGCTATAAAAATGAAATAGGCATAAATCATGATTTTGTATACGTATGGAATTGCATTCTCTAAATCTTCGAAGGTTCGTTCTTTTAGCATCATATGATTTATATTATATATGATCCATAACATCAGTAGTACTAGAAGTGAAGCAGTAATTATGGAGAATTTTTTCATTTTTTGCCATTCAATTTCTTTAAAAATGTAAAATATCATAGAAGCGTACGCTATAAGAAAAATAATGCCTCCAGTGATAGAAAGTTCCAATTGTCTGTTAAACATAAAAATGACAAAAAGAAATTGTGCAATGCCGACAGCTAGAAGGTATGTTAAGAAGAAAGAATTTCTTTTTCCATAAGATATATAAAGTAGCAAACAGTTTAAAAAGAAAATAAATTCGACAATATGAACTTCAGTAATTTTGCGATATCCACTAAGATAAAAAAGGAGTACCACAAAAATGAAGTTAAGAAATAGTAGCAGTTTTTTTTTGGTTAGCATATACTCAAAATATGATAAAATAGGTTAGTTTCTAAAAATTCGACAATAGTAATATAGGGAAATTTCACCTAAATATTTAAATGCTTTTAAGAAGAATAGATGAAATTGGGTAATATACCATTAGTGTAACTAATTATAAATATGCCAAATTTTAAAGCTATATTCTTTAAGAAATATATGCTGTACTTGGAGGATTAGAATGTTTTCTTATTCTTTATCTCACAGCTATCTGAAAGTTTTTTAAAAGCTTTTTGGTGAGTAACTTATAAGAATTTATCCTTCTAAAGGATTTTTAAGACCTAATTCAATAGAGATTGCAAATCTCTTTAAAAATAGAGAGTAAAGGGCGAAATACTATACATTAATATTAACGAGAAGTATTATGGTTAAATTGGTATGGGTTATAAAGATATTATAAATTAGATCACGATTATACCTTATTTTTGTACGGTGGATGAATCACTAGGACATAGAAAAATCATACATGTAGATATGGATGCATTTTATGCTTCTGTGGAACAAATGGATAATCCTAACCTAAAAGGGAAACCAGTTGCTGTTGGAGGAGGAGGGAAAAGAGGAGTGGTTAGCGCAGCTAGTTACGAAGCACGCAAATTTGGAGTCCGATCTGCAATGAGTGGAGTAGCAGCCAGGCGTAATTGTCCTGATTTAATATTTGTCAGACCACGATTTGATCGATATCAAGAAATTTCTGGACAAATCCGTAAGGTGTTTTTTCAATATACCGATTTGGTAGAACCATTATCTCTTGATGAAGCATATCTGGATGTAACCCAGAATAAAAAGGGAAATCCTAGTGCTACTTTAATTGCTCAGCAAATCCGACAGCAAATTTTTGATGAGGTTGGGTTAACTGCTTCTGCGGGAATTTCTATCAATAAATTTATTGCAAAAGTAGCGAGTGACTATCATAAACCTAATGGCCAAAAAACGGTAAACCCTGAAGAGGTTATTGAGTTTCTGGAAAAATTGGATGTCAAGAAATTTTACGGAGTAGGTAAGGTTACACAGGCAAAAATGTATAAAATGGGAATTTATACAGGAAAAGATTTAAAATCTAAATCAGAAGGGTTCTTAACAGCACATTTTGGGAAATCCGGAGCACATTATTACCGAATTGTACGTGGGATACATCTTAGCGAAGTAAAACCAAATCGTGAACGTAAATCACTGGCTGCAGAACGAACATTTAGTGACAATATATCCTCAGAGATATACATGCTGGAACGATTGCAAAATATTGCCGAAGAATTACAAAAAAGATTGAAACGCAGTAAAGTTGCAGGAAGAACAGTAACGTTAAAAATAAAGTATAGTGATTTTAGTTTGCAAACACGTAGTAAAACCTTACCTTATTTCGTAAGTGATGCTAATATCCTACTTGAGACTGCGAAAGAGCTGCTGTATCAAGAAAAAATGAAAAATTCTGTTCGGTTATTAGGGATTTCTTTATCTAATCTTAATACAGGAAAAAAAGAAAAAAAGGAAAAAAAAGAGATCGAAATTATCCAATTACGATTTGATTTTTAGGAATCCTGTAAGAAGGTTTCTTAGCGGAGGGTAGAAGTCCCGAAACGAAACCTCATTTCGTTGTTCAAATCTTACACAATATCTCTGCGGCTCTCTTTAATGTATCCTCTGTTTTTGCAAAACAAAACCGTAACACTTTATTATCCTCTTGGTTTAAATTGAATACGGAGACAGGAATGGACGCGATTTTATACTCTTTTGTTAATCTTTCTGCAAAAGCAACATCCTTTTCATTAGTTATGTTGGTATAACTAAGTAACTGAAAATAAGTACCTGCAGAAGGTATACTACTAAAACGAGAATCTTTGATTAATTCTAAAAAAAGATCCCTTTTTTTCTGATAAAAGCTAGATAGTGTAAGATAATGATCGGGAGTCTTTAGATATGCTGCTAAGGCATATTGCATAGGGTGATTACAGCAAAAGACATTAAATTGATGCACTTTTCTAAATTCTTCCATCAGAGCTTTTGGGGCAATGCAATACCCCATTTTCCAACCTGTTGTATGGAAGGTTTTTCCAAAAGATGCGGTTATAAAAGCTCGTTCTGCCAATCCCGGAAAACGAGCAACACTTTGATGCTCTTGCTCATCAAATATAATATGTTCATATACTTCGTCACTCAGTAAAATGATATCAGTATTACTTAGTAACTCCTCTAATCGGAGCATATCTTTCCTCGATAAAATAGTTCCACTGGGATTATGCGGGGTGTTAATGATAATCATCTTCGTTTTTGATGTGATCTTAGAAGCTACTTCTTCCCAGTTAACAGTAAAATCAGTAGCTGCAAGCTGAATTGGAACGACCGTTCCGCCATACAATGTAATAGCTGGTTCATAAGAATCATAAGCAGGTTTAAAAATAATCACTTCATCACCAGATTTAATACAGGCAGAAATAGCTGTAAAAATTGCCTGTGTAGCACCATCAGTTACTGTAACTTCAGTTTCTGGATGATATTGACTTCCATAAAGATCATTTGTTTTTTTAGCAATGGCCTCTCTAAGAGATAATAATCCGGGCATGGGAGCATACTGATTATATCCCATACGCATTGCCTTACTTACGTTGTCAATTAGTTGATTATCAACTTTAAAATTAGGAAACCCTTGCGACAGGTTTATAGCATCATATTTTGATGCGAGCTGACTCATCACCGTAAATATGGTTGTTGAAACGTTGGGTAGTTTAGATTTGATATGTTGCATTTGATAAAAATAAAAGAATTGTTTCGTAAATCAGATAGGTATTTATAAAAATGATGGAAGTGTATGTTAAGACAGTGTGTGATTTGTGAGTATTACGTTTTTAGTTGTTTTCTTTTTTATATTCATTATAAATAGACAAATAAAGACTGGTTAAAACTTGGCTAAAATGACCCTGAGTCCTATTTTTGCCCAACAACTAATTAAACATTTTAATAATGAGTGGATTGATAAAATCTTCAATAGCTAGAAAAGTTGCCATGGCACTTTCAGGACTTTTCTTAGTTTTCTTCTTATTACAGCATTTTTCCATCAATTTGACCTCAATTTTTAGCAAGGATACATTTAATGAACTATCTCACTTTATGGGTACCAATCCATTAGTTCAATTTGTGTTACAACCAGTGCTGATTTTTGGAGTAGTTTTTCATTTTGTAACGGGATTTGCTTTGGAAATGAAGAATAAAAATGCCAGAGCGGTTAAATATGCAAAATATAATGGAGGAGCGAATGCTTCATGGATGTCTAGGAATATGATTTATTCTGGATTGGTTATTCTTGCGTTTTTAGGGCTACATTTTTACGATTTTTGGGTTCCGGAAATTGTTCACAAATATGTAGAATTTGCGCCAGAAGATCCAACCCGATATTATGGAGAACTATTACATAAATTCGAAAGTCCTGTACGTACAGGGTTTTATGTGATTTCATTTGTGTTTTTAGCATTGCACTTATGGCATGGATTTGCATCTTCATTCCAGTCTGTAGGATTTAATAATAAGTATTCTGTAGCTGCAACCAAATTTGCCAAGGCTTTTGCTGTGGTAATACCTGCAGGGTTTATAATTGTTGCTTTAGTACTTCATTTTACGCATTAAAAACACCACTAGTATGTCAATTTTAGATTCTAAAATACCAGAAGGTCCACTGGCAGATAAGTGGACAAAACATAAAAATACGATTAACCTGGTTAATCCGGCAAACAAGCGTAATATCGACATTATTGTTGTAGGTACGGGATTAGCAGGAGGAAGTGCAGCAGCATCACTTGCTGAACTTGGGTATAATGTAAAAACATTTTGCTATTCTGATTCTCCTCGTCGTGCGCATTCTATTGCTGCACAAGGAGGGATTAATGCAGCAAAAAATTATCAAGGAGATGGTGATTCTAGTTATCGCTTATTTTATGATACTGTAAAGGGAGGAGATTATCGATCGAGAGAGGCTAACGTTCATAGATTGGCAGAGGTTTCTGGAAATATAATCGACCAATGTGTGGCACAAGGAGTGCCTTTTGCAAGAGATTATGGAGGACTATTAGATAATAGGTCTTTTGGAGGAGTATTGGTATCACGTACCTTTTATGCAAAAGGACAAACAGGTCAGCAATTATTATTAGGAGCATATTCTGCAATGAACCGCCAGATTAACAGAGGTAAAATACAGCCTTTTAATCGTCACGAGATGTTGGATTTGGTAAAGGTAGACGGAAAAGCACGAGGAATTATTGCGCGAAACTTAGTTACTGGAGAGATCGAACGTCACTCAGCACATGCTGTAGTATTAGCCTCTGGTGGATATGGAAACGTATTCTTTTTGAGTACCAATGCTATGGGAAGTAATGTAATGGCTGCTTGGAGAGCACACCGAAGAGGAGCTTTCTTTGCAAACCCTTGCTATACACAAATACATCCAACCTGTATTCCGGTTTCTGGAGATCATCAGTCTAAGTTAACATTAATGTCCGAGTCATTGCGTAATGATGGACGTATATGGGTGCCTAAAAGGAAAGAAGATGCTGAGGCGATACGTGCTGGTAAATTAAAACCAACACAATTGTCTGAGGAAGAACGAGATTATTACCTAGAGCGTCGTTATCCTGCTTTCGGTAACCTTGTGCCACGAGATGTGGCATCAAGAGCAGCAAAGGAACGTTGTGATGCTGGTTTTGGAGTGAATAAAACAGGAGAAGCTGTGTACCTTGATTTTGCTTCTGCGATTCAACGTTACGGAAATGAAAAAGCATTAACTTCTGGGATTCATAATCCATCAAAAGAAGAAATTACCAGACTAGGAGAAGAAGTTGTAGAGAGTAAGTATGGTAACCTTTTTCAGATGTATGAAAAAATTGTGGATGAAAACCCTTATAAAACACCAATGATGATCTATCCTGCTGTACATTACACAATGGGAGGTCTTTGGGTAGATTATAACTTACAAACTACGGTTCCTGGTTGTTATGCAGCTGGTGAAGCAAATTTCTCTGATCATGGAGCCAACCGTTTAGGAGCTTCTGCATTAATGCAAGGGTTAGCAGATGGGTATTTTGTACTTCCATATACTATAGGAGATTATTTATCAGAGGATATTCGTACTGGGAAGATCCCAACAGATACACCTGAGTTTGATCAGGCAGAAAAAGAAGTAACAGATCGTATCCAAAAGCTAATGAGTGGATCTGGACAACATTCTGTAGATTTTTATCATAAGAAACTTGGTAAAATTATGTGGAATAAGTGTGGAATGTCCCGTAATGAGCAAGGGCTTAAAGAAGCGATTGATGAAATTGCAGCTTTAAGAGAAGATTTCTGGAAAAATGTAAAAGTGCCTGGAACGCCTAGCGGTATGAATCCTGAGCTTGAAAAAGCAGGTAGAGTGGCAGATTTCTTAGAATTAGGAGAGTTGTTTGCTAAAGATGCCTTACATCGTAATGAGTCTTGCGGAGGTCACTTTAGAGAAGAATCTGTAGAACAAGAAGGTTTGCAAAAAGGAGAAGCGTTGCGTGATGATATCAACTTTAAATATGTTGCAGCGTGGGAGTATAAAGGAGAACCAAAAGATGCTCAGTTGCATAAAGAGGAGCTTGTCTTCGAGAATATTGAATTAAAAACACGTAGTTATAAATAGTTGATGGTTGATAGTTGTTAGTTTATTGTATAAAGCTAACAGCCAACAACTGACAACCAAAAACTAAAAAATATGAATCTTACATTAAAAATATGGCGTCAGAGTGATGCCAAGTCACAAGGAAAGATCGTAGATTATCCAATATCTGGAATTGAAGGAGACATGTCTTTTTTAGAAATGCTAGACGTGTTAAATGAAGAGCTTATTAATAAAGGGGAAGAACCAGTAGTATTTGATCATGATTGTAGAGAAGGAATCTGCGGTGCTTGTTCTTTACAGATTAATGGAGAACCTCATGGTCCGGATCGTTTAGTTACCACCTGCCAATTACATATGCGTAAGTTTAATGATGGGGACACAATTTATATAGAACCATTTAGAGCTAAGGCTTTCCCAGTAGTAAAGGATTTGATGGTAGACCGTTCGTCTTTTGATCGTATTCAGCATGCAGGTGGATATATTTCTGTAAATACATCAGGAAATACACAAGATGCCAATGCAATACCGATCCGTAAAGAAAATGCAGACGATGCTATGGATGCAGCAACCTGTATTGGATGCGGTGCTTGTGTTGCTGCTTGTAAAAATGCTTCGGCGATGTTATTTACATCAGCAAAGGTGTCTCAGTATGCATTATTACCTCAGGGACAAGTAGAGGCTACAGAGCGTGTGTTGGCAATGGTAAATCAAATGGATCAGGAAGGTTTTGGTAACTGTACCAATACAGGAGCTTGTGAAATCGAATGCCCTAAAGGAATTTCTCTAGAGAATATTGCACGGATGAATCGTGAGTATTTAAAAGCGAGCCTGAAAGGATAAACCAAGAAAAATAATACCGATAACCTCAAGTCTTTATAAGGCTTGAGGTTTTTTTATGAAAAATATCGAATACAGAGGTAATACCATTTGTCATTTGAATTTTGATTTTTTTATAAAAAGATACTAGCCACCCGAAATTTTTGAATCAAGCCAAAACTAATTGATTATCAGATGATTTATGGATAAGAAATTCGTATAATGAGTTTGAATTTTATGCGTAAATCGTATTAAACAAAAAGTTATCTTTTTGAAGACTTTCGGATGGTTGTGATAAAAAGAAAATAGTTTTGTCAATAGTTGACATTTTGGAAATCAAATTAACCTAATTGGTAAAATAGTATTCATAATAGTTAATATGATATATGTTTTTGCGACACTAATATTCTGTAAACTACGTTTTTAGAAATACACATCTAAAACTCAACTTTGATTATGATATTGAAAACGAATGACTTTCAGGCAAATTAAGTGACCGGAATATAAGTAAAAAGGCTTTATGACTGGTTAGACTAATAGATTATGAAATAGTCTTGTAATGATTATTAAATAATCAAATCTTCTTAAATCTGAATCTATACTTATACATGATTGGCATTTAATGAAAATTACTTTTAATGATTTGATGTATTCTGATTAATTAAAGGTGTATTATAGGATACATTTCTTGTAGTACCTAGTATTAAAAAGTTTATTAATTAGATTAATTCCAAGTAGCAGTCAAGAAAATGACTGTCACATCTTCGGTTTATTTATTTTTCGTTAAGTGTTCTTGGTATAAGGCTTATGGATAGGTTTCTATCCTTTGTATAGTACATAAACCTTTCGTCAGCTTATAATCTGCCTGTTCTGGGATAGATATTATTAAATTTTAACCAGGTTATTAACCGAAAAACTATAAAACCTATGAAAACGCATCTACTTATTTTTATCATGTTAATTGTTAGTCTTGGCTATAGTCAAGAAGCCACATGGTCCAATTGCGCAGACACTACCCAAGAGCAAGGTTTATCTGCAAAAACCGCTTTAGTAAACTCCGTCGAATCCGCTATACATTCTAAGTCGGCGCATATGGCAGATTTAAAGGATTTAAAAATTGCTATTGATTTTGGTAACGGATTATATAGAAAATTAAATAGTAATAGAGATCTTGCAAAATGGTATGCCTATCACTTGGTAAGTGAAGCCTCTAAGGTTACGATGAGGGAGTTCAACATAACATTAAGTCTAGTTTTTATAGACATTCGAGAAACTCCCGAAAATTATGGAAGTCCAGGTGATTTTACAGATTATTGGGCATCTAATCATGCGAATGTAGAACGAGACTATACACATTATATTACTAGCGATCAGGGAGGAAGTGCTGGTCTTATTAGTACGTCCTGTGCTATGAGTAATAATTACGCTTTGTCTTATGAATTTACTACCTCTACTATGATGGATTTAGGTAATATTCCTCCTCAAGTTTTTCTTCATGAAATGGGACATAATTTTGGAGGAAAGCATCCTCATGAAGATATTGGACAAACTGCATCTTGCGAACTTGGAGGAGGTAAAACAGGTGATATAATGTCTTATTGTGGAACTAGAGATCTAAAATATTTATACGTTCAGAATAGTACAAATTTTCAAACAAAATTTCAGTGTTATAACGCAATAACCGAAGCGCCGGCTCAAGTAGAATTAGAAGAGTTAAGCACTCCATCCACTTCGCCAATGTTATTTTGGAAACCAAGTTTAGGAAGTACAAGCTACACAGTCGAGGTAGCTACTACAACTGATTTTTCATCAATTGTATTAGAGGAGGAATTGGCATTACCAGTTTTTCATGCTTATAATCTCGAAAATGGAGAAACGTATTATTGGAGGGTAAAAGCTAAAAATCCTAATGGAGAAAGTAATTGGAGTGAGATCAAGGATTTTACAGTAAATACACTGGCACTATTTCCGGCTTTGATCTCACCAAAACAAAATACCAAGAATATTCCGGAAAATGAATTAGAATTAAAATGGGGGGAAATACCAAATACCAATATGTATCAAGTTCAGGTTAGTTATATCAATGATATTAATGATTTTAATAACCCGCTTATTGATGAAACTGTTTCAGGTACGAATTTAGATATTTCATCAACATTAAGTCAGATTAACGATTGGAATACCACAGGGCGACACAATATTTTTGTATGGAGAGTAAGGGCGCAAGGGGGAACTTGGTCACCAGTATATTCATTTAAACCAGTTCCGGATCCAACATCTATTATATATCCGGACAATGAATCTGAAATATCTGTTTCGAATCTAAGATTATCATGGAAGTCAAATTTTAGAGAAACTATATATCAAGGCCCTACTAATACTCAAAATTACGATGGTCGGGTTTTGATGAATGCACAGTTAGCTACAGATCCAGGATTTCAGAATATCGTTTTTGAATACAGTGATTCGGATCAATTAGCAACTGAAATTAGAAATGGAAATACAGCTAGAGAGTTTTCGACTACACTATCGATGGATTTAGAAGAAGCTACACAATATTACTGGCGCGTACGAGTAGGAATAGATGAAAATGTAACAGGATGGCCTACAGAAATGCCAGATTGGACGAGTTCTACTTTTAGCACTGTTGGATTAGAATTGTCCGTAGATGAAAACAGTTTTTCAGGATCTGTCAAGGTTTTTCCTAATCCTTCTTCTAATGGTACAATTCATATAAATGGTGATGGTATTGATCGGTATGTTATGTACGATCTAATGGGTAAAACAATAAAGAAAGAGAACTTAGAATCTTCAAATATGCATACAGTAAACAATTTGTCTAAAGGAGTTTATTTTGCAAAATTTTTCAATAAAAAAAACCATACGGATGTAAAAAGAGTAATTATTCAATAAGTATGGAAGTATCTAATCTGGTATTACTTCAGAAAGTAAAGTATTAGGGTTTTAAAGAAAGCCTGAAAATGATAAATTAATAAAATAATACTATTTTTAACAACTCCAAATCTCGTACAGGTTTGGAGTTTGTTTTTTTAGAAATGGAATTGATATGAAAAAGGAAATATATGTATTGTTACTGGTTCTGGTATTTTTAGTACCTGTTAGTACCTGGAGTCAGTTAAAAACTGAATCGTTGTTTGATGAGGATCAACTTATCGAACGATTGCAGGAGTTATCTTCGGATGCGTATGAAGGAAGAAAAACGGGAGAGAAAGGAAATACTTTGGCGAGAAATTTTATAATATCTAAATTTAAAGAATTAGGTGTACAGCCTATTAATTCTGTATTTGAGCAGCACTTTGACTTTAAAAAGAAGAAAAATAAATATGAAGGAGTAAATGTATTAGGGAAAATTAAGGGAAGTCATTTTCCAGAAAAATACATAGTAATAAGTGCACACTATGATCATCTGGGAGTTAAAGATGGAAAAATATATAACGGAGCGGATGATGATGCATCCGGGATATGCGCGCTGTTTGCGTTTGCAGAATATTTTAAGCAAAATCCACCTAAACATTCCGTTATTTTAGCTGCTTTTGATGCAGAAGAGATGGGATTACAAGGATCGAAATTTTTTGTAAAAAAACCTATCGTTGGTCGAAATGCTATTGTACTAAACATTAACATGGATATGATTGGCCGAAATGTAGATAATGAATTGTATGTAGTAGGAGGGAAGTATTCTGAAAAGTTACAAGAAATTTTAGAGAAATTTAAGCATAGTACTTCCATAAAACTATTGCAAGGTCATGATGGGTCGGATGGTAAATATGATTGGACTTTGTCTTCTGATCACGGACCATTTCATCTGCAAAAAATACCATTTCTATATTTTGGAGAGGAAGATCACCCGGATTACCATAAAGAAACAGATGAGTTCGAGAATATTGACCCGAAATATTATAAAGAAACCGTTCGTTTGATAGTGGAAGTCTTTAACGATATTGATAAGAATTGGGAGAAGAAATAGTAGGTTGAGAGACTGTAAATTAAACCTTGTCTGAATACTAAAAGATTAATTTTTACATTTATTCAGACATGACACAAGAAGAACAACAATCCTTAGAGAAGAAGGCTCTTGAGCAATTTATGAGCGGCAAGAGCTTATTTGGTAAAGATGGTGCATTTGCCCCTCTTTTAAAAAGTTTTTTAGAGAAGGCTTTAGAGGCCGAGATGGAAGGTCATTTAAGTGACCAAGAACGCTCAAAAGGCAATAAACGTAATGGTAAGTCTAAAAAGACGGTAAAGAGTAGTGAAGGGACTTTTGAATTAGAAGTTCCTACAGATCGTCAAAGTAGCTTTGAGCCAGAGTTGGTCAAAAAACGACAAGTAATATTAGCAGAGAATTTATCTGATAAAATCATTGGTTTATACGGTTTGGGTATGGGATTACGGGATATCTCTTCCCATATCAAAGAGATGTACGATACCGATATCTCCCATACGGTTTTAAGTCAGATTACAGATAAAGTGATCCCTGATGTAAAAGCTTGGCAACGTCGTCCCTTGGAATCGATGTATTGTATTGTTTGGTTGGATGCGATGCATTATAAAGTTCGTGAAGATGGTAAGGTAGTGCACAAAGCTCTTTACAACGTTCTTGGTATCAATAAAGAAGGTTATAAGGAAGTTTTGGGGATGTATGTTTCAGCAAGCGAAG
>CANMKK010000027.1 GCA_947498455.1 uncultured Aquimarina sp.
TGCCCATAAGGGACTTGCACCCTCTAGATGAATTAATTACATTCGTAATTAAAAGATGCCCATGCTGGGCACACACAGTTTGTATATTGCATATGCCGCCTTCGGCAGGCAAACGCAACATACAAGAATCGTTAGGTAGCATTTGAATAAGAAAATGAAAAAACTGATCTTTATAGCAGGAGTCATAATAATTATAATTGTCTTTCTAATTTTGGGAAGGTCAATTTATATGCCATTTGTGAATAAAGTGAAAGGGAAAGAAACTGTTGATTCAAGAATCGAAAATATTCAAGAAAATGCATGGAATCGACTTGAAAAGAACTTGAATTTAGCGGGATACAAAATGGATTATCCAAAAGAAATAATTCTTGTTGCCTTTAAGGAGGAAAGAATACTTCAAGTTTATGCGAAAAATTATAACGGAATTAAAATGATTAAGGAATATCCGTTTACATCTTATAGCGGTGAATTAGGTCCTAAATTGAAAGAAGGAGATCGACAAATACCTGAAGGAATTTATGAAGTGGAATATTTAAATCCTAATAGTTCATATTATTTATCAATAAAAGTTAGTTATCCAAATAAATTTGACAAATCAAAAACTGAATTGACAAATGTATCAGATATGGGTGGAGATATTTTTATACACGGAAAATCAGTAACGATTGGGTGTATTCCGATAGGTGACGAAACAATTGAAGAAGTGTTTTTACTAACACAAAAAGCAATTAACAATAATGTCAAAGTAATAATTAGTCCAAGAGACTTTAGAATCAATTCAAACTACCCAAAAATTAAAAATATAGATTGGGAAAACGAATTATACGAAAGAATAAATAATGAATTAAAAACGCTACCTAACAACTAAGTGTTCGTATGGTGTAGCACCCATATATGAACACGGTGTTGACTATCCCCGGCTGCTATGCCGTATGGTTTGCTTACTATGGGTTTTTCGTTGATTAGATTCTATTTCCCTTACTGTAATTAATGCTTGGTAATAAGGGTGATACAGCAACTGATAAAATATTAATATCTTTAAACAGATAATAATAAGTAGGGCTATCAGGCTCTACTCTACTAAAACATTAAAAACGAAATATGAATAGAGTAAAACTGGTTAAATTATACATAGCAATAATTTTATTTTCCATTTCATTTACTGGTTTTGGGCAAAGTACACCAAAAGAAATAGTTTCTAATTTTTTTACAGAATACCAAAATGACGGAGCTTCTAAAGCACTAGATGATCTGTACTCAAACAATATATGGATGAATCGGGCTACGGATGCAATTACCAAATTGAAGCAACAGCTAGGAACACTGAATGAAGATTATGTTGGCAAATTTTATGGTTACGAATTAATTGTGGAAAAAAAATTATCGGATAGCTTTATCTTGATGAGCTATTTAGTGAAGTTTGACCGCCAGCCTATTCGTTTCACTTTTCAATTCTATAAACCTGATAAAGAATGGCGAACTCATAGCTTTAAATATGATGGTGGAATTGATGAAGAAATTGAAGAGTCAGCAAAAGTTTATTATTTGGATTTGAAAAATTAACGTTTTGCAATAACTAGGTATTTGTATGGTGCGTAAAATCAATATATCAATACGGTGTTGATCATCCCCGATTGCTATGATGTATCGTTTTGCTTACTATGGATTTTTGGTTGGTTAGCTTCTGTTTTCCTTATAGTAATTAGTGCTTGGTAGTAGGAGTGATACAGCAACTGATATTTATGCCTAGGATTGTAACAAACAATTTTTAATCCATCAAAAATCCCATAGGTTTGGGCAGCCCCGAAAAAGTTGGGTTTAAAATTGTTACCGAAGCTGAACTACTGTCCCTTTATTTTTTTAATTTTGGGAATATTAAATTAAAAAACCTAAAGCAGATCGAGTAGAGGGCTCCGCCATACATAGATAGCGGAGTACACCTCT
This sequence comes from uncultured Aquimarina sp., assembly GCA_947498455.1. Lineage (GTDB taxonomy): Bacteria > Bacteroidota > Bacteroidia > Flavobacteriales > Flavobacteriaceae > Aquimarina. The sequence continues at coordinate 1,945 of CANMKK010000027.1, forward strand.
CACAGTTCTGCTGAGCTCGCCGAAGTACCACCCTACGTACGGGTCTCGTATACGGCGGTTCGTATTCCATCTTCGTATCGCTCTTTACACCAATACGACTATTTTGTACTTTAAACATAGGCTACTTTTACAAAGCTCCTATGCGAATTTTCAAAAGGAATACGTTCTGTCCTTCCTTACTCGTGAGACCTATGCAGTTTATATTTGCAACTCGTTTCCTATAAGTACTATGACTTCTGCTGACTTCTCCATACAGCTAACACGTAACTCTGGAGGCCTCCCTAGGTAATGACATCTTCTTTCACTCGATTCCTGCCGCATCTACTACTTCGACACCTACTGAAAAAAAAAAATCAGCATTTTGGACGTTACAGTGATGTGCCTGCTTATCCGGTTTAATAGCCTCAATATGCGATTCGTGTACCTCAGTACCGGGTTTTGTAGTATCGCTTCCTTCACTGCATACCTCACGGTATACCAGCTTGCGACTTACTAATGGTTCAAGACGTTACTCCTGCCCATAAGGGACTTGCACCCTCTAGATGAATTAATTACATTCGTAATTAAAAGATGCCCATGCTGGGCACACACAATTTGTATATTGCATATGCTGCCTTCGGCAGGCAAACGTTATAAGCAATTCCCTCTATTTCCTGAAAAATTAATTACTTTGTGGAAACGTTTTACGGAAGAGATCGGATAAAAAAAACTGATTTTCATATAATTACAAAAACGTTACTCAGAATTACCCACATAAAGAAACTCTATTAATTTTTTTTGCTAACTTTAACAAAAAAAAGAATAGAAATTGAGTGACTTTTTATGGAAATTATTTAAAACCTAAATGACTAAATACCAATACAATAAATTAAATTTAATCAAAATTCCTCTAACTACATGGTAACATTTTTATCAGTTGTGATACTTAATTATAAATAAACTTAAAAAAATGAAAAGAAAGTCATTATACATTGTTTTAGTATTTATATCCATACTAACAGCTAGAGCCCAGGATGAAACTGTAAATGGTAATTTAAAAATAACAGGAAATATTGATGCTACAGGGAGTAATAAAAGAATATATTTAGGTGGAGTTAGCGCAAGCACTTTTGGTATATCTTATAGCAATCAATATCCAAATTATGGTATTTTTTACACAGAAGGTTCTCCCGATTATGTATCTATCTCTCCGAATGGTAATGCCAATAATGGAATTTTAAATGTTTATGGTGATGGAAACATTAAAGCTAGCGGAAATTTAAATGTAAATAAAAATGCCTTTTTAGGTAATCTCAATGAACGAAATTATTTAAGTATTATATCTAAAGAATGGCCCGAAGTAAGATTTCAGACACCTACAAGTGATCGTCAGATTAGATTAGGTGTTGCGCATTCAGATGATTCTGGGTATAATGTTAACTCTGGGGACTTTTATGTCTATACCCAAACTTCAAACACAATGCCTTTAGTAGTCCAAAAGCAGGGGGATGTCAAAATAGGAAGTATTAAAAGAAGAAGTTATTTAAATGTTGTATCAAAAGAATGGCCCGAGGTAAGGTTTCAGACACCTACAAGTGATCGTCAAATCAGACTAGGTGTTGCGCATGCGGATAATTCCGGATATGGAATTGGTTCCGGAGACTTTTACGTTTATACCCAAACTTCAAACACAATGCCTTTGATAGTGAGTAAAAGTGGAAGTATTTCTTTAGCTAATAAATCTGGGAATGTTGGAATCGGAACAAGAAACCCTGACATGAAATTAACAGTTAATGGTAAAATTCATGCGAAAGAAGTAAAAATTGATCTCAACATTCCTGCTCCTGATTATGTTTTCAAAAAAAATTATAACTTGAGAAGTATTGATGAAGTAGCAAAATTTATTGAACGAAATAATCACTTACCTGAAATTCCATCCGCAATGGAATTTGAACAAAATGGAATAATGCAAGCAGAAATGGATATGAATCTTTTGAAAAAGATTGAGGAGTTGACACTTTATACAATTCAACAAGAGAAAAAAATAAAGGAATTGGAATCCCTGAATACAAAATTTATTGAATTACAAAAAAGATTAGAAAAATTAGAAAAGGAATAAAGCCAGTGCCTAACAACTAAGTGTTCGTATGGTGCGTAGCACCCATATATGAACACGGTGTTGACTATCCCCGGCTGCTATGCCGTATGGTTTTGCTTACTATGGGTTTTTCGTTGATTAGGTTTTGGGAAGTGTTGCCTTTTTCGGGAGTTTTTTTTGCCAAGGTGTTGTTTTTACCTCTTGGTTTGAAGTGTTTTTTCTTTTTTAACCTGTAGACTTACTGTTTATTTTTCATTCGCCGCTGTTTTTTAGTAGGTTTTGTTCATTTTTGAGCATAGGTATCCCTTTACATCATTGCGTTACTTTTTTTCGGGGCTTCTATTTTTTTGACTTTGTAGTCTCTTTAACCAATGCTTCGGAGACCCACGGTTACCGAACTGATACACGGTTTCCTTGGTTCCATTTTTACAGGTAGGACATATCAGATGTTGTAGTGTTACTGCCCTTGTTTTGGATTTGAGAACTAAATGATGCTACAGATAAACAGATGCACTCGATTAATGTACTTTTTTTGTCATGATATCATATTTTTAATAAATAAAGTAAGATAAGAAGATTAATAGCTTTTCTTGAAAAAGAAAAGCTACCCTTAGGGGTTAGTTCAATACCATAACCTTTTCTTGTGCACGTTACTATGATGCGATGTACTGAGTCTGTCAAAGTATGCTAGTTTATCCAAATCATAATAGCCTCTGTATCCGGTTCGTGTTCCTCAAAACCAACCACGCAGTCTGGCTTACTTCAGTGCATGGGTCGCCCCAAAACACCTTGCCACTTACTTTGCTTACGGACACTACTCCGCGCATAATGGACTTTAACCCTTTGGGACGTCCATTAAAATGAACTATATTTACCATTCAAGGTACACACGATGTATAAAACATAGCTAATAAGTGCTTAACCGAAATGTTCGCCAATTTTTTAATTTGGCTTTTAAAAACAGAAAAAAATAAAAATTCGGCTCTGTATTAATCCGAAATATTAGTGTCTTTTTATGCGCTATGTTTCATACACAAACAGTTTATATGCAATACCTAAAAAAATTAGTAGTGTATAGAAATATTTACATAATCGTTATATCAATACTTTCTCAAATAAACTTGAAAGCTCAAAATGAACTTAGCATCATAAAAGGAGAATCTGCGTATTCGAATTTCGGGTTTGAATTAGCTATGTCTGGTAATGGGAATCGTATAATTGCAAGTTCATCTAAAAGCAAAAAGTGTGGAAATAATTGTGGAGATATAAAAGTATATGAACTTAGAAATAATAAATGGGAACAATTAGGAAAAACTATTATTGGGGAAAGTCCGGGTGATTATTTTGGTTCATCTGTTGATATATCTTTCGATGGATCAAGAATTATTGTAAGCTCTCCTAATAATGATGTCAATGGTTATATTTCAGGTATAGTTAAAGTTTATGAATGGATTTATAATCAATGGAAACAAATAGGACAAGAACTATCTGGCCAATCTAAAGATATGTTTGGAAGTGTAGTTAAAATTTCTGAAACTGGGAATCATATTGCAGTTAGCTGTCCATTCAGTCAAAATGGTGATTTTGTCCGAATTTATAAATATAGTAATAAGAAATGGGTAAAAAAAGGACAAGATTTATTAGACAGCTCCCAATCTCAATATTTCGGAGCTTCTATTTCATTTGATTCAACAGGAAACAGAATAGCAATAGGTTGCCTTAATCCTGACAATATTGGTTATGTACAGGTTTTCGATTTTAAAAATAACGAATGGATTCAAAATGGAAATGATATAAAATCAAATAAAGAAAAAGATAGTTTTGGATTCTCTGTTTCGTTATCAGGTGATGGAAATACTCTAGGAATTGGAGCTCCTAAAGGAAATCAACTTGACAGTAACCAAAATGGTTTTGTTAGCATGTATGGACAAAAAAACAACAATTGGACACAAATAGGAAATAGTCTTTACGGAGAGAATAAATATGACCTTTTTGGACAAGCTATTAACATTTCTTCAAACGGCAAATTATTAATAGCCTCAAGCACATTTAGTGACAACAATGGACCAAACTCAGGACAGTTTAGAGTTTTTGAATATGATGAAGCTAAATGGAAGCTAATTTTAAAAAAAGATGGTAATAAAGAAAGAGATTATTTTGGAAAGTCACTTTCTTCTTCCTCTAAAGGAGATATAATATCAGTTTCAGCAACCCAAGAGTGGGCAGGAAAACAAGGTGTTGGAGAAATTAAAACTTATAATATAAAAAATCACATAGTCGAGTAGGAAAAGGGGATTTTCACCCCTAATCCTCTCACAGAACCGTACGTGAACCTCTCGATTCATACGGCTCTTATTATGTAGTCAACAGTTATGTTAATTGATAGCCTAACTCCCAATGATAAAACATCGTGGGATATTCCCTTGTAATACGCCTTAACCATTTTACGGCTAACCACCTTACCACTTGCTTTACTTACGGACACGACTCCGCGCATAAGGGACTTTAACCCTTTGGGACGTCCATTAAAATGAACTATATTTACCATTCAAGACACACAAAACGTGTATAGCAAAATTAAATGGATAAAATAGAAGTATTTGAAAACGAAAGAGCAACAGGTTACAATGATTTTGTTGAAACTTGGATACCAAACTATAAATATTTTTTAAACTGTTTACCTAAACTACTAAACGGTGTGAATTCAAATAACTTATTAGTTGTTGGTTGTGGAACAGGAAATGAAATCGAAGGATTTATTAACACACCTAAAAAATGGAAAATAACAGGAGTTGACCCTTCACCTGATATGATTAAACAGGCTACTAAAAAGCTACAAAAATTCAACAATGTATCACTTATCGAAGGTTTAATAACAGATATTGAAACTAAAAATGAATTTGGTGTGGCTACCTTGTTATTGGTGTTGCACTTTCTTGAAGACGATGGAAGTAAGTTGAAATTACTGAAAGATATTGCCGAAAGATTAGTTTCAGGAGCAACATTTATTATACTTGACATAACAGGGGATAAAAATCAAATGAGACAAAATTTGAAAGTGCTTAAATATCTTCTACCAAACGGATTGGACGAAGAACAAATTGATAATCGCCTGAACAGGATTCAAGATAAACTTTTTCCAGTTTCAGAGAAGAGATTATCGGATTTATGTGAAAAAGCAGGGTTTGAAAAACCACATCGCTTTTTTCAATCATCGATATACATGGGGTGGCTGACAAAGAAAAAATAGTAAAACTCCACTCTTGTTTTTTTCCAAGCTCGTTTCTCATAAGTAGTATGATGACCTATCCATACAGCTAACTCGTAACTCTGGAGACCTCCCTTGATAAGATAAATACCCTCTGGTTAATAGCTACCGAATCTACTACCATAACCTTTTTCTTGTGGCCGTTACTATGATTCGATGTGCTGAGCCCTGTCGAAGTATGCTAACGTATCCAAATATAATACGATTTATGGATAAGAAGTTCGTATAAAGAGTTTGAATTATTTTGCACTAGATTAAGGCATAAAATTAAAGAATAACCACTTGTGCTAGCTACGTCGAAGTATAGCTATTCTTCAATTTTATAACGCAGATATAGTGCAAAAGAAACGAACTATATGCGAAAGTTTTATACGTAAATCGTATTAGCATAGCGAAATGTTATCGAACAGAATAAAACACAAAGTTAATCTTGTACAAAAAGCACTAAAAAAAACGCTCAAAGTACCCAACAAAATGCAAGAATCAATCATAAAAAACTGAAAAACAATAAGTAAGGCACAAAAATTAAACTTTTTAAAAAAAACTTTAAAAAATAGGGTAACAAAATGTCAAGCCATGACATTAAATAACTAAAGAACAAAGTATTATTTTAAAAAATAGAAAAACGTGGCAAATACCATTAGAAAAACAGAAGCAGGAATTCTAGAACAAAACCGTGTAGCACTAAGCAATGTAAAAAAACAACCACTAATAGCCTCAGAAATGGCAGAACTGGGGTATGGAGCAGAAAAAATAGCCGAAGGAGAACAAATCCTATCGGAAACCCGTGCCGCTTATGATTTCAAAAAACAAGAAGAAATCGAAACTATAGAAGCCTCTGTTAAAATTACCACAGAAGACATCGCCACAGAACTAGCACAAATACAAACATTAGAAACCGCCCGTACCACATACCTGCGAGAAGTCGGAGAATCACAAGACGCCACCAAACAAAAAGACGCAGCATTTGCCAAAATGGACGATTGGATGCAAGATTTTTATGCGATAGCTGATATTGCCTTAGAAGGTCAACCTCAACTAATAGAAGCACTAGCCAGAAAAAGAAAAAGTTAAACTCCCTCATAAACAGGTCAGCTTTCTGAAACCTGACCTGTTTGATATATCTTATAAATAATTATTCATCTCTATAAACCGAACCCAGAGGTTCTCGAAGGGGGAAGCTATCAAAAGGTCAAGCTTTAGAAGAGTGAGACTCTCGAACCCTGAAAATGAAAAAAACATAAAAGATTACAAATAACATCATGAAAAACTTAAAACCAAAAACAGTAAAAACACCATTCAGTCCGCGTACTATATTAGGAACCATTATTCTTGTACTACTCATCTCTAATCTAACCATCGCACAACCAAGAAAAGGGCAATTTATAAAAGCCTCCATAGGTTATGGAATAAGCACGCCTTATGCCAATGTAGACATACACGGATCCGGTTTTTACGCACAAGGAGAATATGTATACGGAGTAACCAAATGGTTCGGAGTACGACCCTATGCAGCACTACTGCTAACAAAAACCAGTGACACTGACATAGACCCATCTCTATCAGAGTATGAAATCAATTCCAGAGCATTTTTATTGGGAGGTAAGATTCGTGTAGCCATACCAATACCGTGGTTCGCCCCATATTTAGAAACAGGTATCGGTGCCTCACTAGGTTCATTCGAAACCATCACACCACCCACCTCTATAGAAAAAAATGGATTAATAATGCACATTCCATTTACAATGGGAGTAGCATTAGGACCTAAACACAGTATAGAAATAGAATTCGCCTATTATTTCCATCCTTCAGCAAAACAATTCAATGGAGCAATGGCATTAGGACTCTCATTTCCTATAAATTAATTACTTTGAGAAACATATGATTATATAAAAACAAACTCCAAATAAACCAGGCCTCACAGTTTTAGAAACCTGTGAGGCCCTAATTAAAATAACGTAAGCTACCTCGGGGTATTAAAGGCGGTGCCAATAAAACAGCTCTTTCAATAAAAAATCAATAACCTCAGAACAAATTCTAGTACTATAATCATGAAAAAAAACATTTTGCTTTCCCGACAAATTTCTTAAATAAAAAAACTACCCTACAATAAGCGAATTAAATTCTAAAAGAAATCATAATCCAGTATCCATTCCCATCAAATTATTCTAAATTGTTCTTTTCTAGTACCGGTTCTTATATGAAATAACCAGAGTTACATGTTAAAGCGTGAAATAATAAGAAGCAATTTTAGCAGGCAATTTCATCTCAGAATGGTATAAGAACAAACCTTACACACATCACATTTATGAAACTCTTTTACACACTCCTTGTTATATGTACCAGCACTATGGTGTTTTCGCAAGATACCTATTTACATTGCGGAAAATTAATAGATACTAAAAACGGAAAAATACTTGTCGAAAAAACAATTATAGTATCAGGAAACAAAATTAGTAAAGTAGAAAACGGATACACTGTAGGTACAAAAAAAGATCACATCATAGATCTTAAAAATAAAACAGTACTACCCGGTTTAATTGATCTGCATGTACATATCGAAAGCGAATCCAATCCCAAAGCATATTTACAGAAGTACACCAATAATGAAGCAGATGTTGCATTCAATTCTGTAGGATTTGCCAAAACTACATTGATGGCAGGTTTTACCACTGTCAGAGATCTAGGAGGCAGTGGAGTAAATATTGCACTAAAAAAAGCCATAGCAGCAGGAAAAATCGATGGCCCAAGAATCTTTACCGCAGGAAAATCGCTTGCCACAACAGGGGGGCATGCTGATCCTACCAATGGTACTAAAAAATCTTTGATGGGAGACCCCGGGCCTAAAGAAGGAGTAGTAAATAGCGTAGAGGATGCTAAAAAAGCAGTCCGTCAACGCTATAAAAACGGAGCCGACCTTATCAAAATTACCGCAACCGGAGGCGTACTCAGTGTAGCAAAAAGTAGCTCCAACCCACAATTTACTATAGAAGAAATCAAAGCCATTTGTAAAACCGCGAAAGATTATGGATTCCATGTAGCCGCACATGCACATGGGGACGAAGGCATGCAACGTGCCGTACTCGGTGGCGTAAAAACAATAGAACACGGAACATTGATGAGTGAAAAAACAATGGATCTTATGAAGCAATACAACGCATATCTTGTACCCACAATAACAGCAGGAAAAGAAGTTACAGACAAAGCAAAAATCAATGGATACTATCCCGCCATTATTGTCCCTAAAGCATTAGAAATAGGTCCAAAGATTCAAAACACCTTTAGCAAAGCCTATAAAAGAGGTGTTGGTATTGCATTTGGTACAGATGCAGGAGTATTTAAACACGGAGAAAACGGAAAAGAATTTCGATATATGGTAGAAGGCGGTATGTCACCCATAGAAACCATACAAAGTGCCACAACCACCAATGCAAAAATCCTAAATATGGAAAAACAGTTAGGCCAGATTGAAGCAGGCTTCTTAGCAGATATTATCGCTGTTAATGAAAATCCATCAGAAAACATTGCTACAATGGAAAATGTAATATTCATAATGAAAAATGGTAAAATATATAAGCAATAGAATAATATAACACAAAGCTTTTCCTTTATTTTAGAATCAATTCTTAAAATTCAACAACTCTAATAAACCTACATGAAAATCATAGATTTATCCAAACCCATACAATATAACAAATCAGATCCTTGGTTTATGCGTGTAAAAATAAAGCACAAACCACATAAAAAAGCAAAATGGTTAATCCGTGCTTTGGGATTACCTTTTAAGCTATTTCCAAAAGGATTTGATGGATGGGCAGATGACACCATTCAAAAAATGGGAGTACATGCTACCACACATATAGACGCTCCCTGGCATTATTCTCCTACTACCAATGGTATAAAGTCTAAAACTATAGACGAAATACCCCTAGAGTGGTGTTATGGAGATGGCATTGTAATAGATATGAAACATAAAGAAGATTTTGATCCAATTACAGTACAGGACATAGAATCTTTTTTATCTACTCATAATCTAGCTATTAAAAAAGATATGATTGTTTTAATTAAAACAGGACGAGACAAATATAACGGTGATAAAGATTTTCATAAGAAAGGTACAGGAATGAGTCCTGAAGCCACACACTGGTTAATTGATCAGGGAATTAAAGTAATGGGTATTGATTCCTGGGGTTGGGACATCCCGTTACCACATATGATCAAAAAAGCAAAAGAAACCAAAAATCCAGAATTGTTCTGGGAAGCCCATTTAGTAGGTCAACAAAAAGAATATTGCCATATGGAACAATTGGTAAATCTAGATGCACTTCCCTATACAGGTTTTAAAGTTTCAGCCTTTCCTCTTAAAATTGTTGGAGCCTCTGCAGGACCATCTAGAGTGGTAGCTATACTGAATTAAGAAAACTGGTTATACCAATTTCTTAAATAAAATCACTAGATAAAGTCATCTAAAAAATGGCATAACAATCAAAATCAGGCTTAATAACAAATTAATCTTGAGACGGCGTAAATTTATAACCCTAAAAAAATGTTTCAATTGATTATCAGAAAATATACACATCAAGACAAATCCAGTGTAATTGAATTATTACAACAAAACACTCCTGATTTCTTTGACCCTTCTGAAGAAAAAGATTTTAAATACTATCTGGCTCATGAAATAGAAGATTATTTTGTTATAGAACAAGATAATCAAGTAATTGGATCCGGAGGAATTAATTACTTCCCGAAAAACAATACTGCAAAAATATCATGGGATTTTATTGCGCCCAAATTTCAAGGTAAAGGAATAGGCAAAAAGCTTACAGAATACCGTATCGAATATTTGAAAAAAAAGACAGAGATAAAGCGTATCATTGTCAGAACATCCCAATTCACCTACTTATTTTATGAAAAATTAGGGTTTAAACTAGAGAAAATTGAAAAAGATTTCTGGGCTAAGGGGTATGATCTCTATCAGATGAAAATGAACAACGAATAACCTCGACACATAGTATTTAAGTTAACTCTAAAAAAATGTTCATTAACCAGAAATTGAAACCATATACATTGTATAAAAATTCAATTCTTTACATTTATACTTTAATACTAAGTAATATGAAACCTATATTCACAATCTTATGTGCTATTTTTTTTACACAAACTTCTTTTGGGCAAAAAAATGAACTTTCTATATTCAATAACCTAATTGGTAAAAAATGGGAAGCAGAAGGAAATTGGGGAGATGGATCCAAGTTTAAGCAAGAAATTACTTTTTCTTACGACCTGAACAATACTATCGTAATTGTACAATCAAATGGATATACTAATCAAGAGCAAACACAATATGGGGCTCGTAATCACGGTATCCGAAAATTTGATACCAAAACTAATACTTTAAAGTTTTGGGAATTTGATGTTTTTGGAGGTCTAACCGAAGGAGAAATTAAGATCGATGGAAAAAACATTATTTACCAATACCAATATGGAAAATCGGTTGTAACAGATATGTGGGAATACGTTGATGATAACACCTATAATTTTAAAGTGGGGAATTATAATAATGGTATATGGAAACAAGTCTATTTGTCCACTCAATTCAAAACAACTACAAAATAATATATCCAAGTAATTTTTAGTAATGTTAGAGGAAGTTGTTTTTTACTTTGGTGGATTCAAGTCATAAATACACACCATTTTTTCAACAGAAATTATTTTAAAACCACTTTATACATCAAAACATACCATACATACAACCAAAGCTACCGTTTATACATTTTACAATAAATTATCTTTTGAAATTTAATAATTTTAAACTCAAAACCTACCTATGTACAAAACTATTAAAATAACCAACTATTTTAAATTAACACCATTTTTAAGTATATAAGATTAGGTTTCATTTATTAATTCAAAATAAAAAAAATGAAAACTCTTAAAACAATCATCAACCTACTATGCGTATTTTGCCTTTTGGGTGTCTCGTACGCTCAATCAGAAATTACATGGAAAAAATCAATCAATAATGATGATTCAGCATCACTATCTTTTAACACTGTAAAAAGTGTAATCGATAATGAAGGTTATTCATATACGATAGGGATTTTTAGATCTACTATTGATTTGGACCCTAATCAAGAAGTTCTTGAGTTGACGCCAAAAGGCAGACAAGACATTTTCATACAAAAACTCGATACTAATGGTAATCTTGTATGGGCAATTTCTTATGGAGGAACTGAAGAAACAACATACTTCGATGAAATAAAACTAGATAGTCAAGGAAATATATTTGTAAAGGGATATTTTTCTGGCACAGTCGATTTTGACCCCAGTGATAATGAATTTAATCTTACTTCTAAAGGAGAAACCGATCACTACATCCTAAAGTTAAATAACAATGGAGAATTCTTATGGGCTCAAGCATTTGGTACAGAACATTCTGATGGAGGAGGTGATATAGCATTTGATTCTGAAAACAGTGTAATTATTACGGGTAGATTTCGTGGAACTATAGATATTAACCCTGGAGGTGGAGTATATCATATTACTTCGCTAGGGGAACACCCCATATTTGATTTGGCCAATACATTCATATTAAAATTACATAGCTCTGGAAATTTTTTATGGGCTCGATCCGTGACAAGCACAGAAACGTGTGCCGCACAAAGTATAGAAACAGATAGTAAAGGTAATATAGTAATTGCTGGTTATTTCGATGGAAAGACTGATTTTGACCCAGGCACTAACGTTTATGAATTAGAACAAGCAAAAGGCTTTCACGGCTTTTTATTAAAATTAAATAGTGCAGGTGATTTTAAATGGGTAAAGAATTTTAAACACAAAACAGATTCTTTTCTAAATACTATAAGCAGTAATGATTTGATCATTGATCAAGAAGACAATCTTATTTGGGGTGCTAATTATAGAGGTTCAATTGATATTGACCCTGGAAATGATGAATATATATTACCTTACAAAGGGTTTTCCACTAATTCGTTTATAGTAAAACTTACTAGTCAGGGAAGTTTCTTGTGGGGGAATAAGATTGGAGAACGTAATGAATATGTATCAGGTTTAAGTACGGATACCTATGGAAATATTTATGCTACAGGCTTTTTATTAGATGAAGTTAAATATGACTTGGATTCTAGAGATGATTCTGTTTTTGAAATTGAATTACAAAAAGGAGGTACAGGGTCGTCGTATTGTATTGGTTATAATGGAAAAGATGGTGTTCCTTTTTTTGCTAGACTATTGGAAGGAGAATTTGAAAAAGAATATGAAGAAAATTATAGAGACGACATTATAGGCAGATCAATATCTATAAATAAAAATAATGAGCTGCTTTTTACTAGTGTTGCATATTCCCCTACAAACCTTTATTCTTCAGAGACAACAGTAAATAATCCTAACCAAACAGATCCAGAATTTATATCAAAAGAAGAAGAAGAAGGAATTATCTTAGTAAAACTAAACATTGATGAATTGCAAAAAAATCTTTCTAAAACTTTTGCTCAAGCTACAGCAGAAAAACTAAAAGCATATCCTAATCCTATAAAAAATGATAATCAGGTCATTGTTGATTTAGGAAGTATTAATGATAAGGATATAAAAAATGCAATATTAGAGTTATATGATTTTAAAGGAACGTTACTAAAAACAATACCTGCTTCTAGAAGATTAGTTGATTTAAAAGATATTAATCATCAACTAAAATCAGGAATCTACACGATTATATTAAAATCTACTAATCAAACTTCTAAAAAATCATTAAAATTAATCAAAATATAAGTTTGGTTTAGATGCGAGCTTACAAGACATCTATCTTTTTACTACCTACCTAATAATTTTAAACTCAAAACCTACTTATGTACAAAACTATTAAAATAACCAACTATTTTAAATTAATACCATTTTTAAGTATATAAGATTAGGTTTCATTTATTAATTCAAAATAAAAAAATGAAAACTCTTAAAACAATCATCAACCTACTATGCGTATTTTGCCTTTTGGGTGTCTCGTACGCTCAATCAGAAATTACATGGAAAAAATCAATCAATAATGATGATTCCGCATCACAATTTTTTAACACTGTAAAAAGTGTAATCGATAATGAAGGTTATTCATATACGATAGGGATTTTTAGATCTACCATTGATTTGGATCCTAATCAAGAAGTTCTTGAGTTAACGCCAAAAGGCAGAAAAGACATTTTCATACAAAAACTCGATACTAATGGTAACCTTGTATGGGCAATTTCTTATGGAGGAACTGAAGAAACGACCTATGATGAAATAAAGCTAGATAGTCAAGGAAATATATTTGTAAAGGGATATTTTTCTGGCACAACCGATTTTGACCCCAGTGATAATGAATTTAATCTTACTTCTAAAGGAGGAAGCGATCACTATATCCTAAAGTTAAATAACGATGGAGAGTTCTTATGGGCTCAAGCATTTGGTTCAGAAATATATCCTGATGGAGGAGGTGATATAGCATTTGATTCTGAAAACAGTGTAATTATTACAGGTACTTTTAGTGGCACTATAGATATTAACCCTGGGGGTGGAGTATATCATATTACTTCGCTAGGGGAACACCCCATATTTGATTTGCACAATACATTCATATTAAAATTACATAGCTCTGGAAATTTTTTATGGGCTCGAACTGTAACAAGTACAGAAGAATCTATCGCACAAAATATAGAAACAGACAGTAAAGGTAATATAGTAATTTCTGGTTATTTCGATGGAAAGGCTGATTTTGACCCAGGTACTAAGGTTTATGAATTAGAACAAGGAATAGGCTTTCAGGGCTTTATATTAAAATTAAATAGTGCGGGTGATTTTAAATGGGTAAAGAATTTTAAACACAAACCAGATTCTTTTCTAAGCACTATAAGCAGTGCTGATTTGATCATTGATCAAGAAGACAATATTATTTGGGGTGCTAATTATAGAAATTCAATTGATCTTGACCCTGGAGATGATGAATATATATTACCTTATGAAGGATTCCCTTCTACTAATGCGTTTATAGTAAAACTTACTAGTAAAGGAAATTTCTTATGGGGGAATAAGATTGGAGAACGTAATGAATATGTATCAGGTTTAAGTACGGATACCTATGGAAATATTTATGCTACAGGCTTTTTATTAGATGATATTAAATATGACTTGGATTCTAGAGATGATTCTGTTTTTGAAATTGAATTACAAAAAGGAGGTTTAGGGTCGTCGTATTGTATTGGTTATAATGGAAAAGATGGTGTTCCTTTTTTTGCTAGACTATTGGAAGGAGAATTTGAAAAAGAATATGAAGAAAATTATAGAGACGTCATTATGGGCAGATCAATATCTATAAATAAAAATAATGAGCTGCTTTTTACTAGTGTTACAAATTCCCCAACAAACCTTTATTCTTCAGAGACAACAGTAAATAATCCTAACCAAACAGATCCAGAATTTATATCAAAAGAAGAACAAGGAATTATCTTAGTAAAACTAAACATTGATGAATTGCAAAAAAATCTTTCTAAAACTTTTGCTCAAGCTACAGTAGAAAAACTAAAAGCATATCCTAATCCTATAAAAAATGATAATCAAGTCATTGTTGATTTAGGAAGTATTAATGATAAGGATATAAAAAATGCAATATTAGAGTTATATGATTTTAAAGGAACGTTACTAAAAACAATACCTGCTTCTAGAAGATTAGTTGATTTAAAAGATATTAATCAACTAAAATCAGGAATCTACACGATTATATTAAAATCTACTAATCAAACTTCTAAAAAATCATTAAAATTAATCAAAATATAAGTTTGGTTTAGATGCGAGCTTACAAGACATCTATCCTTTTTACTACCTAATAATTTCAAATTCTAAGGCTTTATAGAGCCTTAGAATTTGATTTCTCAATTAGGTTCTCTTGTAGTAAAAATAAACTGTACAAAAAAAAAGCTTTCTTAAGTTAAGTCCTATATCTAGCGTGGATTTGTAATCTTAAGAAAGCTTTTTTACTAAACTGAAGCAGAAATAGTCTCAATAGATCTATCTACTTTTTTCACTAATCCGCACAATACTTTTCCCGGACCAACTTCTGTAAATGAAGTTGCGCCATCAGCAAGCATATTTTTCATACTCTGTGTCCATTTAACTGGAGCAGTAAGTTGAGCAATTAGATTCTTTTTTATTTCTTCCGGATCTGTAATAGCCGTAGTAGCTACATTTTGATAAATTGGGCAATTCGGTGTATGAAAAGTAGTGCTTTCTATTGCAGCGGCTAACTCTTCTCTTGCTGGTTCCATTAATGGAGAATGAAAAGCACCTCCAACAGATAATACCAATGCTCTACGAGCCCCTTTCTCTTTCATCCATTCACAAGCTTTTTCTATAGCCTCTACTTCTCCAGAAATTACTAATTGACCAGGACAGTTATAATTTGCCGCAACAACTATTCCTTCAGTTTCAACACACCCCTGCTCTACAACTTCATCTTCTAGCCCTAAAACAGCTGCCATGGTTGATGGTTTTAACTCACATGCTTTTTGCATAGCCAAAGCACGTTTAGAAACCAATCGCAAAGCATCTTCAAAATCTAAAACTCCATTCGCAACCAAAGCAGAAAATTCACCTAAAGAATGCCCTGCTACCATATCAGGTTTAAACTGGTCACCCAATACCTTACTTAGAATAACTGAATGTAAAAAAATCGCAGGCTGAGTTACCTTAGTTTCTGTAAGTTCTTCTTTTGTTCCTTCGAACATTATTTTCGTAATCTCAAAACCTAATATATCATTAGCTCTATGAAAAAGTTCTTTTGCTAATTCCGAATTTTCATACAGATCAAGCCCCATTCCTGTAAATTGAGCTCCCTGACCTGGAAATACATATGCGTTCATGTATTGTTTGTTTAAAATTTTGACAAAAGTAAACATTAAAAATCACAAAATAATAATACCAGAAAGTTGCAAATAAAAAAAGAATATACCAGCATTCATAGCTATCTGAAAGTTTACCTAGAAACAGTTTTTGAATTTCAAAAGCAAATCAAAAGTATTACCTATACCTCTTTATAATACCTTCCACTTCCTCATAATATGATCTACCAAACAAATTAAGATGCACCAATAGGTAGTATAATTGCCATATTGGCAATCGTTCCTTCCAGTTATCGGATAGTGGAAAAACTTCATTATACGTATTAAATAATGATAGGTCAAAACCACCAAACAAATGCATCATTCCTATATCCAATTCCCTTGGAGCATAAGAAATTGCTGGATCTATAAGGCAAGGTATTCCGTTGGTATCTTTCATAAAGTTACCACTCCATAAATCACCATGGATTAAACTAGAAGGTTCATTGGGTATTTCTATAGCTATGTTTTTATAAAACCCATCTAGTTCAGAGAATAAAAACCCATTGTTACTTGCCAACTGAATTTGTGGTTCTAATCGTTGGGCGATATAAAATTCTGAGGCTGTTTCACATTTTGAGTTATATTGAGCTAAACTACCAATATAATTATCCGAATCTAATCCAAAATAAGCTACACTATGATGATGTAATTCGGCAAGCTGTTCTCCAAAAGAACTCCAAAAATGCTGAATAGGCCTTCCTTCTTCTATATATTCTAAAATTAAAAACGCAATATTTTGGTACTGATCACAAGCAAGTACCTCTGGAATTGTAAAAGAATTGGATTTTGCTAAGCATTGTAAACCATACGCTTCAGCTTTAAACATATGAGGGAATGAAAAAGCATTATTCAATTTCAGCACTACTTTTCTGGTAGCAGTTTTTAATAGGTATACTTCGCTGATATCCCCTCCGAATAAAGGTGTAGCGTTTATTATTTTTTCTGAAAGTATCTTTTCAAGATATATTATAAAATTTTTTGACAACAAGGTGAGTTTTATTTCCTTAGATACGTTAAATACGTAAAAGCAACTTTATGCCGTTCATCAGCTTCGTGTAGTTCACTTTTTTCTACTTTCCATTGTTCTGGGTCAATTTCAGGAAAAAATGTATCCGCTTCGAATTTTCCGTGTACTCTGGTAAGTTCTATACAATCAGCATATTCCATTCCTATCGTATAAATTTCGCCACCTCCGATTATAAATGGCTGCTCATCATCTTTAGCTATATCTAGTGCTTCTTCCATAGAATGTACCACCACTGCACCTTCTGGCTTATACTCTTTATTTCGTGTAATAACCACATGAACCCTATTAGGCAATGGTTTAGGAAAAGACTCAAATGTCTTACGCCCCATAATGATATGATGTCCTGTAGTTAACTGTTTAAAACGCTTAAAATCATCAGGAAGATGCCAAACTAAATCATTATCCTTACCTAATTCATTATTATCTGCCGCTGCGGCAATCATTGTTATCATACCTGGAAATCGTTTTACAGCTCTTGATTTGGATTCTCTATCTGAATGGAGTCTAGTTCGTTCTTTTTTTTTAGGAGCTCTTCTTTAGGATGCATAAGATCAACTTCTCTCTGTATATTTGCTATTTCTAGTTTTTGCTTTGCAATTAATCGTTCCATTTGCCTATCCGTCCATTCTTTGCCCATAAATTTGCTAAACAGCCATACATTGCAAAAATGCATTACAAATAAAAATGACCAAATTAAAACTCCAATTACAAACCAATCTAACCCCAAAAACACAAAACTCTTACCAAGTCCCAAAACGAGATTGAACACAATCATAAAAATTGATCCTACTATAAAAAAAATAAAATGCTGAAACAATCTTTTTTTCTGTACAATACGCCTACGAGCATGTTCATACATCTCTCTTTGCTGTGCATCTATCTGCGAAGTTTCTTTCTTTTTTGAAAACATTTTAATAGTACCTTTGTAATCCTTAAAAGCAAACTACCTCTGCGGTAAATCCGCGAAGTATATTGTTTAACAAAATTTATTGATTTAGAGGCAAGGCCTCGAAGTATTAAATCTCACTTAGTGAGTAAAGATAAAGGTTTTACCAAAAAGCCAAATATAACCTATGAATAAATTTAAAAAAGAATTTCCAGTTCTCGGACAAAATACATACATCAATACAGCATCTTCTGGAATATTATATGATTCCTTACTAGAGTACAGGCAAGAACACGATTTCGATTTTTTAATCGGAGGTAGCCTATTCAGAGATCATCAAAACACCTTTCTAAATACTGTCAGAAAATCAATTGGGACTTTTTTTAATTGTAACACTAATGATATTGTTCTAACCCAAAATTTTTCATTAGGGTTAAATACTATTCTTAATGGCTTAGATAGTTCCAAAAAAGTATTGCTATTAGATAAGGATTATCCATCTGTTAATTTTGCCTTTACTAGCAAAGGTTTTGAAGTTTGCTATGCAAAAGTCGAAACTACTATGGAAGAGAATATCATCGCCGCTATCAAAGAGCACAAACCCGATATTATTGCCATCAGTTTAGTACAATACATTAACGGTATTTCTATAGATCTTGAGTTCATTAAACAATTAAAAGCTAACTATCCTGATATATTGATTATAGCAGACGGCACTCAGTTTTGTGGTACTCATGCCTTTGATTTTACCAATTCCGGAATTGATATTCTAGGTTGTAGTGGTTACAAATGGTTGCTTAGCGGATATGGAAATGGTTTTTTACTTTTTAAAGAAAACATATTAGAACAAGTCACTCCCGAAAGCTATAAAAAAAGTGCTTCAGAAGTAAATTATGACAATTCCTATACCAGTCTGCAGGCACGGTTCGAATGTGGTCATCTAGACACATTAAACTTTGGAAGCCTACAGCATTCTTTGGAGTTTCTATCTAAAATAGGGATTTCTAATATTGAAAACTCAATACAAGAACTATCTGATTATGCAAAAATAGAATTAACAAAGCTTGATCTACTCGAAAAAGATGTAGTACAAAGAGAAAAACACAGTTCCATTTTTAGCTTAAAAGGTGATTCTAAATTATTTAATTTTTTAAAGAATCAAAATATTATCACTTCATATCGAGGAGATAGAATAAGAATAAGTCTTCATTTTTATAATGATACGAAAAATATTGACACTCTATTAGCGACTTTACATCAATATTACAAATAAAAGGATTGCATTGAAAATCAACAATAAGGAAATCTGTTCAGAGGATAGATTTCTAAAAAACAAACCTTTTGTTTTCTAAAAAATCCTTAAAAAATAGATAAACCACTTAAAAGAAAATCAGCAACCTAGGAGCGAGCTCACGAGATATATTTCCGAAACCATCATTTTCTTTTCTAGGCATGACTTGAGGTAATCGTTTCTTTTTAGTACGTGTTTCAATATAAAAGTATATCGTATTGAAAACGGCACAACTACTCTCAAAAATTTCAACATTATGAATGGTATTCTCAGCTATTCGTATTCCATATAAAAAACAAAAATCAACTGTAAATCTGAACAACAAATAAAAAAATCAGAATTTTCTAGTTCTCTTACAATAATTTGTAAGAAATTTCGTTATTTAAACACTTAATACTATTAGCAAATTAATCCTTGCTTTTTTAGTTGATAGAAACAAATATTGTAATTGAATAGCGGAAAACTATTAGGGATATTGATTTTATTTTTTTCTCTCCCCATCTCTTTATGGAGTCAGGGCAAGAATACTATTTCCTTTAATGATGTACAATTAGATACTGCTCTATCCCAATTAGAGGACATTTTCGATATTAAATTTTCCTACAATTCGAAACTTACAAAAAATAAAACTCTTACACTTCCCGAGACTAAGCTAGATATTTCTCTAGTTCTTAAACGAATACAACAAGAAGCCCTTATCAATTATACCAAAGTAAGTGAGCGTTATTATATTCTTTTTGAAAATAAAAATAGTGTTTTATGTGGATACTTATTCAATAGTAATACAAATGAACTTATCCAAAATGCCATTATTACAAACAAAACTAATTCTTCATACACTACCTCTAATGCTATTGGTTTTTTTGAAATTAATTATTCTTCCAGTTCGGATGTCATCGAGGTAGAATCTTTTGGTTACGCTTCCAAGAGATTAAACATTGAGCTTCTTAATAAAGATTTTCCTTGTTCTAAAATCTCTATGAGTAATAAAATTATTTCTCTTAATGAGGTAGTTATAAAAGATTATTTAACAACAGGAATCTCAAAAAACCATGATGGTTCCATAAAGGCTTTTCCAAAAGAATTACAGATTTTACCAGGACTTATTGAACCAGATATTTTACAAAGCTTGCAACTTATTCCTGGAATTCAAAATGCCGATGAGAGTTCCACAGCATTAAATATAAGAGGAGGAACCCCCGATCAAAATCTTATACTATGGGATGGTATAAAAATGTATCATTACGGGCATTTTTTCGGAATGTTATCATCCTTTAATCCATATATAACTAATGATGTTAAATTATTTAAAAGTGGAGTTAGTGCTATGTACGGAAATACAACTTCAGGCGTGTTAGACATTAACTCTGACTCTGATATTCCAGAAAGAACTAGTGGAGGTTTAGGCACAAATATGATCTCTGGAGACATATATTTAAAAACACCTATTAGTAAGAATATTGGTATAATTGCATCTGCAAGAAGATCATATACAGATATTATACAAACAGCAACCTTTGATGCATTCTCTGATCATGTTTTCCAAAACACCAAGATTACTGAAAATAATCAACCAATAGATCAAGAAATTTCTAATAATAGTAACACTTATTATTTTACAGATTTTACGGTTAAAGCAATAGTAAAACCTACTAAAAACGACTTAATAACTCTAAGCACTATATATTCAAAAAATGAATTATCATATATTTTAGAATCAGAATTTACAGATTTTAACAGAATAGCAAAAAATCAACTGGACATCAACAATGCAGGTGCTAGTCTTACATGGAAAAAGGAATGGAATTCTTCTATTTCTCATTCTTTTACCAATTTTTATTCCAAATACGATTATGATTATTTTGATGAAGGGATTATCCCTAACTCTTTTTTTTTTAAGAATTCAAAAAATAATAAAATCAGAGATTTTAATTCATTACTGCGATTAGATTATACGCTTAACAAAAATCAGTCCTTAAGTTTAGGCTACGAGTTTTCCAATACAAATTTGTTATATACAATTAATAACTTTCTTAATGACACCAGTATTTCCGATCCAACCAATGATTTTTTTGAAACCAACAATACTAAAAATAATACGCACGCAGCATTTAGTGAATATAACATCAGGGGTAAAAAGTGGAGTGTAAATGCTGGAGTAAGAATACAGCATTTTTCTACTGTCGATCAATTATTTT
This sequence comes from uncultured Aquimarina sp., assembly GCA_947498455.1. Lineage (GTDB taxonomy): Bacteria > Bacteroidota > Bacteroidia > Flavobacteriales > Flavobacteriaceae > Aquimarina. Next base: position 23,617 of record CANMKK010000027.1, read on the forward strand.
TAGAACCTAGACTTGTTGGCAAATTAAAACTAAGCCCTAGGTATAGCTTAAAATTTTCTGTTCATCAATTACATCAAAATATTAGTCAGGTCACAGAATTTGATGCAACCTCATTACGTATCCAGAAACAGTTATGGGTTCTTGCAAATAATACTGATGTTCCTTTATTAAAAAGCCAACAAGTAGATTTAGGAATTATTTATAAAAAAAATGGATGGTATTTTGATATTGAAGGGTACTATAAAAACATCGACGGAATCACTTCTTTCTCATTAGGCTTCAATGGAGATGCTCAGGGATTTTCCATTGGTAAAAGCGAAACTTATGGAATCGATTTTTTAATTAAGAAAAAATACGGAGTGTATTCAAGCTGGATTAGTTATTCTTTATCTAATACTGAGTTTGTATTTGAAGATTTAAATCAAGGTCGTCCCTTTTCTGGTAATTTCGACATTAGACATTATATTACTTGGGCCCAATCTATTAAATTAAATAATTTTGAATTTTCTTTAGGATGGAAATTTAGAACATCTACCCCTTATACTCCTGCTCAATTATCAACTATAGGTATTACGGATATAATTCCTCCACCGCCAAGCATTGATTATGGCAAAATTAATAGCGCGCGGTTAAATCCATATCACCGTTTAGATTTTTCTGCGACTTATAATTTCAAAATGCCATACAGCAAAAATATTAATGGGAAAATTGGATTCTCTATATTAAATGTTTACAATCAAAAAAATATTTTAAACCGCTCTTATACAATAGGAACCGATGATACAGATCTACCTAACTTTAACCTAAGAGAGATAAACAAAACATCTCTCTCCTTTACCCCAAATGCGGTTATTAGACTAACGTTCTAAATACCATACACTTATATTAAATATAATACGATTTACACATAAAACTTTCACATAAAGTGCAAAATAATTCAAACTCCTTACACGAATTTCTTATCCATAAATGTTATAACTCAATTTCATCCTTCCATGATTATCGATACTATTTAATTGTTAAGCATTTATTAAATTATTGAAATTATGGTAGTTTCATCTTTTCTATTCTAATGTTTTGTGCTAAATTTCTATAGAATTTTATTAACCAATAATTAATATTAAACAAAAAAAACCTATGGCTATTACTAAACAATATTTAAAATCCAAACCAATCTGTAAAGTAACTTTTTTAGTCTCCGCAAAAGATGCCAATAACGTAAGTGTAGCTGGAGAATTTAATGAATGGAATACAGAAGCTACTATATTAAAGAAACTAAAGAATGGGACTTTTAAGGGAACAGTAAATCTTCCTAAGGATCAAAAATTCGAATTTAAATATGTAGTAGATGGTCAATGGGCCAATGAAACAGAAGCTGATGGTTATCAATGGAGTGATTACGCAGCTACAGAAAATAGTTTATTAGTACTATAATCCATATCAATATATAGTAAAAAGTAGATTGGTGTTGAGCGTAGTTTATTCAACTACCTCAACCCCTTTCCAAAAGGCTACATATCCTTTTATTTGTTTTGCAAGATCACTGGTTTCTGGATAAAACCAAGCTGCATCTGTATTTTCTATCCCATCAACTTTCAATGTATAGTAAGAAGCTTCACCTTTCCAAGGGCAGGTTGTATGTGTTTCACTAGGTTTAAAAAATTCTTCCTTTATTGCTTCTGGTGGAAAATAGTGATTATTCTCTATCATCTTAGTTTCATTACTTTCTGCTATAACCTGATTATTCCAAATTGCTTTCATATATCATTTTTATTTTTTAAAAACATAATTTTTATAATATTGATCCTTATCAGTAAATGACCCGGTTATTTTGAATCCTGATTCTTCGGCTAACCAATTTACCGTATTATCATCATATTTCTGCGAAATCTCAGTATGTATACTTTCCCAAGGTTCGAAATGAATTTGAAGTGACAAACAATCTATATCTACAGTTTGCTTTTTTGTACTCACAAGATAACTCTTTGCTGTCCCTGTTTCTGGATCATATACCTCCCAATGAATAAATGTATCAAGATCAAAGTTGCCATTTAACTCCTTATTAATTCTGGTCAAAACATTTTTATTAAATGCTTCTGTAATACCAGTTTTGTCGTTATAAGCATCCAAAACTTTCTGAGGATGTTTTTTCTGATCAAAACCTATAAAAAGAATATCATCCTGATGCATAACGCTGTTCAGTTTTTTTAAGAATTCAATAGCTTTAGGATGTTGTAGGTTTCCGATATTAGACCCTAAAAAAAAAATAACTTTTCTTTTTTTACTAATATGATTCAATCTATCTAAAACTTCAAAATACTCCCCTATCTCCCCTTTTACTGATACACCAGACAGTTCTGATGAAAGATTCCTAACTAAATGACTTATTGCATTCTCACTAATATCTATAGGACGGTAAACAAAAGAATATTTTTTTTCTAATAATTCTGCTAGTAATAGTTTTGTTTTTTTTCCATCCCCTGCTCCTAACTCTAAAATATCGAAGCCTTCTTTTTCTTTATCAAAACCTTTAACAATATCTGTTTTATGAGTATTAAAAATATCATATTCTACATCTGTAAGGTAATATTCTGGTAATGCCATTATTTGTTGAAAAAGTTTATCTCCTATCGCGTCATAAAAGAATTTTGAAGATAAATATTTAGGAAAAGCCGTTAAGCCTTGATGCACTTCTTTTCCAAAAGTACGGGTTAATACATTTTGATTTTTATAACTCATTAAAATATGGGGTTATTAACTCTTTACCAATCTCAATCCGTTAAATTGCCATCTGAGTTGTGGGTTAAAAAAATTACGATATGTCGGTCTTGTATGATTATTAGGTGTTGCTACCGATCCTCCTCTTAGTACTTTTTGGTTCACCATAAATTTACCATTATATTCTCCAAGTGCACCAGAAGCTTTTTTATAGCCAGGGTATGGTAAATATGAACTCTCTGTCCATTCCCATCGTATTCCCCATTCAAAATATTGTTGCGCCACTTCCCATTCAAATTCAGTTGGCAAACGCTCACCTTTCCATTGTGAATAAGCAAAAGCCTCATAATAGGATATATGCGTAACAGGGGCATCCATATTAAGAAACTCTAATCCTCTAAGTGTATATTGATGATATTGCTCCTTTATAATACACCAATATAATGGCAAACGGATATTATTGGTTGTAATCCAATCCCAGGCATCAGAATGCCAAAGCAAACTATTGCTATATCCTCCATCTGTAACAAACTCAAGATATTCTTTATTTGTCACCAATTTATTAGCTATCGAATATTGGTTTAAGAATACCTTATGAGCACCTAATTCATTGTCGTAACAAAAATCTTTTGCATGATATCCAATATCATATACTCCTTCATCTATAGTTATATATCTTAATGAAGGTCCCGTTACAGGGTTTTCGGCAAAAGTATCATTGTATTTAGGCAATAAAGGATTATTACCTAAAATATACTTAATATCTGTAAGTAATAGTTCTTGATGTTGCTTTTCATGATGAATTCCTACTTCTATTAATTTATGAATTTCTATACTTTCACTTTTTTCTAATAATACTTGCATGTGAGACGTAACATAATCTCTATATTCGTATACTTCGCTCACCGTAGGCCTAGACAAATTACCTCTATTTGTTCTTATAACACGTTTTCCCATGCTTTCATAATAACTATTAAAAACAAAGGAAAAATCTGCATGAAAACGCTTATATTCTGGAAAATATTTTGTTAAAATAAACTCTTCAAAAAACCAGGTTGTATGTCCCAAATGCCATTTAGGAGGAGAGACATCAATTATTGGTTGTACCACATAGTCTTCTATTTGAAGAGGAGCACAAATTTCTTCTGAATGTGATCTAGTATGTAAAAAAAAGGTGAGTAAATTATCATCAGTAAGAGTCATAAAAAAAGTGTATTCGTTTTTAGAACACACTCAAATTTAATAATTTTTATTTTCTCTTTAACTGATTATTCCATTAATACAATATGAAACGCATCTATTGTATTTTTGGTCTATTAAATGTAATTGGTGCAGAATATGCAATTGCTATTGGCTTTTTTCCCCATTTTCCTGGTTCCATTTTTGGTATAGCACGTATAATCCTAACAGCTTCTTGCTGTAAATATCTATGTCCTCCAGTAACTTCAATAACTTCTACCTTACCTTTCTTATTGATTATAAACTCAACAGTTACAGTCCCTTCTAGCCCTTCACTAACCGCAGCCTGAGGGTATCTAAATTTTCGAATAATATGGTTTCGCAAACTATTCTCGAAACATTTTCCTGGTGAAAATCTTGAATCCTCACATTTCGGCCATACCGGTGAAATACCTTTTTCATTTGCACTTTCCTGAGATAAAATTATATTATCCTGAGCAAAAATAAATGACGAACATATCAATAGTAAAAATAGTAGTAGTTTTTTCATAATAATTCAGTTTAAATTTGGGGCTAAACTGCAACTGCGCCTCTAATATGAGGGTGCGGATTATAGTCTTCCAACATAAAATCATCAAAAACGAAGCCAAAAATGTTTTTCACCTCTGGATTGATCTTAATTTTTGGTAATTTCCTTGGTTCTCTGGACAATTGTAACTCTATTTGTTCCAGATGATTATTGTAAATATGGGCATCTCCAAACGTATGTATAAACTCTCCTGCTTCATACCCACACACCTGTGCTATCATTAATGTTAATAATGCATAAGAAGCAATATTAAATGGTACTCCCAGAAATATATCCGCACTTCTTTGATACAACTGACACGATAATTTTCCATCAGCTACATAAAATTGAAAAAATGCATGACAAGGAGGTAACGCTGCTTTACCATTACCCACATTTTCAGAAAAGGATTTTGATGTATCCGGCAATACACTTGGATTCCAAGCAGATACCAACATCCTTCTACTATTCGGATTATTTTTTAGTGTATCTACAATCTCCTTAATTTGATCAATTTCATCGCCATTCCAGTTACGCCATTGATGTCCATATACCGGTCCTAGATCTCCATTTTCATCAGCCCACTCATTCCAAATACGAACTCCATTTTCCTGCAAATACGAAATATTTGTATCTCCATTTAAAAACCACAACAATTCATGAATAATCGATTTAAGGTGTAGTTTTTTAGTTGTCACCATAGGAAACCCTTCACTAAGATCAAAGCGCATTTGATATCCAAAAACACTCTTTGTTCCTGTTCCGGTCCTATCTCCTTTTTCATTTCCATTTTCTAGCACGTGACGTACAAGATCCAGATATTGCTTCATATTCCTATTACCAATTTATTTTGAATACGTTAAGTAATCATTAACTCCTCACCAAATATACAAAAAATAGCATTCGAGCATACTTTCTACTCTTTGATTACTAGCATATTTATAAATTTGTTTTTAACAAACTATACACTACCAGTTTTTATCCAATAATCATTCCGGCAATTGTAGCGGATAATAATGAGGCGATGGTTCCCCCAATTAATGCTTTCATTCCGAACTCGGAAAGTGTTTTTCTTTGTCCCGGTGCCAAAGATCCAATACCGCCTATTTGAATCCCAATAGACGCAAAATTAGCAAAACCACAAAGCATATATGTCGCCATAATAACAGATTTATTATAGGTCAGATGTAAGGGGTTACCGGGATTTTTTAAATCTGCTAATTGAATATACCCAACAAATTCGCTCGCTGCGAGTTTAATTCCTAATAACTGCCCCATAAGCATCATATCTTCTTTTGCAACACCAATCAACCACATCAAAGGTGCAAAAATAGTACCTAGAATTGCTTCTAGAGAAAATTTATCATAAGGAGTATTATTTGAAAGAAATTCATTAAAGTTTGTCCATTCCCCTATCTTCCCAAAACCATAATTTATCATAGCTATAAACGCTATAAAAACCAACAGCATTGCACCAACATTGGCTGCTAGTTTTAACCCTTCCGTAGTCCCATTAGCAATCGCATCTAAAATATTAGATCCTATTTTATCAGCCGAAACCTGAACATCACTATGAACCGATTCTTGTTGCGGGTACAATAACTTCGAAATAACTATAGCTCCAGGAGCTGCCATTACTGAAGCAGCTAATAAATGTTTAGCAAAAACCAATCTAAGGGCAGGATCTTCCCCTCCAAGAAAACCTATATATGCAGCAAGGACGCCTCCAGCAACTGTTGCCATCCCCCCTATCATAACTAGTAAAATTTCTGAACGCGTCATGCGTTCTAAATAGGCTTTAATCATTAACGGTGCTTCTGTTTGCCCTAAAAATATATTCCCTGCAACACTTAAACTTTCAGCACCAGAAATACCCATTAACTTAGTTAGTACCCAAGCCATTCCTTTTACAACAATCTGAATAATTCCTAAATAAAACAATACAGATGTTAATGCTGAAAAGAAAATGATTGTTGGTAATACCTGAAATAAAAATATAAATCCAAAACTATCCACATCCATCATTCCTCCTAAAAGGAATTCACTTCCCGCTGTGGTAAAATCAAGGATTTTTACAAATATCTTACCTACAAACTCAAAAAGCCTTTGAACAAACCCAATCTTCAACACTCCAATTGCTAAAATAAGTTGAACTCCTAAGCCTATACCTACCGTTTTCCAATTAATTGCTTTCTTATTATTACTAAACAAAAATGCAATTACCAAAAGTACAACCATCCCTAAAACTCCTCTCCACAAACTATTAAAGGAGAAGCCCTGATTTGGGATCAATTCTTCGGTTTCAATAGCTTTAGTAATATTTACGACTTCTTTTTCTGCAATTAAAGAATAATGAAGTCCTTTTTTGGACAATACCAAAGTGGAATCCGTAATGTTTGTAATTCTAAATTTTATAATCGAATCTTCTGCTTTATTAGGAAAAAAAAGCAATACATTATTTTGTGCAACGTAGTCTCCATGGAATAATTCAGAACCATTACTAAAAGAATATGATAAATCCCCTTTCTCTATGGACAAATAATCATTCTCACCTACCTCAATTTTTTCTTCAGCTTCAGTAGTTATACTACTCAAAAACCATTTTTTTTCAATTGATTGAGCTGTTATTATAAAAAATGTAAAAAATAATACTAGAAAAGATAGTAGTCTTTTTTTCATATAATTGAAGTGGTGTTTAATATACTATTGTCAGTTCATACAGAACCTATAAAATACATTATCCTCGTTTAGAAATCTCATCTCTAATTCTTGCTGCCAACTCATAATCTTCATTATTAACAGCTTGTTCCAACATTCGATTAAGCTCCTCTATAGAAAGATCTTTATAACTTGTTTCTTTACCAACCATTTCTATTTCATCAGATATCAGTTCATCCACCAACAAACCTTCAGTATCATTTTCATCTTCTTTTTTTGGATTTACTTTTAGATAAATTCCAGCCTGATCTAATATGTTTTTATAGGTAAATATGGGTGCCTGAAAACGCAAAGCCAAAGCAATAGCATCACTCGTTCTTGCGTCAATAATTTCCTCTATTTTATCGCGTTCACAAATAATACTAGAATAGAAAACTCCATCTACCAATTTATGAATGATAACTTGTTTAACAATAACGTCAAATCGATCAGCAAAATTCTTAAACAGATCATGTGTTAATGGTCTGGGAGGTTTGATTTCTTTCTCTAATGCAATAGCAATCGATTGAGCTTCAAAAGCCCCAATCACTATTGGTAATTTTCTCTCTCCTTCAACTTCGCTTAATATTAACGCGTAAGCACCATTTTGGGTTTGACTGTAAGATATTCCTTTTATGTTCAAGCGAACTAAACTCATACTATATATCAATAAAAAAGACTGTTTGAACAAATGGACCTTTATATAAGTTCAAACAGTCCTTTATTGGGCACAATTTATGAAAATTATGCGTTATTAGCTTTAAATTCCTTTAATTTTTCAATAAGCTGAGGTACTACCTCAAAGGCATCTCCGACTATCCCATAATCTGCAGCCTTAAAGAAAGGTGCTTCAGGATCATTGTTTATTACAACTTTCACTTTACTAGAATTAATTCCCGCAAGATGTTGGATAGCTCCAGAAATCCCAATAGCGATATATAGATTAGCTGCAACCGGCTTTCCTGTTTGCCCAACATGCTCACTATGAGGTCTCCAACCCAAATCACTTACCGGCTTAGAACAAGCCGTGGCAGCACCCAACACATCTGCTAAATCTTCGATCATTCCCCAATTTTCTGGTCCTTTAAGACCTCGTCCTCCAGACACAACTATTTCTGCATCCGCGATAGATACTTTATCCGTAGCTTTATCTACAGATATTATATTAGTTGTAAAATCCCCTTCAGAAATCAAAGGTTCAAAACCCTCTACGGTTGCAGTTCCAGAAACCTCTTTAATCCCATAAGAATTATTAGAAACCCCTATAATCTTTATAGCCGCTGTAACTTCGGTTTTATTAAATGCTTTATTCGTAAAAGCTGTTCTTTTAACCACAAAAGGTGATACACTTTCTGGTAATTCAACTACATTGGTAACATATCCGGCATTAAGATATACTGTCAATATAGAAGCCAAAGACTTACTATCTACACTAGAACTAACTATTACTACTTTTGCTTCTTCTTTTTCAACTACTTGCTTTAAAGAATTTGCATAAGCCTTTGCATTAAAATCAGTTAATTTATCATTTTTAATCTCTAATACTTTATCAACTCCATATCCTCCTAATTCACTACTATCATTAGCATTAATACTAACGGCCGTAACTGTGGTGCCAAGCATATTTGCTACTTCTTTTGCATAAGACGCTACTTCGAAAGCAGCTTTCTTAAATTTCCCGCCTTCACTTTCTGTATATACTAAAACTGACATATTTTATTCGTTTTTTATATTTAACCTATCATAAGTAAAATAGGTATTAATTTAGGTTTTAATTTATTATATGGCTTTAGCTTCGTTATGTAGCAACTCTACTAATTCACCTACATTATCCGGAGACACTAAAGTAACCTCTCCTTTTGGCGCTGGTTTCTCAAATTTAACAGCTTTAGTTTCTATACTTGATTCTATAGCATCAATTACGGTAAGTGGTTTTTTTCGAGCCATCATGATTCCACGCATATTAGGAATTCTAAGATCGCTTTCTTCTACCAATCCCTTTTGTCCTCCAATTACCAATGGTAATTTAGAAGAAATAGTTTCTTTACCTCCATCAATCTCACGTATTGCAGTTGCGGTATCTCCATCTATTTCCAATCCTATACATGTGTTTACAAAATTTGCTTCAGTCAATGCAGCTAACATACCTGGCACCATTCCTCCATTATAGTCAATAGATTCTCTACCAGCGATTACAAGGTCATAACCACCATTCGTAACTACGTTAGCCAATTGACGCGCCACATAGAAACTATCTGTTGCCTCTGCATTTACCCTAATAGCCGCGTCAGCTCCAATAGCAAGTGCCTTACGTAAAGTAGGTTCTGTCTCTGCTCCTCCAACATTTACCACATCTACTGATGCTCCTTGTTTTTCTTTAAACCACATCGCCCTAGTTAATCCAAACTCGTCATTAGGATTAATAACAAACTGTACTCCATTAGTATCGAACTTAGTATCTCCTTCTGTAAAATTGATTTTAGAAGTGGTGTCCGGTACGTGGCTAATACAAACTAATATCTTCATCTTATATAGGTGTTTTTTTTTGATAATTTAATAATAAAAGCGAATGTACAAATAAAATGACTATTTTACTATGCATGCATAGTAAATTTTTTAATATTCAATGATTACTAAAGGTTATTAATTGCTACTTTTGCCTTTCGTATAGCACAAAAATAATTATTTTATATATGAAAACGATACAATTCAGAGAAGCAATTTGTGAAGCAATGAGTGAAGAAATGCGCCGAGACGAATCTATTTATTTAATGGGTGAAGAAGTGGCAGAATATAACGGAGCTTACAAAGCTAGTAAAGGCATGCTAGATGAATTTGGTCCAGACAGAGTACTGGACACTCCTATCTCTGAATTAGGGTTTGCTGGAATTGGTGTTGGTAGTGCGATGAATGGCAATCGCCCTATTATAGAATTTATGACTTTCAACTTCTCTTTAGTTGGTATCGATCAAATAATAAATAATGCTGCAAAAATGCGCCAGATGAGTGGTGGTCAATTTAATATCCCTATTGTTTTTCGGGGACCTACTGCCTCTGCGGGACAATTAGGAGCGACACATTCTCAAGCATTTGAGAATTGGTTTGCGAATACACCCGGGCTTAAGGTAGTGATTCCATCTAACCCTAAAGACGCTAAAGGGCTTTTGAAATCTGCAATTCGTGACAATGACCCAGTCATCTTTATGGAAAGTGAGCAGATGTATGGTGATAAAGGCGAAGTTCCTGAAGGAGAATATACAATTCCTTTAGGTGTAGCAGAACTAAAAAGAGAAGGTAATGATGTTACTATAGTCTCTTTTGGTAAAATTATAAAAGAAGCTTACATCGCAGCTGATGAACTTGCCAAAGAAAATATTTCTTGTGAGATCATAGATTTACGAACTGTTCGTCCTCTTGATCTGGATGCTATTTTTACCTCTGTTAAAAAAACGAACAGACTGGTTATACTTGAAGAAGCATGGCCGTTAGCGAATATTGCTTCAGAAATCACATATCAGGTACAATCTAACATCTTTGATTATCTGGATGCTCCTATTGTTAAAATTAACACTGCGGATACTCCTACTCCATATTCTCCGGTTCTATTAGAGCAATGGTTACCTAATAACAAGGACGTTGTTAAAGCTGTCAAAAAAGTGATGTATAAATAAAATGAACCCTTTTACTTTGCGTTTCATTAATTTGCTTACAATTGAAGAGTTTAAAAATGGCTCGAAAATTGATATAACCGTATGAGATTTTATATAGTCGTTATTCATTATAAAAATATTAAATGAAACATTGGGTTTTAGGGGTTTTGTATATTGCACTTAGCAGTACTTTTCTTTATTCACAAACTAAGGTTAGCGGTCATATTCATGACAGTAATAAGCAACCTGTTCCATTCGCAAACATTGTTTTTGTCAATTCCACTATAGGTACGATTACCGATGAGAATGGTCGTTTTTATATAGAATCTGATCAAAATCACAGTAGTATAAAAGTTTCTTTTATTGGTTTCGAAACAAAAACCGTTACCCTGAAACAACGTACCACCTACAAAATGGAAATCACTCTCGAAGAGGAAGCGGCTTCCCTAGATGAAGTTGTTATATATAAAGGAAAGACATCAAAAAAAAATAATCCTGCCATAGATATTCTACGTAAAATATGGGAACATCGTAGGGAAAATGGAGTAAAAAAATTCAAACAATATAACTATGATAAATATGAAAAGTTAGAGTTTGATCTTAATACAATTGATAGTGCTCTGGTTAATAGCCGAATATTTAATGGAATGGAATTTATTTTTGAAGATATTGATACTTCGAGAATAACAGGTAAAACATATCTTCCGATATTTCTTAATGAAGCTATTTCTAAAGTTTATGGGGATAATGAGCTCAATGAACTAAAAGAAGTTCTAAAGGGAAATAAAAATGCTGGTTTTAGTGACAACCAAACTCTTATTGCCTTCGTAAAAGATCTATATTCTGATTATGACATTTACGACAACTATCTAAAATTTTTCGATAAAAGCTTTACCAGTCCCTTATCAAGAACAGGAATTAACGTATACAACTATGTACTAACAGATAGTGCTTATGTCGATGATAAATGGTGTTACAATATTATTTATTATCCCAGGAGAAAAAATGAACTTACTTTTAAAGGTGATTTTTGGGTGAATGACTCAACCTGGGCCATTAAAGAAATTAATCTCGAAGTTACTAAAAGCGCCAATATCAACTGGGTTAAAGATTTATATATCGAGCAAGAGTTTGATGTATTAAATGATTCTATTTTTCTAATCACAAAAGATTATTTCCAATCTGATTTTGCTTTTAGCAAAAAAGAAAAATCCCGAGGGGTTTATGGTAAAAGAACCACTTTATATGACAATTATAAATTTGATCAAAGAAAAGACAAAAAGTTCTACCAAAGTCAAGTAGACCCATATAATTATGACATCTATAATCGTGAAGATTCTTTCTGGACCAATGCTCGAATGGAAGATCTTAACAAGGATGAAAAGAAGGTTTACAAACTATTAGATACATTAAAAACCGTAAAAGCTTTCAAGCGTTTATATAACATTGGTACAATACTAGCGACAGGTTATGTAGAATTTAATGGTTTTGATTTCGGACCTTTATTTTCTACCGTAGGTTATAATTCTATCGAAGGATTTAGACTTAGAGCAGGTGGAAGAACATATTTTACCTCAAATGACAGATGGCGTATTGAAGGGTATGGTGCTTATGGTTTTAAAGATCAAAAATTTAAATATGGATTATCAGGAAAATACCTGGTAGACAGAAAATCAAGATTGATTGTTTCTGCGGGTAATCGTAGGGATGTAGAACAGCTAGGTGCCAGTCTCACCAATACAAATGATGTAGAAGGAAGGAGTTTAGCCTCTTCTTCAGTTGTTTCTACAGGAGATAATACTCGACTAACTTCTCTAAACCTTACTGCAGTAAAAATGCAGATTGAACCCAGAAAGAACTTCACCTTAGGTATTACTGGTTCGTATAGAACATTAAAACCAGCTGATCGTGATTTATTTAGTTTAGACTTTATTGATCCAGATACTGGTGAATTAAAAACGAAAATAAAACAAGCTGAAATATCTACTACACTTTCTTATTATCCAGGTCGTAAAACAACAGGCTATGGGGTGGACAGAATTACTGTAAATGACGGCGATTATGCTCAATTATTCCTTAACTATTCATTAGGCTTAGACCATATATTAGAAAGTGATTTCGAATATCAAAAAATTCAATTTTTCTACAGGCAACCCTGGAATATTGGTGGTTTTGGAGTACTAAATAGCTCTCTCGAACTCGGAAAAACATATGGAGATGTGCCTCTAGGCCTGTTAAGTGTTGTACCGGGTAATCAAACATATTTATCTATATATAATACATTCCCTTTATTAAACTTCTATGAGTTTGTTACTGACACATATGCTTCATTACACCTAGAACATAATTTTAATGGACGTATTTTTTCTAGAATTCCATTACTTAGAAAATTAAATCTAAGAGAATTAGTAGGCGTTCGTGGTGTCTGGGGAGAAATATCAGCTGAAAATTTATTACTAAGCCAACCATCTAATGAAATTCTTATTGCTCCTGATGATGACATTTATTGGGAATATAGTCTTGGTGTGGGTAATATTTTTAAAATTTTCAGGATTGACTTCCATTTTAGAGGTAATTATTTCGACAATCCCGATGCACGTAAGTTTGGTGTCACTGGGTCTTTTGGATTTTATTTCTAATCGTCACTGCATTCAGCCTTTTTAATATAATCTCTAATCACAATTAATCAAAAAAGCAACTTCGTTTTATCTGAGATGTTTTATAATCAAATTGGCATAACACCTTAATATTCAACAAAGGTGCGAGATCCCTATACTTCAGAAGGCATAGTAATCCAGCTTCAAGAAACTAGAATCAAACTGAGTTTTAAAATCATAAAAACCTACACTTTAAATAATACCATTTGCCATTTGAGTTTACTGTAATAAAATGTTCTTTTTTATACCTCAATTTCAGAATAAAAATAAACCGTAACCAAGATAAAAAATAATTCAATTCAGGGATAGCAGTGATATCAATGCATTTTGTATTGAAACATATATTAAAAAGCAACAATTTTAGTTGGTAATTTCATTTGAGAAATGGCATTCATTTGAATTTATTTAATAAAACTAACAAAAAACAATAAACCACATAAATTAACTGAGGTTCAACCATATAAGAGGTTTTCCTAATTGGATAGTTTACCAAAACTATAAGCTTTCATTTTTAGAAGCATATTTCTTATTATAAATTTCGTCTAACTCCTTGTATTACCTATCTTTGCGCCCATTAAAATGAGAACAAAAAAATATGAGCGCAGCAACCCGTGAGAGTTTCGACGTATTGATCGAAATACCAAAAGGAAGTCGAAATAAATATGAATACGATTTTGATACAAAAAACATTAGATATGATCGAATGATCTTTTCTTCTATGATGTATCCAGCTGATTATGGATTTATTCCTGAAACTTTAGCTTTAGATGGCGATCCTCTAGATGTATTGGTTTTAGTTACTGAACCTACATTTCCAGGATGTGTAATCGAAGTAAAACCTATAGGAGTTTTCCATATGGCAGATGAAAAAGGTCCGGATGAAAAAATTATTTGTGTACCTGTTGCAGATCCAATTGCAAGTCGCCTTGCTGATCTTAAAGAAATGAACCCTCATTTAATTAAAGAAATAGAACACTTTTTTCAGGTTTATAAAGATTTAGAAAAGAAAAAAGTTGATGTTGGTGGATGGGGTAATATTGATGAAGCCAAAGCTATTATTAAGGCATGTGTTAAACGTTTTGAAGATATACCTAATAAACCTGAAGGGTTATTTAGTATTAACTAAATAATTTCACTTGTCACATTAATATAGTCGTCTTATATATAATTGATTTTTATATATATTTTGTCGACGATAGTTTCTTAGTAAACGGATATAAATATATATCAACACTACACGGATTAAAAATGCTTGAGAAAATTCTCAAGCATTTTTTTATTTTATCACATTTCTTTTTTCCAAGCTTTATGCACTCTTACTATGAATAAAAATTTCGCATCTAATCACATTCTTTTTTACTATATTTTCTTCATAAAATGAAGCAATAGCTATAGCCATTCATTAATTTGATTTATCAATCTAGCGAAAAATCATTGCAATTATTTTTATAAAATTCTCATCTCTAAATCGTATTACACCGATTCTTAAATGAAATTACCGACTAAATTCGTTTCTTTTTTCTCCAAAAGCAAGTAAAAGCAATCTTCAGGAAGAAATTAACTAACTTGTTTACTCAAAATCATTTACGACCCCGATACTCTTTTTATGTATAAAACAAGACAACAACCTTTAGATACGAAAAACTCAATATAATTACAGAAAAACAGTATTTTATTTAAAATAAATTTGGAAAATATACGAAATATTCACTAATTAACTAATACCGTTACACTTTTTCTATTTAGATGAATTTTACTACTTTTAGCAACTATTAACTTAAAACATCTTTAATGGAATCAAATATGATTTATATGCCAATTGCTTTGGCATTACTAGGGCTTATCTATATGCTTGTTAAAAAATCTTGGGTAATGAAACAAGATGCAGGTGATGGAAAAATGAAAGAAATTTCAGATCATATTTATGAAGGGGCATTGGCTTTCTTAAATGCCGAGTATAAATTACTCGCAATATTTGTGGTAATAGTAAGTGTTTTATTATTTATAGTATCTATTGTAGTAGACACCACACACTGGCTAATTGTTATTGCTTTTATTTTTGGAGCTGTTTTTTCTGCCTATGCAGGAAACATAGGAATGAAAATCGCTACCAAGACAAATGTTAGAACTACTCAAGCAGCACGTACCAGTTTACCTAATGCACTAAAAATATCTTTTGGTGGAGGAACGGTAATGGGACTTGGAGTTGCAGGATTAGCAGTATTAGGATTAACAGCGTTTTTTATTATATTTTACCATGTTTTTATGGGAGGAGAATGGGTTTCTACAGATAAAATGACAATTGTTCTAGAAACCTTAGCTGGATTCTCTCTTGGAGCAGAATCAATTGCTCTATTTGCACGTGTTGGCGGAGGTATTTATACCAAAGCTGCAGATGTCGGAGCTGACCTTGTAGGTAAGGTTGAAGCTGGTATTCCAGAAGATGATCCTCGTAATCCTGCAACCATTGCAGATAATGTAGGGGACAACGTAGGTGATGTTGCGGGTATGGGTGCCGATTTATTTGGATCCTATGTAGCCACTGTTCTTGCAGCCATGGTGTTGGGTAACTATGTAATTAAAGATATGGGAGGCTCCATTACGGATTATGGTTTTGGTGGTATTGGCCCTATCTTATTACCTATGGCAATTGCGGGTGTTGGAATCATCATTTCTGTAATAGGTACGATGCTTGTTAAAATTAAAAGCAATGACGCTAAAGAAGCACAAGTAATGGGAGCACTAAATATTGGTAACTGGACATCAATCATTTTAGTAGCAGTGGCATGTTTTGTTCTATGTAAATGGATGCTTCCTGAAACCATGAAAATGGAATTCTTTGGAGAAGGTCTATTAGAAATCTCATCCATGCGCGTATTTTATGCCACCTTAGTTGGTTTGATCGTTGGCGCGGTGATTTCATCTGTTACTGAATATTATACAGGATTGGGTAAATCACCGATCCTTAAAATCGTACAACAATCAAGTACTGGTGCCGGAACCAATATTATTGCTGGTTTAGCTACTGGTATGATCTCCACATTTCCTTCTGTGTTATTATTTGCCGGAGCAATCTGGGCCTCTTACGCCTTTGCTGGATTTTATGGAGTTGCTCTATCCGCCTCTGCCATGATGGCTACAACAGCCATGCAGTTGGCAATTGATGCTTTTGGACCTATATCAGATAATGCAGGTGGTATTGCTGAAATGAGTGAACAAGAACCAATCGTAAGAGAACGTACAGATATATTAGATTCTGTTGGTAATACAACCGCAGCCACAGGAAAAGGATTCGCAATTGCTTCTGCAGCATTAACATCATTAGCTTTATTTGCCGCTTATGTAACTTTTACAGGAATTGATGGAATAAACATCTTTAAAGCTCCTGTATTAGCAATGCTATTTGTTGGAGGAATGGTACCTGTAGTTTTCTCGGCTTTAGCCATGAATGCCGTAGGTAAAGCTGCTATGGAAATGGTACAGGAAGTACGTCGTCAATTTAGAGAGATTGCAGGAATTATGGAGGGCACAGGAAAGCCTGAATATGATAAATGTGTAGCTATCTCTACTAAAGCATCGCTTAAAGAAATGATGTTACCAGGTCTATTAACAATTGGATTTCCACTGGTAATTGCATTTGTTCCTTTACTGTTTGGTATGGATAAATTAGCAATCGCCGAAATGCTTGGAGGTTATATGGCGGGAGTTACGGTAAGTGGTGTATTATGGGCTATTTTTCAAAATAATGCTGGTGGAGCTTGGGATAATGCGAAAAAATCATTCGAAGCTGGTGTTGAAATTAATGGCGAAATGACCTATAAAGGTTCTGATGCACATAAAGCGGCAGTCACAGGAGATACAGTGGGTGATCCTTTTAAAGATACTTCTGGCCCATCAATGAATATCTTAATTAAATTGACATGTCTTATCGGTCTTGTAATTGCACCTATTCTTGGAGGACATACATCAGAGACATCAGTTGCTAAAAAGCATAAAGAAACAACAACAATTCATAAAACTGAAACTACTGATAATTCAAAAATAAAAAAAATAGAGTCTTCTGTAACAGCAAGTGTAACAGCAAGAGACTAATTACTCTTATAAATTATATCTAAGAAAACCTCGCTAAAAAGCGAGGTTTTCTATCTTTACACGACTATTACATCATATGTTTAGAAAAAAACCTTTACGTATTAATTCTTATCTGGGTTATGGTACTGCAGTACGATTACGAGCTATTGGTAGAGCGTTAGAAGATGAAGGCATTGATTTTAATGGAAATACAGGAACATTAAGAACACTTTGGAACATCTATAAACAGTTCGAAAGTGACGAAATTCCTAATATAAAAATTGAATTAACCTTAGCTGATGGTACATCTTTTATTGCAACCACGGATGCTGAGGGGTATTATCATTTTGATCAAAAGTTTAAAAAAGCCCTTTCTTCTCATTCGATTCAATGGTATCCGTATACTTTATCTTTTTATAATACCCAAAAAAAGAAGATTATACAAAGTAATACTTTTAGAGGTGAGATGCTTATCCCTTCTGTTGATGCTTCCTATGGTATCATAAGTGATATTGACGATACAATTTTACATACAGGTGTCGCATCATTATTTAAGTGGCGGGTAATTGCGAATACTTTTTTTAAAAATTTTGACAAAAGACTTCCTTTGGAAGGAACTGTTGATTTTTATAAAAAATTGGAAATAGGAAAAAATCCATCTGTTACAAATCCTATATTCTATGTTAGTAACAGCCCTTGGAATCTATATGACTACTTATCCGCTTTTCTAAAAAAACACAATTTTCCCAAAGGGCCTATTTTATTGAGAGACTTTAGAACTCCTTTTGACAAAACTCCTAAACCTAAGACTCCTCATAAATATTCGGAAATCACAAATATTCTCGATTTATATCCAAAACTCAACTTTATACTTATCGGTGATAGTGGAGAAAAAGATGCAGATATCTATATTGATATATCTCGAAATTATCCAGAAAGAATACTAGCAATTTATCTAAGAAATGTAAAGCATAAAAGAAAAGAAAAACGTATTCTTAGTTTAATAAATAAACACAGCACTACTCCGAGTTTCTTGGTAAACACGTCTAAAGAAGCTGAAACTCATGCCAGAAAACTAGGTTTTATTAATTAGTTTTTAAACTTCTCACTTCAGAAGTCAAGGCAATCATAGCATCCTGCAACTGTTTCAAACTTGTAGTATCGGAATTTGCATCAATATTAAAACTTAATTTACTATTTACCTCCCATAATTCTACAACTTGATGTGTTTGGATCGTGTATGGTAAGTATTCCGTATTCAATGAAATCAAGGTTAATAATGACGCCTCTTCATTTTTTCTTATCTTCTTTACCACTACACTATCTTCTAATACTACGACATATATAGCATTTGCAGCCAATTCAGAAAGATTCGTAACAGCTCTACCAATTACCCATTCCTTAGGTTCCAAAACTGGTAACATACTATCTCCTTCTACCTGAAAACCTCTATACGTAGCATTTCTATACTCTGGCAATGGTAAATCAAAGGCCGGTAATTGTTGATACCAATCAATATCTTGTATATTATGCGGATATCCAGCGGCTGCTTTCACATTTACCAGAACAATATTTTCGTTATCCTGTGAATTAACAGTCACTACCTTTGGGGATACATCTCCAGTATATAATTGAATTATTTTTTGCTTACTTTCTCCAAACAACCATAAAGGGTTGATCCCAAATTCCTGTAACAACCTAGAAACTACTTTACCAGAAATTTTGGTCTTCCCTCTTTCAATATCCGCTGTAGAATTTTTGATATGTAATACCTTAGCAAAATCAGATTGTGTAAAATGATTTTCCTCACGGATTTGCTTAAAACGTTGGATGGTCTGGTTAGTAAAATTATCCATACAACTTACATCTTATTTTTTAACATAAATATTCGCAATTATTATCTGGGATAATTATAGTAGCAAAGATAACAAATTTTGGAATATTTCCAATTTTAACAATATTCTATTTCAGGATATATGGAATTTTTCCATATATTTGGAAAAATTACAAGTTAATTAAGGAACATTATGACATCACAAATCATTTTACATCAGCCTAAATCTGAAAAAATAATACGATATTCTTTAAACAACTCTATTTCCGTTACCGAAAAACTTCAGAAAAAATTATATGAAAAAGGATATCAATTTCTGAGAGGTTATGAAATAGGTAATTATTCTTTTGATTTTTATTGTCCTCAATTAAAAATAGCTATAGAAATTGATGGATATGCCCATGAATTTTCTGATGTTTATAATAATGATGCACCAAAAAAATTGCGCATTCAATCTTTAGGAATCGTGGTATTAAAGTTCACTGATCATCAAATTTTAGTCGATATAGAAGAAATTCTCAGAAGTATAAAACATCAAATAAAACTCTCTAATAATAGTAACAATACACTTACAGTCTAAATAAACATTATTTATTAAGCTCTTTCCTATTCGCGTTTTATAGATAAGTTGGTCATTTTAATTTTATGGCAATCCAATTTGAATCGTATTTATTTCGTAAAATATAAATGATCCTAAACTTTTTATAATTATAAACATTTATGACTTCTTATAGATCTGATTAACAATAAACTAAGCATTATATCTCTTTTAATCGCAAAGTAAATACTTACATAAAAAAAACAATATGTAAAATAAAATGTTAAATTTGACCTATAATAACCCACATAACTATATCTATCAATTATGAAAAGATTATTTTTAGGAGCAATTGCTCTAACGTTAACAGTTTCGGTTTTTTCGTGTAGAGATACCAAAAAAGCAGAAGACGAAGCAAAAGATGCTGTTGAAGCTGTAAAAGATGCTACTGGTGAAGCAGTAGATGCTACAAAAGAAGCTGCTGGCGAAGCAGTAGATGCTACAAAAGAAGCTGCTGGTGAAGCAGTGGATGCTGCAAAAGATGCTGCTGGTGAAGTAGTTGACGCTGCAAAAGATGCTGCTGGT
Source organism: uncultured Aquimarina sp. (assembly GCA_947498455.1). Taxonomy (GTDB): domain Bacteria; phylum Bacteroidota; class Bacteroidia; order Flavobacteriales; family Flavobacteriaceae; genus Aquimarina. Next base: position 44,114 of record CANMKK010000027.1, read on the forward strand.
GAAGCTGTTGATGCTGCAAAAGAAACAGCAACTGATGCTGTTGATGCTGCGAAAGATGCTGTAAAAGAAGGTGCTGAAAAAGCTACTGACGCAGCTAAAGATGCATTAAAAAAGCAATAATACAACATGTATTAAATATTTAAGAACCATCTGTAAATACTGCAGATGGTTCTTTTATTTTATACACCTACTAACCAATCCATTGTACCTTATCTTCTATTGGGTTTCTACTCGGCACTACAATCTCCTCTTCATTATAATTTCCAATATAGAAAAAACCTAAACAACGTTCTCCCTCTTCAAAATCGAAGAAAGTATCCATATAATCAATTAACTCCGGACTACTCCAATAACATCCTACATCATTAGCAGAACAAGTTAACCACATATTTTGAACTGCCATAGCGGTAGAAGCTATTTCTTCCCATTCTGGAATACGTGTTTTTAAATCACGTTGCATACATATCGCAATAATAGCACTAGCTGCATTACAATTATTTTTTATTTTTTTGTGTTTAAAAGGAGAAAACCTATCCTCTGGAGTAATATCCGTATACGTATCCGACAAAAAAATTCCTAGTTTCTTTTTAGCCTCTCCTTGTAATACTTTAAATCGCCAAGGCTCGGTCAATTTATGTGACGGGGCATAGTTTGCATTTTTTAATAAAATACTTATAAACTCTTTCGTTACAGGTTGATCATTGTACTGTGCTGGATAGATTGATCTTCTGTTCTGAATAAGCTCGTTTATGTAGTTATCTACCATAAAATCTATTTTTACTGTATGGGTATGTTAATCTAGGGCAAAATACTAATAAATTTTTAACCACAAGCTTTAAATCACCCAATGCATTTTCACCAACAAACATAACTTATTACTTATCAGATCATTCACACACTTTCATTAATAAAAGAAACAAGTAAAATATTGTTGTTTAAATCATAAAAAATTCCCTGAAAAATCACAATTTCTCAAATGAAATTACCGACTAAAAAACAATTCCATTTTGGTTCCGGTAATTTGATATAAGAATTGTATAATACGATTTATGGATAAGAAGTTCGTATAAAGAGCTTGAATTATTTTGTGCTAGATTAAGGCATAAAATTAAAGAATAGCCTTAGCTATTGTTGAATTTTATAACGCAGATATAGTGCAAAAGAAACGAACTATATGCGAAAGTTTTATGCGTAAATCGTATAATATTCTATAATAATAATAATTATAGAAATAATCTAATTGATTTATGATATCAAAAAATGTAATGATATCTTCGAACAAAAGACTAATTTAAAAAAAATAAAATACCATGTATTCTATAAAAATGATGTTCAGAGAATTATTGAAGACTCCTAAAACTCTAGTAATAACATACATATTTATATATTTTTTATGGGGAGTAAGTATGAATGCTTTTGGTGCTGAAATGGAAATTGCCAAATTCACATATTGGTGGCAAGTGATTACCTGCTATATATTATACATGATTCCTATTTCCATACTTCTAAATAAGTATAATTTTTTTAATCAATATGCTTATGGTCTTGTTGCAATGGGAATTTTGGAGTTTCTTGGGTATTGGTTAAAGACATCCTACGCATACCCGAATAACATTCTAGATCAATTTTTTAATCCTCAAAATTTTAGCTTGGGTATGGCTTTATTTTTTGCTTTATACTTTCCTGCCGGAAATTGGTTGGTGCATAAGATCCATAGATCATTTTTTAAAATACCCGTATCAGACACTACTTTTTTAAAAGAATAAACTGTTGTTTTCCTTGTTTTTTAATATGATACGTATCTTTAATAGCATCTGCACCTTTTAGATCTAAAGAATCTGATACATATGCTATCCAATCTTTTCTATGCACTATTGCATTATCCAATCTCACATCGGTTAGAATGGCTTCATCCAAACGAGTAGCCCATAATGTGGCTTCTGTAAGATCAGCACCGGTGAGATCTGCTTCATAAAGATTGGCATTCGTTAAATCTGCACTTAATAACTCTGCATTACGTAAATTAGAATTAGTCAAATCTGCTCGAATTAAATTAGCATCAGATAAGTTCATTTGTTCCATAACTACATTTCTTAATTCACTACGTTCTAAAATAGCTGCTGGCATATCAACACCATAAAAATCCGAATGATTTAATTTTATATACTTAAGATTAGCTCCTCTTCCAATAAATTCATTTCTAAAATATGTATAACTAAAGTCCGAAAAGTTAATGATATCTCTATGCGACTGATTTCCAAGATTACTTCGAATCAAGCTATACAATAATTGTCCTCTTTCTGGACTGATCGCTTTATTTATCAACCTACCGTTTTCCATATACCGATACGGTTTCATTGCTCTTGATAAACTTGCAATTCTTGCTTCTAATACTGGGCTTAAGTTTCGCTCACTTGACCCTTTATACTTAAGCTCCTCTCCTAGATCAGAAAGTACATTATCCATTATAAACACTAACGATGACCTCCTTTCCGCTTCAATCAAACTGTTTTGATTACTTACCAATGAATTTTGATTAATAACCAACTTTGTTTGATAAAGTAAAATTAATGAAGGGATCAAAGTTATTATTACCCCAAAAATTCCAATTCTAGTAACTCTCCAAATAATGTTCGAGGATACATCAGAAACTGTATCTACCGTAACACTCTTAGTTTCCTTATATTCATTAATCGCATTATTGATACTCTTTTTTAACCTAACTCCTAATAATGGTGTACTAGATTTTTTAACAAGCCAAAATCCTGCTCTTTTCTTTTTTTCTTTTCTTTTCTTTATTTGGTCTAATTGCTCCTGTAGCTGCTTCTTTTCCTTTTGTAATTGTTCAATATGCTCTTGTTCATTCACAATATATAGAATTAAGGATTTTCAATGCTCAATATATTAAAGTTATACGATTAATACTAAATGATTTTGAAGATTTGGTATGGATCAGTAAAAGTGTTTCTCCTTCTCTCCAAACAATATAACACTGGTAATCTTTAATTTATATAACAATAGTTTCTGAAAACTTTTGAATCAACAACGCTATACTTCGACTTGGCTCAGCAATCACCCTACTAGAAAAAGGAACCAATACCAACTAATTATCAAAACATTACACCTTAATCTTATGATAAATTATTGAATTATACCTTAGAGTTTTGTAAATAAATAAAAGCCTGATTCTCCATATATTGGATTTATACCATTTGTAATTTGAATTTACCGTAATAAAATGTTCTTTTTTGTGCCTCAATTTCAGAATAAAAATAAACCGTAGCCAAGCTATGCTTAATTTTTCTTCTTCATTGAAACAAAAAAATCTTTATTTTCTTTTCCAGTAATTTCAAACAATAACTGGTATTATCTAAAAATGATCTTTATCAAAACTTTCGGGTGCTTGTGTCTATATTATTCAAAAAAAAAGGAAAGCCTTTTTTTCAAAAAGCTTTCCACATCTAACATAATAAAAAATAGTCAACACTATCTTTATTGTATGTACTTAGATATATCCTCTGCAATATTCTCTACTATTGAATCCTGATCATCTTCATCAACCTGGTTGATTATCTTGGCTAATAAATGTATATAACTCGCCACATATTCTTGCTTCTTTTGATCATTCACATATTCTTTTCCCTCTACCGCAATAAAAGTTATTAGATTACGAATGATATACCTTAAATCAGAAACACTTACCTTATCAGTCATCACATTAATTTTAAAGTCAAACTTCCTGACAATTAACATATAATGAAAGTAAAATTATTGTGTTTCAAAAAAGAAAAAGATACTCATTTAGAGTTACTATTTTCGATTAAAGGCAACTTTCATCGATTTGATAATAATAAGATAATTTGTATTTCACAATCGAATACTACACATTAACGGCTTGTAGGTTATTAAAAAAATACTCCAAAAGGAATAATACGAATTTAACTATAGTACTTCTGGTTAAAACTTGTTCATTTTTCGTTTTATTTTCTTAATCATATTTCCCATAGCTATATGAAAAATAATCATAGCGGCATAAATCAAAAAAGCAACTTCGTTTTATCTAAAATGTTGTATAATCAAATTGGTATAACACTCCAACCAGTAAACTACCTCGAGACAAGCCCACGAGGCATTCGTTAGAAACATATTTTCAATTTCGAGGCAAGCCTCGGGGTATTAAACCCTTTGGCGGTGCCAATAAAAGCGAGTCTTTATTCTTGTTTCTGATCGCTTTCTAAACTTCAGTTGGCAACAAATAATATTTTATTAAAATATCTTATAATATCCTAGAGCTACAGAAAAACCATAGTACTTTTCTACAAGTAAAACTAAACAAATTCATTCGAAAATAACATAAAATACAATATATCAGTTAGTTATTTGAGGTTTCTCCTCATCAAAATACCACTTGTTTACGTTAAATTTGATATAGAAGAATATTCCCCAAAAAACACCTCTCGTCATAGGGATCTATATATTGTAAAAAAGAGTCCAACCCTATTTTATATAAAAAATAGAAAGCTACTTTTCTTAATAGGTAGATTCATACCCCATCAATACGATATTTTATATGTCTTAATCGCTTTTGTTTTCTATTTCAAATCAATAGAAAAACAAAAAGTATAAGAAAAGACTACTTATATAGTTACAATAACGCCCTAAAAATATGAAAAAATACTACATCCTGTTTTTTATTGTAAGTATCAGCTTTAATAATATTTTCGCACAATTAAGTGATTTACACTATTTACCTCCATTAAAACAAGGTAACGGTACGGGAGCTATCAATCAACAGAGTATCTATTTATCGACACCAGAAACGACACCTTTCGATATAAATATATATAAAGGAAAGAACCCAAATCCAATAGCAACTATTAGTGGTCTATCTAATTCTAACTCTCAAACTTATAATCTAGCTGATGGTAACAATGGACTTACTTTGGTAGATAACAACAAAACTGGAACTGTATTGAATAATGCAGGATTGCGTTTTGAGTCAACGGGAGGGCAAGAATTTTATGTGAATTATAGAGGAAGATCCAATTCTCAAGCTGCCTCATTAACTTCAAAAGGAAGAGCCGCTTTAGGAACTTCTTTTAAATGGGGTGGGCGTCCAAATTATGGTAATGGACATAATACACTTAATGCTGTTTTAGGAATCATGGCAACCGAAGATGGTACTATTGTAAACATTTTTGGTTATGGTACAGATTGCGAATTTAGAGATAAAAATAACTCTGCCGGAATTACTGATGACAATCTAACTATTGCCTTAGACACGGGTGAATCCTATGTGCTTGAAGCTCCCAGAAATAATACCATTGCAAATATAGATTGTTGGTTAGGGGCAAGTATTCAATCAAATAAAGATATTGTAATTTCTAATGGTAATATGAATGGTGCTCCATTACAAACTGCTAATAGTAGAGATTCTGGTATTGATCAACCAGTTCCTGAAAACAGATTAGGAAGAGAGTATGTTTTTGTAAGAGCAGCTGGTGGAAATACCAATGAAACACCAATTATTATAGGAACTCAAAACGGAACAGACATTTTTGTTAATGGTTCAGTAACTCCAATTGCCACTATTAACAATGGGGATTATTTTGTGATTCCCGCCACAAATTACTCTTCTTCTGCAACTGGTGCCAATATGTATGTTACGACTTCTAAAGAAGCATATGCATATCAAAATATTGCCGGATCCACCGGAGACCAAACGGGAGGTTTAAATTTTATCGCTCCTGTAAATTGTTTATTACCCATATTTATGGATAATATTCATGATATCAAAGATATCGCAGGTTTGGAATTTCTGGGAGAAATTACAATTACTGCATCTACAGCTACTCCGGATAATGATATCGTAGTAACTGATGATAATGGTATTGTCACATTACCAGCATCTATTCCTGTTACGGGTACCACCGAGTGGAAAACCATTACTACTTCTGAGCTCACTGGTGATGTACGAATACAATCTACCGGACCAATTGCAATAGGTTTTTTTGGTGTTAGTGGAAATGCCGGTGTTGCAGGTTATTTTTCAGGGTTTGATTCTGTTCCAACCGTACAACTAGATTCATCAGGAACAGGATGCCTTCCAGGAGCTGATGTATTTGAAGTTACAGGAAATTTTAGTAGTTATCAATGGTTCCAAAATGGTATTTTAATTCCAGGAGAAACAACCAACTCTTATACTCCCAGTCAACCTGGAGATTTCTTTGTAAGAGTATCCAGAGGTTCATGTACATACGATTCAGCGGTCTTATCAGTTTTTAATTGCGATCCGGAAATTGTTTTAACAAAAACAGTAGATAAAACACCAGTAATAGAAGGCGATACAGTTATTTTTACCATCACCGTTGAACATTTAGGAATAAATCCTGCTACCAATTTAATAATCAATGATGTGTTACCTCCAGAACTTACTTTTGGAACAGTAACACCTAGCTTTGGAACTTGGACTGCTCCAAATTGGATTATTGGAGATATGTATAGTGGTGAGGCACATACACTAACAATTGAAGCTACAGTTAATGAAGTAACAGTGGGAAGCACTGTCACTAATACCATTAATAATACGCAAGATCAAATTGATACGAATACCATTACCGATGACCTCACTGAAGATGTAGTCATTATTAATAATGAGTTAGAAATAACTAAAACCGATAGAGCTCCTCTGGATGGAAGTTATGATACTGTTGGTGAAATAATTATTTATGATTTCGTAGTAACCAATACTGGAGATCAGATAATCCCAAGTGTAACCATTACTGATTCAAAAATAGATACAGGAAGTCTTTCTCCAGCTTTTGTTTCGAATTTAGGGGTAGGAGATTCTGTTAATTTTACTGCAACGTATACCATTACACAAGAAGATTTAGAAACAGATCAGGTTATAAATTCTGCAATTGCAGAAGGAACTTTATTAAATGGTTTTATAATTTCGGATATATCAGATGACCCCAATGATCCCACAACAAACACGCATGACCCCACAATAACCCCTTTAGATCAAAAAGGTGCCATATTATTGGAGAAAATAGCCCAACCTGCGCCAGATGGATTATACGATACTCTTGGTGAAGTAATAACATATGAGTTTACAGTTTACAATACAGGTAATGTAAGCCTAAATAATGTTACAATAATAGATCCAAATACCGATTCAGGAAGTATAAGTCCTATTTCTATTGCAAATTTACAGGCAGGAGGTTCTGCTGTTTTTACTGCTCAGCATACGCTGATACCAGATGACTTTACTATAGGCACAGTTACTAACACAGCAACAGTATCAGGTACTGAAGTAGTAGAGGGAGATTTGGTATCTGATACTTCTGATGACCCTACAACCCTTGTTCCTGATGATCCTACTACGGTTTCTATACCTCAGTTTGGGCAACTCGAAGTAACAAAAGTAGATAGCCCCCCTATTGACGGAAGTTTTGATACTTTAGGAGAAACAATTACATATACTATTATAGTAACTAGTGTAGGAAATGTATCTGTAACAGATATTAATATTGTTGACCCAAATGCCGATACTATTGTATTAAATAGTACTAATGGAACAGATGACGGATTGGATGAAATTGTGAATAGTATGGCTCCAGGTGAAACAGCAACTTTTATTGCAACTCATAACATTACTCAAGAGGATTTGGATAATAATCAAGTAAGTAATATAGCAACCGTGGGAAGTTTAGATCCAGGTGGTGGAAGTGTCACAGACCTTTCGGATGATCCTGATGACCCTACAACTAATACTGATGACCCTACTGTAACTCCGCTATATGCAGGACCATCACTTACTATATCAAAATCAGCTGATGACACTAGTAATGTTACTTTAGGACAAACTATTACTTACACTTATATAGTTACAAATAATGGGAATATAACATTCGATAATGTTTCTATAAATGATGTACACTCCGGAAATGGATCTCTAAGTATTCTTTCATTACAAAATACCACTGGTATCAATAATGATCTTGATAATGAAGTAGATGAGTTAGGTCCCGGACAAACAGCAACCTGGACTTCTGAATATGTTATTACTACAATAGATTTATTAAACCAAATAGATATTACTAATACGGTAACTGCAACTGGAATTCCAAGATCAGGAAGTATAATAGATCCTACTGCTAGCGAAACAGTTACTATAAACCCTATAGAAACCATTTGCGGTGGAGAAACACTATCACATGATTTAACAAACGATGTAGATCCTTCAATTGTTACATTTAGTTGGTCTGCAGAAAACAATTTATTTGTTACTGGAGAAACTACTACGACATCAACAAACTCTATTATCTCAGACACTATTATAAATGGAGTTACCACTAATCAAGATGTTGTTTATACTATCACAGGATATGACATTAATGGTATTATTAAGGATATATATACATATACAGTTACTGTTCAACCAACACCTATTGTGATTGGTGCTCCCTTTTCAAAAAGTATATGCACAGGAGAATCCATTAATCAAAAACTTATCAAGCATATTGATAATTTTAATGATGGAGTTGATTTTTCCTGGGTAGCTGCAGATAATCCTAATATAACGGGAGAAACAACTTCCATTACGGCAAGTGGTATTATAAATGAAACTCTTATAAATACTAGTACTACATCTCAGGATGTAGTGTACACAATAACTCCAGTAATCTCATTAAGTGGATGCTCTGGAAATATTTATACTTATACCGTAACAGTAAATCCAGAACCATATATAGCATCCAATCCCACAGACACCATATGTAGTGGGGAAACACTTAACCATACTCTGGACAGTGATGTAAATATTTCCGGAACAACATTTAGCTGGACAACTAATGATAATCCAAATGTAACTGGAGAAACTGCCAGTGGCACAACAAACCTCATAACTGATACGCTGATAAACATTTCTGGTAGCCAACAAAACATTGTTTATACCATCACTCCGACCAGTACGGATGGATGTATCGGTAGTTCATACTCCTATACCGTAACAGTAGATCCAGAACCATATGTAACCTCCAATCCGACAGACACCATATGTAGTGAAGAAACACTCAACCATACTCTGGATAGTGATGTAAATACTCCCGGAACAACATTTAGTTGGACAGCCAGTGACAATCCTAATCTAACCGGAGAATCATTAACAGGAACAACAAATCTGATAACCGATACACTTATAAACATATCTGGTAGTCAACAAACTATTGTTTATAGCATCACTCCTACTAGTCCAGATGGATGTATCGGTAGTTCATATACTTATACCGTAACTGTAAACCCAGAACCATATATAGCATCCAATCCAACAGACACAATATGTAGTGGGGAAGCACTCAACCATACTCTGGACAGTGATGTAAATACTTCCGGAACAACATTTAGTTGGACAACCAGTGATAATCCAAATGTAACTGGAGAAAGTGCCAGCGGAACAACAAATCTGATAACGGACACGCTGGTAAACATTTCTGGTAATCAACAATCTATAACTTATACCATCACTCCTACCAGTGCGGATGGATGTATCGGTAGTTCATATACCTATACCGTAACAGTAGATCCAGAACCATATATAGCATCCAATCCAGCAGACACCATATGTAGTGCAGAAACACTCAACCATACTCTGGATAGTGATGTAAATACTCCTGGAACAACATTTAGTTGGACAACTAATGACAATCCAAATCTAACCGGAGAAAGTACCAGTGGTACAACAAACCTCATAACGGATACGCTGGTAAACATTTCTGGTAATCAACAATCTGTAACTTATACCATCACTCCTACCAGTGCGGATGGATGTACCGGTAGTTCATATACTTATACCGTAACAGTAGATCCAGAACCATATATAGCATACGATCCAACAGACACCATATGTAGTGGAGAAGCACTTAACCATACTCTGGATAGTGATGTAAATACTCCTGGAACAACATTTAGTTGGACAGCCAGTGACAACCCAAATCTAACCGGAGAAAGTACCAGTGGAATAACAAGTATAATTACTGATACGCTGGTAAACATATCTGGTAGTCAACAAACTATTGTTTATACCATCACTCCGACAAGTGCAGATGGATGTATCGGTAGTTCATATACCTATACCGTAACTGTAAACCCAGAACCATATATAGCATCCAATCCAACAGACACCATATGTAGTGGGGAAGCACTTAGCCATACTCTGGAGAGTGATGTAAATACTCCTGGAACAACATTTAGTTGGACAACCAGTGATAATCCAAATGTAACTGGAGAATCGTTAACAGGAACAACAAATCTGATAACCGATACGCTGATAAATATATCTGGTAATCAACAAACTATTGTTTATACCATCACTCCTACTAGTCCAGATGGATGTATCGGTAATTCATATGCATATACCATAACAGTAAACCCAGAACCATATGTAGCATCCAATCCGACAGATACCATTTGTAGTGGGGAAACAACCAATCATAATATGATACTAGATGTTAATTTATCAAATGTAAGTTTTATTTGGGTAGCATTCAATAACCCTGATGTAACAGGCGAAACATTGATAACAACAAATTTAACGTCTATTAATGATACTTTAATCAATATTTCAGGAACTCCTCAAGAAGTTGTCTATTCTATACTTCCAATTAGTGAAGATGATTGTATTGGAAGGTCTTTCGTTTACTCTTATACTGTAACAGTAGATCCAGAACCATATACAGCATCCAATCCAGCAGACACCATATGTAGTGGAGAAACACTTAACCATACTCTGGACAGCGATGTAAATACTCCCGGAACAACATTTAGTTGGACAGCTAGTGACAATCCAAATGTAACCGGAGAGACTACCAGTGGAACAACAAACCTAATAACGGATACGCTGGTAAACATATCTGGTAGCCAACAAACTATTGTTTATACCATCATTCCTACTAATCCAGATGGATGTATCGGTAGTTCATACTCATATACCGTAACTGTAAACCCAGAACCAGATGTAGCATCCAATCCGACAGACACTATATGTAGTGGAGTAACACTCAACCATACTCTGGAAAATGATGTAAATATTCCTGGAACAACATTTAGTTGGACAACCAGTGACAATCCTAATCTAACTGGAGAGACTGCCAGTGACACAACAAATCTTATAACCGATACGCTAGTAAACATATCTGGTAACCAACAAACTATTGTTTATACCATCACTCCTACTAGTCCAGATGGATGTATCGGTAGTTCATATACCTATACCGTAACAGTAGATCCAGAACCATATACAGCATCCAATCCAGCAGACACCATATGTAGTGGAGAAACACTCAACCATACTCTGGATAGTGATGTAAATACTCCCGGAACAACATTTAGTTGGACAACTAATGACAATCCTAATCTAACCGGAGAAAGTACCAGCGGAACAACAAATCTGATAACGGATACGCTGATAAACATTTCTGGTAGCCAACAAACTATTGTTTATAACATCACTCCGACCAGTGCAGATGGATGTATCGGTAGTTCATATACCTATACCGTAACTGTAAACCCAGAACCAGATGTAGCATCCAATCCAGCAGACACCATATGTAGTGGAGAAACACTTAACCATACTCTGGACAGTGATGTAAATACTCCTGGAACAACATTTAGTTGGACAACCAGTGACAATCCTAATCTAACTGGAGAATCATTATCAGGAACAACAAATCTGATAACGGATACGCTGGTAAACATTTCTGGTAACCAACAAACTATTGTTTATACCATCATTCCTACTAATCCAGATGGATGTATCGGTAGTTCATACTCATATACCGTAACAGTAAATCCAGAACCATATACAGCACCCAATCCGACAGACACTATATGTAGTGGAGTAACACTCAACCATACTCTGGAAAATGATGTAAATATTCCTGGAACAACATTTAGCTGGACAACCAGTGATAATCCAAATGTAACTGGAGAAAGTGCCAGCGGAACAACAAATCTGATAACGGACACGCTGGTAAACATATCTGGTAATCAACAAACTATTGTTTATACCATCACTCCTACTAGTCCAGATGGATGTATCGGTAGTTCATATACCTATACCGTAACAGTAGATCCAGAACCATATACAGCATCCAATCCAGCAGACACCATATGTAGTGGAGAAACACTCAACCATACTCTGGATAGTGATGTAAATACTTCCGGAACAACATTTAGCTGGACAACCAGTGATAATTCTAATCTAACTGGAGAGACTGCCAGTGACACAACAAATCTTATAACCGATACGCTAGTAAACATATCTGGTAACCAACAAACTATTGTTTATACCATCACTCCGACCAGTCCAGATGGATGTATCGGTAGTTCATATACTTATACCGTAACAGTAGATCCAGAACCATATACAGCATCCAATCCCACAGACACCATCTGTAGTGGGGAAACACTCAACCATACTCTGGACAGTGATGTAAATACTCCCGGAACAACATTTAGTTGGACAACCAGCGACAATCCGAATCTAACTGGAGAAACTGCCAGTGACACAACAAACCTCATAACGGACACACTGGTAAATATTTCTGGTAGCCAACAAACTATTGTTTATACCATCACTCCTACTAGTCCAGATGGATGTACCGGTAGTTCATATACATATACCGTAACAGTAGATCCAGAACCATATGTAACATCCAGTCCGACAGATACCATATGTAGTGCAGAAACACTTAACCATAACTTGGACAATGATGTAAATACTCCCGGAACAACATTTAGTTGGACAACCGGTGACAATCCAAATGTAACCGGAGAAACTGCCAGTGGAACAGCTAATATAATTACTGATACGCTGGTAAACATATCTGGTAACCAACAAACTATTGTTTATACCATCACTCCGACCAGTGCGAATGGATGTATCGGTAGTCCATATACCTATACCGTAACTGTAAACCCAGAACCATATGTAACATCCAGTCCGATAGATACCATATGTAGTACAGAAACACTCAACCATACTCTGGAAAATGATGTAAATATTCCTGGAACAACATTTAGTTGGACAACCAGTGACAATTCTAATCTAACTGGAGAATCGTTAATAGGAACAACAAGTATAATTACTGATACGCTGATAAACATTTCTGGTAATCAACAAACTATTGTTTATACCATCACTCCTACCAGTGCGGATGGATGTACCGGTAGTTCATATACCTATACCGTAACAGTAGATCCAGAACCATATATAGCATCCAATCCGACAGACACTATATGTAGTGCAGAAACACTCAACCATACTCTGGAAAATGATGTAAATATTCCTGGAACAACATTTAGTTGGACAACCAGTGATAATCCAAATGTAACTGGAGAATCGTTAACAGGAACAACAAGTATAATTACTGATACGCTGATAAACATTTCTGGAAGCCAACAAACTATTGTTTATACCATCACTCCTACTAGTCCAGATGGATGTATCGGTAGTTCATACTCCTATACCGTAACAATAGATCCAGAACCATATATAGTATCCAATCCAACAGACACCATCTGTAGTCAAGAAACACTTAACCATAACCTTGACGATGATGTAAATACTCCCGGAACAACATTTAGTTGGACAACTAGTGATAATCCGAATGTAACAGGAGAATCATTAACAGGAACAACAAATCTGATAACGGATACGCTGGTAAACATATCTGGTAACCAACAATCTGTAACTTATACCATCACTCCGACCAGTACGGATGGATGTACCGGTAGTTCATATACCTATACCGTAACAGTAAACCCGGAACCATTTGTAGCATCCAATCCGACAGACACCATCTGTAGTGGGGAAACACTCAACCATACTCTGGACAATGATGTAAATACTCCCGGAACAACATTTAGTTGGACAACTAGTGATAATCCAAATCTAACTGGAGAAACTGCCAGTGGCACAACAAACCTCATAACTGATACGTTGGCAAACATTTCTGGTAATCAACAAACCATTGTTTATACCATCATTCCTACTAATCCAGATGGATGTATCGGTAGTTCATATACCTATACCGTAACTGTAAACCCAGAACCAGATGTAGCATCCAATCCGACAGACACTATATGTAGTGGAGTAACACTCAACCATAACCTGGACAATGATGTAAATACTCCCGGAACAACATTTAGTTGGACAACTAGTGATAATCCAAATCTAACTGGAGAATCGTTAACAGGAACAACAAGTATAATTACTGATACGCTGGTAAACATATCTGGTAACCAACAAACCATTGTTTATACCATCACTCCGACCAGTGCAGATGGATGTATCGGTAGTTCATATACCTATACCGTAACAGTAGATCCAGAACCATATATAGTATCCAATCCGACAGACACCATCTGTAGTGGGGAAACACTCAACCATACTCTGGACAATGATGTAAATACTCCCGGAACAACATTTAGTTGGACAACTAGTGATAATCCAAATCTAACTGGAGAATCGTTAACAGGAACAACAAATCTGATAACGGATACGCTGATAAACATTTCTGGTAATCAACAAACCATTGTTTATACCATCACTCCGACCAGTCCAGATGGATGTATCGGTAGTTCATATACCTATACCGTAACTGTAAACCCAGAACCATATATAGCATCCAATCCAACAGACACCATATGTAGTGGAGAAACACTCAGCCATACTCTGGACAATGATGTAAATACTGCCGGAACAACATTTAGTTGGACAACCAGTGACAATCCAAATGTAAATGGAGAGACCGCCAGTGGCACAACAAATCTGATAACGGATACGTTGGTAAACATTTCTGGTAATCAACAAACCATTGTTTATACCATCATTCCTACTAATCCAGATGGATGTATCGGTAGTTCATACTCCTATACCGTAACTGTAAACCCAGAACCAGATGTAGCATCCAATCCGACAGACACTATATGTAGTGGAGTAACACTCAACCATAACCTGGACAATGATGTAAATACTCCCAGAACAACATTTAGTTGGACAACTAGTGACAATCCAAATCTAACTGGAGAATCGTTAACAGGAACAACAAATCTGATAACGGATACGCTGATAAACATTTCTGGTAGCCAACAAATAATAACATATACCATCACTCCGACCAGTCCAGATGGATGTATCGGTAGTTCATACTCCTATACCGTAACTGTAAACCCCGAACCATATACAGCATCCAATCCAACAGACACCATATGTAGTGGGGAAACACTTAACCATACTCTGAACAGTGATGTAAATACTCCTGGAACAACATTTAGTTGGACAACCAGTGACAATTCTAATCTAACTGGAGAATCGTTAACAGGAACAACAAGTATAATTACTGATACGCTGATAAACATTTCTGGTAATCAACAAACTATTGTTTATACCATCACTCCTACTAGTCCAGATGGATGTATCGGTAGTTCATACTCCTATACCGTAACAATAGATCCAGAACCATATATAGCATCCAATCCGACAGACACCATCTGTAGTGGGGAAACACTCAACCATAATCTGGACAATGATATAAATACTCCCGGAACAACATTTAGTTGGACAACCAGTGACAATCCTAATCTAACTGGAGAATCGTTAACAGGAACAACAAGTATAATTACTGATACGCTGATAAACATTTCTGGTAACCAACAAACCATTGTTTATACCATCACTCCTACTAGTCCAGATGGATGTATCGGTAGTTCATACTCATATACCGTAACAGTAGATCCAGAACCATATACAGCATCCAATCCGGCAGACACCATCTGTAGTCAAGAAACACTTAACCATAACCTTGACGATGATGTAAATACTCCCGGAACAACATTTAGTTGGACAACTAATGACAATCCTAATCTAACCGGAGAATCGTTAACAGGAACAACAAATCTGATAACGGATACGCTGATAAACATTTCTGGTAGCCAACAAATAATAACATATACCATCACTCCGACCAGTCCAGATGGATGTATCGGTAGTCCATATACCTATACCGTAACAGTAGATCCAGAACCATATACAGCATCCAATCCAGCAGACACCATATGTAGTGGAGAAACACTTAACCATATTCTGGACAACGATGTAAATACTCCTGGAACAACATTTAGTTGGACAACCAGTGACAATCCTAATCTAACTGGAGAATCATTAACAGGAACAACAAGTATAATTACTGATACGCTGATAAACATTTCTGGAAGCCAACAAACTATTGTTTATACCATCACTCCTACTAGTCCAGATGGATGTATCGGTAGTTCATACTCCTATACCGTAACTGTAAACCCAGAACCATACGTAGCATCCAATCCAGCAGACACCATATGTAGTGGAGAAACACTTAACCATACTCTGGACAGTGATGTAAATACTTCCGGAACAACATTTAGCTGGACAACCAGTGATAATTCTAATCTAACTGGAGAATCGTTAACAGGAACAACAAATCTGATAACGGATACGTTGGTAAACATATCTGGTAACCAACAAACCATTGTTTATACCATCACTCCGACCAGTCCAGATAGATGTATCGGTAGTTCATATACCTATACCGTAACTGTAAACCCAGAACCATATACAGCATCCAATCCAACAGACACCATCTGTAGTGGAGAAGCACTTAACCATACTCTGGACAGTGATGTAAATACTCCCGGAACAACATTTAGTTGGACAACTAGTGATAATCCAAATCTAACCGGAGAAAGTGCCAGTGGAGCAACAAACCTCATAACGGATACGCTGGTAAACATTTCTGGTAGCCAACAAAACATTGTTTATACCATCACTCCGACCAGTGCAGATGGATGTATCGGTAGTTCATACTACTATACAGTAACAATAGATCCAGAACCATATACAGCATCCAATCCAACAGACACCATCTGTAGTGGGGAAACACTCAACCATACTCTGGACAATGATATAAATACTCCCGGAACAACATTTAGTTGGACAACTAGTGACAATCCAAATCTAACTGGAGAATCGTTAACAGGAACAACAAATCTGATAACCGATACACTTATAAATATTTCTGGTAGCCAACAAATAATAACATATACCATCACTCCGACCAGTGCGGATGGATGTATCGGTAGTTCATACTCCTATACCGTAACAGTAGATCCAGAACCATATACAGCATCCAATCCAGCAGACACCATCTGTAGTGGGGAAACACTTAACCATACTCTGGACAGTGATGTAAATACTTCCGGAACAACATTTAGCTGGACAACCAGTGATAATCCGAATGTAACTGGAGAGACTACCAGTGGCACAACAAATCTGATAACGGATACACTGATAAACATTTCTGGTAATCAACAAACTATTGTTTATACCATCACTCCTACCAGTACGGATGGATGTATTGGTAGTTCATATACATATACCGTAACAGTAGATCCAGAACCATATATAGCATCCAATCCAACAGACACCATCTGTAGTGGGGAAACACTAAACCATACTCTGGACAATGATATAAATACTCCCGGAACAACATTTAGCTGGACAACTAATGATAATCCAAATGTAACTGGAGAGACTGGCAGTGGCACAACAAATCTGATAACGGATACACTGATAAACATTTCTGGCAATCAACAAACTATTGTTTATACCATCACTCCTACTAGTCCAGATGGATGTATCGGTAGCTCATATACCTATACCGTAACTGTAAACCCAGAACCATATATAGCATCCAATCCAACAGACACCATATGTAGTGGGGAAACACTCAACCATAACCTTGACAATGATGTGAATATTTCTGGAACAACATTTAGTTGGACAACCAGTGACAATCCAAATGTAACTGGAGAATCGTTAACAGGAACAACAAACCTCATAACGGATACGCTGGTAAACATTTCTGGTAGTCAACAATCTATAACTTATACCATCACTCCGACCAGTACGGATGGATGTATCGGTAGTCCATATACCTATACCGTAACAGTAAACCCAGAAATAGGTTTAAGGGTTTCAAAATCACATCTACCTCCAATTGATGGAAGTTATAATAGCATCGGTGAAAAAATACATTATGAAATCATCGTTGAAAATACGAGCGAAGTTGAAATTTATAATACTAGTATTATAGATCCTAATGCTGATATTGGAAGTATTTCCCCAGAAATAATTACGACAATACCTCCTTTTGGTTCTGCTATATTCACAGCTGCACATACTATTACTCTAAATGATATAAACTCAGGACAAGTAATTAACCAAGCTACAGCAATTGCTACAAACCCTTGTGGAAGTACTATTTCTAGTGATTCTAATAGTACTATTACAATTATAGAACAAACTTCATTAATCGCTTTAGAAAAAACGGCTATATTCAATGATGAGAGTGGAGACGGAATTCCACAAAATGGAGAAACCATTACATACAATTTTACAATCTCAAATATTGGAAATACTGTTTTATCAACAATAACAATCAGTGATCCTCTCATTAATGTAACAGGAGCCCCTATTGATCTTGAACCAGGAACTATAGATACTTCAACATTTTCAGGCACATATGTAATATCTCAAACAGATATTGATTTTGGAAGTGTAATTAACTCTGCAATTGTACAAGCTACTACTCCAAACGGTATTATAATTAACGATATTTCTGATGACCCCAGTGACCCCACAAATATCGATCTCAATAATGATGGAAACCCAGATGATAAAACCGTTACTCCACTTAAACAAAACTCATCTATCAATCTTACTAAAGCGGCAGATATAGCTCCCGATGGATTATGGGATTCAGTTAATGAAATCATCACCTATACATTAGAGGTAATAAACAGTGGAAATGTTACATTAAGAAATGTAGTGATTACGGATACAAACGCAGATATCGGAAGTATTATTCCGGCTAACATCCCCTTATTATTACCAGGTGAAAAAGCTATAGTAACCGCTGGGCATACTATCAAACAATCTGATTTAAATACAGGTTTTGTTATTAATTCTGCTAGTGTAGAAGCAATCGATACTAATAACAATACTATTTCTGATGACTCTGATGACCCTAATGACCCAACAGATATGGATATTAATGGAGATGGAGACCCTGATGATCCAACAATAACATTAACTCCTCAAAATATTTATGTTACAATTTCTAAAACTGTAGATAAGATTATTTATCATGAAATCGGAGATATTCTTACATATACCATAACTGTTAGCAATTTCGGGAGTCTTCCTTTACTAAATGTATATCTTACAGATCCTAACGCCGATTTCATAAGTCCTTCATCTACTTCTAGTATTCTACCTGGAGAATCTTTTATCGTATTAGCAGAACATATTATTGTTAAAGAGGACATTACAAATGCTCTTGTATCAAATATAGCTTTTGTTAATGCATCAGTATCTGGTTCTACTATTATGATTTCTGAAGATTCTGATGATCCAAATGATCGCACAAATATTGACATTGATAACGATGGTGATTTTGAAGATCCTACTATAAGTTATTTAGATAACGATGGTGATGAAATTCCTGACCTAATTGATTTAGATGATGATAATGACGGGATTACGGATATCGAAGAACAAAACGATGACCCTTTTTTAGATACTGATGGAGATGGAACAATTGATAGTCTAGACTTAGATGCAGATGGAGATGGGCTTTATGATTATATTGAAGCTGGTCATATAGGAGTAGACTCTGATGGAAACGGTACTGTTGATGGACCATATGGTGATGACGGAATCCCTGATATCGTCCAGAACAACACTGGTAAAAGTGATGTAAATTATGTCCCTCAGGATACAGATGATGATGACATTCATGATTTTCAAGACATCGATGATGATGACGATACGCTTTTAACAGAAGATGAAAATCCAGATTCTAATGGTAATATGATTCCCGAAGATGCCTTTGATTCAGATGGAGATGGTATTCCAGACTATTTAGAACCTAATAATGCTGATTTAAGTATAGAAGACAACTTAGAAGTATACAATGCTATTTCTCCAAATGGCGATAATAACAATGATGTTTTTACCATTAGAAATATTCAGAACTTTCCAGATAATGAGTTAAAAATTTATAATAGATGGGGCGTTTTGGTATATGAAACCGATGGTTATGGACATAACGAAAAATTCTTTGATGGAAAATCAGAAGGAAGAGTTACACTTGGTAAGGGAGAAAAATTACCCGCTGGTACCTATTACTATATATTCTCCTATAAGAATCCCCAGGGAATAACTAAAAATAGATCAGGATACTTATATATTAATTAGTAGTATCCGGTAAAGACTCAAGATAGCTATCGCTAAGATTCTTTTTATTTCCAAAAGAAAATTATATAGTAGAAAAAGAATGTAATTAAATGCGTAAATTTTTATTCGTAAATCGTATTAGATCTAATCTAAAAGTCAACCAATCTTTTGAGTGATTTTACGTTTGCAATATCAATTTTTATATAAAATTACCAGAATCTGAATTGAATTCTTTTTTGGTTCTAATGAAAAAGGACATTCAGGGATAGTATGCCTGCTGAGCTAAATCGAAGTAGCGTTAATAATGCATTTTATTTCGAAACATATACTAAAAAGAAACAATTTTAGTCTGTAATTTCATTTTAGGATGGTATGAGATTGATATTCTTACGCCCATCGTGTTTTTTCATTACCAACTGGATATAGGCATTTTACCGTTCCTGTATTCAAACATACATTTCATACAATCAAACAGACCGTTTATACAATTGCCCATAATAATCGTTAAAAGATGTAATATATTTAGAACAACTTTTTAAAAGTCTGTTTTTGAAACCTATATACTTACAAAAGTTTTTAGCGATCAAAATACACATCTCATTTTTTAATAATTTTAGTTTAATCCCAAAAACTATTTACACCATGAAAACTTCTTTACTTTTTAACCTGTTTTTGCTACAAGTATTAATCGGTTTTAATCCACTAAATGCCCAAAAGGTTGATACTAATAAATTATCATCCTTCATTACCTTTGAAAACAATCTACATCAGAAAAGTGCTAGTACATTTTCAAATGAGAATCCACTAGAAGTACTAAAAAGATATCTTCCTGTAAAAGCAAATGATGATTTTAGGCTATATAAAAGCTTTACAGATGAACTTGGTCATAAGCATTATAAATATCAACAATATTATAAAGGTATTAAAGTTTCTTTTGCTACATATAATGTTCATTATAAAAATGGAAACTTGCATGTTATAAATGGTGATTATCAGGTAATTTCAGATATGAATACAATTCCTGCTTTATCTGAAAGGAGAGCATTAGATTATGCATTAAAATACGTGAATGCAAAACAATATAAATGGGAGGATATCAATTCAAAGTTATCATTACCGAAAGGAGAATTAGTAATTATAAATTCTTCTTTAGATAAAAATACTTCGAAACTTGCCTATAAATTTGATATTGATGCAATTTCACCAAATAATAGTTTATATATATATGTTGATGCACACTCAGGAAAAATAATTAAGGAAGTATCAAAAAATCAGTATTCTTTAGCCAAAAAAAATACACCTAATAAAGAAGACTCTTTGGCTTTTGATGGTTTTTCTTATAACAATCAAGAAGCTCCTAGCTCTTTACGGACAACTGAGGGTCAGGGGGAAACCGCTTTTTATGGGCTTCGATCTTTTAATGTCGAAAGGATTAATGACAATGGCCCCGATCATGGAAAGTATAAATTAAAAGATAGTCGTAGAGGTTTTGAGACTTTTCCTGTTGGGGGTGGGATCGTATTTTTTCATAGTGAAAGCCCTTATTTTAATAAAACTGATTTGTTTTCTAAAACAGCGATTGGCACACATTGGGCATTGGGAAAAGCATATGATTATTTTAGTCAAAAGCATAATTGGATAGGATATGATAATAACCCTAATTCATCATTGATTCTTTCAGTCCAAAGTAATTCACAAACATATCCTTCTTCGGATTGGGCATATTATAGTCCTTCGTCTGATCTTATTGAATTTAACTATTATAGAGATACAGAATTTAGTCTTGCCAGTTTAGATATTGTAGGGCATGAATTAGCTCATGCCGTAGTAATACATGCAGTGGATGACACGAATCTTAATCTAAATGGATCCTTAGCAGAGGGATTGGCCGATATTTTTGGAATTGCTACTTATAAATCAGTATTTCCAAACAAAAACCCATGGATTATTGGATCGGATGCAATTTCTGGAGGAATTAGAAATATTGCGATACCTAAAACTAAAACATTCAAGGATTTTGTAGGAGCAGATACTTATAGAGGTATTAACTGGAATAAAGGAGCATACGCTCAGAGTACTGTTTTAAGTCATTGGTTTTACATTCTTTCTCAAGGAAAAAGTGGTACAAATGATCAAGGTACAAGGTATAATGTATCAGGTATTGGTATAGATAAGGCCGCAAAAATTGCTTTTAGAGCAGTTAAGACCTATATGACTACTAATATGTCTTTTGCTTCAATTAATGAGCATATGCTTCAAGCAGCCAAAGATTTATATTCCTCGAATTCTAATGAAGTGAATCAGGTTAAAGAAGCATGGAAAGCAGTAGGATTACCACTTACAAAATCTTGTTCTTCTAATGCCATTGATAGATTTCCATATTTTTATAGTTTCGAAACCAATGCTTGGAGTGGGAGTTGGTTCTATCGAAATAGTTTCCCTTCTAGTGAAGATCCATACGAACCTAGTGCCCCTTCTAATGGGAACATCTATATAAAAAGCCAAAACAACATTAATGTTGAAAATGATATTCTAAATGCAATACCATTAGAATTACCTAGTGATACTAATTTTCAGATTCAGTTTGACTATTATATCAATGGTGATTCAGAATCAACAAGATCCCCAAAGTACAATATTTTAAAACTTCAGGTATCAACCAACAATGGAAATAGTTGGGAAACTATATCACAAATTGTAAAAAGCTCGGGAACTCCACGTTGGAGAACCAAAACTATTAGCTTATCAAGATATGGAGGAAACTGTTTACAGCTAAGGTTTGTTAATCATAATCCAAATAGAACCGGAATGTTATCTGGAACCATGGCATTAGACAATGTTCATATTATGAGTTCTAATGTTTCGAAATCTAATAATAATGTGAACGGTGATGATATCGTAAAGATATTTCCCAATCCTGCACATAATCAATTAAATATTCAACTACCTGTAGCTTCAAATAAAAACATACATCTATATACAATAGTAAGTGTTAAGGGAGCAAAAGTTTTAAATGGAAAATCTGACCAAAAGACCTTAGAGATAGATATGTCACAATTTTCTAAAGGGGTTTATTTTATTAGAGTTCAAAATAATTCTGAATCCTATATTAAGAAATTTATAAAAATTTAAGAATCTAATGTGGGTGTACGACAAATTTCCCTTATTGAAAATGAAATTTTCAAATCTACAGGTATTAAAAACATCCATCCCCACCCCTTCCTTCCTAAAGGAAGGGACGTTTAGAGGGATATCATGGTTAATTTTAATGTCAAAAGGAAATTTATTGTACACCCTGTAATGTTTTTACTTGATATAGTATATAACCCTTTTTACAGTATGTTTTTGGTGCTTTGAAATTTGATCTGCTAAAGCTATTTTATAAATATTATTCAAACAATTATTATCTGATTTTTGGTTAAGCTGCTTCAATAAATTTGTAATGTTGCTCGGAATGTCGTCTTTTAGCAAGTAGAAAAATGATGAAATTTCACAAAAACGTTTTATTTGTTTAGTAATTCATATTGATTTAAAAATCATATATAGTTTTATGAATTTTAATCTGATTTCAGCAATGTTTTTAATTCATACTTTCGGACACCAATGATATTATTTCTATAATTTCAACATTTTTCCAACTACAAATTGCTTCAAAATCATATTCTACCAATGATTTTATCATTCCATCGAAAATACAGAAATGGCACTTAGGCTTGAAAATAATACGGTAATCACATTTGTAATACATCTGGGTTATTTTCTATATTTTTCTTCTTAAACTTCTGAAACGACTTTTGGTAAAGACTTTATAGAATTGAAATCATATCATACTAACTTTCTTTTATCATTTTAAATTTTAACTATCAATTTACCATTTTCTATTTTAGTTTTGGTTTCAACAGAGTACAAATAAAGACCTTTAGAGAGACTAGAGAGATTTACCTTTTTTTGCTCATCTACAGTAATTTTTAATATTTGCTTACCAGTCATATCAAATAATGTGAATTGTGCTTGTTCTGTTAAATTATGAAAATATAAGTCTTCATTTTCACGAATTGGATTTGGATAGATTTTAAATTGTTCTTGTATTACATCTGTTGTACTTAAATTTGCAGTACTACCGATATAAAATTGACTAAATGAGTTTAAAGCTCCTGAGGTATTATTAAACATAACTGATTCGTTAGTAGAATTTATGGTTAAAGCTGTTTCAATTCCTATTCCCCAAGTATTAGAATTTCCTTCATTAGATTCTCTTTTAAATAATTCTACATTGGATGCCGTAGCAGAGCCTATATTTGTTACATTTAAAAAAGTAATGTCCGATAGAGCGTCGAAATTAGTATTAGTACCATAGTTGTTTATTATCCAATAACTCTCGTCTATAATATTTGTTGTTGGTAAAGCACTTGGGTTCATATTTATTTTTGAAACCACTAGTTCACCACCGGGGTAAGTACCAGTACCAAATGTCATTTGGCAACCAGCTGATGAAAAATCCGCAACTCCGCCAGAATTTATGGTCAGAATACTACTTGTACCAGGGCCAATAGGAACATCTGAAGGTATAAGTGTAGCACTACCACTAAGTCTTAAATCATTGGTACCATGTTTATCATAAACCTTTCCTTTAACATTATTATTAAATTGATAGTAAGCTACTAAATTAGGATCAGTTATATCGGTTTTTATAAGATGTCTTGATAATCGTATTTCTTCTTCGGTAAGTTCTCTTGTCCAGAATGTAGTTTCATCCATTGTACCTTTCATATTTCTATTGATATGATTATAATATCTCCCTAATATTATGTTATTTATATCAAAGGGATTTGAATTAATATCCCACGTTATAGACTCTTCATTGACATATAACTTTATTTGTGTTGGACTAACTGTTATAGCGACAAAAGACCATTGATCTGCAGGTACTATTAGGTTGCTATCCCACCACCAGTAAACTCCATGCCAATGTATCCCTAACGTATTATTTCCTTCTCTAAAGTTCAACGTATTATGATCATCTCCATCTCCTGTTGACAAGCTAAATAAAGAGGAAAAATCGGGTTGGATTCCTTCAGGTTTTACCCAAGTTGTGAAAGTAAAATGTGTAACTCCGGTAATATTTATATTATCGTTTTCAGCGAAGTCAGGATTACCACTCATATACATTGCCTTGCCAGGATTAAGTTCAGGTTGACATAAACTCTCTCCAATAGTTATCATTTCTGAGACAGTTTTGGTACTCGTATTTCCTGCACTATCTGTCACTGTAAGAGTTACATCATAAACACCTGAATTAGTATAGGTTACTTGTGGGTTTCTTACAGTAGTTGAAGAAATAGTGGTGGCTCCTGGAAATTGCCATTGCCATGACGCACCTGTATGATTTAAAATTGAAAAATCTTCAAACTGAACAATTTCTCTGTCACAGCTAGAGGTTTGTAAATTGACCATTGGTTGTGCTTTAGGTAAAAAGGTATCTTCAAAATCAGTTTCCCACACACCTCGATTACCAGCTACTCTTAATTTTCCATTCTTGTAAAATGGCAATAGTTTAACTATTCTAAAATTAAGTGGTAGTCCATTTGAGAATGGTTGCCAATCGGTATGCGTATTATTACGATACCAGATTACCTTGTTTGATGTAAGGTATACACCTCCGTCGGTACCTTCTTGTACTTGAACATTTTCTATCCATTCTCCGTTTAATGCTGATGTTGTCAAATTGATCCATGTAGCTCCTAAATCGGTGGATTTAAAAATTTTATTCGGATTATTCCACCCATTATTTAAAGCTAAAAATAATTCGTTATCTGTATTTAAAGATAAATACATGGTTTGGTGATTTGCTGGTATGGTTACATCTATCCAACTAGAACCACCATCTTCAGATCGCCATAATTTACCATTACCACCCACTTTTTGAGTAATAAAAATAAGATTGGGATCATTTCTTGAAACTTCTATTGCTTTTACAATAGCATCAATATCAGAACCAAACTCCTTTATTAAAGTAAAAGTTTGACCTTCATTTTCAGTTTTCCATAATTTGTTTTCCCTTCCCAAATAAAATGTATTCCAATATCTAGGATCATTTACAATTTCACTCCGCCTTGAGAATATATAATCCTCATTTGGGAATAATGTATATTTAGTAATATCAGTCACAGTGCCTGTAATGACTGTCGGTATTTCTTTACCCGAAATATCACTGTGATATACTTTTCTATTTTCACCTTTATTTACATAGCCTGTAGCCGCTTCACCTCCACCTAATGATAAGAAATTACCTGTGCCATAAGTTTCATAATAAACCGCATTTCCATTATGATATCTCCCCCCTACTAGAACATCATGATTCCAGCCTTGGTCAAAACCCCAATAATCAGCCCCTGTAATACCTTTATTTCTTGATTCAATAAAAGATAGGTTTTCGTCGTAGTAGTCTACTCCACCATCTGTAGTTACCCAAACATCACTACCATTCATTACAATTTCTTGTATATCTGGATGTCTGTAGCCACTACCACAATCATAACAGCTATAGCCACCCCAACTTACATAAGTGGTGCCTCCATCTTCTGATTTGAATAGACTCAAAGATCCTATTAAAAATGCGTCTGGATCAGTATCAGATACCTCTATATCTAAATTGTAATATCCTTGGTCATATCCTGAACTATTCACGTCAAAGTGCGTTAAACACCAGTGGTCATAACTATATGGGCCTCCAGGCTCATTGTCAGGCATGCGATCGCCATTACCGTCATAAGGTGTCGTGAAGCTTTCGCAGGCATCGTCACTTCGGTAAATCCCTATGTAATTATTGTCATTTACAGCATCATCCTCTTCACCTAGTAATACTACATAAACCCTATCAGGATCAGCATCAGTTACCCCAATTCTTGCTCCACCGTCCGATAAGGCTATTCCGTTAATAGGTGAAAACCAACCAGTATCTTTTAGAGTAAAAGTTAAGCCATTATCGGTAGATTTGAAAATTTCAGTGATGTTTTTTGTAGTATTTCTCTTGGCAAGAAAAATCGTATTTGGATCGTCTGTTTTTAAACGAATATCCCAGCATCTATCAGTGTATAGTACATTCCAAGTGGAACCACCGTTTGTGCTTCGTCTCAAACCGTCACTACCAGCCACTAATACGACAGAGGGCATATTAGGGTTTATTGTTATAGCCGAAATATTAATATTAGAAACATCTAATATGGTTGTCCAAGTAGCCCCTCCATTAGTTGTTTTTAATATCTTGTGCTCTGCGCCAATATATACTGTATTTTCATCTGTTGGGTCTATTTCAACAGATTGAATACTTCCTACATTGAAAAAATCATCACCTGTGGCTGTCCAGTTTAAACCTTTATCTACCGTTTTAAATACGCCTCCTGTTTCGGCTCCTGCAAATAATATATTAGGATTAGTTATTGACTGAGATATAGCATATACATTAGTTTGAGACGATATTTTTTGAACACCATCATTCTCAAATGTATCCAATGGCCCTATAGACGTCCAATTGGCAGTTAGCGCAGATTTGTTTTGTATAGATGAATTAAAAGCTTGTTGTCTTTTTTTTCTATACCTTTTTTCTTTTATTTTCCTTTCTTGAAATGTAGGTATATAAATAGAGCCATCTTCCTGAAGATAATCTTCATTTTTGATTACTCTTGAAAAATACTTAAAATTTTGGGTATGTGTATTTTTTTCAAACGTATGGTTCTTATAATATTTATTAAAGGATGCTTCAATTTTATAAAGATTAGGCTCAGAACTATATAATAATTTCACCCATTCTGGTGCATTATTAGTAATTACAGGAATGGTTTTAAACAAAGTTTCATATTTTGGTTTGGGCACAATCTGTTTTTGAGAAAATGAAAATTGAAGTATTCCTAAACATAAAATTGAGAGTAGTAGTTTTTTCATTATACTTATGTTTTTAAATTTAAATAGGTTGTAATTGAATTAAACAGGTTAAATTTTTAAAAAATTGTTTTTACTATTTTATGCCTGTTCATTATATAACGATTCAATCAGGAGAATACCCTACCTCTACGAATAAACTATAAAGGAAATTAAGGCAATTTTCTACTATATTTATGTATGTATACAGGATAAACTCATTTAAAATCCCATTAGTCTATCTATATATTTTCACTAGCTTCCGAAACTTTTGAATCAAGATCGCTATACTTCGACTTGGCTCAGCAACCACGCCGCTAGAGGCAAGAGTCAAGACAGAATAAATATCCGTGTATTATATTTTCAATTTGTAAAAACTCTTGAATTATGTCTTAAAATGCTTTTGAAAGATTAATGGTTTATTCATAAATTTATCATTTCTCAATATGCATAATACTGACTTGAAAATGATATTGAAGTTTTCAGAATAATTTCCTACTCTTTTTCTAGAGTAGTCTTCGTTAAAAGATATATCTAATATCCAATATAATTGATTTTCAATAGACCAAAGTGGATTGATTTTTAAAGCTCTTCAATAGCCGCATCCAGCCAGTGATACTGCTTGTTTTTTTTAGATATTCTTAATAAGAATCCAAAAGCTTTCTTAGAATTTAGACTACCCATTTTCTTTTGAACCAGCTCTCATATCTATATAATGATCCATAGCTGTATAAATACCCTTACATTCTTCTAAAGTTTGGTCATTAGGCTTTCATAATTCTATTTGTTGTGGCTGTCTATATAAACAAATCACCTTTGTATCAGATTCATCTGTTTTGTTTATTTGAAGATGATTTCACATAAACTTATTGATTTTAAAACAACTAACAAAAGAGTATCTTTAGAATAAAGAAATAATGCTAACTGAATATAATAGACACCTGTAACCTCCATAATACAAAGGCTGCCCTTTGGAAATATTTTATACAGTTTTTAAAATTCTTCTTAATCGTTATTTACCCTTAAATATTCGCTTTACCACATTGAGCTCTTTGACGATATAATATCCCTAATTGCTGAAAAACTTCAGCTTGCTGTAAACTTATATCATATCCAAGGTTTTCTTTTCTAAGAATCTCGGTTATTTCATTAGCATAGGTTTCTACTTTATTAAAATCTCTTCGTCATTGATATGCGCTCAAGCTTAACAATACTTCAACTTTTATCGAATCTGTAGTAGCTTTTCCAATCTTTTTTCAATAGTTATCAATGTAGTATCTTTCTCTTAAGGAAAAGTAGTAAAGGCAATAAAAACTAATATATATAAAACAAATTTTCAAGCTTCATTCTGAAATCGAATATACATAAAGACATCTATTTTTTAAATAAATACTGACAAATACATAACTTATAAAAAAAAAGTGCCTGAAAAGTCAAACACCTTCTTTTTTTGTCACGAATTCTTCAACAATAAGCTTTAAATCAAAAATTTATTGACAACATTTTAGATTTTAATAGAAATAATAGATAATAATTCAACTGAGTTTTGATGAAATTTTCTTTTAAGACACCTTCTTACCATGTAACCTCAGTATCCATGACCACTTAATTTCGCAGAACCCTTATACAAAAAAGTAACCATTTATCAATTTAGTTTTTCACCAACTTACTGGTTTTATAAGAATTTCCAGAGGTTATTTTTACAAAATAGATCCCACTAGTTAACTCGGATATAGCAATAATTTCTTCATTAGTAATCAAAATTTTCTTTACCTGATGACCATTGACTGTATATATGGCTATTTCTGTTTTTCCGGAGGCTCCAGAGATTTGGAAATAATTATTAGCTGGGTTAGGTGTAAGAGTTATCTTTTCCAGTGCCTGATCTCTAACATTTAACACTGGTACTACATTAACAGTTCTCGTAACCTGTGTAGCACTATTACCCACAATATCAGTAGCATTATAATATATTGTGTACGTACCAATAGCATCCATAAACTCTGAGTTATCAATAGTAACTGTACTACCATCATCTGCAGTAGCTCCAAGTTCTGTATATCCTGTTCCTATCTCTATCTCTTGTGGATTATCTCCAGTTAAGGTAATCACAGGAGCGGTAGTATCCACTACATTTACCGTTCTAGTAACTTCAACAGCATTATTGCCTGAAGCATCTGTGGCATTATACGTAATGGTATAGCTTCCTAATGCATCTGTAAAATCAGAAGTATCAATCACAATAGTACTTCCATCATCTACGGTAGCTCCAAGTTCTGTATATCCTGTTCCTATCTCTATCTCTTGTGGATTATCTCCTATTAAGGTAATCACAGGAGCGGTAGTATCCACTACATTTACCGTTCTAGTAACTTCAACAGCATTATTGCCCGAAGCATCCATTGCATTATATGTAATGGTATAGCTTCCTATCATATCCATAAAATCAGAAATATCGATCACAATACTACTTTCATCATCTCCGGTAGCTCCTAATTCGGTATATCCATCTCCTTGTTCTATGGTCTGCGGATTATCTCCAGTTAAGGTAATCACAGGAGCGGTAGTATCCACTACATTTACCGTTCTAGTAACTTCAACGGCATTATTACCTGAAGCATCTGTGGCATTATACGTAATGGTGAAGCTTCCTAATGCATCTGTAAAATCAGAAGTATCAATAACTACAGCACTACCATCATCTGCCGTAGCTCCTAATTCGGTATATCCATCTCCTAATTCTATTGTTTGAGGATTATCTCCAGTTAAGGTAATCACAGGAGCGGTAGTATCCACTACATTTACCGTTCTAGTAACTTCAACGGCATTATTACCTGAAGCATCTGTGGCATTATACGTAATGGTGAAGCTTCCTAATGCATCTGTAAAATCAGAAGTATCAATCACAATACTACTTCCATCATCTACGGTAGCACCAAGTTCGGTATATCCATCTCCTTGTTCTATAGTTTGCGGATTATCTCCTGTTAAAGTAATTACTGGAGCGGTGGTATCCTCTACATTTACCGTTCTGGTAACTTCAATAGCATTATTATCTGAAGCATCTGTGGCATTATATGTAATAGTATAACTACCTACTGCATCTGTAAAATCAGAAATATCAATCACAATACTACTACCATCATCTGCGGTTGCACCAAGTTCGGTATATCC
>CANMKK010000028.1 GCA_947498455.1 uncultured Aquimarina sp.
TTAATTTTATGAAGAAAATATAGTAGAAAAAGAATGTGATTAGATGCGAAATTTTTATTCGTAAATCGTATTATATCACCTTTAGTTATTATACATAAAAAAAGGGGCATATAGCCCCCTATTCTTATCAATACCAAAAAATATCTGTAGTATTAATTTATACCGTTTCTTTTGCAGTAAGAGACACTACGTGATGTAATTCTCTTTTTTCCTTTTCCTGTGCATCTATCACTGCTACCGCCGCCATATTGACTATTTCCTCAACACTAGCTCCCAGTTGTAATATATGTGCAGGTTTTTTCATTCCCATCATAATCGGACCAATAGAATCCGAATTATTTAATTCTTTTAACATCTTATAGGTACTATTGGCCGAATCAAGATTAGGAAACACTAGGGTGTTCACTCTTTTTCCATTCAATTTTGAAAATGGAAATTTATCTTTACGCATGTTCTTGTTTAATGCAAAATCCATTTGTAATTCTCCATCCACTACCAGGTTTGGATAATACCTATGCAAATATGCAACAGCATCTTTTACTTTTGTTGCATTCGGATGTTTTGAAGACCCAAAATTGGCATATGATATCATTGCTATAATAGGGTCTACTCCAAACATCTCTACCGTTCTAGCTGTCATTTGCGCAATTTTTGCCAATTCCTTTGAAGATGGATCAATATTAATAGATGTATCACTAATAAACAATGGCCCTTTATCGGTCATCATAACATTCATAGTAGCAATACGAGCTGCACCTTTTGCTAATCCTATTAAATCCATCATTGGTTTAACTACTGTAGCGTAGCTTCTGGAATATCCAGAAAGTAAAGCATCTGCATCACCCTCATTAACCATCATAGCTGCAAAATAATTACGCTCTCGCATTAATTTTTCTGCATCGTATAATGTAATCCCTTTTCGTTTATTAGTTTCCCAATATTTCTTTGCATATCTGTTTTTACGCTCACACTCCTCGTCAGCCTTAGGATCTATAATATCGATTCCGACACTATCAAAACCAATTTCTTCCATTAGCTCTATGATAACATCTTTTCGTCCTAATAAAATTGGAAAACCAATACCTTCTTCAACAACAGTTTGTGCTGCTTTTAAAACATCTAAATGATCTGCCTCAGCAAAGACTATACGTTTTGGATTCGTTTTGGCTCTATCCGTAAGTAACCTTACTAACTTATTATCATTACCCATTCGGTTAAGTAAATCATCTTCATACTTTTCCCAATTAGTAATAGGTTCTGTTGCGACACCACTTTCCATTGCAGCTTTAGCCACTGCTGGCGGTACTTTAGCAATCAATCTAGGATCAAATGGTTTAGGGATAATATATTCTCTTCCAAAATTAAGACGCGTTTCTCCATATGCTATATTGACTTGTTCTGGCACTGGCTCCTTGGCTAACTCTGCCAGTGCTTTTACAGCGGCCATTTTCATCTCTTCATTAATTGCCGTAGCTCTTACATCTAACGCTCCTCTAAAAATAAAAGGAAAACCTAGCACATTATTTACTTGGTTAGGGTGATCGCTTCTTCCTGTCGCTAAAATCACATCTTTACGCGTTTTTATAGCTATATCATATTTTATTTCAGGATCTGGATTTGCCATGGCAAAAACAATAGGGTCATCTGCCATTGATTTCAACATATCTGGAGTTACCAAATTAGCCATAGACAAACCTATAAATACATCTGCATCTCTCATTGCGTCTTCTAGCGTATCTAGATCTCTAGCTGTAGCAAATTCTGCTTTTTCCTTAGTAAGACTATCCCGATCCTTACGAATCACACCCTTACTATCGGTCATAACAATATTTTCTCCTCTTGCTCCAAAGGCTTTATACAACCTTGTACAAGAAACTGCAGCTGCACCTGCTCCACTTACTACAATTCGTACATCTTCAATTTTCTTCTCTGCAATCTCTAATGCGTTTAACAAAGCCGCGGCAGAAATAATTGCCGTTCCATGTTGATCATCATGCATTACTGGTATATCCAGTTCTTCTTTTAAGCGTCTTTCTATTTCGAATGCTTCTGGAGCCTTAATATCTTCTAGATTAATCCCTCCAAATGTAGGCGCTATATTTTTTACCGTTTCAATAAAAGCATCTACATCTTTGGTATCTACTTCTATATCAAACACATCAATATCAGCAAAGATTTTGAATAATAATCCTTTTCCTTCCATTACAGGTTTTGAAGCTTCCGGACCAATATCCCCTAGCCCTAAAACTGCAGTTCCATTAGAAATTACAGCTACCAGATTTCCTTTTGCTGTATACTTATATACATCCGCTTTATTCTTTTCTATTTCTAAACAAGGTTCAGCTACACCTGGAGAATATGCCAACGACAAATCTCTTTGAGTTGCATATTTTTTAGTAGGAACAACTTTAATCTTACCTGGAGTTGGCTTTGCGTGATACACTAAAGCTTCTCTTCTTTTACTTTCGATACTCATACTATTTTAAGATAAATAAATGTGCAAAAATAAGTTTACAAAGGTACAAGTCTGACCGAGATGCAGCAATTTATACTGCATAATCTTTCAAAAAAGATTGAGAATATAAAATATAATAGTCTTAACGATTTGGATTTAACCAAAGACCAAGAGGTTATTTTTCGATATATTCAAAAACAATTAAATATTCGTGATTATTCTAAAACATAGAAAACAAATCCCTTAAGAGTAATGCTTAGGGCTAAAAATCAATATCTCAGATACATTCAACACTTACTCTTTTAAAAACTGAATATTCCTCGTAAGCCCTAAAAACTTAGTCCTTTTTACTGCAGATTTCTGAAACACTTTAGAAAATACTTCTTGAGTAATTTCTTGCCATTCTTTTTTTGTCATGCTCAATAATTCTGGTTTTGGATCAAAAAGAGGTTCATTATGCGATTTAGAAAAACGATTCCAAGGACATACATCTTGACAAACATCGCAACCAAACATCCAATTATCAAATTGATTTTTATAACTGGTGGGAATTTCTTCTTTTAACTCAATAGTGAAGTACGAAATACACTTACTTCCATCAACCACATAAGGATCTACAATTGCCTGTGTAGGACAGGCATCAATACAGGCTGTACAAGTACCACAATGATCTGTTACTGGAGTATCATAGTCTAAATCAAGGTCAATTATTAACTCTGCAATAAAATAAAAAGACCCTACTTTCTGCGTCAGCAAATTACTATTTTTTCCTATCCATCCTAATCCACTCTTCGCCGCCCAAGCTTTATCCAAAACAGGAGCTGAATCTACAAAAGCTCGACCTTGCACTTCTCCGACATTCTCCAGAATAAATTCCTGAAGTTGTTTAAGCTTCGTTTTTATTACATGATGATAATCCTGACCATACGCATATTTTGAGATTTTGGGGGCTTCTACATCTTTTTGTGTATCAGATGGAAAATAATTGAGTAACAGAGATATTACACTTTTAGCCCCATCTACTAATTTCGTAGGATCTAAGCGCTTATCAAAATGGTTTTCCATATAACGCATCTGCCCATGCATATTTTGGTTTAGCCATTTCTCTAATCTAGGAGCTTCTTCTTCTAAAAATTCAGCTTTACTAATACCACACGACAGAAAACCAAGACGTTTAGCTTCGGCTTTAATCAATGCTGCATATTTAGCTTTATTATCCACAATCTAATTACTTATCTTTTTATAAATTTCAAATTAGCATTAACTGGCTTTAGAGTAATTAGAGGTTGTATCTCGACAGTATTGTTATTGGTCGTAATTTGATACTTTTTCACCAATTCACTTACTACCAAAATCATTTCGAACATAGCAAAGTTATTACCTATACACATTCTCGGACCCGCCCCAAAAGGGAAATAGCAATCGGAGTGTTTTTTTCTTTTTTCAGCCTTAAATCTATCCGGATTAAAGGTATTGGGGTCTTCCCAAAAATCAGCATGTCTGTGGATTTCATAGAAAGATATTAAAATAGTATCCCCTTTCTGAAATTTAAACCCTTGATATTCATCATCTTCGACTGCTTTTCTATCAGAAAAATATGCCGGAGGATATAATCGCATAGCCTCTTCTATACATTGTTTTGTATAAGGATATTTAGTAAATTGATCCATAAATGATATTTCTTCATCCATATCGGAAACTTCTTCTAACACCCTATTTTGGATATCGGGATGAAGAGCCAACAACCATAATACAAAAGACAACGTATTAGCGGTAGTTTCATGACCTGCAATAAACAAAATCATAATTTCATCTATCAACTGCTCATTATCCATCATGGTACCATCTTCATATCGGGATTCTAATAACATGTCCAGTAAATCATCATATTTTTCACTAGAACACTTCCTCTCTTCTATAATGGCATTTAATAGATTTCTCCCTTCCTCTGTTGTTTTTAAGGTGTTTTTAATTTTACCACTTAGATAGAACCACCATTTTTTATACGGTTGACGAATTTCTTTAATTAGTGTTTTTTGCGCTTCTTCGGTTATTTCCTGCAACCGTGAAATTGTATTTCCTACATCTGTATAACTCAATAATGATTTTGCAACCACTCTAAAGGCAAGATCACTCATAAATGGCAATACCTCTATAGTTTTCCCTGGTTGAATCTTACTTAACTCGTATTTTACTTCATTTTTTATAGTTGCTGCAAGGGTTTGAAGTTTCTTTTTATGAAACGCAGGCTGAATTAACCGCCTTTGTCGAAGCCACTTCTCTCCATTAGAAGTAAGCAATCCTTCTCCAATATATTTTGCCAAATCCTTTGATTGCAAATCTGACTTAAAATATTTTCTATGTTGTTTTTGTAGAATGTGTTTGGTTAAACCAGCATTCCTAGTAAATATCGCCGATTTTTTACGTCCCAATTGCACCTCGAAAATGTCTCCGTGCTTCTCAAAGTTTTCTCTATGAAATGGCAATGGGTTTTTTAGAATTCTCCGTGCATTAGCATATACTTTAAAAAATGTAACTACGGGAATGTGCTTGTTTTTCATCAATCAAAAATCGTATCAATTCTTATCCTAAAATAAACCTCCCTGAATACCTCCTTTAGTCCTTCCTAAATGCTTGTAAGCAGCTTCTGTAACTTCTCTTCCACGTGGGGTACGCATAATGAATCCTTGCTGAATTAAAAATGGTTCATACACTTCTTCTATTGTTTCCGCACTTTCGCTAACCGCGGTTGCCAATGTTGTAATACCTACAGGACCTCCTTTAAACTTATCAATTAGAGTGGTTAATATTTTATTATCCATTTCATCGAGTCCATGCGCATCTACATTAAGAGCTTTCAGGGCATATCTAGAAATTTCTATATCAATACTACCATTCCCTTTTATCTGTGCAAAATCTCGCACCCTACGCAACAATGCATTCGCTATCCTTGGTGTTCCCCTACTCCGTCCAGCAATTTCTATTGCAGCTTCCATAGAAATAGGAACATTAAGTATATGTGCACTTCTTTCTACAATGGTAGACAATAATTCCGTTGAATAATACTGTAATCGGGATTGTATCCCAAAACGAGCACGCATAGGTGCCGTTAATAATCCAGACCTGGTAGTTGCACCTACCAAAGTAAAAGGATTTAGATTAATCTGAACGGTTCTTGCATTAGGACCACTCTCGATCATAATATCGATTTTGTAATCTTCCATAGCAGAATACAAATATTCTTCTACTATTGGGCTTAATCGATGAATCTCATCAATAAAAAGCACATCTCTATCATCCAAATTGGTAAGTAATCCTGCAAGATCTCCTGGCTTATCCAGAACAGGGCCTGATGTAACCTTAATACCGACTCCTAATTCATTGGCTAAAATATGTGCTAACGTAGTTTTACCCAAACCTGGAGGGCCATGAAATAACGTATGATCTAGTGCTTCGTCTCTTAAATTAGCTGCTTGAACA
Source organism: uncultured Aquimarina sp. (assembly GCA_947498455.1). Classification (GTDB taxonomy): domain Bacteria; phylum Bacteroidota; class Bacteroidia; order Flavobacteriales; family Flavobacteriaceae; genus Aquimarina. Next base: position 5,936 of record CANMKK010000028.1, read on the forward strand.
AAAATCTTTAGATTTTCTAATACCTGATCTTGCCCAGCAAAATCTTCGAAAGCCAATGGTCGTAATGCTCTTTCAATATCTAAATCTTCATTAGAAAAATTATCAGTATTAGGATTCAGGTTCTCATTCATCTTTTACACTTCTTTACTTTTTAATCCACATTGTGGAATTTAATTCTCCGAGGCCTACCCCGAAATTCTAAAATTCTGTACTCGTTCGACACCTCGTGAGTTTACTCCGAGGTAGTTGACTTATTTTTTAGCTACAATTACGTAAGTCGGAAACGCATACGTTTCCCTTTCTATACAATCGATCATAGTAAATCCATTTATAGCAAGAAAAATTTCTATCTCATTCAAGGAAAAAGTTCTTACTACAGACACATCTTCTCCTATTTTAATCAAAGCTTCTTTATTCTTTCTAAAATATAGAGCATCCCATTTAAAATCCATTCCGAATTCCAAATTTAATTTCCATTGACTTTTGCGAACATACTCCACATTATTACAAGTAGCTTTGTGCACCACAGTTTTACCTTTTCCTATATTAGGGACAAATTTATTAGCATCTATAAAATCGAAACAAAAAACTCCTTTTTCCTCAAGGTTATCATGAATACAAGCGAAACAAGCATTAACATCTTTATTACTTAAAAGATAACTAATCGTTCTTCCTGTAATTAAAATACTTTGAAATTTATCATTCAGCCTAAAATGTCTCATATCACCCAAAATAAATCTTCCTTCAGGTGTTTTAGTCTTCGCAATTTCAATCATTTTTTCATTGAGATCGAAACCCATATATTGGAAATTATTCTCTACAAAACGTGCGGCTAAATTTCCTGTTCCACATCCAATCTCTAGAACATTATCAATATCATACTTATTAAGTATATCTTTATAAAACTTATACTCTCCCTCATAATTTATAAAGGTTTGATACATTGCTTCATAGATTAAAGCAAGGTCTTTATATAAATTCCCTTCCATATTTGGAATTCTTCTTAATGAATAATGATTTTACCTTTTCACATTCTTTTTAAAAATACAATGCTAAAGTACTAAAAAAGAAAAAGCCTTTTCTGTCAATGACGAAAAGGCTTTTTTTTATTTCATAATGCTATCTTAATGATGCATTTCTTCTTCTCCATCTTGTAATGGTGTTATCTGAGAAACAAAATCTTGTCCCGGAATCACATATTCACCATTTTCATTTGTTTTACTATAGTCATAAGGCCATCTATGTACTTGAGGAATATCTCCTGGCCAGTTACCGTGTATATGCTCTACTGGTGTTGTCCATTCCATTGTATTTGATTTCCAAGGATTCTGCACAGCTTTCTTTCCGTAGAAAATAGAGCTTATAAAATTATATAAGAATACTAATTGTGCTGCTGCTGTAATAATTGCAAAAACAGTAATTAAAATATTAGTATCCGCTAAATCATCAAAATATGGAAAATAACTATTTGTATAATAACGTCTAGGTAATCCTGCCATACCAACAAAATGCATTGGGAAGAATACCCCATACGCTCCTATTGCTGTTACCCAGAAATGTACATATCCCAAGTTTTTGTTCATCATCTTTCCATACATCTTAGGGAACCAATGATATACTCCTGCAAATAAACCATATAATGCAGAGATACCCATTACTAAATGGAAGTGAGCAACCACAAAATAGGTATCGTGAACATTGATATCTAATGTACTATCACCAAGAATAATTCCTGTTAAACCTCCAGTTATGAAAGTAGATACCAAACCTATTGAGAATAACATCGCTGGATTTAACTGCAAGTTACCTTTCCACAAGGTAGTTATATAGTTAAATGCCTTTACTGCAGATGGTATTGCAATTAATAATGTTGTAAATGTAAATACTGAACCTAAAAATGGATTCATTCCTGAAATAAACATATGGTGTCCCCAAACAATTGTTGACAAGAATGCAATTGCTAAAATTGAAGCAACCATCGCACGATATCCAAAGATTGGCTTACGAGCATTTGTAGCAATAATCTCTGAGGTAATTCCTAATGCCGGTAATAATACAATATATACTTCTGGATGACCTAAGAACCAAAACAGATGCTCAAAAAGTACTGGTGATCCCCCTTGGTTATGTAAAACCTCTCCTGCTATATAAATATCACTTAAATAGAAAGATGTACCAAAACCTCTATCCATTATAAGCAACAACGCAGCAGATAGTAATACAGGGAACGATACAACACCAATGATAGCAGTCACAAAAAATGCCCATATAGTTAATGGCATACGTGTCATTGACATTCCTTTAGTACGTAAGTTTATAACCGTAACTACATAATTCAATGAACCTAATAAAGAGGAAGCAATGAAAATAGCCATAGAAACCAACCATAACGTCATTCCAGTACCAGATCCACCAATAGCTTGTGGTAATGCACTTAATGGAGGATAAATTGTCCATCCCGCTGATGCTGGCCCAGCTTCTGCAAATAATGACAACACCATGATCACACTACTTAAGAAAAACAACCAGTAGGAAATCATATTCAAAAATCCTGATGCCATGTCACGTGCACCAATCTGCAACGGAATCAAAAGATTACTAAACGTACCACTTAGTCCCGCTGTTAATACAAAGAACACCATTATTGTACCATGAATTGTCACCAATGCCAAATACATACTTGGATCCATTACACCATCAGTACCAAATTTTCCTAATAGTACTTCAAAAAGTGTAAATTTATGATCTGGCCAAGCCAATTGCATTCTAAATAATATAGACATAGCAATACCAATGATTCCCATAATCAAACCAGTAATTAGATACTGCTTTGAGATCATTTTGTGATCTTGACTAAAAATATATTTAGTTATAAATGTCTCTTTATGATGATGTCCGTGATCGTGATCTTCTGTGTGACCATCTACGTGTGCTATTGCTGACATACAGTAATTCTTTTAATAAAATATATTAATTTTTCTTTTCTCTTAGTTACTCGCTTGTGCTGATAATTGGGTCTTAAACGTATCTTGTGTTTTTAACCATTCGCTGTAATCTTCTTCAGATTCTACAACAATCTTCATTTGCATATTATAATGTGATGTTCCACATATCTTATTACATAATAAGTAATAGTCAAACTCATAATTTTCTAACGCTTCATCACCTGCTGCAACTAATTTTTTACTTTTCTCTCTTCTGATCTTATTTATAGTAGCTACTTTTTCTACCATAAACTCACTATTTCTCATCTCATCAGAAGTCATTGTCGGAGTATACGAGAACTCTGTAATCATTCCAGGTACTACATTCATCTGCGCTCTAAAGAATGGCATATAAGCTGAGTGTAATACATCTTGAGAACGTAACTTAAATATAACTTTTCGGTTAACAGGTAAATGTAATTCATTGGTAATCTTATCATCCTTACCATACTTATCAGATATATCTAAACCTAATGTATTAATTCCTTCTATAAAGCGAACATTAGCCTTACCTAGTACGTTATCTTCTCCAGCATACCTTGCTCTCCAGTCGAACTGATATGCATATAACTCAACAATCAGAGGATCCCCTTCTTCTTCGTCAATATTCATAATATCAGTCCAAGTAAACAATCCATAGATAATCAACCCAGCTAATACAATAACAGGAATAATTGTCCATATAAATTCTAACTTATCATTATCAGCGAAGAATAACGCTTTATTTCCTTTTTTTCCACGATACTTATAAGCGAAAAAATGTAATAATCCTTGCGTAATGATCTGAACAAACATGATCAATACCATAGAAATCAACATTAATTTATCATAATCATAACCGTGTTCTGAAGCTGATTCAGGTAAGAAAAAACTTCTGTATTGAGCAAAACAATATATTGTCAATACATATAAAAATATTACAAAAGCAAGCATCAACTTACCTTGTAAGTTATTATCCTTGTCGTTAGCTACTTGAGAATTATCAGCATTACTAGCCTGGGACAATTTCAATATTTTTGACATTTGCCACAATGAAATTCCTATAAGCGCTAAAACTACTATGGTTAAGAATACAGTCATTTTTTATCTATCTTCTTTTTTACAATCTAATTTTTAATAATGGAAGTGTTTACTTTCTTCAATATATGGGTTTCCTTTTGCGAGTAATGGTGCCTTAGTCAATGCATTAAATACAATGAATAAGAACAAGCCTAGGAATAACAATACTGCACTAATCTCTGATATACCAATAAACCAAGATGCTCCAACGGTCGCTGGCATAATCATATTGTAAACATCAATATAATGTCCACATAAAATAATGATACCTGCCATCACCACAAACCAATTGATTCGTTTGTAATCGCTATTCATTAATACAAGTACTGGGAAAATAAAATTCATCACTAGCATTCCGAAAAATGGTAATCTATAATCTTCTATTCGGGTTATAAAATAAGTAACCTCTTCTGGTATATTAGAATACCATATTAACATAAACTGAGAGAACCAAAGGTATGTCCAGAAAATACTAATTCCGAACATAAATTTTGCCAGATCATGAATATGACTATTATTTACAAATTCTAAATATCCTTTTGACTTAAGGTATATGGTTATTAAAGCTATTGTAGTGATACCCGACACAAATAAACTTGCAAACACATACCATCCGAATAATGTACTAAACCAATGTGGATCAAAACTCATAATCCAATCCCAAGATGCCATTGATTCTGTATATATAAAGAATACTAAGAAAGCCGCAGATATCTTAAAACTTTTTTTATACCACTTATTTCCTGTAGCATCTTCATCTTGTAATCTAGAATATTTTACAGCAAAATGACGGTATAAAAACCATCCTCCTAAAAATATTATTGCCCTAATAATAAACCCTGTTCCATTTAACCAACCTGATTTACCATTTATTAATGCATCAAATTTATCACTATCAGGATCTACAACCCCTGGATCTGCCCAAACAAACAAGTGGTTTACATGCAATCCAGATAATGCTAAGATCACAAACAATATAATTCCTCCAGGCACTAGATAAGCGGTTATTGCTTCCATTACCCTAAAAAGTACTGGTGACCAACCTGATTGTGCTGCGAATTGTATTGCATAGAATGCTAACACCCCTAAAGCAATCATAAAGAAAAAGAATGCTGCAACATACAAGGCTGCCCAAGGTTTGTTCTGTAATTGATGTAATACGTGTTCATAATGCGCATCACCCCCATGTGTATCTTCTTTTCCGTGTGTTTCTGTACCGTGAGCATTTTGTGCATGACCTCCGTTTTCTGCATGGGCGTCACCATGTCCTCCATGAGCATCATGTGCCATCATTTCTTTTACTTCTTCAATAGTACTTGGGGCTGAAAGGAAACCTGTAGCAAGCCCTATTGCACCAATAACTACAAGAATGATAGAAAATAATCTTAATTTACTTGATAGCGTATACATATTTATATAATATCGTTATTCTTAACTTTTAAATATTGCACTCTAGTGATGTGCGTTACTATGATCTTCTTCTTTTGCCTCGTGATGTGCTTCTTCTATCTTTATAGCTTCTACAACATCCGAATCAATACGGACTGTTTTTCCTTCTAAATCTGCTTTTAGCTTCTGAACATATTGAACAATTTGCCAGCGTTCTTCTTCATTAGTTTGAACAGCGTATGACCCCATTGTATTGATCCCGTAATACATCACGTGGTAGATACTTCCCTCAGTAATTATTCTACCTGGATCATCATAACTAGGTACCCCTAAGATTTTCTCTCTTTTTACTAAAGTTCCCTTTCCATCTCCTTGTCCTCCATGGCAAATAGCACAGTATATATCATACAAAGCTTTACCTGCCTCTTCATTGGCTTTTGTATAGCGGATTGGATTTTTTAATGAATCTTTTGCTTGCTGATACCCTTCGTTAGAATTTTTATAATCATAAGGCATCCACCCTCTAGGAATAGAACCTTCTGCAGGCAACATAGCTTCCTGACTTCCAGGAAAAACACCGTATTCACCGTAAGGCTCATACCCCACTGATTCATACATATCAGGCATATACTGATAATTAGGTTTTGAATCTTTTTTACAAGAGACAACACTGATTATCGTAATTGCTACTACTATTATATTTATACTATTCTTCATTATTACTAATGGTTATCTTCTTGCTTATCTATTACTTTAATTTCTACAGCTCCAGTATTACTTAAGAAACTTATCATTGAATCAACATCTTGATGACTTGCATCAAGCTCCATTAAGAAATGGTCATCAGTTGTTCTAACGTCTGGGTTCTCAGCCTCCTTAAATGGCCATAATTTACTTCTCATATAAAAAGTAATTACCATTAAGTGTGCTGCAAAAAATACAGTAAGCTCAAACATAATTGGCACAAAAGCCGGCATGTTTTCGAGGTAACTAAAACTTGGTTTTCCTCCAATATTCTGAGGCCAGTCTTCAATCATGATATAATTCATCATAGAGATTGCAAATGTTAACCCAACACATCCATACATAAAAGATGTAATCGCTAATCTTGTTGGTGCTAATCCCATTGCTTTATCCAGACCGTGTACAGGAAAAGGTGTATAAACCTCTTCTATATGATAATGCTCTGCACGAACTTGCTTTACAGCGTCCATTAGGACATCGTCATCTGTATATAATGCATGTATAACCTTTGATGCCATACTCTTAGTTGTTTTTTAATTTTTCAGCTTGTCCAGCCCAGTCATCACGTTGTGCTCTGCCAGGGAAAGAACCTGTAATACTATCTAATAAATTGTACTCAGTTTCAGTCATTTTACTTACTTGATCGAAAGTAAAAATTCCAATTTCATTTAGTTTCTTCTCCATTACGGGTCCAATACCATTTACCTTCTTAAGATCATCAGCAGTCTGTGTAGCCGCATCAAATGTTCCCAAGTTTCCTAATAAATTATTGATCTCATCCTGACTAGCCTCCTTGACACTTACTTTTTCACTTTCGGCATAGCTATTATCAGAATCCTCTCTTGTAATTTTAGTAGTTACTTTAGGAAGCTCATCTCTGTGATCTATACCAGCTTCTCTAAGCTTTTTGTATTTTTCACCAGAAGACTTCAAGATTGTTTTCACCTCTGCCTGTGCAATTACAGGAAAAGTACGTGCATATAATAAGAACAATACAAAAAAGAATCCTATCGTTCCGATAAATATCCCCATATCTATAAAAGTTGGAGAGAACATCGTCCAAGAAGATGGTAAATAATCTCTATGTAATGATGTTACAATAATTACAAATCGCTCAAACCACATCCCTATATTTACCACAATAGAGATAATAAATGAGAACATAATACTTCTTCTTAATTTTGGAAACCACATAAATTGCGGAGAGAAAACATTACAAGTCATCATTGCCCAGTATGCCCACCAGTAAGGTCCTGTTGCTCTATTTAAGAAAGCATACTGCTCATATTCTACACCAGAATACCAAGCCACAAATAGCTCCGTAATATATGCCACACCAACTATAGAACCTGTAATCATAATTACAATATTCATCAATTCTATATGTTGTATGGTGATATAATTTTCTAAATTAGATACCTTTCTCATTATAATAAGTAAGGTATTTACCATTGCAAATCCTGAGAAAATAGCTCCTGCCACAAAATATGGAGGAAAAATTGTCGTATGCCATCCCGGTATTACCGATGTAGCAAAGTCAAATGATACAATGGTGTGTACAGAAAGTACAAGTGGTGTTGCCAAACCCGCTAATACAAGAGATACCTCTTCAAAACGTTGCCAATCTTTTGCTCTACCACTCCATCCGAATGCCAAGATACTATATATCTTTTTATTGAAGGGAGTAATTGCTCTATCACGAATCATTGCAAAATCAGGTAATAAACCAGTCCACCAGAATACTAATGATACCGATAAGTACGTCGAAATTGCAAATACATCCCAAAGTAATGGTGAATTAAAGTTTACCCATAGTGATCCAAACTGATTAGGGATAGGTAATACCCAATATGCCAACCAAGGACGTCCCATATGTATAATCGGGAACAAACCTGCTTGAATTACTGAGAATATCGTCATTGCCTCAGCAGATCGGTTAATTGCCATTCTCCATTTCTGACGGAATAACAATAATACTGCTGATATCAGGGTTCCTGCGTGACCGATACCTACCCACCAAACGAAGTTGGTAATATCCCAGGCCCATCCAACTGTTTTGTTTAATCCCCAGGTTCCGATACCTGTGGATATTGTATAAGTTATACAACCTATTCCCCAAAGGAAAGCAAGTAGCGCGATCGAAAATACAATCCACCAAGATTTATTTGCTTTACCTTCAACTGGTGCAGCTACATCAACTGTTACATCGTGGTAGGTTTTATCACCAGTTACTAAAGGTTTTCTTATAGGTGCTTCGTAATGAGACATAATCCTTTATAATTGAATTGATTCTTTATTTAGTTTAATTAGGCTTCTTGTGTATTTCTTACTTTCGTTTGATACATAACATTTGGTTTTGTACCTACGTGTTCTAGTAAGTGATACATACGCTTATCTTCTGTAAGCTCAGCAACTTTACTCTTCTTATCATTGATATCTCCAAATGTCATAGCACCAGATGAACAAGCAGCTGAACAAGCAGTCTGGAATTCTCCATCTTTTATCTCTCTACCCTCTCTCTTAGCATCCAGAATTGTTTTTTGTGTCATTTGCATACACATAGAACATTTTTCCATAACTCCTCTAGAACGTACAGTAACATCAGGATTAATAACCATACGACCTAAATCATTATTCATATGGTAATCAAACTCATCATTATTATTATACAAGAACCAGTTAAATCTACGCACTTTATACGGACAGTTATTCGCACAATATCTAGTACCTACACATCTATTGTAAGCCATATGATTTTGTCCTTGTCTACCGTGTGATGTTGCCGCTACAGGACAAACTGTTTCACAAGGTGCGTGATTACAATGCTGACACATTACAGGCTGGAAAGCCACCTGAGGATTATCTGATGGATTTTCCATCTCTCCGAATTCGGATAATGAACTTCCTAATCCAGCTATATTTTCTTTCTTCGTATTATCTCCATCAAAAGTTTCTTCAGAAGAGTAGTAACGATCAATACGTAACCAATGCATATCACGGGATCTACGTACTTCTGATTTACCTACCACAGGAACATTATTCTCTGCATGACAAGCAATCACACAAGCGCCACATCCTGTACAAGCATTTAAATCTATAGAAAGATTAAAATGATGTCCTATAGAACGATCAAACTCATCCCAAAGATCAACTTCTGGCGAAGTCACATCAAACGGTATATGATCTTTACTTACCTGAGGAACAGCATTCCACTCCTTCTTATCTTTTGTATTAAATATTTCTAATGTCGTTTCCTTGATAATATCACCACGACCCATTAAAGTATTATGCAATTGAACACAAGCAAATTCGTGAACTCCTTCTGCTTTAGAAATTGTTACTGTCTGTATAGCATTAAAATTTCTATACAAGGAGTATGCATTAACTCCAACCTGCATTTCTTCTTTTAAGCCTTTTGCTTTTCCATACCCAAGCGCAAGTCCAACAGTTCCTTTAGCTTGTCCAGGCTGAATCAATACCGGGACTTTTATCGGCTCAATTCCTTCTATTGCAATGTTAGCATAACTACCGTTCAATGCTCCATTAGCTACATTTTCATTTATCAGTCCTTTTTCCTGAGCATCAGCCTTAGAGATTGTTAAATAATTATCCCAAGATGCTCTTGAAATTGGGTCAGGCATCTCTTGTAACCAAGGGTTATTAGCCTGCTGTCCATCTCCTAAAGAAGTTTTTGTATATAAAGTAAGTTCTAAACCATTAGATTTTACAGTCGATAATCTTCTAGCCGCAGCTCTTACATCAGGAGATAAAGAAGTTGAAGTATTACTTTCATCGCCTTCTACGACTGGAGTTACTATCGCTTCTTCTAAACTTTCTTTAGCCAAAACCGGTTTTACCAAAACTCCATCATGCAATGCCTGATTCCAAGAAGTACTTCCTAAAACACCAGTCCAAGCACTTTTTATATAATCACTATAAGAAGCTGTATTTCCTGTCCATTTTAACAAGGTTTCCTGAAATTGTCTTGTATCAAATAATGGTCGAATAGTAGGCTGCATTAAACTATAGCTCCCTTTCTTCAATTCCACATCTCCCCAAGACTCTAAATAATGAGGTGTTGTTGCTATATAACTACATTGCGAAGATGTTTCATCACTATGCATACTAAATGCTACGGAAACATCAACTTTCTTAAGTCCTTCCGTAAATTCGGTAGCACTAGGTAGCGAGTATATTGGATTCACACCTGCAATTAGCAATGCTCCAATACGTCCGGCATTCATATCTTTAACCAATTGAGCAACTGCCTTGGCATCACCCTGACGAATCTTACGTGGCGTCTCTTTGTTAAAAGCCTTACTATGAATCGCTTTATTTATCTCTAACACTAGTAATTGCGCATCCACATTTTGAATACCTGAAACTACTACTGCATTACTTCCTGCTTTCTTTATTTGCGTTGCCACTTTAACTACTTCCGCTTCTAATGCAGAGTCTAAGGTACTTTTATAACTAGTACCCGTAACATATGCATACAGAGCAGCCAATACTTGCTTTTGCTGTGTAGGTGTTGTTTGTACCCTCTTGTCAGCATTTGCCCCAGAAAGAGACATATTTGCTTCAAATTGAATATGTTTAGACATTTTTCCATTTTTAGGAATACGTCCTTGAGCATATCCACTGTCATATCCTCCACCTTGCCAATCTCCTAAGAAATCAGCGCCAATACTAACAATAGTAGTCGCTTTTGAGAAATCATAATCTGCTAACGCTCTTTCTCCATACATCATTTTATATGCATCCAAAGCTTCTGTGTATGATATTGCATCATAAACAACCTGAGATACGTTTCCGTATTTAGCCTTAAACTCAGTAATTAATTTAGTTGTAGAAGGGCTGGCATATGTCTGAGTTAACAGTACAATTTTCTTTCCTCCAAGCGCATTCAATTTAGCACCTACTTCTTTATCTAGAGCTCCCCAACTAATATCTTCTCCGGCTTTCTTAGGCCCCGACAAACGTGAACTATCATATAATGACAATACAGAAGCATGAACCCTAGCATTTGCCTCTCCATTAGAAGTTGCCAGATTATTATTCTCTACTTTTATAGGACGCCCTTCTCTGGTCTTAATCAAGACACTTGCAAAATCATATCCATCTGCTATTGTTGTAGCATAATAATTAGCTACACCAGGAACTATTCTTTCTGGTTGAACAACATATGGTATTGATTTGACCACTGGGCCTTCACAAGCTGCTAAAGATGCAGCTGCCGTACTAAAACCTACATATTTAAGAAAATCACGACGTGTTGTCGAAGAATTCTCCAGAGATGACTTATCTCCTAAAAACTCATCCGTAGGAATCTCCTTAACGAATTCGTTTTGTTGTAGCGTCTCAACAATAGAGCTATTCTCGTTTAGCTCTTCAACACTTTTCCAGTATTTCTTGTTTGATGACATATATAATTGATATTAGCTTCTTACTATTTCCGAAAATCGGACTGAATTTTTATTAATAGTGGCACTTACCACATTCCAAACCACCCATTTGTGCAGCGGTCAACTTATCCACACCGTATTTCTTGGACAATTCCTTATGAATCTTCTCATAATACTCATTGCCTTCTACTTTTACGTTTGTTTCTCTGTGACAGTTAATACACCATCCCATTGTCAATGGAGCATGCTGATACATAATTTCCATTTCTTCTACAGGCCCGTGACATTTCTGACATTCAATTCCTGCTACACTTACGTGCTGAGAGTGATTAAAATATGCAAAATCAGGTAAATTATGAATACGAACCCATTTTACAGGCTCTGTCTTACCAGTATATGACTGTGTTGCTTCATCCCAACCAACTGCTTTATATAATTTTTTAATTTCACCATCATAAAACTCTTTAGAATAATCAGCTGTTGCCGTAGCATCTGCCACCTCACTAATAGACTTATGGCAATTCATACAGACATTAAGTGAAGGTATTCCCGACGTTTTACTCACACGCGCAGAAGAATGACAATACTTACACTCTATTTTATTATCTCCAGCATGAATCTTATGTGAATAATGTATTGGCTGAATTGGCTGATACCCCTCATCAAGTCCTATCTGCATACAATATCCATATACATAGTACCCACTAGCAAGTAATAACAATATAGACACAACCAATACTAAAAATTGATTTTGAACAAATGCTTTCCATATCGATGTTCTTTCTTCTCTTCCCTGAAGTTCTATATTATTGGCTTCTGCAAAATTCTTTAAAGTCTTATTAACCAAGAATAACACACCTACCAACATTAAGAACACTAATGCTAACGCTGCTAAAATAAGGTTCGTAGAAACTGCAGAACCCGATCCACCAACTTCTCCTTCGATTACCGGTGGTTTAGGACGTTTCTCTTTTATAACCATTGCATATGCCAAGATATCATCGATATCTTGATTGGACAACTGCGGGAAAGTATTCATCGCAGTTTTATTGTACTCTTCATAAATAGCGACAGCATCAGCGTCTCCTGACGCAATCATTTCTGTACTATTCTTAATCCAAGAATACAACCACTTCTTACTACGTCTTTCTGTCACTCCGAAAAGTGCTGGTCCAGTAGTCCTCTTATACCTCTTATGACAAGAAGCACATAATGATTTGAATAACGCTTCTCCCTTTGCGATATCTCCACCAGCGGCAGATTCAGTAACAGCAGCACTAGCCGTTTCATCCTGAGCAAAAACTGGATTCAATAAAGAGAATAAAAAAACAGTTCCTAGAAGTAGGAGTCTTGAGGCTGAATTTCGGTATTTAACCTGTTTCATATTATTAAGTAGAATTATCGTCTAAATTTTGGCACGGTTTTTTCTTACTTCACATAAAAAAAATAGGCAAAAACCACTGCCTTTTAATTCGACAGCAAAAGTACTATAATAAGTCGATTTTCGAAATGTTACGGAACCGTTAAATCATAATTTATAATTATTCTAAATAATATTTTTAAACGAATATGAGTTATTAAACTTTACCTTTGCATCAAATCTATTTGTAATGAGAATTTTAAATAAAAAAAGCAACCTTTTATTACTAGGTTTTTGTCTTACAGGAATACCTGCTTTATTCGCTCAGGATTCCATAAATCCTGATACTTCTTCGGTTTTTACTACCGTAGAGACGACTCCCACTTCTGACCCTACTGTAACCATAAACCAAGACCCTAGAATAAAAAGGCTTCTTGATATTCAAAATGAACTAGAGCTTAAAGGAGCTTTTAACAACAACTATAAAGTACAACTATATAACGGCAATATGTCTCAAGCCCAAAAAATACTCAAAAAAGCAGAAGCTGCTTTTCCTCAATGGAAAACTGAGATCAAGTGGGAAACTCCAGATTTCAAAGTATGGATTGGCAACTACAGAAGTAAACTAGAGACAGATAGAGCCCTAAAAGAAATCAAAAAAGAGTTTGTTGGCGCATTTAGCTTCAAACCCGAAAAGTAAAAAACACATACCTATAACAAACAAAAAAAAAGACTGAAGTTACTTCTTGTAATCTTCAGCCTTTTTTTTCACCTAAATCTTCGCAAGTTATAGCAACTCTAATGCATTTCACCTTCAAAACCTTCTACAAATAATTGCTAGTTTAGAATCTATACTTTGAAATAAAACAGAGTTAAAATCATAGCTCAGCACCCTTAAATTACAGGCAACACGATTTTTCAAATGGAATTACTAACTAAAATCGCTTCTTACTAATACAAGTTTTAAAATAAAACGCATCGATAATGCTATTTCGACTTAACACAAGTACTATCACTGAATTTTCTTTTTCACCTGAACCAAAAAAAAATAATTTAGATATCGGTAATTTCTTACAATAATTGACACAGCAATTAATTTTTTCAACCCATTGATATCGAAGTTTTATTAAAACGAAAGCCTTGATTACTTTCGACAGACCAAAACTAACAATATAAAATCCCATCTTAACAATATAAAACTACGGATATGATTCGATGTTATCCTTTGACTACACCAAAAATGCATACCCATTTCCTAGTCATTTATATAGTTAACATAAAATTACTGCAGTTCGAACTGAACTATTTTTAAAAATTAGATAAGTAATACCTGATACGATTTACGCATAAAACTTTCACATATAGTTCGTTTCTTTCGCACTATATCTGCGTTATAAAATTCAACAATAGCTACGGCTATTCTTTAGTTTCATGCCTTAATCTAGTACAAAATAATTCAATCTCTTTATATGAATTTCTTATCCATAAATCGTATGACACCCCTTCCGCACGTTTCATTTTAAAACGGTAAGCAAAAGTATCACTCATAAAAAAAACCCGTTAATGACTTAACGGGTTTTACATATATTGATTCGAAATTTTATAACTTCTTCTTAACCGCTACTTCCTGGAAGCACTCTATAACATCATCAATCTTAATATCATTGTAGTTTTTAACCTGTAACCCACAATCATATCCTTTAGACACTTCTTTCACATCATCCTTAAATCTCTTTAAAGAAGACAATTCACCTGTATATACAACAACTCCTTCTCTAATAAGGCGAATACCAGCATTTCGTAAGATTTTCCCTGTTTGCACCATACAACCAGCAATTGTCCCGACTTTAGATATCTTAAATGTTTCTCTTATCTCAGCAGTACCAGTAATCTCCTCCTTCATTACTGGAGAAAGCATTCCTTCCATTGCATCCTTAAGATCATTGATTGCATCATAAATTATAGAATATGTTCTGATATCGATTTCTTCCTTATCAGCAACTTGTCTAGCATTACCAGCAGGCCTTACATTAAACCCAATTATAATCGCATCAGATGCCGAAGCCAACAACACATCACTTTCTGTAATTGCTCCTACAGCCTTATGTATAATATTTACATGAATTTCTTCTGTAGATAATTTCTGGAAAGAATCCGTTAATGCTTCTACAGAACCATCCACATCACCTTTCAGGATAATGTTTAATTCCTTAAAGTCTCCTAGAGCGATACGTCGACCGATTTCATCAAGCGTTATATGCCTCTGAGTACGTACAGATTGTTCTCTATGCAATTGAGCACGCTTAGACGCGATATCTTTCGCTTCTCTTTCATCCTCAAGAACACTAAACTTATCCCCTGCTTGTGGCGCACCATCTAATCCCAATATTGAAACCGGGGTAGAAGGCCCTGCTTCCTTAACATTGTTACCTCTTTCATCCTGCATCGCCTTTACCTTACCACTATTCTTTCCTGCTAAGACATAATCTCCAACTCGCAATGTACCTGCCTGAACTAATATTGTAGACACATACCCTCTTCCTTTGTCCAAGAACGCCTCGACAACAGTTCCTGCAGCCAATCTTTCTGGATTTGCCTTTAATTCAAGAAGCTCTGCCTCTAATAACACTTTTTCAAGTAATTCCTTAACCCCTAATCCAGTTTTTGCTGAGATATCATGAGATTGGATTTTTCCTCCCCAATCTTCTACCAACAAATTCATAGCAGCTAATTTTTCCTTTATTTTTTCAGGATTTGCCTCTTGTCTATCTACTTTATTAATCGCAAAAATAATAGGCACACCCGCTGCCTGTGCATGACTAATAGCTTCTTTTGTTTGAGGCATCACATCATCATCAGCCGCAATTACAATTATTGCTAAATCCGTTACTTGCGCACCACGTGCACGCATTGCGGTAAAAGCTTCGTGACCTGGTGTATCAAGAAATGCGATTTTTTGTCCGTTTTCTAACTGAACTCCATACGCCCCAATGTGCTGAGTAATCCCACCACTCTCGCCAGCTATCACATTTTCTTTTCTAATATAATCTAATAGAGAGGTCTTACCGTGATCAACATGTCCCATAACCGTAACTATAGGGGCTCTGTTAATCAAATCTTCTGGCGCATCAACTATCTCTTCTATTGACTCTTCAATATCTGCAGTTACAAAATCAACTTCATAACCAAACTCATCTGCAACAATTGACAATGTTTCCGCATCCAAACGCTGGTTCATTGTAACCATAATACCTAAAGACATACAGGCTGAAATCACCTGTGTAGTCGGCACATTCATCATTGTAGCTACCTCAGATACAGTAACAAATTCGGTAACTTTAAGCACCTTACTTTCTTGCTCTTGCTGTGCAACATCATCCTCCACCTTCTGACGGTGCTGATCACGTTTATCTCTACGATATTTAGCAGCTTTAGACTTATTAGATTTACCCTGAAGTTTTTCCAGAGTTTCTCTAACTTGTTTTTGCACTTCTTCTTCGCTCGGCTCCTCTTTTACAACAGCTGGTCTCTTTCCTCTTGCCGGCCCTCTACTACCACCTCTATTTCCAGGGCCTCGATTTCCACCGCCTTGCTGCCTATTATTTCCGGGGGCTCCTGGCTTATTACCACCCCCATCTTTACTTATCCTTCTACGTCGTTTTTTTGGATCACCTGCTCCGCCAGCCTTATTCTTATCAGTCTTATCTTCTTTCTTTTTAGGCGGCTTTTGAAACTTTGTTAAATCAATTTTCTGACCTGTAAAATTTGGGCCATCTAATTTCTTATACTGCGTTTCCACCTTAACCGGCTCAACAGATACATCAGGCTCTTTTGCAGCTTGATCTTCTTTCTTCGTATTCTTCGCCTTAGGCTGTTCAATCTCTTTTTTAGCCTTTTTTTGCTCTAAATCAATAGGAGCTACTTTTGCTATTTTTATTCCTTTTTTAACTGGTCGATTAGACACAATCTCAGGCTTTTCTGGCTTTTTAACCTCTTCCTTTTTCTCCTTAACCTCAGCCACTTCTTTGACCTCTTCCTTTTCCTCTTTAGGAGTTTCCGTCGCCTTCACTTCGGGCTCTGCAACGGTTTCTTTCTTTTTATCCAAGTCGATTTTACCAACCTGTTTAGGGCCACTCAATTGAGCTTTAGCTTTTACAATCTCACGAGCTTCAGCACGCTTACGCTTCTCTTCCTGCTCAGTTTCTATCTGCACCCGCAACGCTTCTTTCTCTTTCCTTTTTTCTTCACCAACTTCTTTTGAAGCCACCTTTTTACTTTTGTCTGTTTGAAATTCATCAAACAAAAGCTGGTAAATCTCTGAAGAAATTTTTGTGGTAGGACGCGAGTCTATCTCATGACCTTTTGAATTCAAAAAGTCAACAGCCCGATCTAGCGAGATATTGAATTCGCGTAATACCTTATTTAATCTCATGGTTTTTGCCTCAGCCATAAATGCCTCTTATTTTATGCTCAAATATAAATTAATTGAAGTTATTAATCTTCAAATTCTGATTTTAATATTCTAATAACCTCTCCTACTGTCTCTTCCTCAAGGTCAGTTCTTTTTACTAAATCTGACACATCATGCTCTAAAATACTCTTAGCAGTATCTAGTCCTATTTTAGCAAACTCTTCTATAATCCAAGAATCAATTTCATCCGAAAATTCAGATAATTCTACATCTTCTTCCACACCTTCTCTAAACACATCTATCTCATAACCTGTCAATTGACCTGCCAATCGTATATTATGCCCTCCTCGTCCGATAGCCTTAGAAACTTCTTCTGGTTTCAACATCACTTCCGCTCTATTACCTTCTTCACTCAACTTAATAGACGTAACCTTTGCTGGACTTAACGCCCTAGTTATAAAGAGCTGTAAATTATTAGTATAGTTTATTACATCAATATTCTCATTACCCAATTCTCTAACTATACCATGTATTCGAGATCCCTTCATCCCTACACAAGCTCCCACAGGATCAATTCTATCATCATAAGAATCTACAGCTACTTTTGCCTTTTCACCTGGTATCCTAACTACTTTCTTTACAGTAATCAAACCATCAAAAACTTCAGGGATTTCAGATTCAAACAATTTCTCCAAAAACAATGGAGATGTTCTAGACATAATAATAGCAGGCTTATTTCCTTTTAGCTCCACAGATTCTATCACTCCACGAACATTTTCTCCTTTACGGAAAAAATCAGAAGGTATCTGCCTATCTTTTGGCAAAATAATTTCGTTTCCTTCATCATCTAACAGAATAATAGCTCTATGTCTTATATGATGTACCTCTGCAGTATAAATCTCTCCTTCTAATTCTTTAAACTGTTTATAGATATTAGTATTATCATGCTCATGAATTTTAGAAATCAAATTCTGACGCAATGCAAGAATAGACCTTCTACCAAGATCAATTAACTTAACCTCTTCCGAAACATCCTCTCCAACCTCAAAATCAGGTTCAATTCTTTGAGCCTGTGTTAATGAGATTTCCTGATTATCATCTTCTACTTCACCATCTGCAACTACAACACGATTTCTCCATATTTCTAAATCCCCTTTATCAGGGTTTATAATGATATCGAAATTATCATCATTACCAAACTTCTTTTTTAATGCATTCCTAAATACATCTTCCAAGATCGCCATTAGTGTAACACGATCTATTAACTTGTCATCCTTAAATTCCGAAAATGATTCTATTAATGCGATATTTTCCATATCAATCTATAATTAAAATGTTATCATAACTTTTGCTTCTTTTATTTCTACATATGGAATAGAAGCTTCCTTATTTACAGTTACTTTTCCTTTTCCTATTGGCTTTGGCTCTCTTGCCTTCCAAGCCAAAGTAATATCATCATCGGTTACAGAAATCAACTCTCCTTCTATCTCACCGCCCTCTATCATCTTAACCTTTAGTTTTCTTCCTAGGTTCTTCTTGTATTGTCTCACATGCTTTAATCCTTCAGAAACTCCCGCAGACATCACTTGCAAAGCAAAATCCTCCTCTTCTCTATCCAAATTATGTTCAATAGCCCTACTTATCGCAATGCAATCTTCAACTTTCACCCCGTGATCTCCATCAATAATGACTTCGATACTATTATCTGGATTAATAGTACAATCTATTAAAAACAATGAAGGATTTTCGACAAGTGCTCCCTCTAACAAACTCTGAACTTTCTTTCTTAATGACATAACTAGATAAAAAGAGGGGACTTCCCGTCCCCTCCATCTGGTTTTTTAATTTCAACGGTGCAAAGATAGTAATAATATCTTAGATTCAAAACCTACTTAAGAATGAATTTATTCGTAAATTTAAATGATTCTTAAGCTGTTACAATCTTACCTTTTCAAAAAATCTTAAAATGTAATTTTGAAAAACTGATTTACACTGCATATCAGAAAGACAATGTTCTTTTCTTTTTCTAATTAAATTTCTCTAAACACAACCCACTATGTTACAAAAAATACTCGTTCCAACAGATTTTTCACCTCAGGCAGAAAGTGCTTTAAAAGTAGCCTCCCAATTAGCTAAAAAAAATAATAGTGAAATATACTTATTACACATTTTAGAACTTCCGGTACACCTAAATGACCTAATGTCATCAGGCAATTCTGCCCCCGCTCCGGAGGCAGTATTCTTCATGCAACAAACACACAAAAAATTCGAAGAAGTGTTAGCCAGCGATTACCTCGAAGACTTAGAAGTTATTGAAACAGTAAGCTTTGAAGATGTACACAAAGGAATTGTAGATGCTTGCGAAAAAAACAATATTGATATTATAATTATGGGGTCACACGGGTCTTCAGGTTTTGAAGAACTATTCATTGGCTCCAATGCCGAGAAAGTTGTAAGAAGTACAAAACAACCTGTTCTAGTCATAAAGGAAGACTGCGATATTTTTAGTATTAAAGATTTAGTCTACGCTACAAATTTTGACAACGAAGACAAACCCTCATTAATCTCTGCTCATAAATTTGCCCAACAATTAAACGCAAAACTTCACTTAGTTTGGATCAACACAGCAAACAGCTTTAAAACTACTAGCGAAACAGAAGAAAAAATGAATCTTATGATTACAGGATTACCTATTGATAATTACACACTGAACATATATAATGATATCAATGTTGAAAAAGGAATCCTTAATTTTGCCAATTCTGTCAATGCAGGTCTTATAGGAATCAGCACACATGGAAGAAAAGGTTTATCTCATTTTATTAATGGAAGTCTTGGAGAAGATGTTGTTAATCACGCAAAGAGACCTGTATTAACATTTAAAATATAGAAATAACAAACCCTTAATAAACATAAAAAAAAGCTTATTGAAATTTCTGGTCAAAGATAATTACCCACTCAGCATACCCTTATCTATACAGTCTTTAAGTCAGCTACATCGGAGCAAGCTACGAGGCATCTAGCGGACGCAAAATTTTAGAATTTCGAGGCAAGCCTCGGAGAATCAAACTCCACAATGTGGATTAAAAAAGGAAACCTTAAAATTCATTTAAATAAACTTTAAGGTTTCCTTTTTTAAGACTTCAACATCAGTCCCTACCTGAAATACCCTAAAAAAACACGTATTCCTATATCAAATATACATAAGAGCTTTCTTTTAAGTTTTACGTCACAATACTAGCTCTTATATCAAATTACCGGAATCCTAATTGAATTAATTTTTGGTTCAGATAAAAAAATCAGAGGTAGTACTTGTGTTAGCTAAGCCAAAGTAACACGATCGATACATTTTATGTTTGAAACACAAACTAAAAAGAAACGATTTCAACAGGTAATTTTATTTGAGAATTGATATTAGTATCGTCTAGCTACTTATAATTTGCACCTAAAGATAAAACCCAAAAATCATTCCACAAAAGAAAAACTCCTTTCGGACAACTTCTACTTTTTAACCCCAAAATCAACACTAAGCCCATATCACAAAAATCTTGAGGGTAAAGTAATTCCTTACAACATTAGTATAGACAACAAGATTCTATCACTTCTTGCTAAAATATACTTACCGCTGGTCTCATAACTCATTCTTTATAACACCGTAAGAGCACAAGTTTTTCAATTTTTATTAAAATTACTCAGCAAAACCTTGAGAAATACCTAAAAACCCTCTAAACATTTTACACAATCTTAATTTAACTACAGAACCACTGAAAACCATTTTATACTACGAAAAAGCAATTTACACATAGAAAACAACCATCTATAAATTGATTCTTACCATTTATAAAACAACCTAAACATCCTTCACTCCCTTATCTATATTTGCGTGAAATTTCAAAAAAGGAAGTTTAACTGATCACTCAAACTCCCTTAATAATCAAGTGTGTTGCGCAACACCAATTACTATTATGTATTGTTTTATAAATCACTCGTAAACAAAAACGAAAAATAGAATTTTCAAACAAAAGCTATTGGCAAATTTAGCGTAAACTAAAATCAAATGAAGTCATACAAAAAAAACAATTTTACACACTCATATGGTGTATTTATCAACCAAGCTCTATACCTATTGATTGGTGTAACTATCTTTTTTTCCTCCTGCAACAAAGACTCCCTAAATGAGGAAGAGGTTACCTCGATTGATACTCAAAATGTTATAACCAAAGAAATCCCAAATAAGTATTTAAGACTCGTAGAAGGATTATCTAAACAAGGCTTCAATCAAGAAAATTTTGAGTACGATAGAATTAATGATGAGATTATTTATCAAAAAGACATTATTTTTAACGAAAAACATCTTCGCAAAGAAAAGAATTACTACTGGACAAACAACGGTATTATAAGTCGTGAAAACTCAAGAAATATTTCGTATTACATTGATATTGATGGAACCGACGCTTTTCCCACTAATTACAGAACCCCACTAAGAACAGCTTTTGAATATTGGAGTAATTCACACACAAACATTACCATTACGGAAACAACCAATGAAACTAATGCTGATATCATCTGCAAGCATTCAGGAACAATAACAAGTGTTGGTAGAGCAGAATTCCCTTCAAATAATAATATAGGGAGTCGCCTATATGTGAACAACACATATAACAACAGCTATACCGAAAACGAAAACTTAACATTATTGCTTCATGAAATCGGGCATGCTTTAGGATATACCCATTCAGATATAAATGAAGGCAATCCCCTGATTCCTGACACAAACAATGCTCAATGGCACATTGACAATACTTGCGGATCAATTATGAGATCCTCTGTATTTCCGTGCAACTGGACATTAGAAACATCAGACTGGTCTGCAAATGACATCACTTCTATTAACTATATATTTAACGATACCGGTGATGCCGATGGTGACGGAATTCTAACTATCAACGAAGATGGAACTGACTCTGACCCAACCAATGATGATACAGATGGTGATGGAATACCAGATTATCTGGATCTAACAATTCACAAGCAAAATTTCAAGGCCGGTTTTGGTAATTACACAAAACACAATAACAGTACAAAGAAAAAAGGTGTAAAATCTTTTGAAACTACAGGTTGGGGAGTAATATCCTCAAAATCCTCAAATTTCAAGAACAATACTATCATTAGAAATTGGTTGATTAGTCCAATCATAAAAGCTAGAGCAGGAGATAAAATTAAGATCATCGTAGCTTCCAGCAATACCAGCACTAATGATGAGTTCGAATTAAGACTAAGTAAATATACAACTCCTGCACTACCTACATCAGATAATTTACATGGAGATTTCACCACTAAACTGCTTACCGGAAAACATGGCGCCCAAAACAGTAATGGTGTTGTCTCATTCCTTAATAATGGGAATTGGCAAACTTTCGAGGCTGTTATTCCTGAAAGTGTAGGCAATCGCCGTAAATTACTAAAAATAGCCCTTATACATCTTGCTGATGCAGGACTAGGAGACAATCTAGAAGTAAAATCTATAGAGATTATCGCTACACGAGCAGATACAGATACTCCATAGTCTTTTCCAAAACAGGTTATATCACCAAGGCAAAAAGGAAGAAAACTGCTTTTTCAAGCAGCTTTCTTCCTTTTTGCAACCACTATTTTACTACCCACATTCTCTTATAAGACACTCTAACTCCAAACGCTTTTGCCTAGATACAGGAAGATGCTTACCATCCTCCATCACAATATATCCTCCATCGGAACGATTAAGCTCTATTATATATCTAAAATTAATCAATGCCGAAGCATGTGTTCTAATAAAGCTATGCATCTTTAATTTTGTTTCATAATATTTTAGGTTTTTAGAAACCAAAAGTGATTTTTGATTATCAAAATAGATTTCGCAATAACTCCCTTGCGCAATCATATATTGTATATTATCAATATACTCTAACTGAAATCCACGTTGCGTAGGAAAAGCTATTTTTCCCATAGAAATTGCTAAATTTCTGGAACGTCCCCCCTCTATCCGCTTAGACTTCTTACTATCGATAGTATGAATCGCCTTACTTACCGCCTGTTGCAGTTTATCAATATTCACTGGTTTCAAAAGATAACCTACACTACCATATTTTAGAGCCTCTATTGCATAGTTATCATAGGCTGTAACAAAAATAATTTCTGCAGAAATTACATCAAATCCTTCTAACAAACTAAAAATTGTCTGGCTACCCATCTGAATATCTAAAAATAAGATATCAGGTTGCAAATTAACAATACTCTTCTTCGCATTTTTTAAAGTAGTCTCTTTTTTGACAATATCAATATGTATACAAAATTCATTTAAGAGGATTTCAAGGTTTTCTACATTACCTATCTCATCATCGACCAAAATAGCTGTATATTTTTTTTTTAAAGTCATAATTTATAATTTAATGTAAGGAAGATGCATTTCAACAGAGGTTCCCGACGGAATTGCTCCCTCATAGAGGTCTGTGATATTTATCATTGCGTTTTCGTAACCTAATTGTTGCAAAAAGTCAATACGCTTTTTTAAATTTTCAGAAAAAATCGACAAAGTTTCATGTTTCGGCTTCACAGAACTATTTAGTGTAGCTTTTCTACCTACTCCATTATCAATTACAGTACAAACAATACTATTTTCCTTTTCTTCAAAAATCAAATCAAGTTTTGGAACATCTTCAAAATCTTCAGGGAAAGCATGAACCAATGCATTTTCTATATGAGGTTGCAACATCATATTTGGGATACAAGGATCTTTTTCCAACAATACTTCACTTACGTCAATTCGATAGGTAAACTCATTGGTATACCTCATCTTATAAAAACTTAAGTATAAATTAAGAAAATGTACTTCTTCTGATAACTTAATTGTTGTTTTGCCTGAATGCTTTAACATGATTCGTAAGAGTTGAGAAAAGTCATTCAAAACATTATACGCTTCAATTTTATTTGATTTTAATATTAAGTTCTGAATACTACTTAATGTATTAAACAAAAAATGAGGGCTCATTTTAGAATGTAATGCTTCTAATTTACTTTCTGCCTGCTCTCTTTCACTTATAGCTAATGTACGTTCTGATCGGTACTTATAAATAAGAAACCCACCTAAAAATAATAAACCCCCAATAGCACTTATCAAGATAATGTTATTAATTCGAGCCTTAAAAAGCTTTGCTTTTTTTTGTCGCTCCAAGATTAATTGATCAATTTCCTTCTCTTTCTGAACGAAAAGGTTTTTTATTTTAATTTGCTGAACTTTATTAGTCATTTCTTCATCATAAAATCCAGAATAAATCTGATGATATTTCTCTTTATGAAACAAAGCTGACTTGTGATCCCCTCTCTTTTTAAAAAAATCAACCATGCGTTCTTCTAATTGAAGTTTTCCATAATTACTTTTTATCAACTCCCTCTCTTTATATGACTTCATAAGAAAGTTATCTCCCTTTAAGGAATCGCCTTTTCCAAATAGAGCATCAGAAATAAGGATATTAGATAACACACAACGGTAATTTCTTTTTTCAGGACAAAATTGTCCGCTCATCCTTGCGTATTCTAGCCCAAGGTCATACATCCCTTTTTTAATATACCCTTCAGCAAGGTTAAGGTAATTTAATTGGTATCTGGTTTTCATATTATAGCATTTCGCTACTCGCAATGCCTCATTCGTATAATAAATTGCAGAATCCCATCTCTTTTGACGTAAAAGTAACTCTCCGTAGTTTAGAAAAATCAGTTGTTTAAACTTAACACTCCGTAAAGACTCCAAGTTGCTCATCACTTTATGAAGTGTTTTCTCAGCTTGATCATAATTCTTAACTGACAAATAACAAACTGCCATATTATTAAAACCCCCAGCAACCATTTTTTTGTTTCCTATGAATTGACTCATTTCTAACCCAATCATATGCTGTTCCATAGAGCTGGCAATCTCTCCTGTTTTTTGCAAAATAGAACCTGTAGTATATTTTGAAAATATTGCAGAAACAGTATCCCTGCTTTTTAACAAATACGCATAAGAGCTATCGCTATATTTTATAAAATCTTCAAAATTCCTTTGAGGATCTATAGACCTAAACATCTTTTTATACAATTCCCCTACAGCTTTGTAGTTTCTTTCTTTTTTATAACCACTTAGGAGGAGAAGTTGTTTCTTGGTAGTTTCGATACTATCCTGTAATACTGAATCTTTTTTGGTAAGACAGAGACTATCTTTTGGGTACAAATTACACGATACAGGAAGTGGCTCATAAAAGCTTACGAAACAAAAACTAAAACACAATAAAAAAAACAGTCTAATAATATTGCTCATCCCACATAAATAAAATCAGTAATACTTGTAAAACACATTTTATCAATCTATAGACAAAAAACCTTTAGCTCCAGTTAATCAATAATTAATATACAAACAAAAAAGGAGTAACATAATTGTTACTCCTTTTGTTGGTCTACTAGGGCTCGAACCTAGACTCTTCTGGACCAAAACCAGACGTGTTGCCAGTTACACCATAGACCAATGGGTCATTGCGGGTGCAAATTTAAAACATTCTTTTTGCTCTGCAAACATTTTTTAAAAAAAATTACAATTAAATGTTTTTTTAACACTCAAAGCACTTATCAATTCCTCTAAGTTTATTTAAAATATAAACTTCTGTTAAGCGTTTAGTAAAAAAACTAATTCAAAAGTATTTTTATCACTAAATTCGCCACACGTTATATAATAATTTAGATCTTATGAGTTCATTCAACTTTAAAAAGTGGAATAAAATATTGGGATGGGTAGCTTTCGGAATTGCCCTATTCACATACTCACTCACTGTAGAACCTACTGCAAGTTTTTGGGATGCTGGGGAATACATTGCTACTTCATCGAAGCTACAGGTAGGACATCCTCCAGGAGCTCCTTTGTTTCAGATGATTGGTGCATTTGCCTCTATTTTTGCTTCTGATCCTACTCAAATTGCTTTTGTTGTTAATATGACGAGTGCTTTTGCTAGTGCTTTTGCCATCCTTTTTATGTTCTGGTCAATTACGATTCTAGTTCGAAAACTTGTGGTAAAAGATGAGGAATTAACCAAAAGTAAAGCTATCGCTATTCTTGGAAGTGGATTAGTCGGCTCATTAGCTTTTACTTTTACTGATAGTTTTTGGTTTAATGCCGTAGAAGCAGAAGTATATGCCATGGCAATTTGCATTTTGTCTGTTCTTTTTTATTTAGGATTACTTTGGGAAAGAGATATGCATAAACCTAGAGGAAATAGATGGCTCATATTGATTGCTTTTATTGCTGGACTTTCTTTTGGTGTTCATTTTATGGGCTTACTTTCGATCCCCGCTATAGGTTTACTGTATTATTTTAAAAATTATAAGGTCACAGTAAAAAACTTTATCATCGCAAATATTGTTGTGGTAGCCATATTGCTTTTTATTTTCAAACTACTCTTACCATCAACACTAAAATTGTTTGGTGGACTAGAAGTGTTCTTTGTAAATACTTTAGGAATGCCGTTTAACTCTGGTACTATTTTCACAGGGCTTATAATCGCTACTGCTTTTTATTTTGTATTAAAATATACTCGTAAAAAAGAGTACCCTCTTATAAATTCAGCTGTTTTATGTATTCTATTCATTTTTATAGGATTCTCATGTTGGATAATGCTACCTATACGTGCTAATGCCGGCACTGTAATTAATGAGAACAACCCTAATAATGCACGTGAATTATTAGCCTATTATAATCTGGAGCAATATCCTGAAACCCATTTATTCTATGGCCCTCAGTTTACAGAAATATATGCAGGACTTGATGAGAACAATCCATATGAAGATGATAAACCAAAATATGAAAAAAACTTAACAACTGGCAAATACGATATTGTAAATGATTGGAAAAGCGCTAAACAGAATATTGATGACGCTCATAAAGCCTTCCTTCCAAGAATGTGGAGTACTGAACATATAGGAAACTATATGGATTTTACAGGACCGATAAAGTTTACTATCAAACCAGAATATCAAGATGAAGATGAGCTTCTTGAAGCAGTTACTCAATTTAGAAGGGAATATGCTACAGGAAAACTTGATAATGATGATTATAATAAATTCCTGAGATCATTTAGTGATTACCTAAACATCCAGAAGCCTTCTTTTGCTTCTAACTTAGGGTATCTTATTGAATACCAAATGGGTTATATGTACTGGAGATATTTTATGTGGAATTTTGTTGGAAGACAAGATGACAATCAAGGTCAGTATACCAATTTAGAAGGAAACTGGTTAAGTGGAATTAAATTTATAGATGAATTCCATTTAGGATCACAGGATAATTTACCGAGTGATGCTTTAAAAAACAAAGCTCGAAATACTTATTACTTTTTACCTTTATTATTAGGTCTAATTGGGTTGGTATTTCAAGCACAACGTGATCAAAAAAATTTCTGGGTATTATTAGTTTTCTTTTTATTCACCGGATTGGCTCTAAAAATCTATCTTAACGAAAGGCCTTTTGAACCAAGGGAACGTGACTATGCATTAGTTGGTTCTTTCTATGTATTTGCCATATGGATTGGCTTTGGAGTATATGCTTTGTTTGATTTATTAAAAAATAGCATCAAGACAAAATTATTAGCTCCAGTTGTAACTGCCATATGCCTTTTGGCTGTTCCAGTTTTACTAGCTTCAGAAAATTGGGATGACCACGATCGTTCTAACAGGTATACGGCTCAATCGATGGCTAAAATGTATTTACAATCCTGCCAAGATGATGCTATCCTTTTTACAATTGGTGATAATGATACATTTGCTCTATGGTATGCGCAGGAGATAGAAGAATACCGTACAGATGTTAGAACAGTAAATACTAGTCTATTTGCCACCGATTGGTATATTGATCAAATGAAAAAGGCAGCCTATGACGGTAAACCTATTCCATCACAATTAACTCACGACTTTTACAGGTTCGGGAACAATGATGCCATATACTATAAACCAGTTACCAACGACACTATGTTGATAAAAAACTGGATGAGATGGATCCAAACTGATGACAAAAGAACAAAAGGTGACTTACAAAATGGAAAAACGGTAAATACTTTCCCTACTAAACATATCAGAATACCTGTAGACAAAGAAGCTGTATTAAAAAATGGTATTGTACCACAAAAAGATGCAGATCTCATTGTTCCATACATTGATATACACCTAAAAGGAGATTTACTTTTCAAAAATCGCCTGTTAATGTTAGACATCATAGCGAACAATAATTGGGAGAGGCCGATTTACTTTACCGGTGGTAGTTTTGGAGATGATGATTATTTATGGATGAAAGATTATCTACAATTAGACGGAGTTACTTATAAATTAGTTCCTATACTTACTAAAATAGATAAACGTAATCCATATGACATGGGACGCATTGATACCGATGTAATGTATAAAAATGTTACCAGTTGGGATTGGGGTAATGGTGAAGACCCTAATATTTATCATGACCCTGAAACTCGTAAAAATGCTATTACATATAGAAGCAATCTTGCCAGACTTGTTGAAGCACTTATAGAAGAAGGCAAAAAAGAGAAAGCCGAAGAAATTCTTGATTTAGGAATGGAGAAAATGCCTATCGAACATTATGAATATTATACTTTACTTGAGCCATATGTTAGCGGGTATTATGAAATTGGAAAAAAAGAGAAAGCAAGGAACTTATGGAATAAAATAGCAAAAAAATACCAAGAACAACTCACATATTTTGGTAGTCTAACACTAGAAAAGCAATATGATTATGCTAGTGACATTGTTAGCAATGTAGAACGTTACAGAAGCGTAGTTGATTTATTACTTATTAATCAAGATAAAGATTTAATCGAAGAAAAAGCCGAAGAGTTTAATAGATATCTCAGGTTATTTACTAGACTGTATTCCGAAGATGAAATCTATGATGATGAAGATGCCATCCAAAAACAAGAGGAAGCATTACAAAAAGAACGCCGAGATAGTCAACAAGTTTTGGACACTCTAGAAGACATATCCAATCCATAAATTATAAACAAGGGGCTTTTCTAAAAAGTCCCTTGTTATTTTTTACACCATTATTTCATGAAAATCGTCCCAACCAAAACACCTTATTTCCTAAAATTTCTTTTCCCAAAATACACTTGGGATTTTTTTAATATCTCTAAAGAAAAAACAATATACCTTACTTTTGATGACGGCCCTACCCCTGAGGTCACAGAATTTGTATTAAAACAGTTAAATCAGTATGGTGCCAAAGCTACATTCTTTTGTATTGGAGAAAACATTAAAAAACACCCTACAATATTTAACAAAATCATCGAAGAAGATCACTCCATCGGTAATCACACAATGAATCATCTAAAAGCATGGAAGAATGATACGGCAACTTATATAGAAAATATTTCTGCTTGTGAGAAACAAATCAGTAAACATACCACGGTAAAAAACAAATTATTTCGCCCTCCCTACGGTCAAATAAGTAAGTCTAAATTGGGTATTATACAAAAATTAGGGTATGAAGTAATCCTTTGGGATATAGTAGCTAAAGATTGGAAAAAAAGCTTATCCCCTCAGCAATGTGCAAAAAACGTCATAAATAATTCCCAAAATGGGAGTATTTTAGTATTTCATGACAGCATCAAAGCTTACAGAAATCTCAAATACACATTACCCAAAGTACTAGCGTATTTTACAAATGAAGGGTATCTTTTTAATAAAATATAAATAAAATGCGATCAAATGTACTCTTTCATAAGACCAATAAGAGTATTTGCATCTTGTTCCCCACTTTGTCTCCACACCATCTCCCCTCCTTTATAAATCATTAAGGTAGGAAGACCTTTTACACGAAGTGCAGTAGCTAACTCTTCATTCTTATCCACATCTATTTTTATCACTTTACCCTTATCGCCTAAAGCGGCTGCCACATCTCTAAGCACAGGATGCATGGATACAGATGGTTTATTCCAGTCAGTATAAAAATCCAGTAAAACAGGTACTTCTGCACCTATTAACTCTCCAAACTTTGACATTACTTCTTTTTTAAACGTTGCAACTTATTTTCACTATTCACAAAGTTGCTAAATACAATTGTAAATATAGCATTTTCTGAGAACTATGCAGGTTGCGTACCTTTTCTCAGTTCAATAACAGTAATCTCTGGCCAAATCCCAACTCTTCCGGGAAAGGCGTGAAAACCAAAACCTCTGTTCACATTAAGATAACGCCCCATTTCGTTATATATTCCTGCCCATTGCTTATAAACATATTGCACTGGACTCCATTTTATAAAACCAGGTATCTCAATTCCAAACTGAAATCCATGAGTGTGCCCACTCAATGTAAGCTGATAATGATCTTCATTATTTTTCACTTCATAATCCCAATGTGAAGGATCATGGCTTAATAAAATTTTAAAATCTTCCCTCAAAACACCTTTAGAAGCTTTACTTAAATCACCTGCTTTTTTAAAATTATGCCCCCAATTTTCCACTCCCACAATCGCTATTCTATCTCCACCCTTCTCCACAAACACATTTTCATTAAGTAATAACTTAAAATCAATCTTCGAATGAATGTCTTTTATCGCTTCAAAATTAGCATCTTTCTCTTCTTTTGTGTCCCAAGTGACATATTCTCCATAATCATGATTCCCTAATATAGAATACTTCCCCAAGGATGGTGTTCTAAGTTTTTTAAAAACAGATATCCATTCATCCATTTCGCTAGCCATAGTATTTACAATATCTCCTGTAAAAACTAATAAATCAGTTTCTTGCCGATTGATTAAATCTATCGCATACTCTATTTTATCCGCTTCATCAAAGCTCCCTGAATGTATATCCGAAATCTGAGTTAATCTCAATCCATCAAAAGCATCAGGCAAATCATCAAAATATAATACATGATTTATAACCTTGAAATTATACTTTCCTCTAAAAATTCCGTGTATTAATCCACTAAAAGGTATCGCTGCTATCCCTAAGGCAACCTGACTAACAAATTTTCTTCTATCCGGCAGGTGTTGTGTTGCATTACCTTCGAAAAATGCATTCGTTATGTACGTATATCCAGCTATACACAATCTAATAATATCCTCTCCAAACATGAACAACACAAAAATCAATTTAGGAACTAATGTCACTAGCATTAAACCGCTTGCCCGAAGCGTAAGTTTTGTTGGACCTAAACTCCTATTATAAGTAGCAAAGACATAAATTACATAACTTAGAATCGCTAAAGAAACTATTAAATATACAATCTGCACCCATTGATTTTTGGTAACAGTTTTTATTACTTGGTACGCATATACTTCTATTAAAACATATACAATTACAGGAATTATCCAACGCATAAAAGATCTAAACTTTATCAACAAAACTATTCTACCTATTTACAACCTCGGTTATATTTAAGTAAAAATTAACGTATTACTAATTCACCATACAAAAAGAACGTAAACAACAGACCTACAAAGGCATATAAACCTACAAATGTTGTTTTTTTCTTTCATATGTAAAATTTTTATTCGTACCTTCGTCTAATCTTTTTGGGATGATGAAACATATACAAAAAATCTACTATATTTATAAAAAATTAATACCGTATTTAAGGTAATTGATAACATAGTTATCAATTTTATTTTGGGGCGAAATGCCGTCAGTACTGACGGCATTTCTTATTTCATAGCTTTTCACGCTGATTTAAAAAATCTTCTTTTTATATTGCATTTCTAAAAAACCGGAACTCTTATTATGTCACAAAAACGTCTTTTTCTACTCGATGCCTTCGCACTTATTTTTAGAGGATATTACGCTCTAATTAAAAATCCGAGAATAAATTCTAAAGGACAAGATACTTCTGCTGTTATGGGGTTTGTTAACTCCCTTTTTGATGTTATTAAAAAAGAGAATCCAGATCACATTGCTGTTGCATTTGATAAACAAGGCAGTAAAGATCGATTGGAAATATACCCAGAATACAAAGCAAATAGGGACGAAACACCTGAGGCAATAAAAATTGCAGTACCTATCATCCAAGAGATCCTTAAAGCTATGCACATCCCTATTATAGAACAAGCGGGAGTCGAAGCAGACGATTTAATTGGTACTATTGCCAAACAAGCCGAAAAAGAAGGGTATCAAACCTATATGGTAACCCCTGATAAGGATTATGCACAGTTAGTCTCTGAGAATATTTTTATGTATCGACCTGCTCGTATGGGAAATGGTATAGAAATCTGGGGGATTCCAGAAGTACAGAAGAAGTTTGAGGTAGAACGACCTGAGCAAGTTATTGACTACCTCGGAATGATGGGAGATGCCGTTGACAACATCCCCGGATTGCCAGGTGTTGGAGATAAAACTGCTAAAAAGTTTATTGCCCAGTTTGGTTCTATGGAAGAGCTTCTTGCAAATACAGACCAACTGAAAGGCAAAATGAAAGAGAAAGTAGAAGCAAATAAGGAGCTAGGGCTACTTTCTAAAAAATTAGCGACAATTATCATTGATTGCGATGTAACATTCAATGCAGAAAATTATAAAATTTCAGAACCTAACAGTGAAAAAGTACAAGAGATTTTTGAAGAGTTAGAGTTTAGGAGATTAAAAGATCAGTTTCTGAAAATATTTTTTTCTTCTCAAGAATCAACACCAAAAACAACCTCTACAGCGAAGCAATCCAAACAGGCCGGAGAGGGTCAGTTTTCGTTATTCGGAAATAACGATTCATCCCCATCAGAAACAACAACATTTTCCAACAGAAAAACAATCGCCAACACCGAACACTTTTATCAAAGTGTTGCTCCTGGTATGGCTATGAAGCTATTCTTAAATAACCTACTGAAGCAAGAGAATGTTTGCTTTGATACAGAAACCACAGGTCTTGACCCATTAATAGCAGAGCTGGTAGGAATTGCTTTTTCTTGGGAAATCGGAAAAGGATTCTATATCCCTTTTCCTGAGGATAAAAACGAAGCCCAAAAACTCATAGAAGAGCTTCGTCCTTTTTTCGAGTCTCCTACTATTACAAAAATTGGTCAAAATCTAAAATATGATATCAAAGTATTAGCCAAATATGATATCGATGTAAAAGGAAAACTTTTTGACACCATGCTTGCGCATTATTTAATCAATCCGGATATGCGACATAATATGGATGTTTTATCAGAAACTTACCTCAACTACACTCCTGTTTCCATAACTGAGTTAATTGGTAAAAAGGGTAAGAACCAGTTATCATTTAGAGAGGTTCCTATAGACAAACAAACAGAATACGCTGTAGAAGATGCGGATGTAACCTATCAACTTAAGGAACATTTTGCACCTGAACTTAACGATGCGAACATTTCATCTCTTTTCGAAGATATCGAGATACCATTATTACGAGTGTTGGCTGATATGGAAATCGAGGGTATAAATCTGGACAAACAATTCTTACAATCTCTTTCTCAAGATCTCGAAAACGACATTAAAGAACTAGAAAGCGCTATATACAAAGAGGCCGGAGAAGAATTTAACATCGCATCCCCTAAACAATTAGGAGTTATCCTTTTTGAAAAAATGAAACTTGTAGATAAACCCAAAAAGACTAAAACTGGACAATACTCTACTGCAGAAGATGTACTATCATATTTAGCAAAAGATCACGGAATTATCCAAAACATACTTGATTTCAGGGGCTTATCTAAACTAAAAAGCACCTATATAGATGCTTTACCAAATCAGGTAAACCCAACAACCGGGCACGTACATACAGATTACATGCAGACTGTAGCTGCTACCGGAAGACTAAGCTCCAACAACCCTAACTTACAAAATATCCCAATACGGACAGAACGAGGAAGACAGGTAAGAAAGGCTTTTGTTCCCAGAAACAATGAATATACACTTTTAGCTGCCGATTACTCTCAGATCGAACTAAGGATCATTGCTGCATTAAGTAAAGAAGAAACGATGATTAATGCTTTTAAAAATGGAGAAGACATCCACGCTTCTACAGCAGCAAAAGTATTTAATGTACCTATAGAAGAAGTCACTAGAGAGCAACGAAGTAATGCCAAAACAGTGAATTTTGGAATTATTTATGGAGTTTCCGCTTTTGGATTGAGCAACCAAACTGATCTTTCACGTAGTGAAGCAAAAGAATTGATTGACACTTATTATAAGACCTATCCCAAACTACGCAACTATATGAGCGAACTTATCGATTTTGCAAGGGACAACGGGTATGTTCAGACGGTACTAGGTAGGCGTCGATATCTAAAAGATATTAACTCTGCCAATGCCGTAGTAAGAGGCGCCGCAGAAAGAAATGCTGTAAACGCACCAATCCAAGGTAGTGCAGCCGACATTATCAAAATTGCTATGATTAATATCCATAAGAAATTAAAAGAACAAGAATATAAAACCAAAATGTTACTACAGGTACATGATGAACTGGTTTTTGATGTATATAAACCCGAATTAGAAGAAGTTCAAAATTTAATTAAATCTGAAATGGAAAATGCTTATGAATTAGC
The DNA here is from genome assembly GCA_947498455.1 of uncultured Aquimarina sp. Lineage (GTDB taxonomy): Bacteria > Bacteroidota > Bacteroidia > Flavobacteriales > Flavobacteriaceae > Aquimarina. Next base: position 40,836 of record CANMKK010000028.1, read on the forward strand.
AGTTCCTCTTGATGTTGATTTAGGACTTGGAGATAATTGGCTAGAAGCTCATTAAGATCAACTGCCTGGGGTAAACTAGTGACTCGTTTAATAGATACGGATACATTTAGAATCTCGAATTAAACTACACGACGTGGACTAAACCTAGCAATTTTTGATCGTAAACTATTCCTAATTTACTACTATTTGAATTATTTTGTACTAGATTAAGGTATAAAATTAAAGAATAACCACTTGCAATGAACTACGTCGAAGTATAGCTATTATTGAATTTATAACGTAGATATAGTGCAAAAGAAACGAACTATATGCGAAAGTTTTATGCGTAAATCGTATTACAGCTTCCAACCATTATAAAACACCAACACTTCACTATATTTTTCATTAAGTACACTATAGTAGTGACCATACTTAAATTAACAAAACACCTATATCTATGATAATTTGTAACAAAAAATGCTCTCCTTACATAAAAGAGAGCACCTTGATAAATTATACGTAAAAGAAGATTACTTCCTTTTAAACTCTAAATCTACAGAACCTATATTTTCAATTGAATCAGTGAATGACAATGTCGTTTCCGTAACCACAATTGTAACTGTTTTAGTATCATCTCCGGGAGTATATCCAAATGTAAGCCTATCCTTATCCAATGCCCAAGCCCCCTCTCTATTTAAAAGAGCATCTAAGCATTCTGCCGTAATAATCGGAAAAGACTCTGCATTGATATCCAGCTGCACACTTTCTTGTGTAAAGGTACTATCATCATTAACAACGATTGTATCTTTAAAACATGGTAATTCTTCTAGAAGATTTGTAGATGTTGTACCGTCTTGATTAAGATCCAAAGCCAAAGATCCTATCGCCGAACTAAGTTCCCATGTTCCAACCAATGACACTTCATTAGATGTTGTTTCATCATCAGAACTACAAGAAATAAGGGCTATTGAAAATGCGAAAAGAAAAATTTTAAGTTTCATAATAAACAAATAATTTAATTTAGATTTTTATAACGCTACTCTAACAAAAATAGTGTTATTAAAATTCAGAGCCCTATTACATTCATTTTTTTTTTAGAATATACTGTAACAAATAGCTTACTCAAGACATTAACTAATATAAAGAGGGTTTACAACTCAACATTGTACGCACTTTAAAATTTTATTAATTATTAAGTTAACTTTGCCAACTATTTAAAAACCCTAAAAATGAAAAGATTACTATCTTACTTATTGCTCTTATGTTCTATTTCTTTGTTTTCTCAGGAAATATCAGAAAATGATAAAAATGCTCTTATTGCGTTATACAATTCGACAAATGGAGCAAACTGGACAAACACTTGGAATCTCGATGAATCTCCAACAAATTGGTATGGCGTTGTTACCAATATTGTTTTTGGCTCATCGGGAGCAGAACGACACGTTGACGAGATCAACTTATCTAACAACAACCTAACCGGAACTATCCCTATTGATTTAGGAAACCTAAAAAGTCTTAATACCTTAAATCTTTCTGATAATACCATTACCGGAACAATTCCTGGGGAATTAGGGAGTGCGGAAGATTTAAATTATCTCTATTTACAAAACAATCAATTAAACGGAGATATCCCGATCGAACTCTTCACACTAAATGAAAGACATTTTGTGGAAATCAATTTAAGTTCTAATAAACTTACTGGTACATTACCTGTAGAAATTGGAAATTCTATCGCCAATATCGGACATGTTAACGTATCGAATAACCTATTAACGGATGTGCCAAATTATACGAATATCTCCTTATTCAGAATAGAAACACTGGATATTAGTAATAATAATATTTATTTCTCTGTTTTCGAAAGAACACCTTCATTTGATAACATTGCAGAAGTACTAGAAGACAATGTGGCAAACTTAACTTATTCACCACAAAATAAGATTGGCGATATTGAGAATATAACTATTGATGAAGGAAACAACACAACTCTCTCCATTACAAGTTTAACTAGCCCTAACAACACATATCAATGGCTTAAAAACGGACAACTAATCGAAAATGCTACAAATGCCACATATGAGATCACCAACGCAGATTTGACAAATGAAGGCACTTATCATTGCGAAATAAAAAACAGTAATGTATCTAACTTAACTGTACTTAGAAATGACATTTTTATTAATGTCAATGCTGCTGTGACGGATAGAAATGCTTTAATAGCTATATATAATGCTACAGACGGAGCTAATTGGACAAATCCTTGGGATCTTACCGCAAATGAAAGTACCTGGACTGGCGTAACAGTTAATAATGATGGAAGGGTAACTGAATTATCTTTAAGTTTCAGAAATCTAAATGGAACATTACCCAATGAAATTGGAAATCTAACAGAACTTACAAAATTAAACATCTTTGGAGGCTCATCCAATAACCTTACAGGGACTATACCTGCCAGTATCTGCAATCTTACCAAACTAGAAAGTATTACATTATCTCAAAACAAATTAACAGGCGAAATCCCTAGCTGCTTATTTTCCATCACTTCACTAAAAACAATAAGTATTTCTGGAGACTCTCCAATATTCATTCTTGACCTTCCCAACGACCTTTCTCACTTAGTTAATTTAGAATCTCTTAGCTTACAAAGAGTTGATTTATCATCCGAAGGCGGATTCCCAGAAAGTGTTTTTCAATTAACCAACCTTACCAGACTATACCTGGATATTAATAGATTTACAGGTGAGATCCCTCCAGGCATTAGCAATCTCACTGAATTAACATACTTAAATATAGGAGGAAACAACTTAACAGGAAGTATTCCTAGTGAAATTGGATCATTAACTAATCTGATTCACCTCAGTTTTCGTAACACATCCATGAGTGGTAATATTCCAAGTGAGCTAGGAAACTTAACTAACCTGATATTCTTAACCATCGGAGGTACGGATATTGAAGGTGAAATACCAAGCTCATTTTCTAACTTAGCGCAACTAAAAATATTTTCTATAGGGAGAAATAATCTTAGTGGGCCTATTCCAAATTTTTTCACAACTTTTAATGATTTAAGTTTACTAGAATTTCACGAAAACAATTTTTCTGGAGCGATTCCTGACTTTACAGGCAATTCAGGTTTAACCAGACTCTTTTTTGATAATAATAATTTTGTGTTTGATGATTTTGAAAATGAATTCTCTCAATATCAAACCAACATTTCCCTTTTTAGACATACACCACAATCTAATATTGACAGCGAAGAAACCTTTATTATTAATGAGGGAGAAACAATTACTTTGTCTGTAGAAGCCACCCAAAGTTCTAACAACAACTATCAGTGGCGTAAAAATGGAGTTAACATTGATGGTGCCAATGAACGCACATTGGTAATTCCTAATGCAGGTTCCTCTGATATTGGCGAGTATGATTGCCTTGTAACTAATAGCATTGTTAATGACTTAACACTTATCAGAAACAAAATCACTCTTAATGTCACTTTAGGATTTGATGATTTCAGTCGTGCCGGTATAAAAGTATACCCTATCCCTGCTAAAGACAATATCACTTTATCTTTAGGTTCTCAAAAAGGAGAAAATATTACAGCTTCTATCTACAGTATATTAGGAAATCTAATTTTGGAGAAAAAAAATGTAACGAACAACCAAGCTCTGGATCTTTCTGGTTTGCAAAGCGGAAGTTATATTCTTAAATTAAGCACCAATACTAAAGACTACACATCTAATATCATAAAACTGTAAGTATAATAAATATCAAAAAAAATAAGCCTCGGTAAGATTCGAGGCTTATTTTTTATTCAGAAATCATCACTAGTTAATTGAGCATAGCAGCCTTAAAAAAGTCATAATAGCTTAAAAAAGTTGGAATAACTGGGCCATTAAAAGGATTCGGGCCATTAAACAACACACATACCGCGATTTTATTCTCCGGATCAACCATCAACTGTGTTTTATACTGATTTACATTTCCTCCGTGATAGATAATTGTTCTTCCTCTATAATCTAGCACTCTCCAACCTTTGGCATAAAAAGAATCTGTTACTCCATCCCATAAATTCACATATGTATTCTTATCACTTGTACATATAACTGGACTAAAAACATCATTTAGGCTTTTTTCAGAAATAATATCAGGCCTATATCCCAGTAGCACTTTTAAATACTCCCCCATATCTGTAATAGAAGCATTTACACCACCAGCAGCGGCTACATTATAGTAATTTTTATGCAGACTTGTTAATGAATATTTTTTGGAATAATGATTCCATTTATGAGGCAAAGCTACATTATCATTTTGTTTAATATCAGCATAAGTACTAGACGCATACTTCATTCCCGCAGGAATAAACAGTCTTTCCTTAAGTAAAGTTTCAAAAGTTTTTCCAGTTTCTTTTTCCATTACTTTTTCAACCACCGAAAAAGCAGCATTTTGATACTCATACTCTGTTCCTTCTTTTGCCACTACACCAACATTTCTAAACCCTGAAACAATAGTAGACAACGGCAAACCTTTATGAATCAATTTAGAATTCGTATACTTATATAATCCCGAGGTATGAGACAACAAGTGATTTACGGTTAATCTTGCTGCTTGTGCCTTATCTCTTAAATCAAAACTTGCAACTGAATTTTTAACAAAGTGTCCCCAATTTAGCTCATTATGATCCACTAAATTACCTGCCAAAATGGAAGTCACTCCTTTTGATAAACTAGCAATCCTAAACACCGTATTAACATCAACAGAATCTTCTGTATGGATTTTTTTTACACCAAAACCTTTTTTATAAATAACAGTAGAGTCTTTTACAATAACAATTGCAGCTCCTGGACATTCTGAGATATTGAAATTGGTTTTAAAAAATTTTTCATAATGATTTAAAAAAAAGGATAAGGATAATGTATCCTTTTTCTCTTTCAAACCTTGTACTATACTTCGATTTTCTTGATTACTATCTGCAGAAACTGTAAAACTAACCAAAAAAAAGAGTGAAAAAACGATAAAAAAATACTTCATGTCGCAACAATGTTATTCGTCGCAAAATACAAGGAATGGGTTAATCAAAAAACTTTTTTAATGCATTTATTTATCTATCTTGTTCATACTCTAAGGTTCTTCCTAAGTTATTTTTTTCTTCAAACTATAATACAAACCTATAAGTCGCCTTAATCAGAAAAGTATTCTGTGGCTGTTGACCAAGAATCTGATTATCCAAACTCCTGAACAAATGATCTCCTGGATCTCCAAAACCCGTTACTCCTTGTGACCATACTAGAAATATTTCAGACCCTGGAATATACTCCCATCTCAACACTAAATTCGATCTAAACTGTACGAATGAAAAATCCGGATTATCAATGGTGTAATCTACAACTCCATCTCTATTTTCATCAATTGAATACACATCATCTTCAAAAAATATTTGATTCTCATCATACAATGTTATACGCTCATTAAGATCCTTAGATATAGGATTGTTCACATAATTAAATTTAGTATAAGTTCCTCTGGAAATAAAAGGTTGCCCATAATACTGTATGGTAAGATTTGGATTAATGTTATAGTTTAAGCGAATACTAGCACTTAATGTTTGTTGATCAATTCTAGCTGTAATGTATCTTGGTATTTCTTCAAACTTTTTTTCAGTAACATATTGTGTTTTATTAGGATTTCTTTCAAATTCTGGATTCAATGACATACTTAAGGCATCAAAAGGCTGATACCTTAAACTCAAAACATATCTTCTAAAAGAAAAATTATTTTGTTGTGCCCAGGAATTTATATGTCCCATTGCAAAATTAAATTTCTTTCGTTGATCTGATCCAAAAAACAGAACGGCTATATTTTCTTCAGAAAAACGAAAACGAGGTCCTCCACGCAATATCGTATTTGTAAATATTCTTGGCTTATGTATATATTCTACCTCTGTCCACCAATTGTTTTTATAGTTTATATCTCCACTTAAGCCATACTGTATACGGTTATAATTTCCATCAAAATCATAGGTTGTAAACTGACTAAAACCAATATTACCTCTTCTATAGAAGTTTGTGGGTTTTAGAAATACATAACGTACATTAAAAAATTGTCTGATTTCATCTGCTTGTCTTAGAAATCCAATATCATTTAATTCTAATTCTGGGGAACGCCAAAACACCCCTCCTTCATAACGCCAATTACCAACTCCTGATCTACCTGCCACAATTTTACCCCCCGTACCTGTAAGCGAGGTTTTATTAGGATCAACAGAAACATGACTCGCATCAACTCTTTGAAACAAATGTGTTAGAGATTTTTGGGTAGACTCTATTGCTTCTTTAGACCCCTCTACATGACTAGTTACCAAATTACCTTCAATAAAATACTTTCTATCTTTCCAATTATGCCTAAAATCTAATCCCCCGGTATATGCAGATTTTCTAAGAAAATTAAGGTTATTCTCCCTGACGCCTACCAATTCTGATGTTTCATTAGTATTTTCATTATTATAATCTATATTCTTAATATCCCCAAGATCACGATTAGTAGCCGTGAAAATTCCTCCTATATATGTATTCCGCTTATTAAAGTCCTTCTGAATCCTTCCAACAAAATAATTCGTCAATGGCTCTATAACAGCTTCTCTTCTATTACTATTTTCATCTTCAAGTTTTGCCACTTCTCTTGATGTAACACTTTCTAAAACTCCTATAGACCAACCATTTTTTGTTTTTCCACTAAATTTTGCAGCCCCTAAAATCGTTGTATTATCCGGAGCATCTACAAACTCATCATTTATAGTAGCAGAATTTATATTTCCATCATCCATTGCCTCAAGAAAAGGATTTGAGCCAATAGTTCCTTGTGGATTTCTACCGATTCTACGAGAATAAAATACATTATCAAAACCATCTGCAAAGCTATAGTCAAAAATATTTTTATTCTCCACAAAAAACGGACGTTGTTCTCTAAAAAACACTTGAAAACCATCTAAGGCAATTGCTGCAGGATCTGCCTCGACCTGCCCAAAATCAGGATTCACAGTCAGATCCATCGTCAGATCATTAGTAATTCCAATTTTAGCATCCAATCCTCCATTTAATTTAAAATCATCTCCATCCCGAAATGGATTCCCTTCTTCCTCTGGGTAGGTGTCATATTGAGTAACAGCAAATGGCTGGATTTCCAATTGCTTCTGCGGCTCAATATCTATTAATCCATGTAGCTCTCCAAATTCACTTATCATACCAGGTGCATCTATAGGAATACGTTGCCAAACCGATCTTTCATCCTTACGGAAGAACAGCCTATTAACCTGTAATCCCCATATTTGCTCTTTACGTTTACCAAATTTCAATTGACTCAGTGGCACTTTAATTTCTGCAGTCCAACCCTCATCATCTATAGCACTGGCAGCATACCAGATTGGATTCCAACTATCATCCCAATTATCTCCATTTTGCGAAACAAATTCATCTCCTTTGACCCCAGCTGCTGTAATTGTAAAAGAAAAAGCAGTTCTTTTATCATGATATGTATCCAGAATAAGAGTAATCCTATCCCCTGCAAATCCATCACGCCTGGATAATCTTTTCTCTATTTTATCTGGTTCAGTATCATAACATCTATAAGCCACATATAAATACTTCTGATCATATAGAATCTTAAATTTTGTTTGTTGACTTGGCGGAGTATTTTCATCAGGATTACTTTCTATAAAATCTCCATTCCATTCAGCAAGATTCCAACCTGATTCCTCAATAATCCCATCAATCGACAAAGGTTCAGCTCCCTCAAGAGAATGCGTAGTATAAATCCTTTTTTTAACGACATTAGATGTTTCTTGCGAATATATACAAGAGGAAAAAAAAATAAGACCCAAAAGATGGATAACTTGTTTCATAATATAAAAACTCTCGATTGATGTATAATGTATATGCACAAAGTATAAAAGATTGTAGCAGTTTGGGTTAAATTTTTGTAAAAATTAACATGAAAATCATATTCTAAAAGAAGAAATAGAAAACAAACACCTCGTAAGCATTCTAAAAATCAATACATCACGTCATAAAAATAATATCAACTACCTGTTTGCTATATAAATATATAATCGTACATTTGCACCCCTATTTTACGATAGGAAAGGAATGTTTAATCAGTAAAAATTAATTAGTGTGGACACATTAAGTTACAAAACAGTATCTGCCAACAAGGCAACCGTTTCTAAGGAATGGGTACATATAGATGCTGAAGGACAGACTTTAGGACGTCTATCCTCTGTAGCAGCAATATTGCTAAGAGGGAAACGTAAACCTAGCTTTACCCCACACGTTGATTGCGGTGACAATGTAATTATTACAAATGCCAGCAAGATCAACTTAACAGGAAAAAAGTGGACAGATAAATCATATATCCGTCACACTGGATACCCTGGAGGGCAAAGAAGTCTTACTGCTCAGGAGTTATACGACAAAAACCCAGAGCGTTTAATTGAAAAAGCGATTAAAGGAATGCTACCTAAAAACAAATTAGGAGCAGCCATATTTCGCAATCTAAAGGTATATGCTGGAGCAGAGCACAATCAAGATGCACAGCAGCCTAAAACTATTAACTTAAACGAATTTAAGTAATGGAAGTTATTCACAAAATTGGTCGTAGAAAAACGGCTGTAGCTAGAATATACCTTAAAGAAGGTTCTGGAAAAGTTACGATCAACAAAAAAGATCTTAACGATTACTTTACTACTGCTACTTTACAATACAAAGTGAACCAACCTCTTACTCTAACTAGTAATGAGGACAAATACGATGTAAACGTAAATGTATACGGTGGTGGAATCACAGGTCAGGCAGAAGCTGTTCGCTTAGCTATATCTAGAGCAGTATGTGAGCTAGACGAAGAAAACAGAAGCATTCTTAAACCAGAAGGTTTATTGACTAGAGATCCTAGAATGGTAGAACGTAAGAAATTCGGACAGAAGAAAGCTCGTAAGAAATTCCAGTTCTCTAAACGTTAATTTATTAAAACAGTATTTGTTGTTACTTGGAAATCTCTTGTGCCAAACAAGTAGATTATTACAAGATTAGTTTAGCATCTAAATGATCAAGGCCATACAAATTGTAGCCACTTGATTATTGCTAATTCAACAGAACGTAAACTATTACAAAAATGGCAAACAATATCGAAGTAAAAGACTTACTTGATGCAGGTGTACATTTTGGTCACCTGACAAGAAGATGGGATCCTAACATGGCACCATATATATATATGGAGCGTAACGGCATCCACATCATCAATCTATACAAGACAGCCGCAAAAATTGACGAAGCTAGTGAAGCTTTGAAGAAAATTGCAGCTTCTGGAAGAAAAATCCTTTTTGTTGCTACCAAAAAGCAGGCAAAAGAAATAGTTGCCGAAAAAGCAGCTAAAGCCAATCAACCATACATCACTGAAAGATGGCCTGGTGGAATGCTTACCAATTTTGTTACTATCCGTAAAGCTGTTAAAAAAATGGCAGCTATTGATAGAATGAAAAAAGATGGTACATTCAATACTCTATCAAAAAAAGAGCGTTTACAAGTAGATCGTTTAAGAGCAAAATTAGAAAAGAACTTAGGTTCTATATCTGATATGACTCGTCTACCTGGAGCCTTATTTGTTGTAGATATCACTCGCGAACACATCGCAGTAAAAGAAGCTCAGAAATTAAACATTCCTATTTTTGCAATGGTTGATACCAATTCTGACCCACGTCAGGTAGAATATGTTATCCCTGCAAATGATGATGCTTCTAAATCTATTGACAAAGTAATGACATACGTAAGTGATGCTATTATTGAAGGCTTAACTGAAAGAAAAGCGGCTAAAGAAGCTCCTAAACAAGAAGCTCCTGCTAAAGCAAAAGCTGAAACACCAGCAAAAGCCGAAGCTACTGCAAAAGTTGAAGCTCCAGCAAAAGTTGAAGAAGCTCCTGCTGTTGCAGAAGCTGCTAAGCAAGAAGAAGAATAAACATTCATTGATTGCTTTCAATCATTAAAATCATAAAATTAAAGCTTAAGCACAAAACTTAACTTTAAGATAAAATTAATGAGTCGTTTAGTTCTTTACTTTCGTAGTAATCATAACTAAACGACTCATTTTTTTACACAAACACATTAAATATTAAAAGATATGGTTAAGATAACCGCCGCAGAAGTTAATAAATTAAGAAAAGCTACAGGTGCAGGAATGATGGACTGCAAAAAAGCATTAGTTGAAGCTGAAGGAGATTTCGACAAGGCTATAGATGTATTACGCAAGAAAGGACAAAAAGTTGCAGCTAAAAGAGCAGACCGTGATTCATCCGAAGGAGCTGCTATTGCCAAAATTAATGCAGACAATACTGTTGGTGTATCTATAGTTCTAGGATGTGAAACGGATTTCGTTGGTAAAAATGAAAGTTTTGTAGCACTAGCAAATGAATTAGCTGAATCAGCATTAAATTACGCTTCTAAGGAAGAGTTTTTGGCTTCAGATTTCGGAGGAATGACTGTTGCAGAAAAATTAGTTGAACAAACTGGTGTTATTGGTGAAAAATTAGAAATTAATGCATTTTCTAAACTAGAAGCTCCCTATGTAGGTTCATACGTCCATATAAACAAAATTGCAGCTTTAGTTGGACTTTCTTCTAAAACAGACAAGTCTGATGTGTTAGCAAAAGATTTAGCTATGCAGATAGCTTCTATGGGTGCTACTACACTTTCTTATAAAGATTTTGACCCTGCTTATGTAGCTTCAGAAACTGAAGCTAGAATTGCTGTAATCGAAAAAGACAATGAAGAATTAGGTCGTTTAGGAAAAACATTAAAAAATGTACCTCAATACATATCAATGTCTCAACTAACTCCTGAAGTTTTAGCAAAAGCAGAAGAAGATGCAAAAGCAGAATTAAAAGCAGAAGGTAAACCAGAACAAATATGGGATAGAATTCTTCCAGGAAAAATGGAAAGATTTATATCTGATAACACTACTCTTGACAAAGAGCAATGTCTTCTTGACCAAAATTTCATCAAAGACGAAAAAATCAATGTCGCTAAGTATGTTGAATCATACGGAGACGTTAAAGTAACTTCTTTTGAAAGAGTATCTCTAGGTTAATAGCTTTGAAATATTACATATTTAGTAAAAAATCAAAAGCCGCTTCAATTGAAGCGGCTTTTTTTCATCATTTTTCAAAATACTTTTTTCTTAGCTCGGATCTGTTTTTCTAAACATTTTGGACCCCTCCAAAATGCTACCCCAAAAAGACTAACTCCCCAATCAGTCTAGAATACATACTATACCAAAGTAAGTATGCAGTTTCTAAAAAAACATTACTTCACTATTTCAAAAAATATTTCTCATCCCCCTTTATCTTTGTTTTGTTTTCCTGCAGCAAACATATAACATATTTGAAGGTGAATCAATAGCATCGAAAGGGGAAAACAACCCTTTTTACATGTTTACACCCTAATTTTAACATTTTAGAGTCTTTTTACAAATGTTCCACCTTTAATAATTAAAGTATTTCTTAAATTAAGAATATCTTTATATTTGCACTACAGTTCAAGCAAATGATGAAATACAAGAGAATATTACTAAAATTATCAGGAGAAGCCCTTATGGGAGAACGTCAATATGGTATTGACCCAAACAGATTAGCCGAATACGCTCACGAAATCAAACAAATAACCGCTGAAAATGTAGAAGTTGCTATTGTTATTGGTGGGGGTAATATTTTCAGAGGTGTTTCTGGCGCAAGTAAAGGAATGGACAGAGTTCAGGCAGATCACATGGGTATGTTAGCCACGGTAATTAATGGATTAGCACTACAGAGCGCACTAGAAGATTCCGAAATACCTACAAGACTTCAGTCAGCGGTAAAAATTAATGAAGTAGCTGAACCATTTATAAGAAGAAGAGCCATAAGACACTTAGAAAAAGGTCGTGTTGTCATTTTTGGCGGAGGAACAGGAAACCCATACTTTACCACTGATTCTGCTGCAGTATTGAGAGCCATAGAAATCAATGCCGATGTTATCCTGAAAGGTACACGAGTAGACGGTATATATACCGCAGACCCCGAAAAAGACTCAAAAGCCACTAAATTTGATTTCATTACTTTTGACGACGTATTAAGCAAAGGACTTAAAGTAATGGATACTACCGCTTTTACATTAAGTCAAGAAAACGAACTACCTATAATAGTTTTTGATATGAATAAAGCCGGCAATTTACTAAAAGTTGTTTCTGGCGAATCTATTGGAACAAAGGTAAATCTATAATATATTATTTTAGAATGGCTTATTTTTTGTGCCGTTATAAAAAAAAGAATTAAAACGATGAACGAAGAAATAGACTTTATTCTGGATTCAACTAAAGAATCTATGCAAGGGGCAATAACGCATTTAGAAAAAAAATTACTTGTCATTAGAGCCGGAAAAGCTTCTCCCGCTATGCTTGGAGGTGTAATGGTAGAATATTACGGAAACCCCACTCCCTTAAACCAAGTCGGAAATGTAAATACTCCTGACGCAAGAACAATTACAATTCAACCTTTCGAAAAATCACTTATTCCTGAAATAGAAAAAGGAATTATGATTGCCAACTTAGGATTCAATCCTATGAACAACGGAGAAAGTGTAATCATAAGCGTACCTCCTTTAACAGAGGAGCGTCGTCGAGATCTAGTAAAACAAGCTAAGGCCGAAGCCGAAGACTCTAAAATTGGCGTACGTAACGACCGTAAAAATGCTAATAACGAAATAAAGAAACTAGAAAAAGATGGACTATCAGAAGATTTAGCAAAAAATGCTGAAGCAGATATCCAACAATTAACAGATACATATATCAAAAAGATTGACGAAATGCTAGTTGTTAAAGAAAAAGAAATCATGACAGTTTAAGCATTCCCAAACTCCTAAAAAAGGTGTTTTCGATTGAAAACACCTTTTTTTTTCTATCTTAGCCACAAAGAATCCATCCCACTAATGCAAAACACGTTCTTCTGGCTATTATTTTTCACCCAGTTTACATTACTATCCCAAATTAGTATTACAGGAAAAGTTATAGACAAAAGCACCGGAAAGCCTTTACCTTTTGCTACAGTTAAAACCGAAGGTAATTCTTACGCATTAACCTCCACAACAGGCGAATTTGTTATACGCTGTAAGACACACCCTATTACATTGACGATTAGCTATATTGGATATGTTACCAAAAATTTTTCGATCAAATCCGAAGATGTTGTAAAAGTAGAAATCAAACTATCTCCAAAACAAGAAAATCTCGACACAGTAAATATAGACCCTGCAGGAAGTATTGCATCTAACACCATTAAAGAAGCGATTTCCAGAAAAAACAAAAACAATCCTAATAAAATTTTAAAAGCATATAACTATAAAAGCTATACCAAATTTAAAATTACAGATGACAATCAAGCTAAGTTCGAAGCTCCTGACACTACAAAAGCAGATATGGAGAAAATCTTCAATAATGCTCATTCTTTTTTATCAGAAAAAATAAGTTTGCACGAGTTTAGTAAAGATCGTGAAGAAAAAGAGACTGTATTGGCATCTAGGATGACAGGCTTTAACAAACCCGTTTATAATGTCTTAGGAATAAAAGTCCAATCCAACTCCCTTTATGAGAAAGATTATATAATTTTCAATAATAAATATGCAGGACCATTATCAAATAATGCGTCTAAAAATTATTACTACAAAATACTAGACACTACTCAAGGCAAAAGACCTGCGTATGTCATCCTATTCCAACCAAGAAGATCAAAAAAAATAGCAAGCCTAGAAGGTGTATTGTATCTGGACATGGAAACATTGGCTATCCAAAAAGCAATTGCCGAATTACGAGGCGAACTTAATGTAATGGTTACACATAATTTCAAGTACAACTCAGAAAACAACCTCTGGACTCCTTCTAACCAAGAAGTAACCATTAAGCCAGGTATTGGAAAACAAAAAGTAACTTTATTTGGAGGACAAATATCAGTTGGAAGACTAGAAACTAATAAAAATAATTTAACGGAAAACAATAATTTTCTTATAAGCAAAACCGATTTTTTTGATTTCAAAACTGATAATGTAACCAAAACAAAACTTCGACAAGCATCTATTGAGGTTGATTCATCTGCAATATCAAGAAAAGAACAATACTGGAACAAGTATCGCACAAGTGCAATAACTACAAAAGACCTAAATTCATTTGCAATTGTAGACAGTATCGTACAAGCACAAAACATAGAAAGAAGGATTGATGTAATTCAGAGCTTTAATATAGGATACTACCCTGTTGGTTTTTTTGATTTTGACCTCACCTACCCCATAAAGTACAATAATTTTGAAGGTGTTCGCTTAGGTTTGGGTGGTATTACAAACAAGAAACTCTCTAAACGATTTCGCCTGGAAGGATATCTTGTATATGGATTTAGAGACGGGAGGTTTAAATACGGAATTGGAGGAGGCGTTCTATTAAATAAAGATTCCGGATCATGGCTTAACATCAACTATAATGATGACCTAAAAGAGGTTGGTAGTTTTTCTTATCTAACTGATAGACGCGTATACTCTTTATTCGAGCCTAGATTAGTAAATATAGACTTTTACTACAAACACAAAACCTGGAGAACTAGTCTACAACATAGGATTCTACCCAAATTACTTTCTGAAACACAACTTTCTATTAGTGACATTGAGCAAACAGGGAGATACGTATTTATCAATGACAATACACCCTTCTCTTCATATAGAACAGCAGAATCTACAATAGCCTTGCGCTGGAGCCCTTATAGCAAATTTCTTAAAACCCCAGACGGATTTAGAGAAATAGAAGATGGCTATCCTAAAATCACCGCACAATACACACAAGGGTTTAATGGAGTGTTTGACAGTAACTTTAACTATTCCAAAATTGGAGTTAAAGCGGAGTACGCAATAAATCGTCTTAATCAATCTAGCACAAGTTTTTTATTAGAAGCAGACTACGCTACAGGAGACATACCTCTAACACACTTGTACCACGCATACCCTAATGCCCCAACAAAGGCAACTGTTCTTCAAAGATTTTCTGTTGCAGGTCGAAGAAGTTTTGAAACCATGTATTTCAGTGAATTTTTCAGCGATAGATTAGCCACCTTGCAAATCAAACATAAATTAAGACCTTTTAAAATATCCAATTCATTTAAACCTGAATTAGCTTTAATAAGCAGGTATGCTATTGGAGACATCAGTAACAGCAATAAACATCTAGGGGTCAATTTTAATTCCCTACAAGAAGGGTATCAAGAATCCGGTTTTGAAATCAATAAACTGTTTGCCGGTTTTGGATTAAGTTTTGCATATAGATACGGCTCCTATCATTTGCCAAAATTCGAAGACAATATCGCTTTTAAATTTACTTTTTACCTAAAGCTTTAATTCTAATTAAATTATCTATTTTCTTTTATTGATTTTATTAGTAATAAATCTTCAAATTAGTACATTTGCAGCAGGAAAATAGAGAATGACAAAGTTACTAACTTTCGGGTTTTGGAATACGCTAGCTGGGATTATACTTCGTAATAGAGCTGCAATTTTTATTTTAATAATTGGTATTACGGTTTTTTTAGGATTCCAATGGAAACATATGCGCTTTTCTTTCACAGAAGCCAACCTTCTTCCTGATGATCACGAAGTAAATATTAAATATCAAAAGTTTCTTGAGAAGTTTGGTGACGAAGGTAATCTTATCGTTATGGCTGTTCAGGACAGCTCTCTTTTTACTCCAGAAAAATTTAAAGCATGGAATGATTTCAACAATTCCTTTAAGCAATATTCTGAGATAGACCTAGTCCTATCTATTAATGACCTTAAAACACTAAAAAAAGAAGAGAACCCGTCTAGATTCGAACTCATTCCTTTTATAAAAGACAGCATATATACAGAAAAAAAAGTAATTGAATATAAAAACGAATTATTCAATAAACTTCCTTTCTATGAAGGGCTTATTTTCAGTGACAAATCAAAGACAATACAAAGTGCCATTTATCTAAACAAGGATATTGTAAATACTATTGTTAGAAAAAAATTCATTGAAGACATACTAAATCCGAGAATAAAAGAATTCGAGGCAAAATATAATATGGACATAAAAGTTTCTGGCATGCCATATATCAGGACCATGAATTCTCAAAACATAATGGATGAGATTCAAGTGTTTATTCTTGCTGCCTTATTAGTCACTTCTTTTATTTTCTTTTTCTTTTTCAGATCCTTTAGAGCAACATTAATCTCTATGACTGCAGTTATCATTGGGGTTATGTGGGCTTTTGGACTATTAGGACTTCTAAAATATGAAATCACCGTATTAACAGCTATCATCCCTCCATTAGTCATTGTAATTGGGATTCCTAACTGTATTTTTCTGATCAACAAATATCAACAGGAAATAAAAAAACACGGGAATAAAGCCAAGTCATTACAACGTGTTATTACCAAAGTTGGTAATGCAACATTGATGACAAATGTAACTACTGCGGCTGGTTTTGCAACTTTTGCACTTACAGAGAGCAAATTATTAAAAGAATTTGGTATCGTAGCGGCTCTAAATATTGTTGCATTATTCATACTATGCTTACTTGTTATCACTATCATATATAGCTATATGCCTCAACCGAAAGAAAGGCACTTAAAACATTTAGGCAAACAATGGATCGAAAGACTCGTTAATTGGATGGAGCATCTTGTAAAAAACAGAAGAATAACTATTTATTTCAGTTCCGTTATCATTCTTATAGCAAGTATTATCGGTATCTATACGATTAAAGTTTCGGGCAGTCTTCTGGAAGACATGCCTAAATCTGCAGGATTTTTTCAGGATATTCAGTTTTTTGAAGATGAGTTCGATGGCATTATGCCTTTGGAAATACTTATAAACACCAAACGTAAACAAGGAGTTTTAAAACTCTCTACGTTACGAAGAATGAATCAATTAGAAGAGCTTCTAGAAGAAACTCCAGAATTATCTAAACCTATTTCCATTGTTAATTTAGTCAAATACGCTAAACAAACGTATTATAATGGTAATCCAAAATATTATCAATTACCGACTAGTCAAGAAAGAAATTTCATCTTACCCTATATCAAAAGTTTCGAGTCAGAAGCAGGAGTAATGAAAAGTTATGTAGATTCAACTGGTCAATACGCTAGGATTACAACCTTTATGAAAGATGTAGGGACTGAAGAAATGGAAAGAATAGAATCCAATCTTGCCCCTAAACTAAAAAAGATATTCCCTGAAGATAAGTATGAAGTTTCATTTACTGGTAAAGCACTAATATTTCAAAAAGGAACAAATTACCTTGTATGGAATCTTGTATTCTCCCTAGGTCTGGCTATTATACTAATAGCCCTGTTTATGGCTTGGATGTTTAGATCGTTTAAAATGATTATTATTTCATTAATCCCTAATCTCCTACCACTTCTTATGACAGCAGGATTAATGGGTTTTTTAGGCGTCCCAATAAAACCATCTACGATATTAGTGTTTAGTATTGCTTTTGGGATTTCGGTGGATGATACGATTCATTTTTTAGCAAAATATCGTCAGGAACTAAAATCAAATCATTGGAGAATACGCAAATCCGTATTTGCTGCATTAAAAGAAACCGGTGTTAGTATGTTTTACACATCGACTGTTTTATTTTTCGGGTTCTCCGTATTTATGATTTCTAGCTTTGGAGGAACTAAAGCTCTAGGTGGCCTAGTTTCTGCAACATTATTATTTGCTATGTTAGCCAATCTATTACTTCTACCCTCTTTATTACTATCGTTAGAGCGCAGTATCGCAAACAAAAACACCTTAAAAGAACCTTCTTTAAAAATTATTGCAAGTGATGAGGAACTTCCTTCCGAGAATGAAGAATAATATTGAATGGAGAATCCTTTTCTTTTTACAAAAAAAGCCTCGTTAGTAAACTAACGAGACTTCTTGTAAGATAGATTACCCCAAAACCTATCGAACTAAACTTAACGTAAACACAATCGTCATAATTGCACATGCAAGATACATAGCCTTTTTGTATTTTAAAACATCTCCTGCAGGGGAGAAATCCCCTTTTTAATAAAATCATTAAAATTTAACATTTAATTAACTTAAGTTCATGCTTTTTAAACAATACAACTGCCTGAAAATCAATTAAATGCAATTACACCACTTATAATTAAGCTCAATAAAAATTTAACAAAAAATGTGAAAAAAAATACTCAATATTATTCAAAAAATATAAAAAATACGGTTAAACCTTATTAAAGGTATTTTAAAACAACATTATATATTTTGTGTTATTGCCTTTTTATCTGATAAATTGACCTATCAACAGATTATTAATTTATTTTTTGAACAGTAAGTGTATGCTTCAATTCGATTAAAAATTTATCTTTGCCCATCAATATTTTAAAGTATTTCTTGTAATTAATTTTCAATAAATCTAAAAAATTAAGATTTGTAAATACGCCTTTAAAATATACAGGTATCATTAACCAGTTCCATCTAATGGATGTAAAACAAAAAATAAACACTAATGAAACATAGCAAAGTAATAGAAGTTTTAAAAAGTGATAAACTATTACAACCTGTAATTGTAAAAGGTTGGGTTCGTTCTTTTCGTAATGATCGTTTTATAGCACTAAATGATGGATCAAC
Source organism: uncultured Aquimarina sp. (assembly GCA_947498455.1). Lineage (GTDB taxonomy): Bacteria > Bacteroidota > Bacteroidia > Flavobacteriales > Flavobacteriaceae > Aquimarina. The sequence continues at coordinate 59,517 of CANMKK010000028.1, forward strand.
TATAAAAAATATTCAATGTGTTATTGAAGATAACACTATTGACCCTACTATTACTACTCAAATAAACATAGGTGCTGCAGTTTCTATAACAGGAACATTAGTCGAAAGTGAAGGAAAAGGCCAAAGAGTAGAAGTCAAAGTTTCTGATATTCAGATAGAAGGTCACGCAGATCCGGAACAATTAAAACTCACTATACTATCTCCAAAACGTCACAGTTTAGAAAAACTAAGAGAACAAGCACACCTAAGAGTACGCACCAATACTTTTAGCGCCATTATGCGTGTTCGTTCTAAGTTATCTTTTGCCATTCATGAATACTTTCAAAAAAATGATTTTTATTACGTACACACACCTATTGTTACAGGAAGTGATGCAGAAGGTGCTGGAGAAGCATTTAAGGTCACAAATTTAGATTTAAACAATGTACCTAAAGATGAAAATGGAGAAGTTGATTATGCAAAAGACTTCTTTGGAAGAGAAACGAATTTAACAGTTTCAGGGCAACTAGAAGCTGAAACATACGCAATGGGACTTGGACAGGTATATACTTTTGGCCCAACATTTAGAGCAGAAAACTCAAACACATCTCGTCATCTGGCTGAATTCTGGATGGTAGAACCTGAAGTAGCTTTCTGTGATTTAGATGGCAATATGGATTTGGCAGAAGATTTTATTAAGTACGTAATACAATTCGTACTAGATAACTGCCAGGACGATTTAGAATTTTTAGAAAATAGGCTTGTTCAAGAAGACAAACAAAAGCCTCAGGCCGAAAGAGCAGAGATGTTATTACGAGACAAATTACGATTTGTATTAGAAAACAATTTCAAAAGAGTTAGTTATACCGAAGCGATCGAAATTTTGAAAAATTCTAAACCGAATAAGAAAAAGAAATTCAAATATCCTATTGAAGAATGGGGAGCTGATTTACAAAGTGAACATGAACGCTTTCTTGTAGAAAAACACTTTAAGTGCCCGGTAATATTATTTGATTATCCTGCTAAAATCAAAGCATTTTATATGCGACTTAATGAAGATGGCAATACAGTAAGAGCAATGGATATTCTATTTCCAGGAATTGGTGAGATTGTAGGCGGATCTCAACGAGAAGAGCGTCTAGATGTACTTAAAGAAAAAATGGCAGCCCTAGACATACCAGAAGAAGACCTGTGGTGGTATTTAGATACACGTCGTTTCGGAACCTGTACCCACAGTGGTTTTGGACTTGGATTCGAAAGATTAGTTCTATTCGTTACTGGTATGGGTAATATCCGTGATGTCATACCCTATCCAAGAACTCCTCTAAATGCTGAATTCTAAAATTTAATTTAGTTTAATTACTATGTTCTTTTAATAAAATCTCGGAAATTAGTTTTTTGATAATATCACCATCTTCTAATTTCTGAGATTTACTTTTTGCTGTTTGTATTTTTCCGTAATAAGGCACTTTTCCTTTCTCTGTTAAAAGCCTTAAACCTTCTTCAAAAAATACGTTTAATATCGGTAAAATATATTGGCTGTCTACATTTTGTTCTTTTACATAAATAAACTTCTTAGCATACGCTAAAAATAACTGAGGGTACTTAACAAAGGTAAACATAGCTTCACTAAAATTTCGCCCCACTTCATCTCTGTTCACACAATTCTTAAATTCTAGCCTATTTCCATCCGTATGCTTTATAACATATAACAAAACACTTTCTTTAATAAAATCACTATAATCCTCATTGGAGTAATAATACACTTCCATCCCTAAATTGGTATTTATTACTAAAACTTCGCTATCAATTCTTTCCTTCAGAAAAGCTTGAAAAATTTTCACAGAAGATGATGACATTAATAAACGTCTTTTCACATTAGTAGATCTAATATTTACAGACTTGATATCCTTCATAGCTCTCTTTAATAGCTTTTTATATAGTAACAAGGAGTTCAGTAAAATCTATACCTTGATTTTTAGCATGCATTTCTGCCGTATAACCTCTATTATCTTTCGCTTGTACATCTGCACCGTTCTTAACTAGTAATTTAATAATCTCTTTTTGCCCAAATGTCGCTGCAAAAATTAAAGCCGTGGCCTCGTTATAATTTTTAATGTTAACATCCGCTCCAGAAGCTATTAACTCTTCTGCAATTGTAACATACCCCTTAAAACAAACTCCCATTAGAGCAGTATTACCAGAGCTATCTTGATCATTTATATCCACATTATATCTTAAAAGAAGTTTTGTTATATCTTCTAGCCCGTAATACGTCGCCAATAACAATGGAGTAGAACCTCTTTGATCTTTCGAATTTATCAGACCAGAATCGTTTTCTAAAAAGCTTTTTACAGCTTCAATATTTTCAGACCTAATTGCAGTAAAAATAGTATCCATGGGTAAAATTACATTTATTGATATGATTAATATACAAAGAGAAATCTAGTTTTTGAAGATATCAAAAAAAATTACACCACAACCTAAATTAGGAGAATTTTATGCTTTCTCAACCTAAATATACCCCTTAATTTATGTGTCAAAACAGCAAAATATCTTCTTGAAGATAAATAAACCCCACCCATTATGCGACATAATTCAATTAAAATATAACATCTAACACGATTTATGGATAAGAAGTTCGTATAAAGAGTTTGAATTATTTTGTGCTAGATTAAGGCATAAAATTAAAGAATAGCCACTTGTGCTGAGCTACGTCGAAGTATAGCTATTGTTGAATTTTATAACGCAGATATAGTGCAAAAGAAACGAACTATATGCGAAAGTTTTATGCGTAAATCGTATAAGCACTACCTAATTACAATTAGTGGTCCCTCCCAAGCATATTTTTCATTTTCATAATTTCTTGCTCTATCATTAATAATTTGTCATCCATATGATCCGCAAATTCGGGTATACGTTTACAAAACACATAACGGACTCTCCATAATTCTTTGATTTCAGCAATTGAATATTCTTCGTCCTCAATATTCTTATGATCCGCCCTTAATATAGCATCATTCTTAGTCACATAAAGCCTTCTGAAGATTAACTTGTTATCCACTACTACAAATACAAGTGTACCGTTATTTAGTTTTTTAATCACTGCACTTGGCACCTTTTCTCCAACCACAATATCTTTAGGATAAAACCCATGATCATGATTTGTCATTTCTAAATTAGCCACGGTATAACCCCTAAAATCCTTTGCAGGATTAATCGGCAATTGTATTGTAGGCAACTCTTTTATAAAATTTTCTTTATCATATAAAGTTACATATTCACTAGATGTGCTCTCCGTTATACATGGAATTATAGCGAATTGCTCCCTTTTAACATCCTCTGCATATGTAGTAAGGTCTCCTTTAAATTTTAAAAGCTCATTAACCGTGAGTTCATTTGTTAAAAGAGCATCTATCTGTATGCTAAAATAATTAGCTATTTTAATTATCGTATCAATTTTAGGCTCACTCCTACCCTCTTCATAAGCTCCTAAAGTACCTCTTTTCAAGTCAAATAGCTCTGCAAATGCTTGTTGACTCAAACTTTTGACGCTTCTAATTTTTTTTATGTTTTTTCCAAAAAATGACATTTTTGCTAATTTTATTTGCAATATTAAAATTTTATTGTACTTTTACCCTAACAATATTAGCTAATATATTTCAATCATGCTAATTTTAGTAGAAATACTTTGCGCAGGTATGTTGTGTTGGGGAGAAAAACATAATTACTAAAATTTTTAGCAAAAACTAATTCATTAACTCAAAAAAACAACATACCCATGATAGTCATCATAGAATACATAGTCAAATTAGCAATAGATATCACAGTAAAGTTACCCTACTTTTTGTAATATTGAAAACAACATCTATAAACACTGAAGTAATTACTAATAAACCATAAATCACCATCATATGCAAGATCATTTCCAACTGGTAAAAGATTACTTACTAAAACTTAATTTTAATATTATCCATGAAAACCTAGGAGATGGAATTATTATGATTAGTAAAGAAAATGAAGGGATAAAAAACCTTATTATCGGAGTAGCCTTACCAATTTTAATTATAGAGCAGCATATTTTCAATATCAAAAACAAAAATGAAATAGTATATCGAAGTTTACTTCAAAAAAACAGGGACATTGTTCACGGAGCTTTTGTTTTAGATGAAACAGGAGAAAAAGTAATCTTTAGAGATACGCTACAACTAGAAAATCTAGACCTTAACGAGCTAGAAGGGACTCTTAATTCATTAGGTCTATTATTGAGTGAATACTCGCAACAAATTATAAATTTTTCAAAATATTAATAATATGAATTTTTTCAAAAGATTATTTAAAATAGGTGAAGCTGAAGCAAATTCTGCCATCGATAAAATGGAAGATCCTATAAAAATGACAGAACAAGGAATCCGAGACATGAAATCAGATCTCGAAAAAAGCTTAGAAGCACTGGCACAAGTTAAAGCACTAGCAATTAGAGCCAAAAACGACACAGAAGAATTTGCAGCCAAAGCAGAAGACTATCAGCAAAAAGCAATGTTAATCCTTAAAAAAGCACAAAGTGGCGATATGGATACTACCGAAGCTGATCGATTAGCCAAAGAAGCTTTAATTAAAAAAGAGGAATCATTACAACAAGTAACGAGAGGTAAAGGGGAAACAGAAAAATTTGATAGCTCTGTATCCCAATTAGAAAAAAATGTTCAAGAAATCAAACAGAACATTAGCAAATGGGAAAATGAGCTTAAGACGCTAAAAGCAAGAGTAAAGGTTTCCACTGCTACAAAAAATGTAAACAAACAGATGGCAGAACTTGATAGCTCTAGTACGGTATCTATGTTAGAACGAATGAAAGACAAAGTCAATCAGGAAGAAGCATTAGCAGAAGCATACGGAGATATCGCAAATACCTCTAAATCTATTGATGATGAACTTAATAAAGCTGTTGACATCACCAAAGCAACGGCAGAAGATGATTTAGCAAAGCTAAAAGAACAACTAGGAATGAAAGATAAAAAATAACCGAAACCAAAAGGTTTCTTAAAAAAAACTAATAAATCATGATACTTACCACAACAGAAACCGTACCCAATAAAGAGATAATAGAAATACTAGGTATTGCACGTGGCAGTACCGTAAGAGCCAGAAATATTGGTAGAGATGTATTTGCTGGATTAAAAAATATTATAGGAGGAGAAATCGAGGAATATACCAAGCTACAAGCGCATTCCCGTGAACAAGCAATACAGCGAATGATAGAAGATGCAAAAAAAAGTGGCGCAGATGGGGTAACAAATGTGCGACTTACGACATCAATGGTAATGCAAGGTGCTTCTGAGATATTAGCATATGGTACTGCAGTAAAATTTAAATAGCATATATGGAAACTTTATTCTTGATATTTTTTTGGGGAGCCATTCTCATAACATTGATATATCTAACTTTAAGAAGAATCAGTATTAAGAAAACTGAAGATTTTGAAAAAAGAGATCATTAATTAACGTGTAACTTAACAATCTATCCATTGAAAGAACTTATAGAAATAGCATTTTCGCCAGTAAACGCATTTTTTTCAATAATGTGTTTAGCTCTAATATTGTATTGGCTCTTAACAATTCTAACGGGTTTTGATTTAGATTTTTTTGATGTTGAATTTGATGCCTCTACTGATTTTGATGTAGATTTAGATGTTGATAGTGATATGGATAACTATAATCCAGATGTAGATCTTCCTCAAAAGAATATAAATACGGAAGTACAAACCGAAAGTATAGGGGTTCAATTCCTTAGATACTTCAACTTCGATGAATTACCGTTAATGTTTATGCTTACCATCTTGTTTTTCTCAATGTGGTTTATTTCAGTAAACATTACTCATGCTTTTGGTTGGCAATCAAACCTACTAGGCTTTGTAATGCTTATCCCTAATCTAATTGTAAGCTTATTCATAAGTAAACTCCTTACCAAACCTCTTGCTAAACTTTATCGAATGATAAATCACAAAGGAGAAGAAGAGATTGACTTTTTAGGCAGAAGGTGCATTGTTAAATCTTCTGTTTCTGGAGAAAAGCTTGGACAGATAGAAGTTATTGTAAAAGGAGATCCTATAAGAGTTCAAGCAAAAGGATTTAAAGGTGTTTCAATTTCCAGTGGAGAAGAAGCACTTATTGTCAATGAATCAAAAGATAAAAAATATTATTTAATCGAAAAATTTCAATCATAACAACCAAAAAACAAAAATTAATATGTTAGGAACATCATCGTTAATAGTAATCATAGGTATCGTAATAGTAGGTTTCGGGTTACTAGTGTGGGTTATATCCATGTACAAAAAAATCATCCAGGGTAAAGTCCTTGTAAGAACAGGAATGGGGGGTACTAAAGTTTTTTTTAATGCTGGATTAGTAGTTCCAGTTCTTCACAAAATGGAAATTATGGATATTTCCGTTAAAAAACTAGAAATCGAAAGAACTGGCGTTAATGGGTTAATTTGTAAAGATAACATCCGAGCAGATATAAAAGTAGCCTTCTTTGTTAGAGTAAATAAATCTACTGCCGATATTATAAACGTTGCCCAAACTATAGGGTGTGAGAGAGCTTCCGAAATAGATGTACTCCGTAATTTATTTGATGCTAAATTTTCTGAAGCTTTAAAAACTGTTGGAAAAAAATTCGAGTTTGTAGAATTATATGAGGCAAGACGTGAATTTAGAGATGAAATAGTTAATATCATTGGTACAGATCTTAACGGGTATATCTTAGATGATTGTGCGATAGATGATCTTGAGCAAACATCATTGAATGTTATGAAACCAGATAATATTCTGGATGCAGAAGGAATCAAAAAAATTACGGAGCTTACCGCTGCACAAAATGTAAAATCTAACCTTATCAAACGCGATGAAGAAAAGGTAATCCGTAAGCAGGATGTAGAAGCACGTGAAGCCATTCTAGAATTGGATAAGCAATTAGCAGAAAAAGAAGAACAGCAAAGACGTGAAATTGCCAATATCAAAGCACGTGAAGAAGCAGAGATATTAAAAGTATCGGAAGAAGAACGTTTAAAATCAGAAACTGCTCGTATAGCTACAGAAGAAAAGGTACAAGTCGCTGAAGAAAATATGCAGCGCCAGATCATAGTTGCTGAAAAGAACAAACAACGTACAGATGTAGTAGAAACAGAGAGAGTAGAAAAAGACAGAATGTTAGAGGCAACAGAACGTGAACGAATTGTTACATTGGCTCAAATCGAAAAAGAAAAAGTAGTAGAAGTAGAAAAGAAAAATATCCAAGATGTAATTCGTGATCGCGTAACACTAGAAAAAGGTGTGGTAGAAGAGCAAGAAAACATGAAAGACATCGAAGCTTTTAAAACTGCAGATCGTGAGAAACAAGTAAAAATTACAATCGCAGAAGCCAATGCACAAGAAGCTTTAATTACAACTATTAAAGCGGCAGAAGCGCAAAAAGAAGCTGCCAAGCAAAAAGCAGAAGAAATAAATATCGAAGCACAGGCACAAAAAGAAGCGAGTGAAAAAGAAGCAGAAGCACGTAAGACGTTAGCAGAAGCAACCGCTAAAGAAGAAGCTACCATTGGTATGTCTGAAGCACAAGTAATGCACGCAAAAGCAGATGCTAATGAGCGTCAGGGAATCGTAGAAGCAAATATCATAGAGAAAAAAGCAAAAGCAGAAGCTGCAGGAATACTAGCCAAAGCAGAAGCCGTAAAAGAAGAAGGAATTGCAGAAGCAGAAGTAATCAAAGAAAAAGCACTTGCCATTGCTCTTGGAGATAAAGAAAAAGCACTTGCCAAAGCAATTGGGGATAAAGAAATCGCATTAGCAGAAGCTGCTGGAATCGAAGAAAAAGCCGAAGCGATGAAAAAGTTAGATGGTGTAGGTAAAGAACATGAAGAATTCAAACTACGATTAGATAAAGAATTACAAGTGGATCTGGCACATATCAATATCCAAAAAGAGATTGCTTATGCGCAAGCAGATGTAATCGGAGCGGCACTTAAAGCAGCGAATATCGATATCGTAGGTGGAGAAACTATGTTCTTTGATCAAATTGTTGGTCAGATTACCAAGGCTAAAGGAATTGACAGATTAGTAAAACACTCTGATAATATCCAGGATATAAAAGATGCCATTTTAGGAAGTGATGATGTAAAAGGAAACCTCTTAGAAAAAGTAAAAGAGTTTGCAACTAAATACGGAATCTCTTCAGAGGATATTAAGAATCTGACCATTGCCAATATTTTAATGGACTTAAAACAAAAATCATCCAATCAGGAGGAAAACGATTTATTCAGCAACCTATTTAACCTTGCGAAAGGCCTAGGGTTATCTGATAAAAAATTGAGCTAAATAACATTTCCATTAAAAACGTAGTTTAGAGAGCTATTCTGGCTCTATAGCTACAATGGATACTATATGAATATAATCATACATACATTTTTAAACCCATAAAGTCAATCCCAGAAAGTCGTGAACTTACTTTGGGGTAGTAAGGGATTGACTAATGGGATTTGTTTAACTTTTAATAACGGTTTAATTATGGGATTCGGAGGTGCAACTGCCGCGATGCTAACATCGCTTAAAAATAATAGTAGAAGAAGTAAAAGAGAAGCCTTTGATGGGTGGACATCATCAGACAAAAAAAGTAAGGGAATTAAAGTAGAAGCCGTTTCTGAAGAGGTTTTGATTGAGATTAGACATAAAATGAAACAACAACAGAAAAAGGCTAGAATTAGAAATCTATTTATTGCAATTATCAGTTTATGTATTTCTGTTTTTCTTATTGGGGTAGTGTTCTCATATTTCCAAAATGATCCTGGAGTTTCTTTTGTACCTTATAAATAATATAATCTATCAAAAATGAACAAAAAATTTATAGGATTAATTGTAGTGGCCATAGTAGCTATCAGTATTTTAGGAATGAACACCTATTTTAACAAAAAAGGGATTCTAAAAAACGGCATAAACTCTAAAGCTATTATAGAAAAAATCGAATCCAACAAATATGACAATGATATGGTTCCGTCCGTAGACAATATCCATATTACTTATAGATACCTTGTGGATGGAAAACAATATATCAAAATACAAGAGATTTATAGACACGAGCATGATTTGTATTTCAGTAAAACGGGTAAAGTAGGCGATTCTATAACTATTATTTATGATACAAAAAATCCGAAAAATTCGAAAATTGCTAAGATTGAGTAATGAAATTATATTTTGTATATATCATCCAATGTAAAGATGAATCATTTTATATTGGTATTACTAATGATCTAGAGCGAAGAATTCTAGAACACAATATCGGTTTAAAAAAAGATGCATATACTTTTAAAAGAAGACCTGTAGAATTGAAATGGTTTGAATCTTTTACGGATCCAAGTGAAGCTATTAAGATCGAAAAAAAACTAAAAGGTTGGAGCAGAAGAAAAAAAATAGCTCTAATTGAAGAAAACTGGGATAAATTGATTGAATATTCTAAAAACTACACTCAATTTAATAATAAAATAAAAAAGTAGAATGAAACTATGCATCCTTGTAAAGACTTCGACAGGCTCAGTCTGACACCACAACAAAATTCAGCTAATGTCAGACTGAGCTTGTCGAAGTCCTTATGAAAACAGGTAATGATTAGACACAAACAACTATGAAAGAAACCAATACTAACGAAATACAATTAGACGGAGGTACATACGAGATCATTCAGAAACGTTTGCAAAAACAAAAGAGTGAACTCCAGAATCGTCTTACACAACTTAATGATGCCCGGAAAGAAGTCTTTGGTAGTGTAGAAACCAAGCTTATTGCCAATAATCGTATCAACACAGAAAATAACTGTATTGCTCGAGATATTGTAACTATAGGTGAGTATTGCCTTTTTGGATATAATGTACATTTTGGATTACGGACCGAGATCAAACTAGAAGATGTATTTAGTATATATACCTATGTAGAAGATCATTTTGCACATAAAAAACTAGATCTCATCAATGATACCGTATTTATCAATGATTTTACCAATCTCTATAAATACTATCGTAATACCATCTTTTCTAAGTTTGCAATCGTTGGTAATTACTTACACATGGTCTTTCAACTAAGTGAAAGTGTTTCGGATATCAAAACTTTTAAATGGTTGATCAATGAAGGTTCACTTACCTATATCGATAATCGTAGTGAACATGAGTTTAAGTTCCCCAAACAATATGATTTTGAGTGGACAGAGGTAACTCGTGATATGCATCGATATGGTTCTCATCCGCATATTTCAATTCTGGATAAAGTATTTGTAGAAACAGTCGGAGGAGACCTGACCATAAAGATAGAAGACAATACTGATGACGGAAAAGGAATCTACAATGAAGCTGTAGAACTAGTAGATCAGACACTAGATGATGGACAGTATCGATATGCCAATCTAGGCAATTTAATTGCGTTAGAAATTAAGCCCTTTCAGGAATCACCGCGGTATTTTGTATACAATCATAAAATACAAGAAGTAAAAAAAATTGAATGTATTAAAGACGCTTGTATACTACTCCCAGATGATCAAGGAATCATCTATCCTAATGGTTATTACTTACAATCCGGAGAGTTTAAACTATTTACGCATGAAATTTCGGATGTTACTTTTCAGGAAAAAATAAGTTCTCCTAATGGAGAAGATTTTCTATATGTTTTTTATCAAAGTGAAAAAGGGCTATATACCATTATGTCCTATAATGTCATAGAGCAAGAAGTAAAAACACCAATTATTTGTAATGGTTTTACCATATTAGAAAATGGTGAATTATGCTATTTCAGAACAGAAGATGAACAAACAAAACATCACGTAATTCAGATTTGGCAAACACCTTTTATCAAAGGCACCATTATTCCTTCAGAGCATACTGACACCTTATTATACAAAATCGGAAATAAAGATATCGTGAAAGCAATGGCAGAATGCCATGCGCTAATCACACTATTAAACAAAGAAGACAATTATGATGGTTTATATGATGATCTTGCTAAATTCTCTAGTGATATCACAGATAGTTACTATTGGATTCGGGAAGAAGATACCCATCGACTGGATATTCCTTTAGGTGAAATCAATAATGCTGCAAATGCTGCTATTGATGAATTCGAAAAAGTAGTTCAGCTACGCAGAACTGCAACCAATGTAACCAAAGAAACCGAAGATAAGGCTACCGCAATTTTCGGAAAAATAAAAAGCAGTTCTTTTCGATCCATTGATGATTTTGTTCAGGTATTAGCACAGTTACGTACACTAAGAGGCGAAGTAATAGGGCTGAATGATATTCGATACGTCAACAAAGAATTCATTGACACACTCGAAACCGAAATTGCTGAACAAACAGATAAAATTTCTCAGCGATGTGTTCAGTTCTTATTAAACGACAAGGCACTTCTCCCCTATCATACTCGTGTCGAAGAAAAGCAAACACATCTTGATACAATCAAAAAGGTAATCGAGGCAAAAAAACTCGAAGATGAAGTCAATCAGATTGCTAAAGATTTAGAAATGTTAATTGATATTGTCTCCAACCTACAGATCGAAGACACTTCGCATTCTACCAAGATTATTGATAATATATCTTTGATTTTCGCGACGATTAATCAGCTAAAAGCGGGTATAAAAAATAAAATAAAATCTTTAGGAAGTAAAGAAGCAAGTGCTGAATTTGCAGCACAACTAAAATTAGTAGATCAGAGTATTATTAATTATCTGGATATTGCCAATACTCCTGAGAAAACAGACGAATTACTTAACAAAGTATCTGTACAATTAGAAGACCTGGAAGGACGTTTTGCCGATTTCGAAGAATTTATAACGGAGATCATTGAGAAACGCGAAGAAGTATACAATGCATTCGAAGCTCGTAAAAACAGCCTCATTGAATCAAGGAACAAAAAAGCAGTAGCCCTAGAAAATGCTGCAAACAGAATATTGAAAGGTGTTACCAAAAAAGCATTTAGCTTCAATTCTGTAGTTGATATCAATGGATACTTTGCTTCTGATCTAATGATTAATAAGCTTAGAGACATCATAAATGACCTGATGACTCTTGATGATGCAGGCAAAGCAGAAACTATAGAAACTGCGCTTAAGGTTGCCAAAGAAGATGCTACGCGTAAATTAAAAGACAAACAAGATCTATACGAAGATGGTGAAAATATCATCAAACTAGGGAAACATAAATTCGGGGTTAATAGGCAACCTTTAGACCTTACTATCATTTATAAAAATAACACCTTACAATATCACCTAACAGGAACTGATTTTTATCAAGAAATTGAAAATGAAATTTTACTGCAATCTAGAAAATACTGGGATCAGGAATTAATTTCCGAAAATCAGGAAGTGTATCGTGCAAACTACCTAGCTTATAAAATTTTCGCATCATTAGACACCGAAAAACTTCTCAATGCCACAGAAGAAGAGTTGCTAGAAGTAGTAAAGTCAGAAAGCAGTAAAAACTATGCCGAAGGGTATGTAAAAGGCGTGCACGACGTAGATGCAGCAAAAATTCTTAAAATATTAATTACTAAGGATCATGACCTTGGATTGCTTCGTTTTTCTGCAAACACTAGAGCATTTGCTCAATATTTCTGGCACAGTTTGGATGCTGAAAAGCAATCATATTGGAATCATACCATTAAGGCTTCAGGAGAAGTGTTGACTATTTTCCCTGATAGTAATGAACATCAAAGATTAATTAACTCACTCAATAAAGAGATATCAGAATCCGAAGTAATACAAAGCTTACCTTTTGATGCTGAAATTGAAACTACTACAAATATAGCTAGCTATTTATTTGCAGAACTACAAAGCAATCAAACATTCTGTATCAGCCAAACAGCTCATGAATTGTATGAAACTTTTAGTACTGAGCTAAAAAAGAAAAAAGTATTTAGTAAACTGAAAAAAACACTCGAATTTGACACACAGGTAGATGGCAATGAACCTCAAGAATGGATTGATAAAATTAATTTAGGATCACAATGGGTAACTTCATACCTTAAGCTTTATCACCCTTCTCAAACGAAATATACACAAGAAGTCGTTTGTGTTTTATTATTCAAAAACGAATCAGTTTCAGAAGTAATTCATGTAAACCCTTCTCAATCGATAGAAGAGTTAAAAGGAAGTCATGTAACTATTATTGAAGGTATTTTTCAGTTTAATTATCACGATTTTATTTCAAAACTATCTCAGTTTAGTAATATAGAAGTTCCAGCTTTTGAAGCGTATCGAGAAGCTAAACATTCGGTAACCGAAACTTTAAAGGAAGATCTAAAACTAGATGAGTTTAAACCAAAGGTATTGTCCTCATTTGTTCGTAATAAATTGATCGATCAGGTTTATCTTCCTTTATTTGGAGATAATTTATCCAAACAACTTGGTAGTCTTGGAGACAATAAGCGTACCGATAGAATGGGGATGTTACTATTAATATCTCCTCCTGGATATGGTAAAACGACCCTAATGGAATATATGGCCAATCGTTTAGGACTTGTATTCATGAAAATCAATGGACCTGCAATTGGTCATGAAGTAACCTCTGTTGATCCAATGGCAGCCCATAATGCTGCTGCCAGAGAAGAATTAAAAAAACTGAATCTTGCTTTCGAAATGGGAAATAATGTAATGTTATATCTAGATGACATACAACATTGCAACCCAGAGTTTTTACAAAAATTTATTTCACTAGCCGATGGAACCCGTAAGATTGAAGGGGTGTATAATGGAAAACCAAAAACATATGATTTACGAAGTAAAAAGTTCTGTGTCATTATGGCCGGAAATCCGTATACAGAAAGTGGAGAAAAGTTTCAGATACCAGATATGTTAGCCAATCGAGCTGATATATACAATCTGGGTGATATTATTGGTGATACAGCAGACTTGTTTAGATTAAGTTTGATCGAGAATGCCCTGACCTCTAATCCGGTATTACATCAACTAAGTAGTAAGTATTTTGAAGATATCTATGGCTTAATAGAAATGGCAGAAACCGGTACTCATGAAAATATCGAATTAAAAGGCAATCACTCCAAACAAGAAGTACAGGATTACCTGGCTGTACTAGAAAAAGTGGTTACCATACGTAATACAGTAATGCAAGTTAATGCAACCTATATCCAATCTGCTGCCATGGAAGATTCTTATCGAACAGAACCTTCTTTTAAGTTACAGGGTTCTTATCGGGATATGAGTAAATTAGTAGCTAAAGTCGTTCCTATTATGAATGAGAAAGAATTACAAACCTTGCTCCTCTCCCATTACGAAAACGAATCACAAACTCTAACCAGTGCTGCGGAAGCGAATTTATTAAAGTATAAAGAACTGACCGAAACCATTTCTGATGAAGAAAGTACACGTTGGGAAACAATCAAAGAGACTTTTGTGAAAAATAATAAACTAAAAGGATTCGGAGACAAAAACGAAATGGCACAGGTATTAGCACAAATGATGCAATTTAGTGAACACCTATCAGGCATTCAGAATGTGTTAAAAAAGGGGTTGGAGAAGTGATTTTAACATATAATACTCAGACCTCACGAGGTCTCTAAGACCTGTGAAGGCTAACCTAAGCAATAAAAAAATGAGTAAATGAAATATGAACCACTAGTAGAAGACACTTATTTTCATATTTATAATAGAGGAAACAATAAAGAAAATATATTCAAGGAAGAAAAGAATTATCTCTATTTCCTGAATCTAATGAATAAGTATCTCGTTGATATTTGTGACATCTATGCATATTGTTTATTGCCTAATCATTTTCATCTAGTTTTAAAAACAAAACCAAAACAAGAATCAAAAGCTATTTCACAAAAATTTTCGAATATGTTTAATACATATTCCAAAGCTATTAATAAGGCATATGAAAGAAACGGCAGCCTTTTTAAAGATCGTTTTTCACGAAAGAGAATTGACAATGAAAAATACTTAATCCAATTAATAGTTTATACACATCTCAATCCGCAAAAACATGGTCTTATTCAAGACTTCAGAAAATATCAGCACTCTTCTTATGCTAGTTATTTGTCAAATTTGGCCACAAAAATAAACAGAACTTTTATTCTTGATTTATTTGATGGAAAATTAAACTTTGAACAAATACACCTTAAAAAATTAGAAATCGAAAGTAAATATACTTTAGAATAATCCAGACCTCACAGGTCTTGGAGACCTCGTATGTTTGATTAACAAAAAATATTATAAAAAAACATTATGATAATGATGTAGGATTTTTCTTTTTGCTT
>CANMKK010000029.1 GCA_947498455.1 uncultured Aquimarina sp.
GTAATTGATACTTTTTTGCGTGAAGCAAAGGCCAGAGTAACATACTCATAAAATAACCAGCTACATTTCTGTAACTGATTATTGTTATTTGTTTTCTTACTCATACCCGCCAAGTTTTGACGTCACCCGAAAGGATTCGGGCGCTAGCACTTATCAAAAATGTAAAACTTAAATCTATAGCATAAAAAAACCAGCTACCAATCAATTTAACTGGTTCTTAGCTTTATTTTCTTACTCTTACCCGCCAAGCTGTGACGGCACTCGAAAGGATTCGAGCGCTAGCGGGACTGTTTTATTACTATTTATTTCTTACTCTTACCCGCCAAGCTTTGACGTCACCCGAAAGGATTCGGGCGCTAGCGGGGCATACTCAAGAAAAATTGTTGGACATCATTTAGCTGATAGTTTACTGACTTCTGAGACAATCAAAGCATTACAAATGGCAATATCTAATCTATCAGAAAACTTAGAAGATAACTCTAAACTAATACATCATTCCGATAGAGGAACTCAGTATTGCAGTAATGAATATGTGAAATTGTTGCAAACCAATAACATTCAAATTAGTATGACTCAAAATGGAGATCCATTAGAAAATGCAATAGCAGAACGAGTAAATGGAATTATTAAAGAAGAATATCTAAATGATTATCAAATAGAAAATCAAAAGGAAGCTGAGGAGCTATTAAAAACTGTCGTTGAACTATATAATAATGAAAGACCACATATGAGTATAGGAAACCTTACACCAAATCAAGTACATCAAAATAATATAAAAACTCAAAAACTATGGAAGAATTATTATTTAAAAAATCCTATTATTGTAAACCAATAATAGGATTAAGATATAGATGTAAATCTATTTTAGGATTAATGTAAAATATGTAAACTTTTTTTAGGACGAGACACTGTGACGGCACTCGAAAGGATTCGAGCGCTAGCGGGGGCAAAAGCTCGTAATACTTATGCATAAAAAAACAGTCAACTATTTCTAATTGACTGCTTATTACTATTTATTTCTTACTCTTACCCGCCAAGCTTTGACGTCACCCGAAGGATTCGGCCGCTAGCGGGGTTCTATATATCCTTCTGGATGGTTAATGAATTTTAAGTTATTATCTTCATAAATATAATTACCGGCGTATAAAGTACGATTTACTGAATTATTTGATAGTACTTCTTTGCTTAATTTGTTTCCTGTGGCATCATATACATAATCAATTTCTTCAAAATGAACCTGTTTTATGATCTCTGTAGGTAAGTTTAAATGATTATAGGTGATTAAATTAATGCCCTTATTTAGATCTTGGATCATATTTCCATTGACATCATAGCGATTCGGGCGCTAGGGGGATTGCATAGCGGCTTTAGAATTATGAGCTAATAATATATTTTTATCATTGTTATACGACTTTAAAAGTGAATTTAACTTAGGCTCGTTAAAACTTCCTAAATAATAAAACAAAGACGTTTTAGCATAATCATCTCTAATCAACAAAAAATTATCATAGGCAACATCTATCATTTTATGTTTATCTTTATTTAATTTATAAAGACAACTAGCTATAATAATTTTATCAAAAGGCTCTTCTATTTCTTCCAACCTTTTTTCTATAACCTCTGTTGATTTTTTTGAATTAAGATTAGCTAATGTTTCTATAACTAACAAATCATGTCTTGATACTAAATCTTCAATAAGCATATTCTCAATTAATACCCTTTCTTCTTGATTTAAATTATCTATTAAATCTCCATTATAAAAGTCTCTTCTATTTTCATAATCGTCAGGTGGAATTATCTTCTTATATAATTTTTCCGTATTCATAATTAATCAATATAATTATACTTAATCTTTATACCATTTGCCTCTAAAATAGGTCTTTCTATTCTCATCCATGTAGAATTTTTAAAGCCAGGTGTTTTCATATAACTTCTAGAAAGATATACATTAGCCGTGCTGCCTTTTTTAAATGTCCGTGCAAGTGCCGCAGATAATCTATCCCAATAAGGTCCAGATTGTGCTCTATTCATTCCCGATGTTAATTTTATCATATTTTTACCTGCATTTGTCCTCCCTAATACAGTAAATCCTGCTCTTCTTGCAGCTAATTCTGTTCCACGGCCTGACCAAAATGACATTTTTCCTAAATTGGCTAACTTGGAAACAGGAGCTTTAAATAATAAAAGCTCAAAAATTATAGTA
The DNA here is from genome assembly GCA_947498455.1 of uncultured Aquimarina sp. Lineage (GTDB taxonomy): Bacteria > Bacteroidota > Bacteroidia > Flavobacteriales > Flavobacteriaceae > Aquimarina. The sequence continues at coordinate 2,204 of CANMKK010000029.1, forward strand.
TCTTCATCCAAGTTTCCTCGAGCCAATGGCACTTGACCTCCGTAATAGTCATAAGCTTGCATTGCCCACGAAGACATAGCTATTAAGACATCATCAGTAAAGTTATAATTGCCCAGTATTTCAATAGATGCTTGACCTTGTCCTATTTTTCTAATTGTAGACCTAAACGCTTCAAAATACCTGCTCTCTGACACCCATCCCTTGCCTAATCCATCAACTCCACCAGAATGATAAATTTGCTTTTCGTATGAATATGTTTCCATACCATCAAGACCATTAGTGTGGCTTACTTTTTGCGTTCTAGCTTGTCCTTCTTGTGGGCAATCATCACAAAAGCCACCATTCCCATCAGAATTCCAAGTACTGCTCCCGTTTTCTGGCGTTGCATTCCAAGCTTCTGTTATAGAACTTACTGTAGTAGTCCCAGAAGGATCAGCAAAATATACAGGATTATTATCAAAAGCCGTATAAGTAGACATATTAAAATGGGTGACAGGATCTATAGACGTCCAACGAGCTATAGCAGGATCATAACTTCGAGCACCAAAATCTAACCACTCTAACCCTAACTCAGAGTTCTCCTCTTTATTACCAAACCCATAGTTATGTTTAGTCCCAACAATACCGGTATTATACCCTTTATGTTGTAGTCCAAAGGGATAATAGTTCTTCTCTTCTAAGATTTCCATATGGTTATCATTGTCGCCATCCACATCAACATCGTTTCGTAAAACATCGATTTTCCCGTCATTGTCTTTGTCTGAGTATGAGAGCCTGATATTCCCTAAATGGTCTTTATACTGGTATACATAATCAAAAGCACCTTGTCCATTTGGTTCTATATACCCTTCTGGATGGTTAAAGAATTTTAGAGTATTGTTTTCATATATATAATTACCAGCATATACTGTTGTAATAGCTTGTTTCGCATTGAACGTTTTGGATAATTTACTTCCGTCAGCAGCATATTTATACTCAATAGTAGATGCTCCTATAGCAACTACTATAGGTAAATTCAAATGATTATAACTAATGTTACTAATCCCTTTATTTTTATCTTCCGTCATATTCCCATTAACATCATAGCTATAATCATCTCCAGAAGTATTCCCATCTTTAAATCCTTGATGGATACCACTTCCATCGGTCACATTTTTTAGTTTATTTCCTATGTCATAGGTGTATGCTAGGTTATCCATCACTCCAAAATCATCAGTATTTGGTTGTCTAAGTCCTTGTCGCTCTAAGGTACGGATATTTCCGTTTTTATCATAGGATACCCCTGTAAGATTATAATGACCAGTATTGTCTGTTGCTGCGGTAATACGGTTTAGCGCATCATAACTATAGGTATAGCTCGTACTTATTGGATTACCTGTGCTTGGGTCTGTAACAGTGCCATTAGTAGTATTCCAACTGGTCTGACTGATATTTCCATTAAAGAGTTTCTTACTTGAATCGGTTATATCATTATACTTGATGTTAAAATTAAAAAGATCATCGTCATTCTTAGTATCATTGTTAATGTTGGTCAACCATCCTCTAACATTATAGGTGTAATCTACTTCTTGTAATCCTCCACCGACTTCTTTAGTTGCTAACTGTCCTAATTCATCATAGGTGTTGGCAACGATCTGTTCGGTTGTTTGTGAATCTATTTTCTGGTTTTGTTCCAGTAACCTTCCCATATGATCATAGGTAAAGGTGTCTATGGTTACAATCGGAGTGTTATCATCCTTGATATGCGTAGTTTTGGATTCTAGGGCTTTTACGAAATCCATCTTAGTTTCTGCAATATCTGTAGTGTTTAGGTATTCATTTTGAGAAACGATGTAGATAGGTCTTGCTTTGGCATCATAATAGGTAGCTGTAGTAATCCAAAAAGAGGTGCTTAACACCTTTACTTTAGATCCTGTTGCCAGAGATTTAGTGTTAGGAGTGATGTTTTGATTATATGTTGTACCAGGATTGTTAAACAAAGCATCTTCGCTACCCAAAAATGAATAATCATCGTAGTAATTAATGGTCAGTACTTCGGCATTTTGTGCATTGGGATAGCCTCCATTATCGTAATACATAGTGGCTCCACCAATCAGTACAGGTGCTCCTCTTGTTACCCATAGATTGCCCGTCAAGGCATTGATTTCTGTTTGTATTGCATCTCTATCACGGTTATCAGAGGTTTTACCTGTATAGGCAACCCTGCCAAAGGCATCATACTTGGTAAATAACCAAGCTGATCTTGATCTTTGATTTGCATCCTGGGTCATCACAGGTTGATCCAACTTGTTATATACAATATATTCTTCTCCTTTACCGGGTATTTTCTTTTCTATTAAACGATTCCTATAGTCATACCTATATTGATAACACAGTTCAGTAAGTTCCTCGTCAGAGACACCTTCTGTATTGTGTATGGTTACTTTTGGAGGAATCACATAGGTAAGATTCCCAAAATCATCATATACATAGTAAGTATCATGAGCTTCTGGGGTTGCTGAGTCTGTCGAAGCATAGGTTCTTTTAAGAATAACTCTTCCTTGTTTGTCCTTAAACTCTTCGGTGGAATGTGCTGTGCCAGAAGTATGATTTTCATCATAGGTAACGGATTTATACAGCTCATTTGCTCCATAAAAAGTAGTACCTCCTGTTAAAGTGGGTATTTCTGTATCATCATTGGTAAACGTTATGGTAAACAAACGTACTTCTGTTGCTGTATTGGTTTCGTACCCAAATTCTATTTCATGACCTCCACCCATTCTCCAGTCATATCCCGGAGCGGCTTGTTTTAGCACTCGGTTCAGTGGCGATGGCTCAAAAGCTGTTTCTGAAAAAGGATTAGCCGTATTTTGATATTTTGGTTCGTCGTAGAAAGATGCGGTAGCACTTTCTGCATTGGTTCTATAGCTTCCTAAGGTTCCTGTGGCTTCATAGGGGAGGTATTCTTTTTCTTGCCGCCCATACTCATCGTAGTCTATAAAGGTTACAATATCCTGTTTGTCATTAGAGGCTTTGATCCCAATCTGCTGCTTTGGTCTTCCTAAGCCATCAAAATAAGTAACTCCCTCAATGACATCTTTATTGTTAATGATCCCATTAGGTGTACTCATTTCAGTTTGATAGCTTCTGGTAAAGATATAGTTTTGAGTATCGTCTAGTGATAGATTAATATACGGGTCTGCACTGATAACGGCATGGAAATTACTTCCTGCTTGTATCAGGGTAGTCGGCTTAATGATAATCGACTGTGTGGCTACCGGAAGACGATCTGCCTCTGCACTGGAAGCTGTAATAGTCTTATTTTGTATGGTTACTACAGCCTCTACCTGTGCATTCATACGAATCCCTACAAAAAGTAAGGCTATAACGATATATTGTGATATATTTTTCATCGGTTGCTTAGTTTTTGTAGTTATACTTATTTTCTGATATCAGATTCCCATCAGCATCTTTTATAAATTCTAATCGGTTGAAATCATCATATTGGTAATATATCGTATATCCCCTTGGATCGGTCATACTGGTCACTCCAATCAACGGATCATAGGTATAGGTGGAGATCATTGCATTAGGAAAAACAGTACGTAACCTATCTAAGTCCTCTCTTAGCTTACCTTCATTACCAGTATACCTGATAGTACGGTCATTATCGGCATTGGATTTGGTAACCAGATTTAGGATAAAAGATTGAACCTGATTATAAGTAACATTTTCAATTTTAGCAATAGGATATTCATTTTGGTATCCCCAGATGTATACAATAGGGATTCCATTAGCTTTATACAGTTCTTTGGGTTTACCATTAGGGTAATAACTATATTGTACTCTGTCTTCAAAGGTATTAATAGTATTCACTTCTCCTTTTAGAGTCTGAACAAATTCAGGTAATACATTACTACCTCCCCAATCACGGAATAAAGTACGGTTCGTATTTATTTTATTAAAAGTATTCCCTTCTTTTTTTAGAGATTCTGTTTGGATAGTAGTAGCAATCTGATGTAAATCATCAGATTGTAACCGTTCTATAGCGGATTGTTGGGAAAAAGTTAATCCCGACAAATCTGTCACATTATCAGGATAATAATTTTTGGTAATTAATTCTTCTCCTACACTATTTTTTGTTTTTTGTTCTGTTAAAAAATAATTAGGATGATCATAAGTATAACTTTTTTCAGTAGTAATCGGGTTTTCTCCATTTGTGTCATAGGTAGTCTCCAGAGTTGATGTTAATAGTTTTTTACCAAAAGAAATAAAACCTCTATTATAAGAATATGAAAAATTTGCACTACTACAAACTGAATAACCGCCAGAACCGCCAGTATGCAATCCATCAGGCCCCGTAGGATGAACATAATTTACGGCTAATTCTGTTTCGTCTACAAGCGTATAATTGTTTTCTATATAGCTGAGAGGTAAATATGTATCACCAAATCTTTTATATACTTTTTTAGATTTTAAACTTCCGCCTGCCCAACTTTTTGTAACATAATTCACAAAATTTCCAAATCCAACTTCGGGCATTTGAGGAATGTAAGTTTTATCTAAAGATCCCCCAATTGGAGTTAGACAAAAATCTTGATAAGAATCTGGATGTTCAAATAACGTGAACTCGGACCCCGTAACATCCCCACCTATATCCATAATACGGTAAGCAGGAGTCGGTTCATATTCATAAACGATCTTACCATTATCGATGTCGTTATTGTCATAATGATATTCTGTTACTTCTGTATACTCTGCTGCTGGTCCTCCATTCACATTTAGAGAATAGGTAGGGTATGAGGTAATAATGTTTAGAAATTTCGGTTCAAGATGTACTTTATGTACTTTTCTATAATCTCTTTCAGCAACGGGGATTAAAACCCGAGGAGTATCATACTCATACGCTTTCTTAGAAGTAAATTCGATATCGACCCCATCATAATTGGTAATGGATTTGATACGTAATCCTCCCACCAATATTTCTTTTTCTTCTTCTTCATACCCATCCAAAACTTTCCAACTAACACTTGCACTTATTCCTGTGCAAATATAATTAGGAATAGAATTGGCTAATTCTTTGAGCTCTAACTGATAAGTTCTATCTGTAAATAGATTGACTGTTTCACTATATCCATTATCAGTTTCTTCACTAAAAGGAATGCTTTTTCTTTTATAAGTGGCATCATTCAGTTTTGCATATGCATTTCTTGCATTTTGGTTATTTTGACAAGGAAGAAAAGAAAACCGTATTTTCGGTTCTAATACTTCCTGAGGAATCGTAAAACTAGTAGCTAAATTACTTGACCCACAACCTGTGTCAGGAGAGCCTACTGTATAAGAATTACTTACAGCATTGTAAATTGGTTTTCTTATGGTTGTATTATACTTGTTCGCTTCATACTCAAATTCGGTATATCCTCCTGTTGGGTAGGTGATTTTTGTTAAAATCCCCGATTGCATGGCTACTTCATCGGCGTTTCTATCTCCTGTCCCTACTTCCGCCACAAATGGAACCATTGCAGTACTTTTTGAAGAATCAGACATGCTATGAAAGATCGTATTATGTCTATGCATATAGCTACCTGTATTGGTGTTGGCGTATCCCCAGAAATCCTGTCCAGAAGAAGTACGTATAGGTAATTCTCTGGGATTATACTCAAAACTATACGATTGAGGTGCTGTAGTATTCTCATATAAATCAACACTAGTTAATCTTAAGGAACTGCGAACGCCTGGCCCTGTTAAGTTTTGATTAAGTGTGTCATACCCTCCTCCAGATCGGGAATAATAATTATAATTAAAGGTTATTTGCTTGATAAGCGTATCTACTCCATTAATGGTAGAATATACCTTAATATGATTTAGTTTAGGGGACTGACTATCTGTTCTGTCCATACTATAATCAAATAGCACATATCCCGCTTTAAAATTGATTTGTCGGAGTGTTTTTTCGTATGATTTGTAACCACCTGTCTGACGACTAACCTGGGGAGGAAGAGGTATAAAACTTGATGCATTTACTATTGCCAATTCCATTGAAATCTGATCCCCGATTTTTTCTTTTGCCTTATCAAACGAATGATCATCATAATCAAAAGTAATATGATCTGTTTGATTAACAGAGGTTACACGGGTAAGATACGATGCGGTATTAAATTTTCTATAGGAAAGGGGTTTCCCATGTTCGTGCCAATTATCTACACTTTCATGATCATTAAAATTCAATCGCTGTCCATTTTCTAAAAGTGCTTGAAAATCACCATCATTTGATGATATGGTAATAGGTTTGTAATCTATAAAAACATATTTGGATAGCTCCTGATTATAATAAAATTTTCCTGAATTCCCTGAATAATTAAACAAATATTCATCTGGAGCAGAGTCGGCTACCCCTTGGGAAACATCTTGAAAATAACTGTCGTAAATAGCATTGAATTCAACATTCTCCAAATCAAGAATTGTACTACTACCCGGTTGTCCTTTTACATTTCTAATGATAGCTCCACCAGCATTTAATGTCCATCCTAATCCTACCCAGGAAGCTTCTTCGTTTACACGAATTCCCGAAGTTGCATTATAACTTAAATTAATAGGGATTTCTATATCTCCTTGTTTTATGGTATATAAAGGGATCGATATATTTGTAGTCCCTAAATTCATATTTACGGGGAATACCCCAAATTTACCTAAACTAGCTGCTGTTGGTGAGACAGGACTATAGGTATTCAGTTCTTGCCCGATTCCTATCCATGTGCTAAATAGAAATAAATAAACAATATATTTTTTCATATTCATTCTTATTTTTTTTAAATTATTTTTTCCCACTTAACAAAGCCTCAATCTTTGCCAATCGCGCTTCTAATTCAGTGTTTTTGGTTTCTAATTTCGTATTTCTACTTTCTTGATTTTTGATTTTCTCTTCCTGAGTTTTTAATTGTTTTTCTTGAGCAATGGTATATAAGGTCAGTTCCTCGATTTTCTCTAGCAGTTTGGCATTCATTTCTCCTAGTAGGATACCATTTTCTTCAACTTCTGCGGCTGATGGTATATTGATCAGATGTCCATTTTCTGAGATATGAGCCTCTACTTGTTGTAGGGTAGGGAGGTTGTAGCTTTCCTCGAAAACGTAATCTGGCCAGTTGTTATATAAGGCTACTTTTACTTCTTCTGCAGCGATTTTTCCTTTGACTCCTAGTTTATATCCTTTGGTATCTGTAGTGCCGATGCCTACATTGCCGGTGGCAATATGAGCAAACATAAAAGCAGTATTTAAGAATTCACCATTGGTATATTCTAACTTTGTTCCAGCTTTTTCTCTAAGAAAGTAGGTTCCTTCATCCTGATATACAATTCCTCCAATGTCATTATAGGTACCGCCAGGACGTATCCATTTTTTACTATTTTGATCCCATTTTGCGGGTCCATAAGATCCTGTAAGCCACTCATCTCTAATCCAACCGTTTTCGGCTGATGCTGTTGTTAGCCCAATAGCTGTTTTTCTTAGTTGACTTCCCTGAGCAACATGTAACATTGCACTTGGATTGTTAGTGCCTATCCCCACCTTACCATCTGCTTTTATTACAACTTTATCACTATGACTCGTATCCGTAATACTTCGAAATTTTATGATATCACCAGTTCGTGTTCCAATATGTAATGTATTACTTCCATAAATTTCGTTAGTATCCATAAGTAATGAAGATCCATTATTATCATTCAATGTTAAAAAACTATTATTTGGTTTCCAGACACCTCCAATAGTACCACTTTTGTTTATTTGGAAAGTGGCAGTTGGATTATTTGTTCCAACTCCTACATTGCCATCAATGATCAATTTAGTCCCCATTATTCTTGTACCCTCAGTAAAATCACCATTATGATTGATTTTTAATATCGTTTCGTTACTTACCAAAGCTCTTTTCCAAATAAGGTCTCCATCTATAAAACGTCTCATGTTAAGATCTCCATAATCATTATTTAGATTAAAAGCATTATTAGAGAGTTGCCCAAAGGCACTAACTCCCAAAACTAACACGCCAATGGTAATTACTATTTTTCTCATCACTAAAAACTTTCTATATTAAATTCTCTTTTATTAAAAAAACTCCATAAAAACAAGCGGCAAATATATTAAAATTATGGTTATTCCGTAGTTTAAGTACATTGTTATTAATTTGATAATGTTTGCACTACAGCAATATGTATATATGATGTTACAAGTACTTTTTCTGCTGTATTTCTTCTTCTAATTTTTATAGTTTGTTTCTATTAATGTCATAACCAATGAATATGTTACCCCAAAAACCTGATTTTTTTATTTTTTTAACATTTGAGATGAAAAGTACCAAGTCCTAAGTATAAGGTATTAAGTAGTTAGCTCGGAGTTTATGAGTGAATGAGTTTTTGGAGTTCATTGTTAGATCGATGAAGTGTATTGAGATGTTTTTCTTATACAAATCACTACCATCCGAAAGCCTCGACAATGATTATTCCTTTTAAAATCAATGTATTGAAAAGTGATGCATTAAGAATTTATCTTTTTTTAAGTATTTTATAATAAACATTATTATACATTTTAATTATAACACAAATCTAAAGAAAGGAGGATCGAGGAGGATATTTTTAAAGAAACACCCATGCCAACCTTCCTTCAAGGGGAGTGTTTTTAAAACACTGAAATAAAGGTGTTTACAAATCCTATCTATGATAGTATTCTGATCTTGATTCAAAAGTTTGCACAGCTAGTGATGGTATATAAAAGGAGGTTTTATATAATTGTTGACTGTCCTACATGGATGTTTTCGAAATTGATATTAGAATCTTCTGGGTTCAGGATATAATCATATATAAAATCTCCTACTTTTTCTGTAGTCAAGGGGTTATTAGGGTTTAGGTCAGGAGTAGTTAGGTTTAATTCTAATGCTTTTTCTACAGCATCCCTAATAGCATTTGCTTCTCCGATCAGGTCAAAGTGTTCTAATAACATTGCGGCAGAAAGTATGGCAGCAATTGGGTTAGCAATTCCTTTTCCTGTTGCTTGTGGGTAGCTTCCGTGGATGGGTTCAAACATACAGCAGGTATCGCCAATAGAAGCAGATGCCAATAAGCCAATAGAACCACCAATAACACTGGCTTCATCAGAGATAATATCGCCAAACATATTTTCAGTTAAAATGACATCAAACTGACTTGGGTTTAAGATCATTTGCATGGCTGCATTATCAACAAATAAGAAATCTAATATAACATCTTCATATTCTTTGGCAATTTCTGTAACCACTTTTCGCCATAAGCGAGAAGATTCTAATACATTGGCTTTGTCTACTAATGTTATTTTCTTTTTTCGTTTCTGAGCCGCTTTAAATGCAAGGTGTGAGATACGTTCTATTTCTTCACGAGAATATTCACACAAATCAGAAGCTATAGTACCCTCTTCATTAAGGTGTTTTTTTCCAAAATAGATACCACTGGTAAGTTCTCTATATATAGCAATATCTGTTCCTTCTATAATATCTCTTTTTAATGGAGATTTATCAATTAAGGTTTCATACGCCTTTACAGGACGGATATTGGCATACAACCCCAATTCTTTACGAAGTTTTAATAATCCTTGTTCTGGTCGTATAGTTGCACTAGGGTCGTTATCATATTTAGGATCGCCAATTGCTCCGAATAATACTGCATCGGTATTACTACATAGTTCTAGCGTTGCAGCAGGGAGTGGACTACCGGTTTTATCAATGGCAATGGCGCCAACAAGGGCGTCTTTAAATATAAAAACATGATCAAAACTATGCGAAATAGCTTCCAAAACTTTTACAGCCTGTGCTGTGACTTCTGGACCAATTCCATCTCCTGATAATACAGCAATATCTAGTTTCATAGTGTATTCGTATTTTAATTTATCAGGACATCTTTAATAAAACACCGCCTGATTCATTTGTTATTTATATCTGTTATTCTCAAATACTTTAATCATCTGTGTATTAATCAAAGACGAATCAATATCCTTATAGTTTTTTTTGAAATTAAATAGATTCACATATCTATTTAATTCAGAATCAGATGCTGAACCTAAAGCTAAAATAGTTATTTTCTGTAGCCAAACTCATATATTTTTTAGAATATTTCAATTTGAAACTAATTAATGACAAATGGTATAAGCTATCATAGCACATTTTATATATGATAAAAACACCTTCAAGGTTATATACAATGAAGGTGTTTTATTTAAGTATGTAATGCTTTTTTTGTCTTATCTATACAGCTACTAAATCATTGCTTTTCATCATCTCATGAATATCTTGATCACCTATCTCTTTCTTTCTATCTGCATAGCTTAGGAAATCTTTATATACAACATCCAATTGAAGTTTAGTTAGTTCATACCCAATTTTTTTAGCTCTGTATGCCAATGCTGCGCGACCACTTCTGGCAGTAAGTACAATAGCCGATTCGGTAACTCCTACTTCGGCTGGATCAATAATCTCATAGGTCTCACGGTTTTTGATCACCCCATCTTGGTGTATTCCAGAACTGTGAGCAAAAGCATTAGCTCCGACGATCGCTTTATTAGGCTGTACCATCATTCCCATGCTTTCTGATACCATAAGACTAGTGTCATATAATAACTTAGCATCTATGTCTGTATTAATGTTAAGGTATGGATGCTGTTTCATAATCATTACAACTTCCTCTAGTGCTGTATTTCCTGCTCGCTCACCAATACCATTAATAGTACACTCAATTTGTCTGGCACCATTCATAACTCCTGCGATTGAGTTAGCAGTTGCTAGCCCTAAATCATTGTGGCAATGACAAGAAATAACTACATTATGGATTCCTTTAACATTTTCTTTAAGGTATTTTATCTTGGCACCATATTCTTCAGGAAGACAATATCCTGTAGTGTCAGGAATGTTAAGTACGGTTGCACCTGCTTTTATTACGGCTTCGCACACTCGTGCTAAAAATTCATTATCTGTACGTCCAGCATCTTCTGCAAAAAACTCAATATCTTCGATAAAAGACTTCGCATACTTTACCGCAGCAACACCACGTTCGATTACCTTTTCTTGCGTAGAATTAAACTTATATTTTATGTGAGATTCAGAAGTACCAATACCTGTATGAATTCTAGGTCTTTTAGCAATTTTAAGCGCTTCTGCAGCTACTTTAATATCGTTTTCAACAGCTCTGGTAAGCCCACAAACAGAAGCGTTTTTTACGATTTTTGCAATTTCATTCACTGATTTAAAATCTCCGGGACTCGAAACAGGGAAACCTGCTTCTATAATATCAACTCCTAGTAAGTCCAGTCGTTCTGCAATGACTAACTTTTGTTCTGTGTTTAATTTACAACCCGGGACCTGTTCTCCATCTCTAAGGGTAGTGTCGAATATTTGGACTTTATTATCGCTCATAGGAATTCTGTAAATATTAATTTAGTATTCTCTTAAATGAATATCTTTACTGAAATATTCTCATAAGATGTTTAGTAATTTCTTACGAATTTATATTTTGGCAATTCAAAAAAAAGATGTTTAGTTATAGTTTTTACAATGCTGAAATGTTTTGTTTTAGGTATAACTAATTATAAATCAATAAATTATAATATATTTTCTTACAATGACTAATGATCAAAAAGATCCTTTGTTTGTTTTGGTAAAATCACTTTCTAAATCAGAAAAGAGACAGTTTAAAGTATATGTTGGGCGATTAGGAGTCAATTCAGACTCTAAGTTTTTAGCATTATTTAATCATCTTGATAAGAGCGAATCTATAGATGAAGAATTAATCATCTCTAAGGGAATTGTGAAAAAACAACAAATATCTAATTTAAAAGCACATCTGTATAAGCAGATTCTCATCAGTCTTAGATTAAGCCCACTACATCAGAATATTAGGTCTCAGCTAAGAGAGCAAATGGATTTTGCCACTATTTTATATCATAAAGGGTTATATAAACAGAGCTTAAAAATTCTTGATAAAGCAAAAACAATTGCTGTTGAAAATGAAGAAAATAATATAGCCTATGAAATAGTGGAACTAGAAAAAATAATAGAAACACAGTATATTACAAGAAGTATAAATAATCGAGCTGATGAATTGACTGTAGAGGCGAAGACATTGAGTATGAAAAATGTCCTTACCAGTAGATTGTCTAATTTGTCACTTCAATTATACGGCTGGATGTTAAAATCTGGTTACATCAGAAATGATAAAGAACATAAGGGTATTACAAATTATTTTGAAAGTAAATTACCTAAATACGACTGGGATATGCTCGGTTTTAGAGAGAAACTATGGTTGTATAAAGCACATTTATGGTATAGTTTTATTGTTCAAGACTTTCTGAGTTGTTATAAGTACTCAAAGAAATGGGTGGATCTTTTTTATGAAAACCCAAAAATGATGATTTTGAATCCTGTGTTTTTTCTGAGAGGAAATCATTATTTATTAGAATCTTTATACTTAATAAAGGATAAAACTCAATTGAAGTTAACATTATCAAAATTTGAAAATACGATTACGGCAGAAGATTTTCCTAAAGATGATAATATTGAAGTTTTAATCTTTCAGTTTATATATAACAATAGGCTAAATGCTCATTTTCTAGAAGGAACGTTTGATGAAGGAGAGTACTTAGTGTCAGAGATTCTTGAGGGGATATCAAATTATAAAAATCGACTCGATGATCATCATATCATGGTGCTCTATTATAAGATTGGATGTTTATATTTCGGGATGTCAGATCATAAAAAATGTATAGCGTATTTAAATAAGATCATCAATAATAAGTCTTTGAAGATGCGAGAAGACTTGATGTGTTTTTCTAGGGTATTAAGTTTAGTTGCCCATTATGAAGCGGGAATGGATTATTATTTAGAAAGTCAACTAAAAGAAACGTATAGGTTTCTAATTAAAATGGATGATCTGCACGAAGTACAAAAAGAAATGATTAAATTTCTTAAAAACTTGGGGGATATATTCCCTCATCAAATAAAGGATGAATTTAGAAAACTTCATAAAACATTGAAACAATACGAAGATCATCCTTATGAGAAGAGAGCCTTTTTGTATTTGGATATTTTATCCTGGTTAGAAAGTAATATAGAAGGCAGGCCAGTTGCCGATATTATTAAGGAAAAATCAAAGAAAATGGCTAGATAAGTTTGTAAAAGGAGAATAATGTCGGTTATTCGCGGAATAAATGCAAAATAGAGTAGGTTTTTTCGGACTTAAGCTGTTTGCTATAGGGGAAGAAGTTTTTTAATTGTAACTATTAGAGATAAATCCTATATTATTGATAATATACGATTATTTGTTATTCATGTGATTAGCTATACTCTTATATTTACTATTTTTTAATTATAAATAAAGTTATTTAAGGATGAATAAGATTACTTTATTTTTTTTGTTGTGTACATTGCCTTTTTATGGACAGGTGATTACTGTGGATGATACGACTTTTACAGTGCAAGAACTCATTGAAGATATTTTAATAGATAGTCCCTGTGCTACAGTAGATAATTTTTCTTCTTTTACAGGTACTGCGCATGGTTTTAATGGGATTGGATATTTTGATGCTAATGGATCAGGTTTTGAAATAGACAGAGGGGTTATTCTGAGTACCGGGAATGCTACAAGTGCGGCGGGTCCTAATGGAGCACTTCCTCTGGGAGAAGGACAAAGTACTGTTTGGGGAGGGGATATGGATTTAGCACTGATAACAGGTACCCCTAATTTGTTTAATGCGACTTATATACAATTCGATTTTATTCCTTTAGCAGATTTTGTAAGTTTTGATTTTCTTTTTGCTTCAGAAGAGTATACCGCCACTTTTCCTTGTACATTCTCAGATAGTTTTGCTTTTATACTGAGGGATTCAGCTGGTGTTTCAAGAAACCTAGCCATTGTGCCAGGTACAAGTAGTCCTGTGCAAGTTACCACTGTTAATGATGGTGTTGATCTAAACAATGATGGGGATTTTATTGATACAGTGAACGGATTTAATGAGTGTTCTCCTCAGAACCCTGAATTTTTCAATAGAAGGATACCAGCTAATGCAGACGCGCCAATTGATTTTAATGGATATACTCAAGTTATGACTGCCTCTGGTGATGTGATTCCCAATGAACGATATACTATAAAATTGGTAATAGCCGATAATACTGATGGGCAATTTGATTCTGCAGTATTTTTGGCAGCTGGGAGTTTTAACTTGGGTGGCGACTTAGGAGATGATAGAACACTATTAGCAGGTGATCCGGGATGTACAGGAGAACCTATTCTACTAGATGCAACCATAAGTGATAATTCTACTTATATATGGATGAAAGATGGTATGCCACTTGCTCCGGGAGATGGAGCAACACTTATAAATGGGGGCTCGCAATTAGAGGTTACGCAGAGCGGCGTTTATGATGTAGAAGTACTTTTATTCGGAGGGTGTACTGCCAACGATTCTATAACCGTAGAATTTATTGCTTCTCCAAATATTGACAATCAACCACTAAATCTAATTTCTTGCGAAGATGATGGCGATGGTTTTAATTCGTTTGATCTTACATCCAATTCTAGTTTGGTTTTAGGAACACAAGACGCAACAGTATTTAGTGTTACATATCATCTTACAGAAGCAGATGCCGAAAATTATACAGGCTTGACTACCGATAATAGTATTAATGCTCCTTCTAATTATACTAATATTTCTACAGGTCAACAGACTATATGGTTAAGGATTGCAGAACCAAATCAGAAATGCTATAAAGTAGCTTCTTTTGTTATAGAAGTGATACAAGAACCTGAAGCAAATCAGCCAACCGATATAGAGGAATGTGATACTAATAATGATGGTGATGATACCAATGGTTTTACAGCATTCGATCTTTCGGTAAAAAGAGTTGAAGTGTTAGGAAATCAGAATATGGCTAATTTTTCGGTATTGTTTTATGAAAGTCAAGCAGCTGCAGCTGCCGGTGTTTTAGGAACTGAATTATCAGATGTATTTGTAAATACGAGTAACCCGCAAACCATTTTTGCCAGAATAGAAAATAATTCGGATAGGGACTGTTATGCTACTACGACATTTCAATTGATTGTTAATCCGCTTCCAGTAATATCAAATACTGTATCTTTATTGCAATGTGATGCGGATTCGGATGGTTTTTCTTCATTTAATTTGTCTGAGGCAAATACACTCATATCTAATAATGCAGCAAATGAAACTTTTTCGTATTATGTTATAGAGCAAGATGCTATAGATGGTAATTCTGCTAATCAGATAACAAATTTTGTAGCCTATCAAAACCCTACAGTTACTACTAGTAGAGTGTATGCTCGTATTGAATCGGATAAGGGTTGTGTACGAACTTCTCAGTTAGATTTACAGGTATCTTCAACACAAATTCCAACAACTTTTAATATAACATTTAGTGAATGTGAATCCGATAATTCAGATGATGACTCAGCAGATGGAATAGCAGCATTTGATTTTAGTGACGCAACAGATCAAATACTTCAATTATTTCCCGCAGGTCAAAACTTATCAGTTCGTTATTATCAGAGTGAAGAAGATGCTTTGTCAGAGCAAAATGAAATTCAGGATATTCGTAATTATAGAAATACTTCGTCTCCTTTTGCGCAAAATTTATTTGTTAGAGTCGAAAATAGTAATGATAATACATGTTTAGGTTTGGGGGAACATATAACATTATTGGTTAATCCTTTTATTCCGATTGCTTTTGAAGATGAATATATAATATGTTTAGAAGGAGATGGATCTGTTATTGATTTGCTACCTGTAGCTACCATTGATACAGGATTAGATGCATCTCTAAATACATTTCAGTGGTACACTGGTGGGACTGTTGCTATAGGAAATGAAATCCCAGGAGAAGCTGGAGCTGTTTTTTCTCCAACTATTCCAGGTGAGTATACCGTGCTGGTAACAAATACTGCTACGGAATGTACACTTACCAGAAGTACTACGGTAATAGAATCATATCCTCCGGAAAGTATTACAACCGAAGTGATTACAGGAGCGTTTTCTGATAATGCCACCATTGAAGTTAGTGTGGTAGGAAATGGCGAATATGAATATAGGTTAGATACAGGAGATTGGCAAAATTCCAATATCTTTGAGGGAGTTTCCCGAGGAGAGCATATCATATACGTAAGAGATATAAGATTATGCGGAGAACGACAGACTGAAGTAGAGTTCATTGTCGATTATCCAAGGTTTTTTACTCCTAATGGAGATAGATTTAATGATACTTGGGGAATAATGGGTAATGAAAATGTTCGGGTAGCAGGGATTTCAATTTTCGATAGATATGGAAAACTACTCAAAGATCTTGGATCTTCGGGAGAGTGGGATGGAACCTTTAATGGGAATCGATTGCCATCTAGTGATTATTGGTTTATAGTAGAATATAATGAAGAAGGTGTCGATAAGGTATTTAAAGGAAGTTTTTCACTCATTAGGTAAAATACAATAAGATTTGTTAAAAAATAATCAGCACCTACGTAATGTTCTTGAGTTAAACTTAGCAATGTTACTTATTAGTACTTCTGGGGCATTAGGTAGATATATTGATATGCCTGTTCCTGTAACCATATGCTTTCGTGCAATTTTGGCAGGTGGTTTACTTTTTTTGTTTTGTAAGTGGAAAAAAATATCGTTTAAAGTAGCATCCAAGGATCGGGTCACAGTATTAATAGGGGGAATATTGATGGGGTTACATTGGGTTTCCTATTTTTATGCACTAAAACTTTCTAATGTAGCTATTGGGATGCTTTCTTTGTTTACATATCCAGTGATCACCTCTTTCTTAGAACCTTTGATATTAAAATCAAAATTTCAGAAAATGCATTTGGTTTTAGGAGCTTTAGTGCTGTTGGGGATCTACTTTTTAGTTCCGGATTTTAGTCTAAGTAACACCTATGCAAAAGCAGTAGGTGTAGGTGTGTTTTCTGCATTTTGTTTTGCATTAAGAAATTTAATAATGAAAACTAAGGTGACGGATTATCATGGCTCAGTTTTGATGTGGTATCAATTACTAGTAATTGCTATAATTTTGTCACCATCCTTGTTTATAATGGACAGTTCTGCGATCAGTACTCAATGGCCTTGGGTGTTTGTTTTGGCATTGGTAACAACAGCAATTGGACATACTTTATTTTTATTTAGTTTTAAAAGGTTTTCTGCTACTACTGCAAGTATTATTGGGAGTGTTCAGCCAGTATATGGGATTGTTATAGGCATGATATTTTTAAGTGAATATCCAGCATGGACTACTATTATAGGTGGGCTTTTAATTTTAACTTCTGTAGTTATAGAAAGTGTACGATCTTATAAATGATTTCATTGGCATCCGAAACTTTTGAATCAGGATCGCTGCGCTGCTAGAGACAAGAGTCAAGACAAAATGAATATCAGTATATTATATTTTCAATTTGAAAAAACTATTAAATTATGTCTTATACGATTTACGAATAAAAATTTCGCATCTAATCACATTCTTTTTCTACTATATTTTCTTCATAAAATTAAACAATAGCTATGGCTATTCTTTAATTTGATTCATCAATCTAGCGAAAAATCTTTGTAATTATTTTTACGAAATTCTCATCCGTAAATCGTATTAAAAATGCTTTAGAAAGATAAATTCTCATAAGTTACCTGCTGTAAGTTTTTTAAAAATTGATTTTCAGAGTGTTAGTTTTAAAAAATAGATCAATACAAAAACTTTCGGATAGTTGTGAAATGATTTATAACTTTTTTATAAGTTGTACTTATTTTTACAAAAATATTTCCTTCCATTAATCATTAGCCAAACAATCATCCCATATAGGATCTGATGGAGGTGGGGCAGTAATTGTAATATATTCTTTTTTTACAGGATGTATAAAAGTTAGTTTTCTTGAGTGAAGGTGGATACTTCCGTTTTTATTGCTGCGATCAGCACCATATTTTAGATCTCCTTTTATGGAGCAATTAATACTGGATAATTGAGATCTGATTTGATGATGGCGACCAGTATGTAAATCAATTTCTAGTAAATAAAAACTTTTTAATTTTTTGATGATGTTATAATCCAGAATAGCTTTCTTACTATCTGGAACCTCATTTTTATGAGCGTATGATTTGTTTTGTTTATTATTACGCTTTAGCCAGTGTGTAAGTGTATCCTTGTCTTTTATAGGTTTATTTTTAACAACAGCCCAATAGGTCTTTTTAGCCTCTTTATTAGCAAATAGCTTATTAAGTCTTGGTAATGCTTTGCTGGTTCTGGCAAAAACAACAATACCACTGGTAGGGCGATCTAAACGATGAACAACACCCAGGTAGACCGCTCCAGGTTTATTATATTTTGTCGCAATATATTCTTTAACAATATCACTAAGCGGCTTATCTCCTGTTTTATCTCCCTGAACGATATCGCCAGGTCGTTTATTGACTATAATAATATGGTTATCTTCATAGAGAACCTGAAGATTAGACTTTGATGAAATTATTTTTTCGGACAATGTAAAACGCTAATATAATTTGACAAATTTAGTGAATATCTAATTAGTATTGTTCATTCTCATTTGGGAAATCTACTGCTTTTACGTCCGTAACATATTGTTGGAATGCTGTTGTCATTTCGGTGTAAAGGTCTAAGTAACGTCTTAGGAATCTAGGATGAAACTCATGGGTCATACCTAACATATCATGAGTTACTAAAACTTGTCCATCAACACCGTTTCCTGCACCGATACCAATTACTGGAATTGTAAGAGCTTCGGCAATTTCTTTTGCCAATTTTGCAGGTACTTTTTCTAAAATAACGGCAAAACAACCTGTTTTTTGTAGCATTAAGGCATCTTCCTTCAATTTTTTTGCTTCCTCAACCTCTTTAGCACGAACGGTATAAGTTCCAAATTTATAAATTGATTGAGGAGTTAATCCTAAATGTCCCATTACCGGAATACCAGCATTTAAAATACGCTTTATAGACTCTTTAATTTCTTTACCGCCTTCTACTTTTACAGAATGAGCGCCTGATTCCTTCATAATACGAATGGCTGATCGTAACGCTTCCTTTGGATCACTTTGATAACTTCCAAAAGGGAGGTCTACTACAACTAATGCGCGGTCTATCGCTCTTATAACAGAAGATGCGTGATAGATCATTTGATCTAATGTAATCGGTAGTGTAGTTTCGTGACCTGCCATTACATTAGAAGCAGAATCACCAACAAGAATTACATCTATTCCTGCGCCGTCTACAATCTTAGCCATCGTATAATCATAAGCCGTAAGCATGGATATCTTTTCATGATTGGCTTTCATCTCTACTAGAGATTTTACAGTAATACGCTTGTAATCTTTTTTTGCTGTAGACATTGTGATTTTTTATTTAGTCTTGTAAATGTAGTGATTTAGGGAAATGGTAGCAAGAAGATATAGTTTTTGATGTTCTTTTTGTTTTAAAGAGGGGAAATAGTAGATGGTTGTAAATGGAAATAAACCTTATATTTAACTGTTTTTAAAAAGATGATATTATGTATAAAGTTTTAACACTAGTCTTTTTGTTTTTTTCTTCACTTATTTTTTCTCAAAAAGAGTTGGATATAAACCAAAAAGGAGCGAAACAAGCAGTATTGGACTTTTTTGAAGGATTTCATAAAGGAGACACTAAACTATTAAGAAAGATGATAGATGGTAATATGACATTACGAACTATTGCAAAAAATAAAGAGGGAAAAATTCGAGTAGTAAAAACTGAGGTAGATAAGCTTGTTCAAGCAGTATATAATAAACCAAAAGATCAGAAATGGTATGAAAAACTTCTTAGTTTTAAGATCGAAGCTAATTCTGATATAGCTCAGGTATGGACACCTTATGAGTTTTATGTTAATGATGCCTATAGTCATTGTGGGGTGAATATTTTTCAGCTATATAATGACGGAGATCATTGGAAGATTATTGCTATTTCCGATACTAGGAAAAAAGATACTTGTAATTGATCAGTATCGACTGCTTATAATTAAAAAAGCAATACCATTATTAAATGCGTGTAGTGCAATTGCCCATATAATATGACCATTTTTTATTTTCAGTTTACCAAACATATGACCGGCAATAATTCTGGGGACAATCAGTAAAAACAGAATACTGTCAATCATAAAAGAATTTACGTAATTAAAAATATGTATAAACCCGAAGATGATTGAAGTAATTTGTAAAGTTATAATTTGATACTTCTCAAGAATATGAGCTATTTTTTCTAAAAATGTTCTTTGAATTATTTTTTTATAAACAATAAAACCTCCACAAATAATTCCAGCACTTAGTAAGTAGCTATAATACCATTTAATCTCGATAAAAAGGAGTATACTTATAATAAAGAGACTCCATGAACTTAAGAATAATAAAAGTTCATTAGTTTTTGGTTTTATTAGAGTTCTAAACATAAACTCTTCAACTACGGGAGCATAAACTACCATGGCAAGAAAAGCTTTTAATTTGTTTTCTTCTAATAATTTGAATAAATGATCCTGAGAGTACTTTTTTAAATCTAAATCAATAACAGTTTCAAGAAAAGCAACGCAAATAAAGAATAGGATATATAACCCAAATAATTGTACTAAAAATAGAAAAAGGTTTTTGAATCTTTGTTGTAGTGTAACATCAAGCATAAGATAATTAACAATCGCTCATGCTCACCTTGATTGCTAAACCTCCTTCACTGGTTTCCTTATATTTGGTATTCATATCCTGTGCCGTTTCCCACATAGTCTCTATAACTTTGTCTAAAGGAACTTTTGCATTTGCAGCATCATTGTCTAATGCCATTTCACAAGCATTGATTGCTTTAATGGCTCCCATCGCATTACGTTCTATACATGGGATTTGTACCAAGCCTCCAATAGGATCACAAGTTAGTCCCAGGTGATGTTCCATGGCAATTTCACTCGCCATTACTACTTGTTCTGGGGAACCTCCCATTAACTCTGTTAAAGCTCCAGCGGCCATTGCAGAAGATACACCAATTTCTGCCTGACAACCACCCATTGCTGCAGAAATAGTAGCACCTTTTTTAAATAAACTACCAATTTCGCCAGCGACTAACATAAACTGTTTTATATCATCAAAATTGGCATCATGATTTTCTATAACCATATAATACATCATTACAGCCGGGATAACACCTGCACTACCATTTGTAGGAGCCGTGACTACTCTACCTAGCGAGGCATTAACCTCATTAACAGCGAGTGCAAAACAAGATACCCATTTTAATATCTGTCTAAATGCTACTGTTGTTCCTCTTATAGCTTCAATCCATTCTGTAGGGTTCGTATAGGTTTTAGGCCCTATTAATTTTTTATGTGTATCAAAAGCTCGTCTTCTTACATTTAATCCCCCCGGAAGTGTTCCTTCGGTATGACATCCGGTATACATAGATTCTAGCATGACATTCCAGATTTGACCGATCCTTTCATCAATTTCCTCATCACTGCGTAATGAGCGCTCATTCTCTAATACAATTTCAGATACTTTTTTGTTTTTAGAAGTACAGTACCCTATTAAATCTGTAGCTTTTTGGATAGGTAAAGGAAACTTATGGAAATCTTCCATCTTTTTTTCCTTTCTTTTTCTTTCTTCTTGTACAACAAAACCACCACCTATAGAATAATATGTCGAAGAAATGTTTGAATTATCTTTTAGTACAGCACTAAAGGTAATTGCATTAGGGTGAAAATCTTTAAATTCTTTATTAAAAATAATCTGAGTTTTGGGATCAAAATGAATTTTCAATTCATTATTAAAAGGTAGTACTTTTTCAGATTTTATAGTATCGATTGTAGATGAGATGGATGAAACATCTATTGTTTGAGGATCATACCCGCATAATCCCAGAATTGAAGCAATATCTGTAGCATGTCCTTTTCCTGTAAGAGATAATGATCCATATAAATCTACAGTTATAGTGGAGATCTCATTAAATTGATTGTTTCTCTTTAATTCTGCAATCCATCGTCTTCCTGCTCGCCAAGGACCAAAAGTATGTGAACTTGATGGACCTACACCTATCTTTAGCATGTCAAAAATACTAATACATTCCATTTTCTATAATTATAATACAATTTGCGGCTGTAAATATAGTTTATTGGCAAAAAATAAAATGTTTTTTTGAGTAATACTTATATTATAATTTTTCTTTGGATTACATAATAAGGCTATTAAGTGATTGTTATAATAAAGAGAGTGACAACCTGTCAGATATAGTTGACTGGCATAATCATTGACTTGTTTCAGTTGAGTTATAAAAGGAACAACACTTAAACATTTATATAAAATAATATGAGTAAGATAATAGGAATAGATTTAGGGACCACCAACTCTTGTGTTTCTGTGATGGAAGGTAATGAGCCAGTGGTGATCCCTAATGCAGAGGGTAAAAGAACAACACCATCTGTAATTGCATTTGTAGAAGGAGGAGAGATAAAAGTTGGAGATCCTGCAAAACGTCAGGCAGTTACTAATCCAACTAAAACAATTTCTTCTATTAAAAGATTTATGGGAAATAAGTTTTCTGAATCTTCTAAAGAAGCAGAAAGAGCAGCTTATAAAGTAGTAAAAGGAGATAATGACACGCCAAGAGTTGATATCGATGGGCGTCTATATACACCACAAGAACTATCTGCTATGACACTTCAGAAAATGAAGAAAACAGCAGAAGATTATTTAGGTCAGGATGTTAGTAGAGCCGTGATTACAGTTCCTGCATACTTTAATGATGCACAACGTCAGGCGACTAAAGAAGCTGGTGAGATAGCAGGTCTTAAAGTAGAAAGAATAATCAATGAGCCTACTGCTGCTGCATTAGCATACGGTCTTGATAAAAAAGGAACTGATCAGAAAATCGTAGTTTTCGATTTCGGTGGAGGTACTCATGATGTATCTATTCTGGAATTAGGAGATGGAGTATTTGAAGTATTATCAACTGATGGAGATACACACTTAGGAGGTGATGATGTAGATCAAAAAATTATAGACTGGTTAGCTGAAGAGTTTAAGAGTGAAGAGAATATGGATTTGAGAAAAGATCCTATGGCTTTACAACGTCTTAAGGAAGCTGCAGAGAAGGCTAAAATTGAATTATCTTCTTCTCCACAGACAGAAATTAATTTGCCATATGTAACTGCTACTGCTAGTGGACCTAAGCACTTGGTAAGAACATTGTCAAAAGCTAAATTCGATCAATTGATTGATGATTTAGTAAAGCGAACTATTGATCCTTGTCGTACAGCACTTAAGGCGGCAGGATTATCGACTAGTGATATTGATGAAATTATCTTAGTAGGTGGTTCTACACGTATTCCTGCTGTACAAGAAGCTGTAGAGAAATTCTTTGGAAAATCACCAAGTAAAGGAGTAAATCCTGATGAGGTTGTTGCTGTTGGAGCGGCGATTCAGGGAGGAGTACTTACAGGAGATGTAAAAGATGTATTATTATTAGATGTTACTCCTTTATCTCTAGGTATTGAGACCATGGGGAATGTAATGACTAAGCTTATCGAAGCAAATACAACAATCCCTACTAAAAAATCACAAGTATTCTCTACTGCGGCAGATAATCAACCTTCAGTAGAAATCCATGTGTTGCAAGGAGAGCGTCCAATGGCTGCTGATAATAAGACTATAGGACGTTTCCACTTAGATGGAATTCCACCTGCTCAAAGAGGAACACCTCAGATAGAAGTTACTTTTGATATTGATGCTAATGGTATTATTAAAGTATCAGCTACAGATAAGGCAACTAATAAATCTCAGGATATTCGTATCGAAGCATCTTCTGGATTAACAGAAGAAGAAATCGAAAAAATGAAGCAGGAAGCTGAGGCTAATGCAGAAGCTGATAAGGCAGCAAAAGAAACAGCGGATAAGTTAAATGAAGCGGATGGAATGATTTTCCAGACAGAAAAGCAACTAACTGAATTTGGTGATAAATTATCTGATGATAAGAAAAAGCCTATTGAAGAAGCTTTAGAAGAGTTAAAGAAAGCATACGAATCTAAAGATTTGGCTATAATTCAACCTGCTTTGGATAAAATCAATGAG
This sequence comes from uncultured Aquimarina sp., assembly GCA_947498455.1. Lineage (GTDB taxonomy): Bacteria > Bacteroidota > Bacteroidia > Flavobacteriales > Flavobacteriaceae > Aquimarina. Next base: position 26,307 of record CANMKK010000029.1, read on the forward strand.
ACCTGGAAAGTTGCTAGTGAAGAAATGTACAAAGCTCAGGCTGAAGCACAAGGTGCAGCAGCAGGTGCTGGTCCGGAAGCTGGTGCTCAGCAACCAGAAGAAGGAGGTTCTCAGGCTAGTGATGTAGAAGATGTAGATTTTGAAGAAGTGAAATAAGTTATAGAACTTTATAAATTGTAAAATGCGCAACTTTTAGTTGCGCATTTTTTTATGGAATAAACCTAAATTTCAATAGTCTATAATTAGATTTATCAAATAAATGTTAATAGTATTTTGACTACAAAATTATACCAACTTGATTATAAAATATCTCAGATAAAAACGAAGTTGCTTTTTTGATTTATGCCGCTATGATTATTTTTCATAGCCTTAGCTGTGGGAAATATGATTAAGAAAATAAAACGGAAAATGAACAAGTTTTAACCAGAAGTATTATGATTAAATTATAATACGATTTATGGATAAGAAGTTCGTATAAAGAGTTTGAATTATTTTGTGCTAGATTAAGGCATGAAATTAAAGAATAGCCGTAGCTATTGTTGAATTTTATAACGCAGATATAGTGCAAAAGAAACGAACTATATGCGAAAGTTTTATGTGTAAATTGTATAAGAACAGGGTGTAAAAACAAAAAAAGACTGTCTTTTCAGACAGCCTCTTTTTTAGTGACTTATAATGAATCTTTGTGTTTTTATTCTTTTACAAAAATAGAACCACTTTTTGAAACATTATCTTTTGAAGTCATATTAATAATGTATATGCCTTTTGGTAAATTTTCAACATTTACAGAAGAATTATAGTTTCCTTTTGTAATAACTCTCCCTTGCATATCAGTAATAGTGTAGGTTGATGGATTTACTGAAGGATTAGAAATAATACGTAACTCTTTACGCACAGGATTTGGATATGTGATAAAAGAATTGTCTCTGTCTCTATCAGGAGTCTGACTGTTTGCTGATTTAGAGCCACTACATGATGAAATAAATGCCCATCTAGAAGGTTGTCTTTCATAAAGATTGCCTGCATAAGTTACTCTATCTCCTACCTGATAAATAACTCCTGATCTCCATTCATCTATTCCAGCACAGATATCGGTTGTATCTGCATATACAATTAGTGGTTCACTAAATGCAGATTTATTTCCAGCTTTATCTACAGCTTGAACAGTAAAAGTAGAAGTTTTTTTCGGTTTTCCTCCAAAACCTAACTTTGTTTGATCTGCATCAGTAGCATAAAAGTATTTCCCGTTTTCATGCATTATATAGTAATCTACACCCACGTTATCAATTGATGGATTCCAAGAAATCCATGTCGCATCATCACCTGCATCATATGCGTATGACAAGCCTGTAGGGGCTGTTGGTGCTTCTGAATCGGCATTTTCAGCATTTACACTGTTAGAGCCATTACATGATGAAATAAATGCCCAGCTAGAAGGTTGTCTTTCATAAAGATTGCCTGCATAGGTTACTCTATCTCCAGTTTGATAAGTTACTCCCGATCTCCATTCGTCTATGCCATCGCAAGGACCTGTAGTAGAATCTGGACTAATAGTAAAAGAAGTACTGAATTCTGATTTATTACCCGCTTTATCTACAGCTTTAACTGTAAAGACAAAAGTTTGATTTACTGATGAAAAATCTCCTAATCTTGTTTGACCTAGTGCATAAAATAATTCTCCATTGTTGTAAACTTCATAATAATCTACACCTACATTATCAGTAGAAGCATCCCAAGCAAAGAATAGAATGCCAGCATCTTGTTCTAAACGCAGATTTATCGGTGTAGAAGGAGCTTCTGTATCCATGATTGCCGGTGGAGGGATAGCATTCTCAGTCTTAGCGTTGCTGCAGGATGAAATAAATGCCCAACTAGAATTTTGCAATTCATAAAGGTTACCTCTATAGGTTACTCTATCACCTACTTGATAAAATGCGTTAGAACTCCATTCGTCTATGCCATCACAAGGACCTGCAGTAGAATCTGGACTAATAGTAAAAGAGGTACTAAACCCTGATTTATTACCCGCTTTATCTACAGCCTTAACTGTAAAGACAAAAGTTTGATTTACTGATGAAAAATCTCCTAATCTTGTTTGATCTAGTGTATAAAATCTTTCTCCATTGTTGTAAACTTCATAATAATCTACACCTACGTTATCGGTAGAAGCATCCCAAGCAAAGAATAGAATGCCAACATCTTGTTCTAAACGTAAATTTGTAGGTGTGGTAGGAGGTTCTGTGTCATTTCCTTGTGAATAAATAAGTGTGCCCATGAACATACTAATAATGATACAGGCTTTGTTGAATAGATTAAAAAATCTCTTTTCCATAATAAATGTTGAGTTTAAATTCATAGTTAAAAAAATTAATTATTTAGTGTTAGGATTTATATACTATTTATTGCAATGTTTTTAATATATATGAAAGAGAGGGGGGAAGGATTTAGGTTTAATTTATAATGCTATATTTTATAGCTAAAATTAATAGGTTTTAGGTTAAGATGATTTGCTAAGCATAATGTCATTAGTGTTATATAAATGGTAGAGATAAATTTTTCTTAATGTAATAATTGTAAATTGGTTACTCCAAAATTAGTTGTTTTTGAATTGTTTAGCTATTAAAATAGGTAAAAATTAAGTGAATTATATGTTAAAATTATTGCATCTCTAAAAGCGAAAATAATATAGGGAGGTTAATTATTTAGGTGAAATTTAGAATACATCATTAGCATCTGAAACTTTCGAATCAAGATCGCTATACTGCGACTTGGCTCAGCAACGACGCTACTAGAGACAAGAGTTAAGACCGGATGAATATCAGTATATTATATTTAAATTTGCAAAAACTATTGAATTATGTATTAAAATGCTTTAGAAAGATAAGTTCTTATAAGTTGCCTACTATACGTTTTTAAAAACCTGTTTTGTAATATATTAATTCCAAAAATAGATCACTAAAAAAACTTTTGGATAGTTGTGAAAAAACATATAAAATTTATAGTAACCTAAATCCTAGCTATTTGTAAACTAAGATATTTTTTTTCAGACATTCTTTTTTCGGAAAGAGGTTGTAACCTCAAAAAATCACATCTATTCTTATTCCAAGGTTAAACCACCTATGTTATCTGAAAATGCTCGAAATCGTTTATATTAATACCAATTGTTGTTTGAATTTACAGGAAAAGAAACTAAAGATTTTTTTGTTTCAATGAAGAAGAAAAATTAAGCATAGCTGGACTACGGTTTATTTTTATTCTGAAATTGAGGCACAAAAAGAACATTTTGTTACGGTAAATTCAAATGACAAATGGTATAAACATTGGATTACAATTTCTTTCTTCGGATAAAAACGTCTGTGATTTTCATATATCTTGATGTTTCGATTTTCCATAATGTAAAACCATGAATTTTACAGGCTAACAGCATTATCCGATTCTGCATTTTGTGTTGAAACGTGTACTAAAAAGAAACAATTTTAGTCAATAATTTCATTTGAGAAATGGTATTAGAGATTAAAGCTTCAAGAAATTCCATCATTAAATATGCGTAAATGTAATTAGCTTTTTAAAACCCTACGGCAGTATCATCCCCTCGTTTATCGGCACCACCCTCGAGTCTACCATCGGGAAGGACAAGAATGCCATCTACTTTTCCGATAACTTTAGAGTCTTTTTCATTAATATGATATCCTTTTTGCTGTAAACTATCTAACAACTTGTTATCAAACAATTCAGGTTCAAATACAACAATATCCGGTAACCATTGATGATGAAAACGAGGAGCATTTACAGCTTCTTGCATTGTCATTCCGAATTCTTTTACGTTTAATATAGTCTGTAATACAGAAGTTATAATTGTAGAACCGCCTGGAGTACCTACAGACATCCAGAATTTACCATTCTTTTCTACAATTGTTGGCGTCATAGAGCTTAACATTCTTTTCTCGGGTGCAATTTCATTTGCTTTGGCTCCAATAAGTCCATATACATTAGGCGTTCCTGGTTTAGCACTAAAATCATCCATTTCATTATTCAAGAAAAAACCTAATTCTTCTGCATACAGCTTAGACCCATAAGCTCCATTAAGTGTTGTAGTTACAGAAATAGCATTTCCGAATTGATCTACTATCGAGTAATGAGTAGTTTCGTCACTTTCATAACCCGGTATAGCACCATAATTTATATCCGAAGAGCGTGTTGCTTTATCAAAATTAAAATCGTTCATACGATTTGCCAAGTACGTATCACTTATAAGAGTATCTACAGGAATTTTAACAAAGTCAGGGTCTCCCAAATAAAAACTACGATCGGCATAGGCTCTTCGTTCGGCTTCAGTTATAACCTGGATGGTTTTGAGTGTATTATGACCATACGTATTCAGGTCGTATGGTTCAATCATTTTCATTATTTGTGCTAAGCATATACCTCCACTAGAAGGAGGAGACATAGAAGTTATAGTAAGGTCTTTATATTTAAAAGTAATTGGAGTACGCCAAATTGCTTCATAATTGCTAAGATCTTCCATCGTTATAATTCCACCTTTAGACTGTATGAATTTCACGAGTTTTTGCCCTGTTTCTCCTTTGTAAAACTCGGAATCACCATTCTCGATAATTTGTTCAATAGTTGTAGCAAGGTGTATGTTTTTTACGGTGTCCAATGTTTTGTAATTATGAGCATAAAGAATAGTATCTCCATTGGTCTCTATAAATACTTCTTTGTATTTTTCTAAACGTTTTTGCTGCTTTTCTGTGATAACATATCCCTTTTTAGCAAGTTTTACTACTGGAGATAGAATTTCTTTTATGGGTAATGTGCCAAACCTTTTATGTGTTGCAAATACACCAGCAATTGTTCCTGGAACTCCAACTGCTAATGCTCCTCGTTGACTTTTTTCGGGAATTGCATTACCATTTTCGTCCAGAAACATATCTTTAGAAGAAGAGATAGGTGCTTTTTCTCTATAATCTAAAGCTCCGATTTCTCCATTCGCTTTTCGATATACCATAAATCCACCACCTCCAAGATTACCGGCATATGGATAAGCAACCGCAAGAGCTATTTCTGTGGCAATCATTGCATCAAATGCATTTCCACCTTTTTTAAGGATTTCTACACCTATTTTAGAAGCTTCCTCTCTTGCAGATACGACCATAGCTTTTTGAGCAATAAGACCTTTTATAGGTGTTGGTTTGTTTTTTTGATCAGGAGTATTTTTGCAGGAAATGCTTAGAATAAAAAGTGCGAGAAAATATAAATGGATACGATTCATTTTAAGGTTTTTGTGTTTCTTTTTTTTGTCAAATACTATGATGGTTAATTTGGTAATATTCTCATTTCATTTTTAGTAAATAATTCTAATTCCTCAAAAAAGGAACGAAATTCTTTTTCGAAATCGTCATAATATTGTTCAAGTTCTATTACTGCAAAATTCATTTTAGATCTATTTTTAGTTCTGTGGTTCATCTGATGCAGAATCTTTCCAATGCCAGCTATAGAAGCATAGCTTAATAACCAGTTATCACGTAGCATATATGGTAAGAAATCTTGAACCCTTTTAGGTAAAATTTCATAGTATTCTTGCAATAAATCATAGAAATCGGATACATATTTATCTAATGGAATAACTGAATACTCATTCCAATAAGCAGCTAAATAGTGATCATATAGGATATCGACAATAACAGTGCTATAATGCCCATATTTAGGAAACAAGCGCTGTACACTTTTTCTAACTATAGGATGAGTATCGGTATAGGTGTCAATTTTACGATGTAAAGTAATACCTTGTTGAATTCTCGATGGAAATTGTGCAAACTTTTTTCCTTTAACTGAGTCGGCAATGAAGTTGCCAATTTTGAGATCTGGATCATTTCCAGAAAGGTAGATATGGGCTAGATAATTCATTTCGTTAAAATACGAGTTTTTTTAAAGTTAGAAGTTGTTTGCAGTATAATTGCTGTTGTTTGTACAAAAAAGAATGTGTTTATTGATAAGATCAATTATTTTTGAGACAAGCATGTCTTAAAATTTAAAATGTTAAAATAGTAGGTCTAAAATATTTATAAATGAAAAGTCAAATTTTTTTTAGCTTAATTTTCATTACATTATTGTGCTCTTGCAATCAAGATGTTGGAAGTTCGGACTATACGCAACCTGGAGTTTTTACTGCTGGAATTGAAGGCCCGGCAACGGATGCTAATGGTACTATTTATGCCGTTAATTTCCAAAAAGAAGGTACAATAGGGAGTGTAACTTCTTCAGGGAAAGCTTCTTTGTTTTTAGAACTTCCTGATAAAAGTATTGGAAATGGGATACGATTTGGTAATGATCAGAAAATGTATATTGCAGACTATACCGGTCATAATATTCTTAGAGTAGATATGACTACTAAGCGTATAGAGATTTATGCACACCAACCTTTAGCGAATCAGCCAAATGATTTAACAATAAGCCCTAATGGAGTGATATATGCTAGTGATCCAAATTGGTCAGATAACACCGGAAATATCTGGAAAGTTACTAAGGAAAAAGGGTTTGAGCTGTTAGAGGGAAATATGGGTACGACAAATGGCATCGAAGTGAGTATGGATGGAAAAAAATTGTACGTTAATGAATCTGTTCAGCGAAAAATATGGGTATATGACATTGAAGAAAATGGGTTTGTAAAGAATAAAAAATTATTTTTTTCTTTTGAAGATTACGGCCTGGATGGGATGAGATTTGATGATAAAGGTAACTTGTTTGTATGTAGATATGGCAAAGGTTCTGTAGTTGCCCTTACTAAAGAGGGTGAAATCTTAAAGGAATTTATGATAAAAGGTCAAAAACCAACCAATATTACATTCAGTAGCGATTATAAAAAGTTTTATGTCACCGTTGCTGATAGAGGGTGTATTGAAGTGGTAAATAATATATTCTAGATCATTCTTAACTAGTTATATCAGAGTTTTTTTAAGTTTTTCTACATTAAATTGTAGCAAATCCTCGTATCATGTACATTTGTTTAAAATTGAAACAAATCAATCAAGATATGACACTCATTAAATCAATCTCTGGTATAAGAGGAACTATTGGGGGCACGGTAGGGGATAATCTAACACCTATTGATGCTGTTAAATTTGCAGCGGCTTATGGAAGCTGGCTAAAATCCGAAACAAATAAAAAGAATCCAACTGTTGTTGTTGGGCGAGATGCTAGAATTTCGGGTCCAATGATCCAGCAACTTGTTATGAATAGCTTAGTTGGATTAGGGATAGACGTAATTGATTTGGGTTTATCTACTACACCAACTGTCGAAGTGGCAGTTCCTATTGAAAAAGCTGATGGAGGAATTATATTAACAGCGAGCCATAATCCAAAACAATGGAACGCTCTGAAATTATTAAATAATAAAGGAGAATTTCTTAATGCCTCTAATGGTCAGAAAATTTTAGATAAAGCAGAAAATGATGATTATACGTTTGTAGAAGTTGATGATTTAGGAACGATTACTACAAATGATACTTACATAGATAAGCATATAGAAGAAGTTCTTAAGCTTACATTAGTCAATGCAGAGATAGTTAAGGAAGCTGGTTTTAAAGTTGTTGTTGATGCGGTTAATTCTACGGGAGGGATTGCCATTCCTCAATTACTTAAGAAAATGGGAGTAGAAGTGGTAGAGTTGTACTGTGAACCAAACGGTCATTTTCCGCATAACCCAGAACCTCTTAAGGAACATTTAACTGATTTATCAGAATTGGTGGTAAAAGAAAAAGCAGATTTAGGAATTACTGTAGATCCAGATGTTGATCGACTGGCTTTTATGAGCGAAGATGGCGAAATGTTTGGAGAAGAATATACCTTGGTTGCTTGTGCAGATTTTGTGTTGGGAAAAGTACCAGGGAATACCGTTTCCAATTTATCATCTAGTAGGGCTTTAAGAGATGTAACGAATAAACATAACGGAACCTATGAGGCAAGTGCCGTGGGAGAAGTGAATGTAGTAGAAAAAATGAAAGCTAATAAGGCAGTCATTGGAGGAGAAGGTAACGGAGGAATTATTTACCCTGATTCTCATTACGGAAGAGATTCGTTAGTAGGAGTAGCATTGTTTCTTACACATCTTGCCGAAAAGAAATGTAGTGTAAGCGAACTAAGAAATAGCTATCCATCTTATTTTATGAGTAAAAACAAAATACAGCTAACTCCAGAATTAGATGTGGATGCAGTTTTGAATGGATTTCATAAGATACATGCTTCTGAAGAAGTTACTACAATAGATGGTGTGAAAGTTGATTTTAGTGATTGTTGGGTACACCTAAGAAAAAGTAATACAGAGCCTATAATTCGTATTTACACAGAGGCATTAAGTCAGAAAAAAGCTGATGAATTGGCCGAAAACACGATTGTTTCTTTAAAAGAAATAGCTGGTATATAATATAAAATGCACTTTACTTTCAGGGTTTCTTATTATTAAAAAAACCCTGAAAGTATTATGACATTTTTGCTTTGAAGCACAAGAAAAAAGAACAAATTTTAATGGGTAATCTCAAGGTATAAATGGGATTAATCTATAGTAGCTCCTATAGGAGGTGTAGTGTTACGATGTTTCCATCGTCTATGTGTCCACAAGTAATATTCGGGCGCTCTACGAATTTGTTTTTCTAATAACCCTAAGTACGTTTTTGTAATATAAAAATCTTCACAGTTTTTTGCGTTTTCTGTTATTGGGATAAGATTTGCTTGATAATGACCTCTTTTTACCTTTTCTACCTGTAAATATATAACAGACATATCAAGTCGTTTTGCTAAGACTTCAGCACCAAGAAATGTCGGGACTTTAATATCCATAAAATCAGTCCAGTATGTAGCGTTTTTAATTCTTGGTGATTGATCAGAAATCATTCCGTATGAGCACAGTTTACCATTTAACTGATCTTTGGTAATTTCTTTCATAGCTTCATGAGTAGGAATTAGTCGAGCTCCATATCGTTGACGAATCCTATGAGCAAGTTGATCAAAGTATTTGTTTTTAACCCGTTTGTATATGCCAACGGTATGATAATTTCCTAATAATTGTGTAACTGTAGACCACTCATAGCTGGCATAATGAGCCATTAAAACGACTATGCTTTTGTTTTTTGACTCTAGGTCTTTTAACGTTTCGATATTTGTGATTTTAAATCGTTTTAGAAGCTCATCATCTGTGATTGATATAGATTTAATCATTTCTAAAAACATATCACACATATGTTTATAAAAAGCTTTACGAATGCTATTAATTTCACTCTTTGTTTTTTCAGGGAAAACCAAGGTTAAATTCTCCGAGACAGCTTTTTTTCTATATCCTATGATGTAATAGACAAAGAAATAGATACATGTAGAAAATATGTAAAATAGACTCCAAGGTAATTTAGATATAAACCATAAAACGGGGTACACTAGACGGTATATCAATAATTGCATTACAAACCATTTTTTAAGCCTACAAATATAAAAGTATTTGATGTGTTAACCCCTTAAAAAAACCTAAAATGATAAAGATTTAACGAACGGTAGCTCCTTTTGGAATTTCTGCATTTCGGTGCTTCCAACGCTTGTGAGTCCACATGTAATTTTCGGGTTTATTTCTGATTTGTTTTTCCAGTAGATTGAGAAAGCCTTTTGTTATTTCATAATCTTCAGTATTTTTAGGGTCTTCGGAGATGGGAATAAAGGAGGCTTCATAGTATCCTCTTCCTACTTTTTCTACATTTAAGTAATAGATACTTAATCCTAAACGCTTAGAAAGAACTTCACCTCCTGCAAAAGTAGGTACTGTAATCCCCATAAAATCAGTCCAGTATTTGGTAGCATTGACTTTTGGAGATTGATCTGCGAATAACCCATATAAGCTAAGTGTGTTTGTCTCCAGATCTTTGACCATTTCTCTGTAAGCAGTTCTGTTTGCAATTACTCTGGATCCAAATCTACCTCTAATTCGATGAATTAACCTATCGAAATATTTGTTTTCTATAGGTTTATAGATGCCGACACATCCAAAATCAGAAATAAGATCTACAACATTTGTCCACTCATAACTCGCATAGTGCCCCATCATTGTTATAATGCTTTTATCTTTGGCAGCGAGCTCTTGCAACTTATCTATATTTGTTATCTTGAAACGATTTTTCATTTCTTCTTCACTTATAGATATAGATTTAATCATTTCCAAAAACATATCACATTGATGTTTATATGCTTTTTTTTGTATTGTTTTTATCTCTTTTGTAGTTTTTTCTGGAAACACTAAAGCCAAGTTTTCGGTAACTGTTTTTCTTCTATATCTAACAATATAATATATTATAATATAGATTAAAGATGAAAATATGTAGAATATACGCCAAGGTAATTTTGATATTATCCATAATAATGGGTATATCAAGGAGTAAATGACTAACTGCATTAAATTGTAATTTAGGCTGCCAAAGATAACTTTTTTTGATATATCATTTATATAAGCGAAACTCTAATAAAACTCTTATTCAGTTAGGCTGAAATATATAGTATATTTGGACAATAAATGATAGTATATGCTTAATATTGATGTAGTAGTTATAACGATTATAGTTATAAATGTTGTGGTTTCATTAAAGGGATTTAAAGATTTTTCTTTTTTCGAACGTTATAAATTTAATATCGGGGGAGTTAGGAGAGGGGAACAGATCAGGATGGTAAGTTCTGGTTTTTTGCATGTAGATGAGATGCATTTATTTTTTAATATGTTCACCTTGTATTTTTTTGCTCCCGTAGTATTGCAATACTTAGGAAATATAAAGTTTTTAGTAGTGTATTTCTGTAGTCTGATCGTAGGTAGTTTATTTTCCTTTTTCTTTCATAAAGACGAGTACCATTATAGTGCAGTAGGAGCTAGTGGTGCAGTATCGGGAATTTTATTTTCTTCTATTCTTTTTAAACCGGATATGAGTTTATATTTAATGTTTATTCCTATTCCTATACCGGCATATGTGTTTGGTATTGGGTATTTGTTTTATACTATTTATGGTATGAAAAAGAGAGCTGGAAATATTGGACATGACGCCCATTTTGGTGGAGCTGTAGGTGGATATGTTACTACCTTATTATTAGCCCCTTGGTTGTTTGAAGAGAATTTATTGATGGTTGGTTTACTAGCAATACCGATTATCATTCTTTTTGTACTGCAAAAGAAAGGTAAATTATAGCAATAAAAAAACGACCTAAAATGGTCGTTTTTTATCATTTATATTTTTTGTAGCTACTATAAAGGTTTTTCTTCCAATAGTTCAGATATTCTACTTTCTAAAGCAGCACCTCTAAGGTTTTTAGCAATTACATTTCCTTTTTCATCAATAATAAATGTAGCAGGGATAGATCTAACTCCATAAGCTTTAGCAATTGGATCTTGCCAGAATTTAAGATTTGATACATGACTCCATTGTAGATCATCCTTATCAATGGCCTGAATCCATTTATCTTTATTTTTATCTAAAGATACACCTATTATATTAAGCCCTTTTTCATGATATTTGTTATATACTCTAACAACGTTTGGGTTTTCCATTCTACAAGGCTTACACCATGATGCCCAAAAATCTATAATGGTAATTTTACCCATAGCTTCTTTTAGAGAAAGCATTTTTCCATCAGGAGTTGGAGCAGAAAAATCTTCAGCTTCACTTCCTATGTCTATTTTACCGATAGAAGAAGAAATTATTTGAGTAAGATTTTTTCCTAAACGAGTTGTTTTTAGGCTATCTTCTACAGTAGCATATATTTCTTTTACCTTCTTAGCAGGAAGCGCTCTTAGATTTATAAGATCTGTTAATGCCATTACTGCAACAAGGGAATTTGGGTTTTTTTCAGCAAATTCTTTTCGGAATTCTTTTTCACTTTCCTTAATCTGATTACGATCCGCATTTAATTTAGCCGTTTTGTCAGTTTCATTGAGCTGTAATGCAGCTTGATATTGTTTGTTTAATTCTTGTTGCTGTTTAGCAAATGAATTCATCTTTTTTAGATAGGAAAAAAACAGCTTATTTTCTGATCCTCCATTAATAATAGACGAGCGTAAGCTATCTTTGTAAACAACCATTTTGATTGGATTGTTTTCTGCTAAATATAATATATTACCTGATATGTTTTTAAATGTAAGGTAATTAAAATCATTACTTTCTACAACGGGTAATGATAACTTAAAAGCTTCTTTTTGTATCGTAGTAGAGTCAATAATAGTAGGACGATTGGATTGGTTGATAGAGTTGACATATACTGTAACACCATCTTCGAAACCTTTGGCTTCTCCGGAAATAGAATATCCTTTTTCTTCTTTTTCACACGCTATGGCTAAAACAGCAACAGCCAGTAATATTATTTTTTTCATTAGTAAATTTTCTTTATGATCTGTAAAAATATGTAATCTAATGTATATCACCCAACAATTAACTTTTAAATATAGAATCAGATTTGTGTGAATTATACAAATCTATATGGTAACTAGAATATTATTTATTATTTTAAGTGTAACAAAATGTAATGGATAAGCGTCTAAAAGGTATTGGAGCGTGGATTTACATGTATTTTAAGATTTCGGGAATTGGAAAATTAGTTTTTAAGGAGGTGTTTTAATTTTCTAAGAATTTCTGTTTTAATTTTTTAGGTCTAATTCTTCGGGGCTTGCCTCATATAAAGAAGAAATTTAGAAAACCTTAGGTTTTTATTAAGAGAATTAGAATTCGAACGAATACCTCCTATGCTTGTATTGAGGAGCTTTATTAACATAGGTATTACTTTATAAATTAATTGTTAACGTTAGCTTAAAATAATAGAGATTGTATTATTTTTGCTACACTATCATAAATGGGCATTATGAAGGCATTAGAACAAGATTTTCCATTAGATATTAGGATAAGTTTTTCTGTTTTTTTTGATTATTATAGAGAACTTACAAAAAGTGAGAATGTGTTTGTACGCGATCGAGCTGAAAAAGTTCTGAAAATAGCACAAAACTATCCAGAATTAGAAGATGGAATTAGAAATGAGGAAAGAGTAAAGGAGTTATTGCCACAGATTGATTTGGTATTAGAGGATTCTTTTGCCCAGATTTTAGGAAAAAATGAGATTAAAGTAGCGACAATTCCTTTTAATAATTTTGTGTTAAAGTCTTCAGAGCGCTATAAAAATATTATTAAAGTCGCAGGGCCGGATTTTAAACCTGAAATTAAAAATTTAGACGAAAACCATTATTATATAATGGGATGTAGTATTATTCTTAATCAATACTACGGTTATAATATTGATTTTAGGAGACCTTTTTTCTATGATATTCCGGATGCATCGAATATTATCAGGCATTATAGAATTTTGTATAATGGTGATTTTATAGAGATAATTAAAACGAATAAGGCAAAAGAGATAAATGATGAAGATGTTGCGGAATTATTGGATAATTTTGATGATGTAGAAATATGGAAGGAAAAATTTCCTCCATATAGTTGGGTTTTTAAAGGGATCGTGATTGCCAATTTGTTTGATGTTACAACAGATGTTTCGTTATCGGATTTCAAAACAAGTCTTCTTAAGTATGATAAAACAGAGAAGGATTTTGTAAAATCTTTTCAGAATGTTTTTTCAGCTATATTTAATCTTCAGAATTTAAAAGTTGGTTTTTCTAATTATAATGAGGAAGAAAATTTGTTCGAAAGGGTTCCTGTTAAAAATATAGATAGCTATATTTTGTACGATCAATATTCTGATTGCTGTGAAGCTGCCCTTTGTAAAGGGACATATCATAATCTTTTCGAAAAATCAACATATTTTGCAATTTCGGATGTAAAGAAATATCACCAGTCTGCACCAAATGAAAAAATGTATAGAAATTTGGTAGAGCAGAATGTGAATAGCGCGATTATTGCACCTATAGAGAATGATGGTAAATTACTTGGAGTATTAGAAATTGTTTCAGCGAATGTTCAAGAATTAAATAGTATCAATGCAAATAAGCTAAAAGATATTATGCCTTATTTGGTTGATTCGGTTTTACGATCAAAAGCTCAGGCAGAGGATGAGTTAGAATTGGTTATCCAGAAAGAGTGTACGTCAATTCACCCTAGTGTATATTGGAAATTTAGACAAGAAGCTAAACGTTTTTTAAGAGCTAAAGTGGATGGGAATCCTGTAGCTTTTAGAGAGGTTGTGTTTGAAAAAGTATATCCTTTATTTGGGCAAATAGATATAAAAGGATCTTCGAATGCTCGTAATAGCGCTGTTCAGAGGGATTTAATAGTTCAACTGACTTCTATTTCTGAAGTGATATGTAGTGTAATGAAATTAGATCCATTACCTATTTATGAACAGATGAAGTTTAGAATTGATGATTATATAAATTCCGTATCAGATCAGTTACAAGTAGATAGTGAACAAAAAATCCTGGATTTTATAAAAAAAGATGTTACTCCTTTATTCAAGCATTTAAGGAAAAAAAATAGTGAATTAAGAGTGTTGGTAGAAAAATACAACGATTCCTTAGATGCGCATATAAAAATGGTGTATAAATACAGGAAAGCTTATGACGAATCGGTAATGCTGATTAATAAAAAAATGGCAGCTTTATTAGATGAGAAACAACAAGATGCCCAAGCAATGTATCCACATTATTTCGAAAGGTTTAAGACCGATGGAGTAGAACATAATATGTATATTGGAGAATCTATAACAAAAGAGGATAGCTTTAATAAAGTCTATCTTTATAATCTACGCTTATGGCAATTACAGGTAATGTGTGAGATGGAAAATGAGTATTATCAACTCAAAAAAGATCTTCCCGTTGCTCTTGATGTTGCATCCATGGTATTAGTGTTTAATGCATCTTTATCTGTACGATTTAGAATGGATGAAAAACGTTTTGATGTAGATGGGACTTATAACGCACGTTATGAAGTTGTAAAGAAAAGAGTGGATAAAGCGAATATAAAAGGAACGAATAAGCGTATAACGGAGAAAGGAAAACTAGTTATAGTATATTCTCAACGTTCTGATGAAATAGAGTATGTAAAGTATATTAATTTTTTACAATCTAAAAAATATCTTGAAGAAGATATTGAGATCGTAGAATTAGATGATTTGCAGGGTGTTACTGGGTTAAAGGCTCTTAGGGTTAATCTTCTTTATAACAAGAATAAAGAAGGTAAAGAATATTACACTTATGAAGATTTGATGAAAGAAATTAATTGATGTATACCAAATAAACCCTAAAATTAAGCCGAAATACTAGTTTATTCTCCCTTGTTTTTTAACTGTAAAAAACTTCCGTAGCTATATTATGCAAAAAATTAACGCTTCAAACGAGAAAAAAGCAACTTCGCATGTTTAGCCTATTTTTCAGAATCTATTTGGTGTAATTTTTTTATTGTAATGTATTAAACGCGATAGTAAAAGCAATAACAGATGATACCATACCAATCATAAATACGGCATATGTGATTCGTAATAGTTTATATTTTCTATGTAAAACTTTTCCTAAAAAATACAGATCCTTTATCATTGTGTCATAAATATATTCCTTATCATCCATAAGATCATGCATCGCCAATTTATAATCATTAAGTGGCATTTTATGAAAATTACCGAAGAATAATAAATTTACTTTTTTCTCTTCAACTTCTTTTTTGGTAAACTCACCACCGGTTACATTTGGGCTCGTTGCTAAAACGGATAACAGCATAGATACAATGCTAAAAATAATAAATATTAAGGTAGGTAATATTAGATATGTATTAGAAGGATTATCTAATTTTGGTATTAAATTAGATAATGCAAGAGATATGATAATTGCATTTACAGATAAAAGAATATTAGCTTTCGTATCAGCTATGTCGCTCAATTTTAAATGATTTCTAAGCGTAACTCTGAATAAAGTTTGAATGCCTTTTTCCGGACTTTCTTCTTTCATCAATTGTTTTAACCTATCTTTTTCTTTTTTCTTCTTTTTCTTTAACTGTGTTTGTTTATTTACTATTTGTAAAAGATGTTCTTCTTTTTTCGGATTCCAATGCTTTATAGCGTAATCCGTATAATATTCGTGTTTATTTTGTAAAAAATCGATATTAATTTTAAGCCACTCAGAGGAGTTTAGATCTTTAATATTATTTAGTTTAAGTTCTTGTCTTAAAAACTCACTAGTTTCTTTAAAATAATCTTTGGCCAAATGAGATGCATCGGCATCCTTGATAATCTTTTCTAACAGATTAGTTGGTTCATGATCCATTTTGGTAGCCATAATTAAAGCCGAAACCTTATTTATAGTATCTGTAGGGGTGTTTTGTTCCGTTAAGAATTTTGTAGAAATATCGACACTACATTCTTCATGTTTATCAAAACTTTCTACATATCCTGTATCATGCAATAATGCTGTTAATAACAAAACTTCTTCATCTTCGTCACTAATATTTGTGTTGTCAATAATTTCTTTTGTACTTTTAAACACTCTTTTGGTATGTGTATAATTATGATAAATACAAGTTTTTGAAAGCTTGTTTTCAAAAAGATTTAGAACAAAATCATCTGTTTTTTTAAGTAGAGTATTCATGGTATAATTTTTCAGAAACCAAAATAATTAAAAAAAAGAGAATGTACTTCGATATGAATAAAAATATATTTGCTTTTATAATTACTGTTGTCATATTAGTAAGTTCCTGTGCAACTTACACACCCAGATATTTAGACGAAAACTTTCCAAAGAGTTTGCCTGAAAAAGAAATTGAAAAGACTTTTTATTTAATCGGGGATGCGGGAAATGCATCTCAAAATGGAACTACTCTTGGATTAGAAGCATTACGGCAAATTATAGAAAAAGAAAATACAGAAGATGATTATTTGATATACCTCGGAGATAATATTTATCAAAAGGGAATGCCAAAAAAAGAGTCTCCAGACAGAGAATTATCAGAATATAAAATAAACGCTCAGATAGATGCAGCTAATAACTTTGATGGTCAGTTAATTTTTATCCCGGGTAATCATGATTGGTATAATGATGGGGTAAATGGATTAAAAAGACAAGAAAAATATGTGAAAAAGAAAATAAAAAGCAAAAACTCTTTTTTACCAGCCAAAGGCTGCCCAATTAAAAGTATAGAGGTTAGCGAGAGAATACAATTAATAGTATTGGATACGCAGTGGTATCTTGCAGATTGGGATAAAAATCCCACTATGAATGATAATTGTGAGATAAAAACAAGAGATAAATTTCTAAATGAAATAGCAGGAGAATTTAAAAAACATAACGGAAAAACGGTAGTGGTAGTGATGCACCATCCAATATTTACCAATGGTCCTCATGGCGGAAAATATAGTTTTAAAAATCATTTATTTCCTTCTAGAAAAAATATTCCCTTACCTATTTTAGGATCACTTGTAACACAGATACGTTCGCAAGGAGGGATAAGCTCTCAAGACAGGTATAACGAAAGTTATAATGGATTGATGAAGCGGATATCAACATTAGCAAGAGATAATGAACGAATAGTTTTTGCTTCTGGACATGAACATTCGTTACAATTTATTAATAATGAAGGATTAAAACAGATTGTATCAGGATCAGGGTCTAAAGTGTCACCTTCTTCTTTAGGTAGTGATGGAATGTTTTCTTATCCAGGGCAAGGTTTTGCTGTACTGGATGTTTATAAAAATGGTTCATCCAATGTGCGTTACTATGGTAATAAAAATGGAGAAGTGACTTTAGTATATCAGACCGAAGTCCATAAAAAACCAGAGAAGTATGATTTTGAGAATCTTTCGAATTCTTTTGATACGGAGATTTCTACTTCTATATATAAAAAGGAAGAAACTACAAAAACAAAGTTTTTTAAAACTTTATGGGGAGATCATTATCGAGATGTGTATAGTACTGATATTAAAATCCCTATTGCTACACTTGATACATTAATGGGAGGCTTTAGTATAGAAAGACAAGGTGGTGGACAAGTAACTCGATCTTTGAGATTAATAGATAAGGAAGGAAAAAGATATAGTCTTAGAGCTATGCGAAAAAGTGTCACGCAGTTCTTACAGAAAGGAGTTTTTTTTAATACTTATTTAGAGAATGATTTTGATGATACCTTTACAGAGACACTACTTTACGATTTCTATACGGCCGGTTATCCTTATGCATTTTTGCCAATAGTAGGACTGGCGGATGCAATTGATGTATACCACGCAAATCCAAAATTATATTACATACCTAAACATCCAGCTTTGGGTAAGTATAATAAGAGTTTTGGAGATGAAATGTATTTTTTAGAGGAACGACCCGGTAAAGAATATAATGATGTAGCTTCTTTTGGTAAGCCTGATGATATAGAAGGTACAGATAATTTGCTAAAGAATTTACGAAAAGATGAAAAGTATAAAATGGATGAAGAACATTACATCCGTACCAGATTATTTGATATGATATTGGGAGACTGGGACAGACATTCAGATCAATGGAGATGGGCTCGTTTTGATTCAGATGAAGGGAAAATCTATAGACCAATCCCTAAAGATCGAGATCAAGCATTTTCTAATTATGATGGAGGACTTCTTAGTGTTATAAAATTTATTGTTCCACTTATAAGAAAGTTTCAGGTATATGATGAAGAATTGCAGAATGTTCGATGGATCAATGAAGCGGGGATTCGATTGGATAGAACATTTGCTCAAAATTCTGATAAAGAAGAATGGTTGGCTCAAGCAATGTATATTAAGGAAAACCTAAGTGATGAGGCGATTGATAATGCTTTTAAAAGCTTACCTATAGAACTTCAAGATAATACTGTAGAAAGAATCAAAAGCTACCTAAGAAAAAGGAGAGATGATGTCGTAGATATTGCCTCGAGATATTATAAGTACCTCGCTAAGCATGTAATTATTAAAGGGACAGATAAAGATGATCTTTTTGAAATTACTAGACAAGATCAACAGACACATATCAAAATTTCTAGAATAAAAGGAAATACCCCACAGGAACCTTATTATGAAAGAACAGTTTTTTCCAAAGAGACTAAAGAAATATGGATTTATGGATTAGATGATGATGATCAGTTTGTAGTTAATGGAAAAGGAAGTAATCCGATTTGTATTAGAATTGTAGGAGGGCAGAATAATGATATATATACCATAGAAAATGGAAGAAAAGTTAGGGTATATGATCATAAATCAAAACCAAATACTGTTAAGAAGAGAAACGGTGCAAAATTTATTTTTAGCAATAACTATAATCATAATACGTATGATTTTAATAAATATATAGATAAGACAAACACGGTAACACCATTAATTGGTTTTAATCCAGATGATGGAATGAATATTAATGTAACTGATACCTATACAGTTAAAGGGTTTAATAATACTCCATATCAAAGTAAACATATAGTAAAAGCAGCTTATTATTTTGCAACAAATGGATATGATATATCATATACAGGAGAATTTGTAAATGCTGTTGGTGATTGGAATTTAATAGTAGGAGGAAAATATACTAGTGAGAATTTTGCTCAAAACTTTTTTGGTTTTGGAAACAATACTATCAATCCGGATGATGTATTAGATTTAGATTATAATAGAGTAAAAACAGGAATATGGTCTTTGATAGGAGGCGTATCCAAAAAAGGAAGATACGGTAGTGAATTTTCTATAACGGGTTCATATGAAGGAGTGGAGGTTCAGGATTCTCAGGGAAGATTCATTACTTCTGGTCTAGATATAGTTACAGCTGACCCTAATTTCTTTAATAGAAAGTTTTTTGCGGCTGCGGATATTAAATATGAATATAAAAGTTTTGATAACCCTGCAAATCCTGCAAGAGGAATGCTATTTAGCTTACAGGGTGGTTCTAAATTAAATATAGACGATACAGATCGTGCCTTTGGTTATGTATTTCCCAGACTAATGTTTTATAATGCCATTACCAAAAATCAGAAATTAGTACTAAAAACGGATATACTAGCTAAATTTATGATAGGAGATGGGTTTGAGTTTTATCAAGCGGCTACATTAGGAGGAGCCAATAGTCTAAGAGGGTATAGAGAAGAACGTTTTACCGGAGACAAAGCATTGGCATTTAGTGCAGACTTACGCTATAGTTTTAATAAACTTAAAACAGGATTATTACCACTTCAGTTAGGTATTTTTGGAGGATATGATTATGGTCGTGTGTGGTATGATGGCGAAAATTCTAATGATTGGCATGATTCTTTGGGAGGTGGCATGTGGATCAATGCTATAGATGCTATTGCAGCTCAGCTTGGTTTGTTTAATAGTGATGATGGAATGCGTTTTACCTTTGGCTTAGGAGTTAATTTATAAAGGAAATAATAGTATTAAAAATAGCTACATTCAGTGCTTTTAAAAAAAGAAATGACTAAGGAAGTCTCTCTTCGGAAGAGAAAGTCATAGTGATGTTTTGTATTAACGCAATCTTAGACCAGCGTCTATTAAAAAATCTAATTATACCCTTACTACTATAAAATCAAAATTTTCAATCTTTTGAGATGGTTTCCTCTTTCTAATAAAAAAGTCTAAAGGTTGAAATTTTACTCCTAAATGCAATTCTTTCTTAGTTTTTATATAACATAATAGATTATAGGCTGTTAGAGCTTTTTTTGGGAGACGCTACTTTAAAATGAATTGTTAAAAAAATCACAAAAACATATTTTTAAGGAAACATATCTTCTTCTCACGACATAAATTAATGTACGTACGACGAAGACACAAGCCCTGAGTGTCTCTAAATGATCAGGGATCATCAATCTTATAAATTTTATTTTTATGTTAAAGCAAATTTCAGTTTTAGGAAAAACTTTAAACAGATCGGAATTATTAACAGTTAATGGAGGAGGGATTCCTAATGATTTATGCCCTAAAGGTGATTGTCGTGATTTAAACGGAAACCCTGATGATAAGGTAGGTAATCGTTATCAATAATAAGTAAAAGTAAATTTTATTTATTATTTAAGTAAATTAAACTTTTTAAAAAGCTCGGAATGTTACTATTCCGAGCTTTCGTACTTAAAAAATCAATTATTTATAAAACAGAAATTCAAATTAGAAAAAATCTATAGTAGTCCTAGGTACAGATACTTCAGATATTTCTAATGTAGCTTTAGTAAGGCTTCTTGTTTCAGGATTTTGATCCTGATATACCGAAGTTACCGATGTGTTTTGTTTTGTATCCGCAATAATGGTATCCATATGGCGAACTGTTTTTTTCTTCTTCTTAGGATTGTAGTTTTCTGAAACAGAAATTAAATCATTAGAAAGTTCTTTTTCATTCTTTATTGGAGTATTTTCTTGAGAAAAAATCGTACTACTAATTAATAGTACGATAAGCGTTAGATAGGTTTGAACCGCTTTCATAGTATTGTTGCTGTTTGGGGTTAATTAAGTTTAGTTAGTGAAACTGGTAGCTAAGTTAGTGATTATTAATATGTTGAAATACCATTCGTCGATAGTATTGATGTTTTTAACGAAGTATACATGTTTACAAGTAGGTTATGGATTACTTTTGTTGAAGTCAGATTTCTTGTTATTCTTAGTTTTATCGACGAAAGGTTAAAGTTATGGTTTAAGTGCGCATATTGTTAATAACTTTTAAAAGAAACTTCAATAAAACAAGATTTTTTCCTACAGGACTATAAGTTAATCTTTATTTTATTCTTTTTGAGCGTAGAAATACAGAATTTAATAATTATAAATAAATACCCTTTAGAAAAATTATGGATTGTATATTGCTACTTTTATAACATAAAAGTAGAGTATGAATCATCCGAGAATGTCCACATCGAGATTACAATTTAGAATAGTGGAATTATCGGATATTGAACCCATTCATACACTACATTCTATAAAAGCCGTAGATCAATATAACACATTGGGTATTCCAACAAATATTGAAGTGACTCAGACAGTTCTCAATCGGTGGTTGGAAGCTATCCAGTTACGAAAAGAATATGTTTTCGTAATTGAATCTAGCATCGATAAAAGTTTTGTAGGTTTAATTGCAATTAGAATTGGTAATCCTAAATATAAAATAGGAGAAGTCTGGTATAAGATATTGCCAGAGTTTTGGGGAGTAGGTTATGTTACAGAAGCGTTACGAGAGCTCTTGAATTTTGGGTTTACAACACTCAATTTACACCGTATTGAAGCGGGGTGTGCAGTAGGTAATATAGGATCGATTAGAGTTTTGGAAAAAGTAGGAATGACTAAAGAAGGACATAAACGTAAAGTATTACCCCTTAAGACAGGGTGGTCAGACAATTATGAATACGCAATTCTAGAAGAAGATTGGGAGAAGTTACTTGGTTAAAAAATCATTTTAGTAGATATTCATACAGATTTCCACTTTTCTTATTTCTTTTTTCATCAACAATGAATAGCGTAGAGTCATTTTTAAAACAGATTCCTTCTTTTTGCGAAAAGTGATTCAATTTTATTTTCTCGATGTTACCATTGAATACATTATCACCATTAAAATTCGTAAGAAGGAAGATCTTGTTATACGTAAGTAGTGCAATTTTATCACCCTTAGCGTTAATAGCCGCCCCACTTATAAAACAATCCTTGGCATCATTACCTATTTTATAGCTAGAAATTAGTCGGGCAATTTGTTTTCCCGGTTGTGCGGAAACCATATAAAGCTTGGTTATTCCATTGAACTTCGAGCCTCTATTTTTTGTAAATAGATAAAAACTTTCATTATGATAAATGAAAGCTTCTATATCAAAATTTCTTTTCTTTTTACCTGGCGGGAATTTTTTTTGATCCTCTAGCGTGAATTCTATTTTAGAGGTTTCAATTCGCTCAGAAGTAATACCAGATACCTTATATATAGCCAAATCTCTCCGATCATTGGCATTGTTTCCAAAATCACCAATATATATAGTTTTTTTATGGTCATAAGTAAGATCTTCCCAATCTACATTGGCAGCATTAGGGATTTGCAGTGCTTCTACGATTTTGCCATGCTGATTTAATCGAAATAAAGTATTACTATTTCCTGAGTCATTAATGGCATAAATAAATGACCCTTTCGGAAACATAGTAATACCCGATATTTCTTTAATACTATCTGATAATTGACTGATTATTTTTAAATCCTTTTGCTGCCCTCTCTGACAACAAGGAGATAGCATTATAATTACGAATAGATATACGATTTTTAATTTCAACGATTTTGTTTTTAAGTTCTCTGATTCCATGCGTGTAACATCCAGCTTGTTTTCTCTAATTCGCCAATGTAAGTTCCTGTAATATCTAAAGTTCCTTCATCACCAGCTTCTTCTGCCTTTTGAATTACTATTTTTAACTGTTTCAAAAGCGTATGATGATCTTCCAGAATTGTAGAAACCATCTCTTGATCTATCAATGTAGTTTCAGCTTCTTCTATAGAAGAATTTGTAAGATACGAACTATAATTACTTAATGGCTTAGCATGTAATGTTAAAATTCGTTCCGCAATTTCGTCAATTTTTAACTTTGCATCTTCATAAAGTTCTTCAAACTTAGTATGAAGTTCAAAGAAGTTACGACCAGTAACGTTCCAATGAAAATTTCTTAATTTTTGGTAGTACATGTGATAATCTGCCAATAATATATTTAGTGCGGCTACTGTTTTTGAGTTAGAATTTAACCCCATAGTTTTTATTTATTGATTTTTAAATTTCAATACAAAAATACTATAATTAGGTGTACTTGTATTTGGTTACGATAGTTAGTAATAATAGTTCAATTAGGTTAATCGATTTATGATAGCAGTTAGAATGAAATTATAATACTTGATACTATGAGGAACGTATTTTTCTTTTCTGAAATCATCTTGAAGATCCTTTTTTAAATACTGAATAGGTAATAACTTTATATCAGATACTTCTTCCTCCTGAATTTTGAGTGTTTTAATGGAAGTTTTGAATTCGGACAGATATATATGGTTGAATTCATTATCAAATAGATTGGATTTAGGTTGCTTTTCTGATAGAAGAGTTCCTATATATTCGAGATCTTCTTTTTTAATGGTCAAACCAATTTCTTCATTAATTTCTCTTATAGCAGCTTTTTCAGGAGTTTCTCCAGTTTCCATATGACCTGCAACAGATATATCCCAAAGATCTGGATAGGTATCTTTGTCTTTAGCTCGTTTTTGAATAAGAATTTCTTCATTTTTAGTGTAATACCATTTGTCATTTGAATTTACCGTAATAAAATGTTCTTTTTTGTGTCTCAATTTCAGAATAAAAATAAACCGTAGCTCAGCTATGCTTAATTTTTCTTCTTCATTGAAACAAAAAAATCTTTATTTTCTTTTCCAGTAAATTCAAACAACAACTGGCATAAAACCATATATGCACACTAGCATGGTATAGGCCTAAGTGATGTGCTTCGGATTTTAGTCTAACTTCATTTGTTAGATTACCATATTTATCTAAGATATCTATAAATTCATCTGCCATAACAGAAATATAAAAAGTGAGATTAAAAATATGAGTAATCTTAATAAATTGAAAACTCCTTTCTATTTTATGTATAGTCAATAGAAACACACTTTTTTTGGGTACAAAAATATGAATCTAATAAATCAAACTGTATATCGATACTTTATATTGAAATATTCCTAAAAAGAAAGAAAACCTCTTTTATTAACACTCTATGATTGATTTGAATTAAGCATAAAGTAATATATTTATAAAAATAAATAGACAAAAATTTGCAATATTTCTGAAATTTAAGGACTAATGTCAACATCAAAAACTCAAGTAAAAGCTTATTGGAAAGAAAATATAAAATATCTGGTTATATTACTTAGTATATGGTTTATAGTATCATATGGAGCTGGGATTTTGTTTAAGGAGCAATTAGATACAATTCGATTAGGAGGTTTTAAGCTTGGATTTTGGTTTGCACAGCAAGGATCCATTTATGTGTTCGTAATTTTAATCTTTGTCTATGTTCGATTGATGAATAAATTGGATAAGAAATATGGCTATGATAAAGATTAATACCATTTAGAAATAAATCAATTATGAGTGTACAGCTTTGGACATATATTTTGGTAGGGATTACTTTTGCTCTATACATTGGTATAGCAATATGGTCAAGAGCCTCATCAACAAAAGAGTTTTATGTAGCCGGAGGAGGAGTATCTCCATTAGCTAATGGAATGGCAACAGCCGCAGATTGGATGAGTGCTGCTTCTTTTATTTCTATGGCTGGAATTATTGCCTTTGATGGATATGATGGAGCGGTCTACCTTATGGGATGGACAGGGGGATATGTGCTATTAGCACTATTGCTAGCACCATATTTACGTAAGTTCGGTAAGTTTACTGTGCCTGATTTTATCGGAGATCGTTATTATTCTAGGACAGCTCGCTCCGTGGCAGTATTTTGTGCATTATTAGTGTCATTCACTTATGTTGCAGGACAAATGCGAGGAGTAGGAATTGTATTTTCTAGATTTCTGGAGGTGGATATCAATACAGGAGTGTTGATCGGAATGATTATCGTTCTTTTCTACGCAGTTCTAGGAGGAATGAAAGGTATTACGTATACACAGGTAGCACAGTATTGTGTATTGATTTTTGCTTTTATGGTTCCGGCAATATTTATTTCTATTCAGATGACTGGGAATCCGATTCCTCAATTGGGTTTTGGTGATACAATTGCAGACGGATCAGGAACATATCTTTTGGATAAATTAGATGGTCTAAGTGCAGAATTGGGGTTTGTAGAATATACCAATGGGTCTAAATCAGTTTTGGATGTTTTTATGATTACATTGGCATTGATGGTGGGGACAGCGGGTTTGCCGCATGTGATTGTACGTTTTTTTACAGTAAAAAGAGTAAGAGATGCCAGAAAATCAGCAGGATATGCCTTGTTACTGATAGCCATACTATATACTACAGCTCCCGCGGTTGCAGTTTTTGCAAAAACAAATCTTATTGAATCAGTACAAAACAAAAGATATCAGGAAGTGCCGCAATGGTTTAAAAATTGGGAAGAAACAGAGTTAATAGGGTGGATTGATAAAAATGGAGATGGCAAGATACAATATACTGTAGGACATGCTGTAGAAGGAAATAAAAACAAACCAATCTTTGATACAGAAAAAAGAGGACAGCAAGGAGAACGTATGATAACAAATGTCAATAGCGCTACAAGAAATGAGTTATTTGTGGATCGTGATATTATGGTGTTAGCGAATCCAGAAATTGCGAGATTACCTAACTGGGTAATTGCTCTGGTAGCGGCAGGAGGATTGGCAGCAGCTTTATCGACGGCAGCAGGATTGTTATTGGTAATCTCCTCATCGGTATCCCATGATTTAATTAAAAAAATGATAAAACCTGATATTTCTGAAAAAGGAGAATTGATTGCAGCACGTCTTTCTGCAGTGGCAGCAGTGTGCGTGGCAGGATATTTCGGAATCCACCCACCAGGATTTGTTGCAGCGGTGGTAGCACTAGCCTTTGGATTGGCAGCAGCTTCTTTTTTTCCGGCGATTGTTTTAGGGATATTTTATAAGAAAATGAATAAAGAAGGGGCTATATCTGGTATGATAATCGGTATTGCTTGTATGTTACTATATATGATAAAATATAAATTAGGCTGGTTTGATGAAAAGTTGCCTTCTCCTGATGAGTGGTGGTTTGGAATTTCTCCAGAAGGGTTTGGAGCCGTTGCAATGACCATCAATTTTATAGTTTCATTAGTAATCTGTCAAATAACTAAAAAGACACCGCTAGAAGTACAAGAAATTGTAGAGAATATTAGAGTACCTAATAATGCAGGAGTATCAACACATAGATAACATACATATTTTACCCATGTTAGAATTTAATAAGTATAATAACAGGAGTAATTAAAAATAGTTGTTTAGCTAAGGTAAACTGTTTCTTGTCGATAAATTTTGACAAATGCAGTAATTATAAATATTTTCAATTAAAATATACAAATCAAATTTATCAATGAGTAATTATCACATAAAACACTTAGAGGAATATTTTCAGGTATATAGAAGATCAGTTCGTAATCCGGAACTATTTTGGGATGAAATAGCTGAGGAACATTTTTTATGGAGAAAAAAATGGGATAAAGTACTTGATTGGGACTTTAGCAAACCAGAAATAAAATGGTTTGATGGAGCAAAACTAAATATTACAGAAAATTGTATTGACCGCCACTTATACATCCGTGGCGATAAAACCGCAATTTTATTCGAACCAAACAGTCCAGAGGAAGCGGCAGAACATATAACGTATAAACAATTACATGAAAGAGTCTGTAAGTTTGCCAATGTTTTAAAAAGTAAAGGAATTAAAAAAGGAGATCGCGTATGTATCTACCTTCCTATGATTCCGGAATTGGCAATATCCGTATTAGCTTGTGCACGTATAGGAGCAATTCATTCGGTAGTTTTTGCAGGATTTTCTGCAACAGCGCTAGCAACAAGGATAAATGATTGTGATGCCAAAATGGTAATTACATCAGATGGGTCGTACAGAGGAGCAAAAACTATTGACCTAAAAGGAATTGTAGATGAAGCTTTATTACAATGTCCGGGAATAGAAAATGTATTAGTAGTAAAGAGAATTAATTCTGAGGTTACTATTAAAGAAGGTAGAGATCAATGGATTCAGCCACTATTAGATAAAGCGAGTAACGATTGCCCTCCTGAAATTATGGATGCAGAAGACCCTTTATTTATTTTGTATACATCGGGCTCTACAGGAAAACCAAAAGGTATGATGCATACTACCGGCGGTTATATGGTATATACAGCCTATAGTTTTAAAAATGTTTTTCAATATAAAGAGAATGACGTGTATTGGTGTACCGCAGACATAGGATGGATAACAGGGCATTCTTATATTGTATACGGTCCGTTAGCTAATGGAGCAACAACAGTTATGTTCGAGGGAGTACCATCATACCCGGATTACGGTCGTTTTTGGGATATCGTACAGAAACATAAGGTTACACAATTTTATACAGCACCAACAGCTATAAGAGCATTAGCCAAAGAAAATTTAGATTATGTCACTAAATACGATTTGTCCAGCCTAAAAGTGTTAGGTACCGTAGGAGAGCCAATAAATGAAGAAGCATGGCACTGGTATAATGATCATGTAGGAGATAAAAAGTGTCCAATTGTAGATACATGGTGGCAAACAGAAACAGGAGGGATTATGATTTCTCCAATTCCATTTGCTACACCAACTAAACCAACATATGCCACTCTACCCATGCCAGGAATACAACCGGCTTTAATGGATGAAAATGGTAATGAAATCAAAGGGAATCAGGTAGAAGGAAGATTATGCATAAAATATCCTTGGCCTTCAATGGCAAGAAGCATTTGGGGAAATCACGAGCGATATAGAGATACGTACTTTACAGCATTTAAGGATTGTTACTTTACAGGTGATGGGGCACTTAGAGATGAGGTAGGATATTATAGAATTACAGGTAGGGTAGATGATGTTATTATTGTTTCCGGTCATAATTTAGGAACCGCACCAATCGAAGATGCCATAAATGAACATCCAGCTGTAGCAGAATCTGCAATAGTAGGATTTCCGCACGATATCAAAGGAAATGCATTATATGGATATGTAATCCTAAAAGAAACCGGTGAGTCACGAGATAGAGAAAATTTAGGAAGAGAAGTAAATCAACAGATTACAGATAAGATTGGCCCTATTGCTAAACTAGATAAGATACAGTTTGTATCAGGGCTTCCTAAAACTAGAAGTGGTAAAATCATGAGACGTATTTTAAGAAAAATAGCTTCTAATGACACCGATAATTTAGGAGATATAAGCACATTACTTAATCCAGAAGTTGTGCAGGAAATTATGGAAGAAGCCTTAGTGAGTTGATGTTATGTATATATTAGCGGTAATTACCCATTTGTCAATTGAGGCTCGTGAGACTGACCAATGGAATGAAGAAAGTGTATTTGAAAATCTAAATTGTGTTTCAGATTTTTTCAAGAATGGTTCAGTTGGTTATTCTCCAGATAAAAATGATTTTGACGGATTAGAACTCAGGACATATAACTGGAAAGTATCTCTTTTAGATGTAAAGAAAGTTCAATCCAGTTTTTTCGAGAATGAAAACATTTTCCCAAAAGGTTCTGTGAAATTTGATAATGCTCTTTTAATGAAGGATATTGAACACGAATGGATTGGATTAGAAAAAATGAATACTACTAATATGCAATAACTTGTGAGTATCAAAAAGTATACATTATAATCAATGTTGAAATTAGGTTTCTATTTGTAGTATGTTAAAAGTCAAGATCGAGGTCTCAAAGGAAGTGAAAAATACCATCTCTTAGAATATAATACTTCACTTTTATTTTTAAGGGGGGTCAAAGATTTTTGTGAAATAAAATCCCTTCCGAATAAAAGTCAACCCCATCAGGTTTTCAAAATTTGATGGGTTTTATAATGAAGTGTTTTGTTGGTTAAGTAGATACTTCCTTAAGATCAGATGATGTTTCTGTGAAAAGAGACGATATTTCCGTAAGAAGAGACGATGTTTACCTTAGTAAGCAAGTATTTCTTAAGAAAATACCTGACAGATTTTGTACCTGTCAGGTATTTTAATGTGATAATAATAATATTACTTCTTTTTTAATAAGATTTTTTCTTGCGAAAACTGATAAGAAGCTTCTAAAAACTGAAGCATTTTGATCCAATTACCATTAGGTTCATAATTGTTTACATAATACTTATGTGTTTTTATGGTAAGTGTATTACCTTCTAATGTAGCCTCGCTAACAAAACCTCCGGTTTCGTTTTCTATTTTCATATTTAATTTGTCATACCCCGTTACTTCATAATCTTCAGGAATATTTACGATCATTTCATTAGCAAAAGATCTAGGATAAGGCATATGGATATCTTGTATTCTCTCTTTGTCTTTTTCATCAATAGCAATTTGTCCCCCTATGAATCTGCCTATTTCCAGAAGATAATTTTTTCCAGCCCTTTTTAAAAGATCATTATTTATGGTAAACTCTTCATTAAAACTTAAGACATCTTCAATATTATATCTTCCAGTTTTAGTTACTTCAAACGAAAAGCCTTCAACTTCAATATCTAGTTCTTCTTCTAAATTTTTCTCATACCATTCTTTTTGCTTGGTTTCTATTTTTTCTTTAAAAGCTGGAAATTCTTTTTCATATTTGTTTTTATTTTTCTTTTTTTTCAGGCGGTCATATAATCGCTTCGTACCATATTTAGAATGATCTTCGTCTATAAAATTCAAAGCATTTAATCGGTCATCAATTTCTTTTATTTTATTATGACCCTTATGCGCTGTGTTACGGTTTACTTGTATTGTTTGGAAATTTTCTAAAAAACTAATTTCATACTTTTGATAAGAATTATTTCGATTATAATCAGATACTGGAACGGTTACTTTTTTTATAGTTTCTAATCTATGTCCGTTCCCTGTTTCTAAACTGTAAGCTTCATTTCCTTCTAGATAGTAAGGGATGTAATTAAAGTTGGTATGATTCCCGAATTGTGTAACGTATAAAGGTTCTTCTTGATCAAGTTTTATTTTTAGTAATAATGTAATATCATCTGGAAATAACAGATCGTCAATTTTTCCTTGACTTCTTGGTATTGCCGCAATAAGCTCGAATGGAATATTTTCTTCTCTAAGAAAAGAAACATAATAATTGATGAATTTTAATTCGGTAGTAATATAATTAGGATGCGCATAGAATGAAAAAGGGCTATCAACTGTAAGATTATTGTTGTATGCTATTGATGCTTCCATAAATTGATTAAGGTAGTATTGCCTCATGTAGTAATAGATTTCTTCTACCTTTTGTTTAGGTGAGAAATCTTTATCTTGTAAAAACCTGTCAGATCCTTTATACCCGTGATCGAAAACCGTTATAGCTCTATAATATTTTAATACTTCTTCATCATTAACTGTATGTTTGATTTCTGATTTTTCTTCACCAGTAAATGCTTTAGTGAGTTTATCTTTTTCTAATGAAACCTGAAATTTGATATAGGGATACGTCATTAATGGATATTCCCATAGGATAGGGTCTATTTTCTCCACATCTTTGATTTGGAAAGAATACTGTCTGTCTTTTCCTTTTTCGGAACTTACATCTTTTGCTTCTGGCGCTCCATTTTCAGTTTTAATACTGATATAAAAATCTTTTTTGGAGTGAATGTCTAACGTATAATCCATAATAGGATATTCTTCGTTGATTACATCTCTAACAGAAGGAGCTTCTAAAACTCCAAATAGAGTTAGTCCTTCTTTATAGTATACACAATAATCCAGAATGTCTCCAACTTCTAAATCCGGAATTGCTAATTTACTTGTCTTGATAAATGGATGGGTTGATCCTCTTAATATACTTCTATAAGGCTCTGAAGTTTTTACTTTTTCATTTTCGACGTCAATTGTCTTTATCGAGCCATCAGGTTTGATTATTCGGATGATAAGTTGTTTATAATTTGAAAGGTTACCAAATTCTGAATATATATTAATAGCCGCTTGATCATTCAACTTTACAATATTTCTGGAAATAATATGGATGTTTAATTTTCCTTTCCCTTTATAATAGTAATAGTCAATGTCTTTTAGAATAATGACAGCCGATTCATCTTTCCATTTTTCCGGAATCTCAGGTACTATGGCATAAGGATCATTCTCACCCCATACGTATGTTTCTAAACTCTTCATTTTTTTTGGCTGGGCTATGATACCAATAGCGTTACAGGCCAAAAACACAAAAACTATTTTTTTTACAATGTTTCCCAATTTATGTTTCATTAATTCTAGTTGTTTAATACGTATTCCTTACTTTTTTGTCAAAATTATTTGTTGTTGGTATTGATCTTTTAGTTTTTTATAAAAGGATTGCCATTCCTTAAAAGTTGATTTTTTTATTTGAGCATTTGAGAAATTGATGGTTTTCTCATAAAGGATCTTACCTTCTTTTAAAGTATAATTAAACGAGATGTCAAAATCCTCATTCTTAACCGATAGGTTAGCGGGTAGCTCCTTTATAGTATATCCTTCAGGGATTTTTAAGGTAGTAGTTGTTTTCTTGAAGGTTTTGTATGGAAATTGAAAAGCTGTCTTCCTTTTTTCGAAATCCAAATCCTTATAACTTTTATAATAATCAATATCGATATACAGTTCATTTTCGAAGGCACTAATTGCGTTGTTCTGTGCTATGGTATAAGATAATTCGAGATCTCCATCCCTGTCTGAAATATCTGAAACATTAATATTACTAAGAAGTACATTTTTATCATTACTTTTTATATAATATTCCAAAACCTCTACTTTTTCATCTTTTTTTAGATTATTTATATTGTAAAGAAAATTGGTTTTACTTTCTCCTTTATAAGTTCTCTTTACTGTTCCTTTCAGTTTTTCTCCCTCGACTTCTAATAAAGAGACTAAGTTTTCTTGATTGTCACTAGATGTACTAGAAGGAATACGATCTAAAATATAATCATCATCGTTTTCTATAAGTACTTGTTTGTTCTGTATCCTTTCAGCATAATTACCTAAAGGGTTATATTTTTCTGTAGCATCCAGGAAGAATTTTTTATCGTCAATAAGTACTGTACATATCATATGATTATCTACAGCTATGGTAGGTAAGGAGTAGTCATAAGCAATTCTTTTTGTACCAATCCAAGTCAATCGGGCATCGAACCCAGCAATTTTTAGCATTTGTTTGGTAAGATTAGCCATCCCCTTGCAATCTCCGTATTTCTTTTTAAATACATTATGAGACTCATCAGGTTTAAAACCAGCAATACCATCTTCAAAAGCGATATACCTAATATTATCTTGTACCCAATAGTATATCTTCTTTATTTTCTCTTCATCAGTAGTACAATTTTCAATAAGTGATCTTGTTTTTTCTTCTAAAATAGTAATATCATCCTCCATCTGAAGTACTAAAGAATGATACCAATCATATAAATCTTTGGTTTCATTAAGTAAGTTTTTTTTAACCCCTTTTTTAGTCTGAGATTTAGCTAGAAATAATAAATGAGGTCTAAAATGTGTCGGTCCGGGACTATACTCTTCTTTTTTTACAGCCTCTATATTTTCTAGTGTATATGTATAGGAGGTTTCTCCTTTTTTAACTTGTGTAAAGTTGTTTTTTGAAATAGGAAAACCATCAAAATTTAGTTCCTTTATTTCTAAGTCTAACCAATCAGGTATATGAATGGTAATACTCTTCTGTAGTGTAGGATACACATTATCAAAATAGGCATTTACAAAATACTTTACATCCTTATAGGATTTGTCATATACTAAACTGTATTTATACCCTAGCAAGGGGAAATTTAATACTGACCATTTTACTCTGGCATCGTTATAGAATAAATCATCAGAGCTATAGTAGTCATCTTTGAGGTAGAAAAAAGAGTTTTTGTAATTTCTGTATTTTAATTCTGCATCTACAATTTCTGACTGATCGTCATAAAAGATATAAATTGGAATTTCGGTTCTGGATTTTAGATTGAGGTATGTTTTTATAGATCTATAATTTGCCGTTACCAGTTTCGTTTTTTTATTATAATCAAAATTGATAACCAAAGAGTCTTTTAGAATGGCAATATCATCATCAGGATATGTTATCGCTAATTCTTTTGCAAGGGAAATATCTTCGGGAGTTGGGTCGTGTTTTTTTTGGGAAATACCAACAACATTTATAAATAAAAAAAATAGCGTTATGTATTTATAAACCATATAATTACTTTTTTGTTTTTTTGAAGCGCAAATATATGATTCACAGTGAAAAAAAAGCCACAAAAAGTAATATTTTGTGGCTCTTGTATGGTTATAAAGGTACTTTTTATTCGAAATAACTAAAAGTTTCTCCGGACTTTATATTCAGAAGGCTTTCATAAATTAATTTGATTACATTTTCTACATCATCTCTATGTACCATCTCTACAGTTGTGTGCATATATCTAAGTGGTAAAGAAATTAATGCAGAAGCAACACCACCATTACTATAGGCAAAGGCATCAGTATCAGTGCCTGTCATGCGACTGGATGCCATTCTCTGAAATGGAATTTTTTTCTTTTCTGCTGTATCTATCAATAATTCTCTTAATTTATTTTGCACAGCTGGAGCATATGAAATAACAGGTCCATCACCAATTTTAGTTTCTCCTTGAGTTTTCTTTTCTATCATCGGAGTGGTAGTATCATGGCAAACATCTGTTACAATTGCAACATTTGGTTGTATGGTATGAGTGATCATTTCTGCTCCACGTAATCCTATTTCTTCTTGTACAGAATTGGTAATGTATAATCCAAAATCGAGTTGATCCTTATTTTCTTTTATCAGGCGAGCAACTTCAGCAATCATAAAACCACCCATTCTATTGTCCAATGCTCGACATACAAATTTATCTTTATTCAGAACAAAAAATTCGTCAGGATAAGTAATAACACAACCAACATGAACTCCTAATTTCAGAACCTCTTCTTTGGTGTTACAACCTACATCAATACAAATGTTATCTAGTTTTGGAGCTTCTTCTTTAGCTCTATTTCGTGTGTGAATTGCTGGCCATCCAAAAACTCCTTGAACAATTCCTTTTTTTGTATGGATATTTACTCGCTTAGAAGTTGCTATCTGGTGATCGCTTCCTCCGTTTCTTATCACGTAGATAAGACCATTATCAGTAATGTAATTTACATACCACGAAATTTCATCTGCATGTCCTTCAATAACTACCTTGTATTTCGCCTTAGGATTGATAACTCCAACAGCAGTTCCATATGTATCCGTGATAAATTCATCGACATATGGTTTTAGATAATCCATCCATATTTTTTGCCCTTCCCATTCATATCCCGTAGGAGCAGCATTATTTAAGTATTTTTCTAAAAAAGTTAAAGACTTTTTATTTAATATGCTTTTAGTAGCCATGTATAGTTTTGTTTTTTACGAAAATAGTAATAATCATATATATAATTAAATGCATTATAAGTTTTGAGAAATAATTTATAGCCTTTTTATGAATTTTTTTTAAGTAAATATGTAAAAGGATTTTGTCACGAATGTAATTGTAGAATAATACAAGTAATAAAAAATGAGGTGTTTAGGTATTGGGTAGTTTAAGAAGTTTGTTTATTACTGTAAATAATTAGTAAAAATAAGGGTTTAACGTATTTTTAAATATTATCATCGAATAGGAAATGTAATAAAAAAAAGGGCTATATTTATAATATAATCATCAACATTGGAGAAGCAAGTTAGCAGGGCTTTTTTGTAAAACAAACAATATCAGTTTAATAAGTAGATAAGGTATTGTTAGATTCGTTTTCTTGCATCTAGTTTTGTGATTATACCAAGCATTACGTATAATTTTATTTTTTTTTATGGAATCACATTACTATAAATTATTTGTATTCTTTCTTTTCATATCAAATATTGGTTTTTCACAGGAAAAATCAATTTCTGGAATAATAACAGACGAATCTGGATTACCCCTTCCAGGAGTCAATATTACCGTTAAAGATACCAATAGAGGAGCTCAAACAGATTTTGATGGAAAATATGCTATTCAAGCATCTACGGGAGAAGTATTATTATTTTCATTTGTCGGATTAGTAGATGTTCAGAGAAAAGTAGGCATATCTAATGTCATTGATGTAATAATGAAAGAAGATGTTGCGGCACTAGATGAAGTTGTCGTTATTGCTTACGGAGTTTCTAGTAAAGAGGCATTAACGGGTGCCGTTACTCAGATAAAGGCAGAAGATATTGCAAAAAGACCGATAGCTAACTTATCAAGTGCTCTTGAAGGAGCAAGTCCTGGAGTTACAGTTACGGCAGGTTCAGGTCAGCCTGGATCCGGACAAAGCATTAGAATTAGAGGATTTGGATCGTTCGCTGCTTCTAATGAGCCTTTATATGTTGTGGATGGGATACCTACAAATGGAGCTTTAAGTAATATAAATCCAGCAGATATAGAAAATATTTCTATACTAAAAGACGCTTCATCAACTGCATTATATGGAAATAAAGCTACAAACGGTGTCGTTATAATTACCACTAAAAAAGGTAAAACAGAAGTAGGAGAATTATCAGTTAATGTATCTACTGGTATTGTAGGAAGATCGATTCCAGAATATGATAGGATTGATGCTTTTGATTATTATCCAATTATGTGGGAAGCTTTGAGAAATTCTAGCGCAGTTCCGGGAACTGCATCTGCAGCAGATCTGGCTGTGGCAAATCAAGCGGCAAGTGATGATATTTTTTCGGTACTAGGTTATAATCCTTTTAATGTCCCTAATGATCAGATTGTTGGATTGGATGGGAAAATAAATCCTAACGCACAATTATTATATGATGATTTTGATTGGGAGGATGCCATTATTCGTACTGGGTATAGAAGAAATGCAGATTTGAGTTATAGAGGAGCAAGTAAAAATGCAGATTATTATGTGTCTTTAGGGTATCTTAAGGAGGATGGTTACTTGATTAAAACCGATTTCGAAAGAATAACGGCTAGAGTGAATGTCAATTTTCAAGCGAAGCCTTGGCTTAAGTTAGGGACTAACATAGCAGGTAATCGTTCGGAAAGTAACCAATCTAATATTGGGAACAGTGGTAGTTTTAGAAACGCCTTTAGATTTACTCG
Source organism: uncultured Aquimarina sp. (assembly GCA_947498455.1). Taxonomy (GTDB): domain Bacteria; phylum Bacteroidota; class Bacteroidia; order Flavobacteriales; family Flavobacteriaceae; genus Aquimarina. The sequence continues at coordinate 63,023 of CANMKK010000029.1, forward strand.
TGGAATTGGTCCCATTTATCCTATATATGAGCATGATCCTATAACAGGAGCTTTTGTCTTGGATGATAATGGTAATAGAGTGTTTGATTTAAATGATAATCGACCGAGTGCAGCAAGTTCAGGAAGACATGTAATAGTAGAAAGACAATTAGATGTGGATTATGATGAGAGGAGTGCTATTAATTTAAGATCATACGCGGATATTACATTAATGAAAGGCTTAAGCTTTAAGACAAACATTAGTTATGAAGAGCAAAACTTTTATAACACCTTTTTTTGGAACAAAGTTATAGGAGATGGGGCTCCAGATGGCTTAGGGTTTAAGCAATATGTGAGAAGAAAGACAACTGCTTTTAACCAGTTGTTAAATTATACTAGGTATTTTGGGGAACATAATATTGATGTTTTAGTAGGTCATGAAAGTCAACAATTGATAATAGATGATTTTAATGGAACCAGAACACTACAAGTTGCGGGTGGAAATTTAGAATTGATTAATTTTGTAAATACAACAGATTTAGAGTCTCAAAAAGATGAGGTAAATGATGAAAGTTATTTAGGAAGGGTTAATTACAATTATAAATCGAAGTATTTTTTTAGCGCCTCGGCCCGTACCGATGGTTCTCCAAGATTTTCAGAAGAAAGAAGATGGGGAACATTTTGGTCTGTTGGGTTATCCTGGAGTGTAGATAGAGAAGATTTTATATCCGATATATCGTGGATAGATCAGTTAAAATTAAGAAGCTCCTATGGAGGGTTAGGAAATAGTAGGATTCAAGATGACGATAATAATGATTTATATTATCCATACTTAGCTACATTTGCCTTAAATAATAATAATCAGGGAGAGCCAGGAGTAATAAGGTCAAGTCTAGGAGCTCCTAACTTAAAATGGGAAACTAATACTAATTTTGATGCCGCTGTAGAATTTAGCCTATTTAATAGACTAAGAGGTTCTGTGGAGTATTATAAAAAAGAATCTAAAGATTTAATTTTTAACGTTCCAGTAGCTTTATCTGATGGGATTGATGGTAAGCTGGAAAATATTGGAACATTGATTAATCAAGGTGTCGAGATTAGTTTATCGTACGATATTCTAAAGCGAGAAGATTTTTCTTGGAATTTCACGGTAAACGCTTCAACCTTGAAGAATGAATTTTCAGAATTACCCCAAGAGGAAATTATTAATGGAACTAAAAAGTTACAAGTTGGTAAAGGGTTATTTGATTATTGGATTAGAGATTGGTATGGTGTAGATCCATCGGATGGTTCTGGATTGTTTGTTGCTGAAGACCCTGACGCAACAGGAGTAAGAATGGTTGATGGAGTTGCAGTGACTCCTTTTTCTAATAACGCAAGGTTTCATTATGCAGGATCTGCGATTCCCGATTTGTCAGGCTCTATTAATAATCAAATTACCTATAAACATTTTTCCTTATCAACAATATTTACATATCAATTAGGAGGGGAAACATTGGATTTTAATTATGCTTCTATTATGAGTCCAGGAGATTATGGAAGGGCAAGGAGTGTGGATATTCTTAATCGTTGGCAGCAACCGGGAGATGTTACGGATGTACCTAGGTTAGATGCAGCCTTTGATGGAGAGTGGGATGCTACTTCAGATAGATTTTTAACGGATGCATCGTTTCTTAATTTGAGACAAATAAATCTGACTTATAAATTTGGTGATGGAGTAATTGAAAAATTAGGTGTGTCTTCTTTGGATATTTTTGCAAGTGCAGAGAATGTTTTTTCTATCAATGCACGAAAGGGGCTTAATGTGCAGCAACAATTTAACGGAAATACCTCTAATGTTTTTACTCCTTCGAGAGTAGTAACTTTTGGTTTGAATTTAAAGCTTTAATACAATGAAAAAAGGAAATTATATTTTAACAATTATATTTGCGATCCTCGTTTTTAATTCTTGCAAAGATGACTTTTTAGAAACTTTGCCTACGGATGAGATCGCAGCAAGTGAAGTAGTAAAAACTACTTCTAACGCATGGACTTTAGTTAATGGAATACATAGATCCTTGTATAAAAGATGGGATGATCGCCAAGGGAATGCTGGGGTAGGAGGACATTATATTCATTTAGATTGTATGGGAGAAGATCAGGTGGTACATCGAGAACAATGGTTTAATAGTGTATATAAATGGACTTCAGGAAGAAACGATTCAAGTTTTTATAGTAGATTTCCATGGTTAATGTATTATGAAATAATTGCGAATGCCAATGTTTTAATTAATGGTATTGAGGGAGCGCAAGGAGCTCAGGAAGACAAAGATGCAATTTTAGGGCAAGCTCTGGCATACAGAGCATGGTGTCATTACCAACTGGTACAATTGTATGGAGGTAGATACAAAGCAGAAGGAGGAAATACACAATTAGGAGTGCCGTATAAAGTGAATGAATTTGAAGAAAAGCTCGGAAGGAATACTGTTGAAGAAGTGTATACGGAGATAAACAAAGATTTAGATGCAGCAATAATTGTTTTAGAAAATTATTCTAGACGTAATAAATCTCATATCAATCAAGACGTGGTAAAAGGTCTTAAAGCGAGAGTAGCCTTAACTATGGGTAATTGGCCTGTAGCAATTCAAATGTCTCAAGAAGCAAGAACTAATTTTAAACCAATGGATAGTGTTACTTATTCTCAGGGATTTCAAATTGGATCCGAGGATAATACCGAATTTATGTGGGCGAGTCAGATTCAAGAAGATCAAAATGATAGATTTGGATCATTTGGAGGTTTTATCTCTAGAAATTTTAGCTCTTCAGCTATTAGAGGGAATCCTAGATCAATTAATTCTATATTATATGATATGATTCCAGATTCTGATGTAAGAAAAACCCTATGGGATCCTTCTGGAGAACATTTAAATTTACCAAGTGGTGTTTCATTAATAGGGGCTCATCAGTTAAAACCATATACAAGTCAAAAATTTATTGCAGTTAGTAATTCAGATAGTAGGGTGGATGTTCCACATATGAGAGCCGCTGAAATGTATTTGATAGAAGCCGAAGCCCAAGCACGTAGCGGTTCTGATGGATTGGCTGCTCAAGCTTTATTTGATTTAATTACAACCAGAGATGCTGATTACACATTGTCAACTAATACCGGGCAGGCGCTAATTGATGAAATAATGATTCATAGACGTATAGAATTGTGGGGAGAAGGATTTAGGTTTTTAGATTTAAAAAGACTTAATCTACCATTAGATAGAACAGGAGCTAATCATAACGCTGCTTTGGCAGGTAATGTGTTACAGGTTCCCGCGGGAGATATTAGGTGGGAGTGGTTAATTCCTAGAGTAGAATTAGACGCTAATGATAATCCAGGCATGGTACAAAACCCATTATAGTAATATAAAAAAACGAATGTTTTTCAAACCTGTTTACTTTAGTTAAGCAGGTTTTTTTTTGGAGTGAAACAAGGGTAGAACATGAAATATTTTTGTTGATATAGTAATATTCACAAAGATTTTGCATTTCACTACGTCTTTATTGCTAATTTTGAAGCGTTTTAAAAGTTTAAACATATTTGGTTATCTATGCTAAAACATTTGTCGTTTATATATATAATTTTAATTCCTTTGGTATTGTTTTGTCAAAAAGAAGCTGACTCTACGAAAGTAGATACTACCGGATATGTGCAATATTATATCATAGAAGGAGATACAATTCCACACGAAGCAATTGATCTTGAAGAAGTAGTTATTTTAGGTAAGTTAAACTTCAAAGATAAACTGGCTAGAAGAAAATACCTTATACTAAGACGTAAAACCCGAAAGGTCTATCCATATGCGAAATTGGCATCGGATAGATTATCAACGTTAAATGAAAGATTAAAAAAAATAGATTCCAAAAGAGCTCGTAAGAAATATATTAAAATGCTTCAAAAATATATGGAAGAAGAGTTTACCGCAGAGTTAAAAAAAATGACACGTACAGAAGGGCAGATTTTGATAAAACTGATACATAGACAAACCGGACTAACGATGTTTGAACTTGTAAAGGAATATAGAAGTGGTTGGAGGGCTTTTTGGTATAATAATACAGCAAAGCTTTTTAGTATTTCTCTTAAGGAGAAGTATGACCCCATCAATATTGAAGAAGATTATTGGATCGAAGATATCCTTCAAAGAAGTTTTCAATCAAATATACTGGAAGAACAAAAAACTGCGCTTGATTTTAGTTTTTATGATTTAAGAAATAAATGGACAGATACTACCACTATTAGTAATAGACCTCATAAAAGGTAAATAAGGATTTCGAGTTTTGTTTGTTTCATAGTTGCAGAAATAGAATACTAAAATTGAAAATATTAAGTTCATCGGGTAGTGTACATCTAATTTATTAAAAGAATAAAGTTGTAATAAGGGATAGAGTTAGTACGTTAGTTTGGTCTATAACCTCTAACTTGTTGAGATTTTAGTTTTGAATTTTAATTAATTTTAGTATCTTAGTTTTCTATCTTTTTGGAGATCAATCCATTCTGTTTTATTTAATTTATTTTTTCGTTTTTTTCTTGTCAGAAGTATAAAAGGTTGTATGTTTGCACCCGCAAAACGGATGATGTATTTCAGGAGTTTGAGATGAGAGTTTTGTGTAAGTTCATTGAGTATTTAGGATGTGAGATTTCAGGAGTATTTTTCCGTTATTTAAGAGTTTTTAAAAACTTCAAAAAAACAAAAAAAATACTTGCAGATGTAGAAAAAGGTTTTACATTTGCACCCCGCAAAACAAGGAGAGAATATGTTGATGTTTTGTATGTGTTCATTGATTGATTAGGTGCGAGTTTCTAAAGGTGTTTATGTTTTTAAAGAGGTTAAAAAACTTTCGAAAAAAAATAAAAAAACACTTGCAGGTAAGAAAAAAGAGTTTACATTTGCACCCCGCAAAACAGATAAAGTTTTCGGGTAGTTCATAGAGGTTTTGCAGTAGTTTGGGTGATAATTTTTTTTTTCAAAAAAAAATAAAAAAAAGCTTGTCATTGTAAAAAGAGGTTGTATATTTGCACCCGCTTTGAGAAACAAGCTAAGTTCATAAAAATAAGTTATACTGGAGTAGGATGTTTGATAACATTTTTAAGGTTCGATTCCTTAGTAATTAACAAGAAACGACCAGCAATGAAGATTGTGTT
>CANMKK010000030.1 GCA_947498455.1 uncultured Aquimarina sp.
AGCTAGGGAACATGTGGACTCTGACATTTTTTTTTAAATCAGAAATGCCTGAAAACTATAAAGCAAAAATAATAAGACGAATCAAAAAATACAAATCTTTAAAAGCGTTTGCCCTGAACACAGTATCTGTCAGCTATATCAATGACTGACAGATCTCTTGTAATAAAAGATTAAGAATTATTTGTCAATTATCTGTCGTGCACTTGTATACCCATTATAGAAAGAAATGTTGGATCGCTTAAATCGTTTGATCACATTGTCTAGTTTTTTCAAGAGAGGAGTGGCTTCTTTAAATAAGTCTCCAAGACTTTTTGTTGCTACCTTAGACGCGATTTTGTACGACCTGGGTTTCCCTCTTCGTTCCATAAATAGGTTCATATCTAATTGTACATCTTCTATCTGTGCTGTAGTAGCACCATAATCTGCCATTTGTTCCAGATACGTTTCCATAAGACTAATGACATGAGATACTTTTATCTCAAAATTTTCATTGGAGAGCTTAAAATAGTCAGAATAAGAATTAGCGGCTTGCCCTATTAATTCTGCATTATCAGTGTCTAGTGCATAAGACTCCAAGATATCATCCAGAATATCCATTTTGTCAGAGATCTGTTTCTTTAATTGCCGCTGAGAAGTACTCAGAAATATACGGGAGGCTTCCTGATCTCCAGCAGCAACCTTAATATCTTGTATCAGTTGTGTAAGAAGGTTTTTATAGTTTCCTATTACTGGGATGGCATTCCATATTTCTGGAGATGTATTCATATGATCCAGGGTTGCTTGGAACATTTCTAAACGATTAATTTGTTGTTGGGTCATAATATATAGTATTTAAAAAAGTTACGAGAGGATATGGAAACATATATCGGGAAAAATAATTCTTACCCTGTGAAGTATGTTTCCTTCTATGTAAATGATATTTCTGCTCAGTGAGAAGGTATTTCCATGCAGTGAGACAGTATTTCCAAGCGTTTAGATGATGTTTCTGCTCAGTGAGATGGCATTTCCACGCAGTGAGACAATATTTCCAAGCGTTTAGATGATGTTTCTGCTCGGTGAGATGGCATTTCCACGCAGTGAGACAGTATTTCCACGTATTCAGGTGATGTTTCTGTTCAGTGAGATAATATGTCAGCCTTTTTAGGGGATGCTTCTGAATGGTAAACAACAAAAACAATAAAACTCCGATAAGAAGTTTTGATAAATGGATTTGTTTTTTGGTAATATATAAATGCTTGTAAAAAATAATATACTGTTTAGGTGCTATCTATAATACTAGATGCTATTCTGTAGATAGTTAATGTCGTAAACAGTGAAAATGTTACCCTATATTTTGTTATTTTTTATATAGGAGTATGTAAAAGGTTACTTTTTTGGGTATTGGGGAAAAAAATGGGCGTGAAAATGTTGTATAAAAAAACACCTTCAATTGAAGGTGTTTTCTTTATAAAGAGTGTTCTATAATCAGTGATTATAGACTTGCGTTTCTCCAAGTCCATCCTAAAATATCAACAGCAGTACCGTTGAATACGTTATCAGTAACAGTTGTTAATGGAGTGCCATTTACAATTACGTTAGTAACAGGTCCATCGTCTTTCATATCTACATTTGTAGTATAATCTGTTAAAAATACGTTAGTCATTGTAGCTCCAGATTGTTTCTTGAACTGTAATGCGGTACCTCCCTGTGTAGAGATAGCTGTGAAATTAGCGATAGTTGGATTTCCATTAGTACCGTCAGCTTCTACGGCAGTAGAGAATCCAGTTTCTGTATGAGATACATAAGTATTAGTAAGTGTACCATTCCATCCTTCGGTCCAGTCAATAGCATCATCTTGTGTGTTTTCTATATAAATATTGGAAGCGTCTACAGTACCTCCAAAGAACTCAACGCCATCATCTGCACCATCATAGACAGCTATATTCTCGATAGTAGTACCAGAACCAACAGCATATAAAGAAAGACCATTGTATTGAGACTCAGAGTTAATCTGAGCACCAGTTCCTCTTAATACTAGGTAAGAAACTTTTCCAGAACTATCAGCATCATTATTGCCACCGTAGATAAATCCACCGATTTCAGCAACAGCATCTACGCCTTCAGTAGTAGTAGCATCACCACAAATTACTAAACCACCCCAATCACTAGGTTTACCTTCGGCAGAAGCAATTACTACAGGCTCAGCAGCTGTACCATTGATTTCGATAGTACCACCTTTTAATACAGCAAGATATACACCAGTACCACCCGCTCTTGCAGTTATTTTTGTGCCTGCAGGAATAATTAGTTTAGCACCATTCTGAACGATGTATGAAGAATTTAAAACGTAGCTCTTAGAAGCATCAAGAGTTAGTTCACCTTCTAAAGTACCTTGTAATAAAGTAGCATCTATACTCTGATTAGATTTAACCCAATCAAATAGAGTTACATCCACAGTTGCAGGATTAGTATAATTAAGATCACTATTTGCGTCTTCTCCTTCAATCTTTACATTAGAAGCAGCTCCATCATCTTTAAAATCTACAGAAGTATCATATCCCGTTAAAGAAAGCCCCGTAATTGTAGCTCCAGATTCTTTTTTGAATTGCAGTGCTGTTCCTCCTGTAGTAGAAACTGCAGTAAAGTTAACAACTTTTGGGTTTTTGTTTTCTCCATCAGCCTCGATTGCAGTAGAGAAACCTTCTATAGTATGTAATACATACGTATTAGTAATAGTTCCATTCCATCCTTCAGTCCAGTCTACAGAATCATCATCATTATTTTCAAAATAAAGATTAGTAGCGGACACTGTTCCTCCGAAAAATTCTACACCATCATCTTTTCCATCCAATATTGCAACATTAGATATAGATGTTCCTGATCCTACAGAGTATAATGTTAATCCATTAAATTGAGATTCTGCATTAATTTGCGCACCAGCATGTTTGATGATTAGATAATTAATCTTACCAGAATTATCAGCATCATTGGTACCTCCGTAAATAAGACCGCCAACTTCAGCAATAGCATCGATTCCTTCAGTAGTTGTAGCTTCACCACAAATTACTAAACCACCCCAATCTCCTGCTTTCTCATCAGAAGACTTCATGATAACAGGTAAACTAGCTGTACCATTGATTTCGATTTCAGCACCTTGTTCTATTACTATGAAGATATTTGTAGCACTAGAGCCAGCGTCACTGTTAGCGGTTATTACTGTTCCTGCAGGTATCGTAAGTTTATTACCACTTTTTACAGTGTAAGTGCCAGTAAGCTTATACGCTATCGTCGCATCAAGAGTTAAATCTTCTGTAAGATTCCCTTTAAGTTCTTCTTTAGAAGCTGGATCAACCGTTGTTGTTCCATCATCATCACTACCACAACTAGTAGCGAAGATTAAGCTTAAAGCAGCTATAGAAGTAACTGCTAGTTTTCTCAAATTTTTGATCATTGCTTTAAGTATTTAAAATTTAAAAATTATAACTGAAGTTTAGACTTATTTGTCTTCCTTTTGTATACGAACGAACTGTTTCTTCGGTTTGTATTCCTGTTGTACTAGGTTTTATGAGTTGAGTTCTTTCAATTTTTGGGTCTAATAAATTCTTACCAGATAAACCTATTTTTAAATGTTCATTTAGTCTTTTGCTTAGTATTAAATCCAGTGTAACAAATCCCTTTTCAATAATTGCATCGTTATAAAATTGATCTGCTGCACTCTGTATTTCTGGAGCCCCTAAGGCGTACACTCTATCTGAAGCGTAATTACCGGAAATTGTTGCTTCGAATGGATTTTCAGTATTGGTTGTAAAATTCAGAGATGAATTAACAATCCAGTCAGAGGCTCCTTGAAGGTCTACTTTGGTTAAGTTGTTATACCTAAAGGTTCTTATTAAATTGTTTTGATCGTCTCTAATCTCTTTTAGATCTTGTTCGTGCCACATTCTAGACACGTTAAAATTAAATCTTAAGCCTGGTATAGAATCACCTTTAAGAATGTTTACTCTACCTTCTACCTCTAAACCATATACATTGGCCTCTTCTCCAGAGTTGAAGTATGAAAATACACCTGCAGATCCTCTATCCTGAACTTTGTTGATCGGATCTTCTATGTTTTTATGAAAACCAGTAAGTGAGAATAATTGATCTTTAGTTGGAAAAAATTCAAACTTTATGTCATAATTATAATCAACAGATGCTTCTAGATTTGGATTACCACGAGTTACCTGGCCAGTTGGAGATACATATTCGAATGGTGCTATTTCCTTAAATTCAGGTAGTGTGGTAGTTATACTATTGGCAAAACGAATGTTGAATTTTTCGTTTATTGCATACTTAATATTTAATGAAGGATATAATCTGTTATATTTCTTCTCTGTATTACCTGTTCTTCCTGGAAAGTTGTTTACGTCAAAATCTACATCAATTTTATCGTTTTGATATCTTAGACCAGCTTCTGCAGATAACTTTCCAATTTTAGCAGTGAAATTTACGTACCCGGCCAATGAATTTAAAGTTCCGTCATACGAGTCTTCTGCTAAAGTGTTAATATCTAATAATGGGTTTAATGCATTATTAATAATGAATGATTCTGTTAATTGGTCAATTGATGTTGGATTTATAGAATTTGTAACCTCTTCTTCTATGCCAAAAAACTGAGAACTGAAATCTCTTATCTTATTTCTATAATTAACACCAATGGATGTATCGAATGTAATTTTTTCAGTGTCAATAAAATTTTGTGTATCATTGATTCTTCCATTGAATTCATTATCTGTGATCTCCTGAGTAGATTTACGTTGTTGAAAACCACCAGTTCTACCAAATTGAACAAAACCTCCTTCTGTAAAATTGACTTCATTTCTAATACGATTAGGTTCGTCTGCTGCTACATTATTATAACCTAAAGCCCAATCTAGTTTGTTTCTTTCTGAAACTTCATGCTTACCATGTAATTGAGCAATGTTTAATTGTGTTTTTTTGATATTTTGATCTCTAATGAACTGAAAAAATACATCACCATCTGGTGCAATTTCCATTTCATCAGTTTCTTCAAATATTGTTGAAGTACCAGCTCTACCTCCTTCAAAAACCTGATCTTGTACATTGTTGATAAATAGGTAAGTAAACTTTATGTTATTACTATTATCAATTTTGTACTTTGTATCCACTAAAGCAGATGTAGATATCTTTTTTGACCAAGTTATTGCATCTGGAATTGTGTCATCAATAAAATTAGATCTAAACTGCCTAAAGATACCTTCTCTATAATCAAAAGATGTTGATTGGCCTGCGGTTACTAAAACCTTAAGTTTGTCATTAATTTTTTTACCAAAAGTAAAAGATACATTTCTATTGATAGGTGTACTTATTTCTTCTGGAGACCAAGATTGATTAGATAACGCAGCTTCTGAAGCACCATCCCCATTATAAAATCCCAATGTAATATCTTCATGGTTAGAGGACACCTTAAAATTGTCACTTTCAACTGCATTTGTGTTAATACCTGCACTTGCTCCTGCTGCAATGGTCAATGTCCCTTGAAGTTCTTTTGTAGAGATATCAATATTTCCAGATGCCGCATCTGCGGAAGTTTTAGAAGAAAATGTCTTACTAATGGATACATTTTGTATCAATCTTGTTGAAAATAAGTTTAAACCAATATTTTTTCGTTCAATATCATCAGATGGTACAGGAAGACCATTAAGAGTTGTAGTGAGATATCTATCACCTAGGCCTCTTACGTATACATCTCCAGTTCCTTCTGTTTTAGATACACCTGATATTTTTGAAGTAGCACCTGAAGCATTGGAAACTCCAAGCTTATTTAGTTGCTCGGCACCAATACTTTCTTTTACCATAACAGCTTTTTGCTGTTCTATAAGCAGTGCTTCTTCTCGTTCTCTATTAGTTTGCACCTTAATGACTACTTCTTCTAAGGCAGCTGCCGATGCGCCTAATGCAGTATCGATAACGACTACTTTATCGGATTCTACTATGACATCTGGGATGCGTAGTGTACCATACCCAGTAAAACTAAACTCTAAGATATACGTCCCTGGATCGACATTAGTGATCTCATACTTTCCATCAAAATCGGTAGTTGTTCCTTTGGTACTGCCTACAATAACAATATTGGCAAAAGGTAGGGGTTGATTATTGTTTTCTTTGTCTAATAATGTTCCTGCGATGGAACCTGTTGTTTCTTGTGCAAAATTTAATCCAAGACAAAACAGTGCAATTACTGTAAAAAGTTTTCTCATTTCGTGTTCATAAAATTCTGGTACAAATAAATACGGTTTTACAGTAAGAAATCTTATGTGATTATTATGCTTAGTTTAAGGGATTGTGATTTATGAAAAAAAGCTCTTAAGAGGGTTGAAGTGTTTTTTTTGAGACTTTTCTAAAAGAATATTTTCCTTTTAAGTATTGTAATTAAAGGATTTGTAAATTTTGATTACTTAAATTGTGTATATGCATGTTTTTTAAGAAATGAAAAGTAATAAACAGTGTTAGTTTTATAAATTATTATTTAAATATTAATTAAAAGTTAAAAGCGTTAAATGGTAAAGGTTTTCTTTAACATTGAGATAAACTGGTTACAGGAGCATCTATGAATTTCTGTAAGTTTTTTTAAGCAATCTTTCTTTTTTGATGAGGTAAGAGGCATTTAAATTTGTACAACCATACGAAAGTCTTGATAAAGATCACTTTAGATAAAACTAATGTATTGAGAAATAGTTTTGAGAATTTATCTAAAAAAAATCTGAGGTATAATTCAATGGTTTATTGCAAACTTATGATGTAGTATCTTGATGACTAGTTAGTTTTGGCTCTTTTTTTTAGTAGTGTAATGTTCTTTATTCAAAAGTTTCAGGTGCTAGTTATAGACTTTATGAATATCCGTTAAGTCTTATAGTAATTGCGTCACCTTTAACTTGATTCAAACTCTCAATTAGTAAGAAACAAGTTGTAAACGTAGTGAGATGCTGAAACAAGTTCAGCATGACGGAAAAACAGAATTATTACTAAAACCGCATATTCACTTAAATTTTATAACGCAGATATATTGGAAAAGAAACGAACGATATGTGAAAGCTGTATGTGTAAATCGTATTAGACCTTTAACTTTAATGCAAACTAGTATTTTGACTTATTATAATGTAGTGGGATGTTCTACAAGTTATATTTTGAAAATTAAAGAACTAATATGACGTGGTTAAAAATGCAAAGCTCACTTATTTTAAAAATGCTAGCAAGTATCAGAGATTGTATTTTGATAAAAAAAAGAGAAGGCTGAGAAGAACCATTATTGTTGTTGGGTAATAATGATCTTACAGCCTTCTACGAACACGTTTCTTTTTATAATCTGTCTACTTTTATATGAACAGATGACGCTGATATGTTATTATGTTCGGAATAGTAAAAAATATGGTTACAAATTAACAAGCTTTTAATGGCAGATACTTTAATCTAGTATTATTGTTGGATTAACTCATTGTGATCTTTGATCATAGTATTCGTGCAGTATTGTTGAGGTTTTTAAGGTGCCTTTTTTGTATTTTGTTTGTTTAATGTGTTGACTTTTAGTTGGTTTGTAAAGACGATTGCAAAATTTTCACTTTCTATATCCAATGAGCTGTTTTGATTAGAGTATATGCTGTTTTAAGAAAGTATTATGTAAAGGTTAATTTGCCTGAAATAATACCAATTTGATGATTACCTCGGAAAATATATAATCAGAAACTCATAGGGTATAAAAAAACACCTTGAAGATCTCTCTTCAAGGTGTTTTTAGGAAAAATATAATGTATTATAATCTTGTCCAATCTGATGTCCAGGAACCACCTTCTTCTAGTGCTCCTACATAATTAGCAGCAGTAAAGAAAGATCCTAGAGTAGAAGGGTCAAAGTTATCTACAGTATCTGTAGTAGTTGTATATTCATATGCTCCTCTGAATCCACTAATTTGGAACGCTTCTGGAACTGCAGTTCCTGACTGGCTTAAAGAATAATTATTAAAAATTCCGAAGTCTGCTAAATCTACTGTTGCAGTACCAGCACTATAGTCAAAAGAACTTTCATTATCTATAATTGAATTACGGATAACAAGATCATTACTATTTAAATTTGTAAACGTTTGGTCATCATTGAATTCGATTCCTTTAGAAGGAAATCCCTTGATAATCATATTATAAATAGCTGCTTTCGTACCTCTTCTGAATAAGATTCCTTTGTTCTTTCCATCACCATCTTCTGCACCAATCAATGTAATGTTAGACAATGTAGGATTAGAGAATGGAGTGGCAGCGTTATCTGATTTTAGGTTATCTGCTTCGATTCCTCTATCTCCTGCATTAGATGTTTGTTGAGCTATCCAGAATTGACCATTTCCTACCCATCCATCAGTCCAGTCAAAAGAATCATCACCAGCACCCGTTACCAAAGCATATTTTAGGTTTACAGTACCTCCGAAAAATTCAATACCATCATCATTTCCGTTAAAAGCTTGGATATACTCTATGGTAGTACCATTTCCAACTCCATATAACGAAAGACCATTGTACTCTGCATCTGCGTTAATTTTTCCACCTGTATACTCTAATCTTACGTAACGTAGTATTCCGGAGTTATCAGCTGAATCTGTACCTCCATAAGTAAGATTTGCAACTTCTGTGGTAGCTACATTTCCTCTATTAATAGGAGCTTTACCTGCTAATAAAAGTCCTCCCCAATCTCCAGGGTTAGGAGTGGATTTGTTAGAAGTAAATACGATTGGTTGGTTTGCAGTTCCTTCTGCCATAATCTTTGCTCCTTGCTCGATAGCAAGATAAGCAAATACACCTCCAGTATTTCCAGCTACGATACGTGTTCCGGCTTCTATTGTTAATGTTACACCATCAACTACAGATACACCCCCTCTTAATTCATAGGTATTACTTGCTTCTAGTGTTTGATCTGTAGTGATCTGTCCTTCTAGGATAACAACATCATTATTCGTGTTATTACCACCACCTTCATTAATAATGATATCACCAATATTATCTTCCTGAATTGTACATGCGTTGAATAAAACTGCAGTACCAATTAGTATTCCTGTAAATAAGTTTTTAGTTTTCATTTTGTATTAATTGTGTTCGTTTTTTTTTAAAGTTTAAATGTTACTCCAAGACTAAAGTTAATTCCGTTATCGAACTTGTAAGTAGTATACTGATCATTTATATCTTCTTGATCTTGATATCTTTCTATAGATGGATTTAATAAGTTTTTAGCTTTAAAACTTATTGTTACGTGTTTTCCGATTTCATCTTTAAAGTTGAAGTTTAATACTCCAAAACCTTTTTCGAAAATATCTCCTACACCATTACCTCCGGCAGAATATACTCTGTCTCCAAAAATATTAAAGTCTATTGCAGAGGTGATTTTATGTTTTTCAAAAGTTTTAGAATAGGATACATCTGTATTGATCAGGTATGGAGAAGCTCCCTGTAATTGTCTTTCTGTATTCGTTGGTGCAATATTAGAACCATTGAATGTAATTACCGTAGGGTCAATTTCTACTTTGGTGTGCATCAAGGTAGCATTGATTCCAAAGTTTAGGTCATTCCAGATACTTTCTTCTACCTTAAAAAGATTTCCAAGGTTCTTTTTATACTCTATTTCTGCACCAAAAATGATTGCATTATCCGAGTTGACAAACGTATTAACATTAGAAGCAGAAGCTACAAATACCTTTTCAATGGGATTCTGGATATATTTTCCGAATACGGTAGCTGCTATAAGCTCTCCGGATTTTTCTGGGAAATGTTCCCATTTGATATCTACATTATAGTTATCAGAGTTGGTTACTATAGGATTCCCTAAAGTAGCCTCTGTAACGTCTTCATCTAAGAATGGTGCAACCTCAGTAAACTTAGGGAGTGTTACTGTTTTACTTGCAGCGAAACGAAGATTGGTAATTTCGTTTAATTCGTATTTTAAACTAATGCTAGGTAGAATAAATGTTTCATCTATAGATCTTTTTCTGAATGGATCATTCTCTAAGTCTTGTTGTTCTTTATAGAATACATTTTGTTCGAATAGCTCTGTACGTACTCCACCATTAAATGTTAATTTTGGAGCTAAAGCATATTGTAAATTAACGAAACCAGCCAGAGATGTAAGGTCAGCCTCATAAATTCTTGTATTATTTAAGTTTTCTAAAACTATATAGGATCCATTTAGAAAATTCGTTTCATTTAATAAAGCATCTGGATTATTAAATTCTACTAATGTATTTCTAAAGTTATTAACGTTATAGTTTACTTGATTAGCCTCAAAATCTCTGTCTTTTACTCTTGCCGCTAGTCCAACAGTAAGTTTGTTTAGAAAATTGTCATCCTCGTCTTTTTTAAAGTTGATGTCAAAATCAATTTTACCAGAATAATCTTTTTCATTTAGTTCTTGGTAAAAACGCTGATTGTTCGCAAAGTCAGGACTAGTTCTATCTCCTAGTACTAATTCTCCTGGATTGGTTTCTGTAAAATAAAGTTGACGTCTATCCGGGATTAATCCTTTTGCGTTATTGTAAGCTGTTCCCCAAGTCAATTTGTATTTATCCTCAGTAAACTTGTGCTCTCCTGTTAATTGCTGGGTAAATAAATTATTTTGCTCATAGGTACCTCTTCTGGCAAATATTCGCGTATCTATAGCTTCGCCGCCTATACCTATAAACTCTCTCAATTCATCTTGAGTATCGTTTACAAATAGGGTAGTAGCAATTATTTTGTTATTAGGATTCCAGCGATATCCTAGACTAAGCAATGTAGTAGTATTGGTGCTGTATTGATATCTGTCTGTATTGTCAAAATTAGTAATTATATCTCCAGTAGAGTTATAAGAAGCTTCCTGACCATCTAGAGCGGTTTTGTGACCTTGGTCAAAAGACGCTGTAAATAATACGTCTAATTTATGTGGGTTATCTTCACCAAATGTAAATGTCTTTCCGCCAGTGATTCCGAAACCTCCATCAGGACCATTAAATCTTTTCTTTGGGTTAAAGGAAGTGTCAAAAGGATAATAATCTATTTGGGTACTTACATAATTGTAATTTGGAATGTCCAAAAATACCGGTACTCTTCTAGATCCATCATCAAGTCCCCATTGATCGTATTGACCACCGTTTAACAGGTAGAAATCATTACTGATAGCATTTGTATTTGCTCCAGACTTAAAACTAACTTCTAGGAAACCTTTCCCTGGACGATCTTTAGTGTCAATATTTACGCTTGCTCCTGCAAAATCTCCATAAATATCAGGAGAATATGTTTTATAAATCCCTAAGTTTTCTACAATGTCTGTAGGAAAAATACCTAAATCAATAAGCTTTAACTTAGGGTTTAATGAAGGAATAGGCAATCCGTTTAAATAAGCGTTATTGTATCTATCACCTAAACCACGAACATATAATTTATCACTTTGTCTAGAGATACCTGTAGCTTTAGTTAATCCTGTTGCCACATCGCTAACTCCTTTTTTAGAGAGTTCCTGAGCTCCTATCTTTTGCTGGATTGTCACAGCATTTTTTTGATCTAATAAAATGGCTGCTTCAGATTCCTTTTTAATAGTTGTTTTTATGACAACTTCATCTAATGCCGCAGCACTAGCGCTTAGAGAAGCATTTACAGTAGTAGTTTCATTAGCTTTAACAATTACTTTCTGTTCGAAATTTTCATACCCAACGAAACTAAATTCTATTGTATAGTTTCCTGGTTCAATATTCTCAATGGTATATAGACCATCAAAATCTGTAGTAGTTCCTTTTGTTGTCCCTTTGATCAATACATTGGCAAAAGGTAAAGGTTGATTATTTGCTTCTTTATCAAGCAACGTACCAGATATCGATCCGGTTTCCTGTGCACTAACAATTCCAACAACGAAAAGTGCACAGAGAATCACAATTTTTCTCATGTAACGTGTTCTAAATTTGGGTGCAAATAACGATAGTGATTGTTAAGTGTACGTTATTACCGTATTAAATGTCTGTGATTTTAATGTTACTTAATTGTTATGTTGATTTGTTAAATTATTGATTAAAAGTGTGGGGACGATAGTTTCGTTTTATAGAACAAATTGTACGATTTAGAAATAAAAATTTTATAATTAATTACATTTTTGTCTACTATATTTTCTTCATAAAATGAAACAATAGCTAGAATTATTCTTTAATACCACTTTGTTGTCCAATGCATTTATTCCAATTTTACCTCCAAAGGAAGGTATCTGAAGTATCCTCTAGAATAAAGATTTAGAGAGATGTGATTTTTAAAAATAAAAAAGTAATATGTTTTTTCGTTCAAATCTATGCTAAGATGATAAAGTAGGATTAATACCAATTTAACCATAATATTGATGGTTAAAACTTGTTCATTTTTCGTTTTATTTTCTTAATCCTATTTCCTATAGCTAAGGCTATGAAAAATAATCATAACGGCATAAATCAAAAAAAGCAACTTCGTTTTGTCTGAGATGTTTTATAATGGAATTGGTATAACTTGATTCATCAATCTAGTGAAAAATCGTTGCAATTACTTTAGCGAAATTCTCATCGGTAAATCGTATTATTTTTATAAGTAAGGTGTAAGGTAGTGCTTAGTTTTCTCAAAACACAGATAATGATTAGTGTAATTTCGGATGTTTCTAACGACTAAAAAAGATAAACTCAAAATAAAAAAGGTTTGAAATCAAAAAACACTCTAAAAAAATTAGAGTGTTTGTATGAAGTTATGCTTTTACTGTTTTTAATTGTTATAAGTAACAACTACATCACTTTTATTAGACCATTCGGTCACAGAAGCAATAGTGTTGTTTGAATAATTTACTTCTGATAATTTTTCTCCTTTCCAGAAGAACCATTTACCAATTTTATCACCATTGTTATATTGTCCCATAGCGATTTTCTTTCCGCTAGTGTCATATGATTTCCACTCACCATGAAGTTTACCTTCTTTATTATAAAATCCTTGTTGGCGAACATCACCATTATCATAATAAAAAGTCCCTTTTATGATGTCTCCTTGTTTTTCGAAAACAGGCTTCACATCTTGAGACATTGCTATTCCAGAAAAAAGTATCGTTGCTATTAAAAGTAAATTCTTCATATTATATATATTTATTTGGGGTGTTCTTAATGATTACATTACAAATGTAGCATTAATTTTACTTTTAAGCAACATTTAAGTAACATTAAATTAACATTGAAACCATATAAACCTTTAAATCAGGTTTTTATGTTATTTAAAAAGTGATTTTTAGTGTAATGATATATAGGGAAAAATATAATAAAGTGATGAATAATGATGTGCTTTGTTTACGAAATGCGATTGTAGCTCGAACTCATATAAGGAATTATAGGAGTGATTTGCAAAGTGATTTACTGTATGAAACCTATCGTAATTAAAGAGTTTTTAGAAAGAGGTCATCAAATCTATAAAATAAAGAAAATAGCATAATGTTTGTGTATATAGTATGGACGTTTTAGTTGTAGAATTGTAAATGTATGTTATGAAAAAAAGAAGTTAAATTGAAAAGAATTGATGTTATAGGGATACAAATGATAACATTTCAATAACATATGGCTAGAATTTTAATAACATTTTTGTGGTTTATAAGAATTTGATAAAATATGGACGATATTTATATCTGGATGATTGGGGCTTTAGCTGTATTGGCTATCGCGGATTTAATAGTTGGCGTTAGTAATGATGCTGTTAATTTTTTAAACTCAGCAATAGGCTCTAAAGCAATTTCTTTTAGAACAATTATGATTGTGGCAAGTGTTGGAATTGCCGCAGGTGCAATTTTTTCCAGCGGATTAATGGAAGTAGCTCGTAAGGGTATTTTTGTTCCAGGAGAGTTTTATTTTGATGAAATCATGATCATTTTTATGGCCGTAATGATCACTGATATATTATTGTTAGATTTTTTTAATACACTTGGGATGCCCACATCCACAACAGTGTCTATTGTTTTCGAATTATTAGGTGCTGCCGTTTGTGTTGCTTTGATTAAGATTAGTGCCGATGCCACACTTTCTGTAGTCGATATAGGGAATTTTATTAATACTAAAAAAGCAGGTGAGATTATTCTGGGGATATTACTATCTGTAGTAGTGGCTTTTTCGGTAGGAGCTTTGGTGCAATATCTTTCCAGATTATTATTATCCTTTAAATTCGAAGAAAAAGCAAAATGGGTCGGAGCGCTTTTTGGTGGGGTAGCATTAACAGCTATTTTATACTTTATATTTATTAAAGGTATTAAAGGAACTAATTATGCTAAAGAAATCGTTGATATAGTTACTAAAGATTCTGGATTAGCATTTTTGGATTGGGCTAATTTATATTTCGAAAGTTCGTATGAAACGCTAAAAGATTTGGCGAAAGCTAAAAAGGATTTATTTGAGATTGACCCAGAAGCCGGCACAATTGGGATGACTTTACGTGGTTTTTTAGAAACTAATGTATTGCCGATAATGGTATCTGGTTTTGCGTTATTATCATTACTTTCATATATAATAATGGTATTCTTTAAAACAAATATTTATAGAATCATTATTATAGTGGGGACTTTTGCATTAGCATTAGCTTTTGCTGGTAATGATTTGGTAAACTTTATAGGAGTGCCGATTGCAGCCTGGGAAGGGTATCAAAAATGGAGCGTTTCTGGAGCGCCTGCTGGTGAATTCTTAATGACTTCTTTAAGTGGAAAAGCAGAAACACCAACACTACTTTTGTTAGGAGCAGGGCTTATTATGGTATTGACATTGTGGTTTTCAGCAAAAGCTAGAAATGTAGTAAAAACATCTATTGACTTATCAAGACAAGGAGATGGTGATGAAAGATTTAATCCTAATTTCTTATCAAGAGGTGTAGTTAGAGGAACTGTGTTAGTTTCGGAATATATTTCAGCCATCACTCCAAAAGCATTTAAATCCTTTGCAGACAAGCAATTCGAAGAGCAAGCTCCTTCCGTTGCTGTGCGTAAAGAAGATTTACCAGCTTTTGATATGGTAAGAGCGGCGGTAAACCTTATGATTGCCGGAGTTTTAATTTCTATAGCAACCTCAATGAAGTTGCCATTGTCTACAACATATGTAACGTTTATGGTAGCTATGGGTACGTCTTTGGCTGATAGAGCTTGGGGAACGGAAAGTGCTGTGTATCGCGTAGCAGGAGTGCTTAATGTAATTGGAGGCTGGTTTTTTACTGCAATAAGCGCTTTTATGGCGGCAGCATTGATAGCATTTTTAATAAACTTACACCAACCGATAATGACAGGAGTTCTGTTATTGATAGCTGTATTTTTGTTAGTACGAAATACAATTAAATACAGGGATCAAACGAGAGCAGTTAAAGCAGAGGATAGTCTTAAGAAATCAGAAAGTAGCTCAATACAAGGTGTTATAGAAGAGAGTGCTGATAATATAAAATCTTTTATTAATAGAGGGAACAAGATTTTCGCAAGTACAGTAGAAGGTTTGGTTAAGTATGATTTGACTGGACTTAAAAAAAGTAGAAAAGGAATTGCTAAGTTGGAAACTGAAGTAGAAGAGTTAAGAGATAGTATTTTTTACTTTATTAAAAACCTTGATGACTCCAGTGTAGGTGCAAGTAATTTCTATATTTCGATTCTAGGATATTTAGAAGATATTACGCAATCATTGGATTATGTTTCTAAAGTAAGCCATAAACACGTAAATAATAATCATAAAAGATTGCGATTTAATCAAATAAAAGATCTTAAAGAACTAGGAGATCAGTTAAATGAATTCTTTAGTACGATTAAGGATGTTTTTAATCAAAGAGATTTTGATAAGCTAAATAAAGTTATTGAGGAAAAACAAGAATTGTTTACTATTGTAAGTGATAAGATTAATAAACAAGTAGCTCGAACAAGAACAGAAGAAAGTAGTCCAAAAAATACAACGCTTTATTTTGGGTTGTTAATGGAAATAAAAGATCTTGTAACTGCTACGATGAATTTATTAACTACTTATAGAGATCATAAAGAATAATTGCTGGTAAAAGCCTAAAGTTAAGTAAATGTTATCCATATGAAATCTTTATGTTAGTTTATTGTATCGTAGTTAAATAGTGGCGTATACTTCATTATAACATAGTATATTTACGGGATAGTGATATAATTTACATAATATGAACAAAAAAGATATTACCATTTTATTGGTGGATGATGAGCCGGATATTTTGGAAATCGTTGGATATAATCTTACTGCAGAAGGTTATAATGTATTAACAGCGGAGAATGGGGTTGAAGCTGTAAAAGTTGCTAAAAAGAAAAAACCACAATTGATAATTCTGGATGTTATGATGCCAGAAATGGATGGTATCGAAGCTTGTGAACAAATTCGCAAAATACCAGAATTACAAAATACGATTATTACTTTTTTGACTGCTAGAGGAGAAGATTATTCACAGGTTGCTGGTTTTGATGCTGGGGCAGATGATTATATAACAAAACCAATTCGACCAAAAGTATTGGTGAGTAAAGTAAAAGCCTTGTTAAGAAGATTAAAAGAAGATGAGTCATCTGATAATGTAGTGCGAATTGGAAATCTAATTATCAATAGAGATGAGTATAAAATAGTTAAGGATAAAAAAGAAATAATTTTACCCAGAAAAGAGTTCGAATTATTATCTTTATTGGCCTCTAAACCAGGGAAAGTATTTAAACGAGAAGATATTTTGGATAAGGTATGGGGAAATGAAGTTATCGTTGGTGGTCGTACCATTGATGTACATATTAGAAAACTAAGAGAAAAGATAGGAGATGATAGTTTTAAAACCATTAAGGGTGTAGGTTATAAGTTCGTTATATAATGGCAGAAAATTTTAAAAAGTCGTATAGATTTGCATATTTATCTTCTTTATACATTACAATATTACTAACGCTCGTACAGAGCGTTTTTTTATATACCCAAACTCAGTGGAATTTTTTATTTATAGTAGGTTTTGCTTTAATATGTTACATTACATGTTTTGTTATTATACAGTATAGGGTACAGAAATTTATATATAGAAGAGTTCGGAAGATTTACGACGATATCGAAATGTTAGATGTAGATAATATAGAGGATAAAACTCCCGTAACTACAGATATGCGAACATTGATTAAAGAAGTAGAAAAGTTTGCACAAAAAAGAAAAACAGAAATCGAAACGCTAAAGATTAGAGAAGATTATAGAAAAGAATTTATGGGTAATGTTTCCCACGAGCTAAAAACTCCTCTTTTTACGGTACAAGGGTATATTCTGACTTTATTGGATGGAGCAATGAATGACCCCAAGATTCTTGATAAATATCTTAATAGGGCAAATAAGGGAGTAGAAAGACTTATTTATATTGTCAATGATCTTGATATGATTACTAAGTTGGAAGTAGGGGATCTCAATCTAAATTATACCAGTTTTGATATTGTAGAACTAGTACAGAGTGTTTTTGATCTTTATGAAATGAAGGCAGCTAAAAAAAACATTGCCTTAGCTTTTGATATGAACTATCAAAATCCAATCATGGTACATGCGGATAAAGAAAGGATTCAGCAGGTATTATCCAATTTGGTTGTGAATTCAATTAAATACGGAAAAGAAGATGGTACCACAGAGGTGAGTATAGAGAATTTAATTCGTAATAAAGTAATAGTTAGAGTAACAGATAATGGAGAAGGTATTGCACAAGCTCATATTCCTAGATTGTTTGAACGTTTTTATAGAGTAGATAAAAGTGGATCAAGAAAAGAAGGTGGTTCTGGTCTTGGTCTGGCTATTGTTAAACATATTATCGAAGCACATCACGAACGAATATATGTAGAGAGTGATTACCGAATAGGTAGCGAATTTTCATTTACTATGGAAAAAGTGAAAAAGTTCCCGGTAGTCGATGTCGGTACTAAAACAACTTAATCCTTTATAGGTATTTAGATCATACAATTTTTTTAAGGTAAATTCATCTTGCTTGCAGCTTGGTACAAGCCTACTTGATGTGAGGCGTTCTGCCAGATATTCCTGTTCAAACTGACCTGGAGTAGGTATAAAGAAAGCTTTTTTCTTTAATTTGGCTAGATCCATAACTGTCGTGTACCCCGATCTGGATATGATAATAGTACTGCTATTGATTGTGTTTTCTAGTTCGACACCCGTTAAGTAGTTATGTACCGTTATATTGTTTTTTAAATACGTTTTATGAGTTTTCTCAATAACGCCTCGTACGAAAACAATTTTTTTATCACTTCGCTCGAATTCATGAAAGAGTTTTTCTTCTAACATGGTTCTCTGTGGTTCAGGACCAGAAAGTAGTACCATGATATCATATTTCTTAGGTAAATTTTGATACGTAAACCTACTTAATGGGCCTAAGTATGTTACGGGAATACTATTTTTTTTGGGATGCCCAAGTTCTCCACTAAGATTTGGTTCATCGGCCATATCCGGAACCCAGCAAACATCAAATTTTTTGATATATTTATTGTGGAGTTTGGTACTGATTGATGTTGTTTTTCCGCTAAGAACCGTTAGTTGGTGAGTTATAAAAACAGAAGGTACTTTTTTGCTACGTACCCCCATTCGATTGTCGGAAATAATACCATAATACTCATCGGATTTTAGGATTTTTTTGGTAGCTTTTTTTTCTGCTGTAATTGCCTGAGCAATTTTGGGGCTGTTAAGAAGCATTTTTAATTTAAAGTTACTTCCTTTCTTTGAGTACTCTATATTATATGA
Organism: uncultured Aquimarina sp.; assembly: GCA_947498455.1. Classification (GTDB taxonomy): domain Bacteria; phylum Bacteroidota; class Bacteroidia; order Flavobacteriales; family Flavobacteriaceae; genus Aquimarina. The sequence continues at coordinate 18,749 of CANMKK010000030.1, forward strand.
AGGGAGTTCCTTTGTTTCTAATTCGGGAAACTCTTTTCTTAATAATGAAAGAGCTACTCCATCGGATGCAATAACAGGTTTAAAACCTTGGTGTTGTAGTGCGTTAATAATAGGTATACAACGAGTTGCGTGACCTAATCCCCAATTTAATGGTGCTATGAGAACTTTTTTACTCAAAATCAATTAATTTAATCCACATAGTGGCGTTTAATTCTCCGAGGCTAACCTCGAAATTCAAAAATTTTGTACCAGCTTACTACCTCGTGGACTTGCCTCAAGATAGTTGGTTATAATTAGTGATCTAAAGGTAGATCCGCTTTAATTTTAAAATTAATAGTATTCTTCTAAGCATATATTTCCTTAATTTTACCAAAAAATTATCTTTTTGTAGTATTAGTTAACATTCAGGGATTATTCTTTCTAAATGTTAACTAATAAAGTAACCTTTTTATGTATAATGCTTTACGTCGCGTGAAAATTGTTGTAGAAAGATAAAGAGTTGTAGTAATTAAAGAAGAATTAGGAATCCGTGGGAAGTAAGAATAAATTAAAACGCTTTAACGAAAATAAAACTTTTCAGAATGTAATAGAACCTACAAGAGATGAAGTGTTAAATAATTCATTGGGTTATAAGGGAGAATGGAGAGAAAAGTTCTTTAAGAACCAAAATCCAATCGTTTTGGAGCTTGGATGTGGTAAAGGGGAATATACTGTAGGTTTAGCAGAAAAATTTCCTGAAAAAAACTTTATAGGAATAGATATCAAAGGAGCGCGTTTCTGGAGAGGAGCTAAAACGGCATTAGAAAATAATATGCAGAATGTTTGTTTTATACGAACTCAGATAGAATTAGTGGATCATATATTTGATACGGCCGAAATTGATGAAATATGGATCACATTTCCTGATCCACAGATAAAATACAAAAGAACCAAGCATAGAATGACCAATCATGAATTCTTGCAGCGTTATAAGAAAATCCTAAAAACCGAAGGATTAATGCACCTTAAGACGGATAGTGAATTTATGCATGGATATACTTTAGGGTTGTTACACGGAGAAGGGCATGAAGTATTATATGCGAATCATAATGTATACCATCAGGAAGGTTCGCCAGAGGTTGTTACAGCGATTCAAACTTTTTATGAAAAACAATATCTAGAAAAAAATAAACCTATAACTTACATTCAGTTTAAAATTAAATAAACTAATCACCGATTTGGAAACCATTAAACTTTTTCTGGTTACTTTTTTTGCATCATTAGCTGGAGTAATACCTCCAGGTTTGGTTAATATGACCGTAGCCCGGACATGTTTAGAAAAAGGAAAAAAGAACGGAATTTTGGTTGCGATTGGCGCATCGATAATTGTTTTTTTTCAGGGTTTAATAGCAATATTACTGGCAAAATATATTTTTTTTAACCCATTTGTAAAAAATATTTTATTGCGCACAGGGGCTGTTATTTTTTTATTATTAGCAATCTATTTTTTTGTAAAAGCGAAGCGAAACACGACTAAAATTAAAGTGTACCCTAATGATGATACGCGCAGTTTTTTTAAAGGAGTGGCCGTATCTTTAATTAATGTATTACCTATACCATATTTTTGTACAATAGCTGCCGCAATGAGTGTAAGTGGTAAGTTGGAGTATGATGCGATTAGAATTGTGGTGTTTGCGATAGCAGCAGGTTTAGGGACATTTATAACATTGTACTTTTATGTGTTTTCTTTTTTGAAAATAGAAAAGAAAACTGCATCAATTACTAAATATACCAACTATTTTATGGGAATACTTATGCTGATTTTGGTAATAATAACCCTTGCAAGAATAATATATACATGGGAGTAAAAGACAATAATAGTTCTGGATCTGATCCAAACTTTTTTGACAAAGTATACGAGGTGGCAAAGTTGATACCTTACGGAAGAGTTACTTCGTATGGCGCAATTGCAAAATACCTTGGAGCAGCTAGAAGCGCAAGAATGGTAGGTTGGGCTATGAATGGCTCAGGAAAACAGGAAGATGTTCCAGCACATCGTGTAGTGAATCGAAAAGGGATTTTAACTGGAAAACATCATTTCGATGGTACAAACCTAATGCAACAATTGTTAGAAAACGAAGGAATTGAAGTTATTGATAATCAGATACAGGATTTAGAAAAGTTATTTTGGGATCCTATGAAAGAGTTACAATAAATAATTTGATTTAATTTCAGGCGTTTTCTCAATCATATTTTCTAATTTTTGAAAAATTTACAAATAATAGTAAAAAAAATAGCTTAAAGAAAAATTCCCATACCTATAGAGAAGGTTGAAAAGTTAACATCTCCAATAGAAAAAGACTCGTATCCGCCAGATAATTTAAATTGGTTAATATGATAGTTCAATAAAGCATTAAACTTAGTTGAAGTATTATAATTAAAAGAAGATTGATTAAAATTAGCCTCGATACTCATAGGTTTGGCAAAGAAATATTCTGCACCCAGTCCATATGTAAACCCTAATTCTTTTACTTCTCCAGCAATATAAGAAGCACCTATTCCCCAATATGCATTAAATCTTTCGGTACGAATTCTGTGATATTTTGCCAGTATAGTAAATACAGCCAAAGAGTTGTCTCCAAAAAAGGTATTGCGTTCCCACAATTGTAGATAATCAGCCTCGAGACTCATTCGTTTAAAAAATCGAAGCTCGGCAGTGAGATGATTTCCGTACAGTTTGCTATTTTCTACAATGAAGTTGTTCCTAAAGGTTGTAGAAAGTAATTGAGTATCCTGCCCCCATTCATACGAATAGTTCCCCTTTTTGGAATTAAAATATGGGTGTTTGGTTATAAAAGCAGTGCTTCCTGCTCTTTCTCTTTCTGCAGGCGTTTCTACAAGTGTATAGTAGGTAACATATAACCCCACTTCGACTAAGAGTCTTCCAAAGGCTAAAAAAAGAGGATTGTCATTTTCGGAATAACTGTTGTAACTTCCTGATGAATTGGAAGAATTATCATCCCAATTGATTTGCTCAATCGATTTTTTTAAACTTTCCTCTGCTTTATTGAGTTTACCTTGGCAAAAGCTATATTGAAAAAGAAGCAAAAATATAAAAAAGCAAAAAGGCGATTGTTTCATTTGGTTAATTAGATTAGTGAATACATTTCAACAAATGCTAATTCACATAAATCATGCCATAGTTTTCAAAAGTTGATATTGGTAATAATAATAGGTGGATAAAGTATTTCAATTTAGGAGCTTTATAATCTTAACTTTTCAAAGTATCTTTGCAATCAAATTAAGGTCTATACGACTTAGTAAGTAGGAAAAAGGAAACACGCATGAAATTAAATAAATCGGATATATTAAAAGCATTAGAAACCATCACCGTAGCAGGAGAAGGAAAGAATATGGTGGAGAGTGGTGCTGTACGAAATGTTATAACCTTTGGTGATGAAGTGGTTGTAGATATAGTGTTGTCTACTCCGGCATTACATATCCGAAAACGAGCAGAGGTAGATGTGATGAAAGCAATTCATGAACATGTGTATGAAAAAGCAAAAGTAAAGGTCAATAGTAAAGTAGAAACTCCTGAAAAAGAAGCTCCTAAAAATGAAATTAAAGGAAAGCAAATACCGGGAATAAAAAATATAATTGCTGTTGCTTCTGGTAAAGGGGGTGTTGGTAAGTCTACAGTAACATCTAATTTGGCAGTAACTTTGGCTAAAATGGGATTCAAAGTAGGATTACTCGATGCTGATATATACGGTCCATCTGCTCCTATAATGTTTGATGTAGAAAGAGAAAGGCCTCTTTCTGTGAAGGTAGGAGATAAGTCCAAAATGAAACCTATAGAAAATTATGGTGTAAAAATATTATCTATTGGTTTTTTTACACAACCTAATCAGGCGGTAGTTTGGAGAGGACCAATGGCGGCAAAGGCACTAAATCAAATGATTTTTGATGCCGCCTGGGGTGAACTGGATTTTATGCTTATTGATTTACCTCCGGGAACAGGAGATATCCATTTATCGATTATGCAATCGTTACCAATCACCGGAGCGGTTGTGGTAAGCACACCTCAGAATGTAGCATTAGCAGATGCCAGAAAAGGAGTAGCAATGTTCCAGCAAGAAAGTATTAATGTTCCGGTATTAGGGATCATAGAAAATATGGCCTATTTTACTCCAGAAGAGCTTCCTAACAATAAATATTATATCTTTGGTAAAGAAGGAGCTAAGAACTTGGCGGAGGATATAGAGGTACCATTTTTAGGAGAAATACCATTGGTGCAGAGTATTCGAGAAGCAGGGGATGTAGGGAGACCAGCAGCTTTGCAAACGGCAACTCCTGTAGAGAAAGCATTTGAAGAGTTGACCAAAAAAGTAGTGCAAGAAGTAGTGGGTAGAAACGAAAATTTACCACCAACCGAAGCAATTAAGATAACAACAATGGCAGGATGTTCTGCTGTAAAAAAATAAAAGATGACATCTGAAGAGTTAAGAGTAAATGTAGAGAAGGCCCTTGCAGAAATCCGACCATTTTTAGAAAGTGATGGAGGGAATATTTCTTTAGTTGGGATAGAGGATGATGTACGAGTAAAAGTACAGCTAGAAGGTGCGTGTGTAGGATGTAGTGTAAATCAAATGACTTTAAAGTCTGGAGTAGAAATGACCATCAAAAAATATGCTCCGCAGATTGAAGAAGTTGTGAATGTAGAACCATCTATTCAGTAATAAATTCAGTTAGTTTTTGTGGTCCTTCTAATGGTACTCTAATGATTTTTAGAGTTCCTCCTTCTGTGGTCGCAATTTGCCATTTGATAAGGGTGATGCTTCCGTTTTCAATTTCTATTCCGGTAATAGATCTGGGATGGACACAACTACCATCATTAAACAAGGCTAATTCACCAGCTTCAGGAAATCTTGGCCTGTGCGTATGCCCAATAATGGTAAATTGGTTTTTATTTTTGGCAATCCATTTTTTGATTCTCCGTTCTACCTTTATGGTTTCCTTGTAGTTTTTTGCTGGACTTGTAGGATCTGCAATACCAACTACCTGAAGAGGTTTCCATAGCACACGAACTAAAAACCGATTGATTCTCCACCCCACATAGTTCATGAAATCTGCTTGATGTCCGTGCAATAAAAATATATTTTGTTTTGTATCTTGATGCTTCAGAATAATAGCTTCATGGTATTGAATATCAGGAAATAGAGGGGTATCTGTATCCGTTTTTGTGTCAAAATAAGTGCTTAAGTGTTTTTTTACATATTTTGGATCGCGATACACCATATCGTGATTACCCCAAATCATTTCTAACCTGTTTTTTTTATAAAACTTTTGTAGTAGCTCATATACATTTTTATGAGCTTTAAGGATAATATCAAAGTTCAGGTTCTCCCATAGTTCATCTCCATCACCTAATTCACAATACGTATAACCCTCATTATAATAATACTGAAGTGCATGGAAATAAGTATTGCGATTATTAGCAAAATCATCAGCAAAACTGTTGTCCCCTCTATGACAATCACTAAATAAGATAAATTTAGACGTATCGTCAAAGGAAATAATTCTGGCATTTTTAAAAGCACGATCCAAACGAGATTGCGAGGACATATAAATTACCTTTTTTGTAAATATACAATACTAAGTTTTTATATGTATAGTGCGAAATAAAAAGATTGAATATCTGTTTTTTGCAATAATTTTATTTTCATGTTGAGCAGAATCAGGTTCAGTGTGATAGAATCTTATAATTATTTAAGAGATTGCTTATGAGTAGTAATCTTATTTTTAAAATACTAAATACTGGTTTTATACCATTTTGATTATAAAACATTTCAGATAAAACGAAGTTGCTTTTTTGATTTATGCCACTATGATTATTTTTCATAGCCTTAGCTATGGGAAATATGATTAAGAAAATCAAACGAAAAATGAACAAGATTTAACGAGAAGTATTATGGTTAAATTGGTATTATAACTTAATCTAGTTTTTTGAAGTGATGATCTTTAATCTTTGCCAGACACTAATGATTTTAAACTTGTTCATTAAATATGGTTCTCTTACTGAGGTGAAAATTACTTAAAAGCATTAAAAAAGCAACAATATATATCCACCAAGTCTGACTGTAATCTAAATAATAGGCGGTTAGAAGGAGTGTAAGTCCCGATATATATAACAAAATATTGATCCAGGATTTATTCTTATAATGTTTCCACATTAAAAAAATACTGCCTATCAGAAATACGCAAAGAATGATATATTTCCATTTAGAATTATATTCCAGATGTTCCAGACCTATGTAGCTAAATAGCGAAGCATATGCAGCCCAGCAGAAGGCACATTTTGGGAATAAAAAAAACACAACAGCCGAGATTATATTTAAAGCACTCATTTTTTTTGTGCTATGATCACCTTGAGGTTTGGAATTAGAATTACAAGAGCAAGATTCTTTAGTAAATATTTTCATGTGCTGTTGTGTTTAAATTTATTCTTAGTAAAGGCAAAAAGAGTGTGAAACCACACCGCGAACCCTAACCATTTGTTTTTGGTAGCTTACATTATTTTGTTGGCTTAGGAATTCCTTTTTCCCATTGTGCTTTTTGCAGTAACCAGCTAAAATCTCCTGTTAATTGTACGCCAGTATTAAATGTTACGATACCATTTTTTATAGCATAAGAATTGTAGATTCCGGCACTAGAGTGACAACCCATACAGCTTTCCGTACCAAATATGGAAACATTGGTTTGGTAATTGGCATTTTCAATGAGATTTGCAGCATCCTGATTTCCTTTTTGGAAAAAGGTTTCCATAGTAATATTTGTTAATAAGTCAAGATTAGGATGCCCACCAGGCTTATTGACTACAGATTCAGGAATTTTATAATTACTCTTTTTATTTGGTCCAGGTGGTACGTTTTGATCAAGTGGATACTGTGTGTCAATCAATTGATAATATTGCCATACACTTTTTTGTTGTTTCAAGTATTGTTGCATTTTTTCATTAATGCGCTGTACTCGGATAGGAATATCTACCATACGTTTAGCCTGTGTTTTCATAACATCACTTTCTGCGTAATACTTGGTTTTAGTAGAATCTTTTCCTTTTCCATTGGATACTGAAACAAGCCAATAATTGCCGTGTGAATCTGTTTCGTGTTTATAGCTAGCTGCATTGGTAACATCAATATTTACAGGGCATATTTCGCAATTAGGATCTGTTAATGATGGAGGTATAACAACGGTTTCTCCATTTTTTTCAATAACATTTTGATCTAAATTGTCTATATGCTCAAAGGTAGACCACACCCATTGTTTACCTGTTGGTGTTTTTTGACTGATATGGAAACCAATCATTCCCAAGTCTTTTTTGACTAATGTAGAGTCTGGACCAATAATATACCCTTCTTCTCTATAGTAACGATCTTTAATATCAGAATCTTCTAGTATTTTCCAAGCAAATTTGATTTCGACCGCTCCTAACTCATTTTTTTCGTAATCACCTTTTGGAAAATTAGCTTCACTATTGTTTTTGGAAAATTTGAGTTGCCCGTTTATATTGTATAACGTACTGTCTACTACGTAATCAAATTCTTCTTTGTTCATTAATACTTCGTAGACTACTACATTACCATTTTGATCAAAAAGTTTTCCTGCAAATGCTTGATCCACTTCATCTGCAATATCAAAGTTTGAAGCATGTGTTGGTGTATGAGAGGAGAGTACAACTCTAGCATCAGAATCATTGAGAATAGTACTAGATAAGCCTAATCCTGATGCACTTCGGGGGCTTCCCCAAGGAGCAGGTTTTTTTCCATCGGCACGGTATACCTGGAAAGCTTCTTTCCATCCTAACCAGGTGGGATCACCATTATCTGTAAACTTAGTAGCAGGATTACCTTGATTATCTCTTGGCCACATTATAGCAATAAAAGCTTGCCAACTATACTCATTGAATTTTTCGTTTAATTTGTAGATATTCCCGGCTTTCTTTAATTTATTTTGCAAATTAGGACTTACATCAACAGGGATATCAGGAGAAAGTTTTACTGGAGCAGGGATTTCTGTGTATTCATTCGTGTTAACTACTGCAACAGCCTCGTTATCCACAGTAACCTTATCATTACAGGATGATACTAATATGATACTGGTTAGCAACAAAAATATTTTGAAGGGTATGTTGTATAATAATGAAGAATGTCTAGTGTGTTTCATAGTTTATGGTATAATTAATTAGATATAATTGTTTCCTTTATTAGGGAATACTGTCTTCTTTTCCAAAAAGGATATTCTTTGAAGCGTTTTTCCTGAGTATAATATTCTTGCTTCTTTTTTTTATAAGCGCGATAGTCTCTATCAATAATACTTTGATATTTTTTTAATCCACTGGAATCACCTTTTAGAAAATCTAATACTGTATAACTGGCATACATGCTCATCGTTATAGATTTAAATATCCCTAATGACGAAATTGGATCATAGCTTGAGGCTGCATCTCCAACGGCAAGCCAAGCTTTTCCAGAAACAGAACTGAGGTGCTGAGTATGAGCAGCTACAACTATAGGTTGTTCTATGCCTGTATGATCTTTTACTCTAGTTGCTGTATGCTTTGTGGTATTTAGGGTACTCTCAAAAATGCTTTTTTTACGTAAGTGTAACTCATTTGCGATATCAGCATCTGTCATATATCCAACAACAATCTTGTTATTAGGAAGTGTAGCACTGTACCACCATCCATACGGATCAGTTTCTACACAACTTCCGATCCCTAAAGAGTTTTTACTTTTATTTGTTGACGTATAAAATTGGTATATACCAACTAGTTGATCTTCCTTAATTTTTTTGGAAAAGAAACGGCTAGAAAAAGAAGCTTTTTTTCCTGTAGCATCTATGAAGAATCTAGCTCTAACATCTAGATATTTATTTTTAGAGTTACATTGAAGTAGCCAATCCGTTTTTTCCTTTTTTATGGAAGAAATAGTACAGTTAAAATAAAAGTCTACTCCTCTTTCTTGGGCTTCTTTTATCATAAATTCATCGAATTTTACCCGGTCTAAGTGCCACCCATAACCAAAAGGAGAATAGATGTATTCATTATGATATAGCTCTGATGATCCCCATGCGGAGGATGTTCCATAAGAAGGTGTAAAATTACAAGATAGAAAAGATGACCAAATTCCTAAATTTTGGAATTGTTTAGAAATTTGAGGAGGTAAAGTTTCTCCTATGCGCAGTACATTCTTATCTTTTGAGTTTATTTTGCTGGTACGTTCTATGATAAGAATGTTTAGATAAGGAGCCTCATTTTTCAATGCTATGGCAGTGGCACAACCAGCAGCGCCGGCTCCTATAATAACTACATCATATGTATTATAATTGGCATCCATTAGTTGGAGTCTTGTTTTACAGCAATCCATTGTGCTACAACTCCTGCCGGAGCTGTAGATTTATTATTTGGTCCTGTAGGGTGTGGAATGGCTCTCACTATAGACCCTACTATTGCAGGGCGCTGATCAATACCATTCATCCAGTTAGGAACATAATATCCTAAGTAATTATAGATCCATTCTGCACCTCCTACAATACCTTTTCCCTGAAACTGAAGGGTAAATGGATTGCCATATCCTATAGAACCGTTTAGCTTTAATTCCCAGCCAGGTCCATAGATCAGGCCGTCTAAGGTCTGCATAGGTGCCTCATTGATTTTAATATTTCCTCTCCCGAATTCTAACGAATCAAAACTCGCATCAAGATCCGGGTTGCTAAGAAAACTTCTATAGGTCCATAATCCAGTAAGAATTTCGGGAACCGAATTTATTGTTGTGCTCATTTTTTGTTATTTAGTGTTGTCCTTGTTTGATTTTCCTATGCTTTGTCCTAATACACGATCTCCTGGTTTTACAGGTTCGCCAAGCGCTTCATCATTTCGCTCTATTTGATAAAATTGCCGAGTAATTCCAGTACCGGTTGCAATTAAAAAACCAAGATCCTTCCAAGCTTCAACCATTTGCAGATCACCAGCGTTATTATCGGGTATCCCAGAAGCCCAATAGACCTGAGTATATTGATCTTCGGCAAGCTTTTTTTGTACAACAATAGGTCTATGTGCAGGCCACCAAGGGATATTATAGGCGATCTGCTGTTCTACAGGGTCTCCTGTCGATTCTGGATAAATGTTTGACCAACGCTCATAGGTAATATTAATATCCTGATATGTACATTCGTGAAAATCGGCTTGCCACGGAATACCTATATATTTTGTAAGATCACCAGGTTCTAATCCCTCTTTTAGATTAGGAGCGGTGCTTCCATCTTTATCAGCTATGGGTGCAGGGATACTTAGTGCTCCTGCCGTATATGTGGCATGTTTAATGCGGTATGGTTCACTATAAATAGCAGGATTATTTACAATCCAGGATAGTTCTCCACCTGGACAAAAAGCACCGCCAAGGACATTGCCTAATACACCTCTGTCAATTCCGATTCCTGATGTTGGGGGTGATGACCATGGATTTTGACAGTTTTTACTTCCCTCACCCCATTCGGTACATTCATTAACGAATTTGCCATCTGCCCATTGTTTAAGAAAAAATAGTTGAGTTTCGGTCATGGAAAGAAATTTTTCTGGAGCGATATTACTCAATGGGTTATTTCCACAAAGCATTGGCATTAATCGTGGTTTGGCAGATGTAGAATTATAGTTGCCCTCGATTTCGTATTCATTGAGTTGGTTAGTTTGTCGCATGATTCCCAAGACAAATTGTCGAAGTCTGTAATTAGGATCTTTACCTTGTTCTGGAGGAATGGATAATGCTTCTTTACTTAAATTACCGCCAGTACCGCGATTATGGGGATCACCACCACCAAAATAATCAAAATCGTATGTGTATTTATATTCATCTGGGCGACGAATCATTGGCCATATTTCTTTAAAGTATTTTGGGTAATATTCTGGGTTATATCTCGCAGCATTTCGCCAGATATCGAATTCTTCTTCGGTCTTAGGTGAGTTATTTTCAATATCGAAAGGAGGAACGCCAAATATTTGTGGGTTATAAGCAAACTTCCGAACAAAAAGATCATACATCTTTTCATCCATCGTGATCATATCTTCCATTTGTGGAACATACCTCGGATAACCAACTACTACCCATGCAGGCACTTGTACGTCCATTGTTCCTGGAGTGGTTGTTTCTATTTTTTTGTCCCCATCGTAGGTGACATCAGTAAATGTATAGTGGATTGTAGCAGTTACCGGACCGTCGGATATATCATCGAACCATCCATCATTGTTAACAAAATTGCTGATTACAGGTGTTTTTGTAGACCCCGAATTGCCATTTCCGCCTAGTACAATTAATCGGATATTTTTATCTTGTTCATTTACAATTAAATTACCTAAAGATTCAATAGGGTTAGGCTTGATATCATCAGGAGGAAAGGTTTGTGGGTACTTTAATTTATTGTATTTGCTGTGATCTTTCTTTTTTATTTCCGAACCATATTTTGCAAAAGCACCTTTGTTCTTTGTTAGATTTACGGTTAATGGTCCTGGATCTATAATTAATTGTCTGCGGAGATCGGGTTGTGTAACTTCTGGATTACGCAATGGGTGATCCGGGGCATATCCATGCATTCCATTGGTTTCCTGAAACTCATACCAGGAAGCTTTTTTATTTGCCAGGTGAACTGTCCAGTCAATATCAGTTACCGTGCCTTGCACTTGAGTAGGTGCAGTAACAGGAGTTTCATAAATAAAATTATAAGTACCACCAAGTTTTATTTCAGTACCATTAGTATCTCCTTCTCCATCATAAGCAAATATTCTAAACCGGGCAGCTTGCTTTTTAATCTTAGAAAGATCGTTACTATCTTTAAAAGAATCTACTCTAATGGGGTTTCCTTTTTTGTCTTTTTTTTCTTTCCCCATTTCAGTACAATCGATAGGCAATGCTCCTGGTTGTTCGGGAGCTAAATAAAAATCATCTTCGGTATTTCCAAGTCTGGCAATACCTATGCTAGGGTGAATTTTAAAAGTTGTATATGATTTGTCCATTATGTTTTTTCTTTATTTAATCCATGAAGTTTAGCGACACACCATCAATATATAGGGCATTGTCAATTGGTTTTCCATTAATACCCAGAACAACCATTTGTACGGATATGTCCTTTGCGCCATTAGTGAGCATGCGATTTACTGCATCTGTTACGTCAATTTTATAGTTTCTGGGCTCATGATGGTGTAATGTCCTGTGATCAAATGTTCTGGTATTATCCAGTGGTAAGTTACAATGTCCGGGACCTCCATAGCAACTTCCATGGAAGGTGGTAATTTCTTCTACAAAATGATCATTATCTGTCGTAGGAGTATCAATTGTAGCATCTGGAGAATTTAAAAATACCCGGATATGAGCATTTTGTAAATTACCTCTTCGTACACGATGGATTTTAATTTCTGCTTTGCGATGTGTATCTAAAGTTTTTGAAGATACTCCAGAAGGCTCACTACTAAATTTTTTTATACTCATATTGCTCGATACAGGGTAATGCACGGAATCTTTAAGATACGTATACCCCAATTTCTGTATACTCATGGCATCTTTAACAGTCATGGACCAGGGAGCCAAAGCACCGTCCAATTCCTGCGGAGTACCATTGTGTAATTCTTGCCATCTAGCCCATATGCGATCTACATTAGAGTGATGTCCCCAAAATAGAGGGTCAAAGGCTGTAATACGGTTATCCGTCATCCAACCGTAAATTGGGTTTTCCTGATTTTGAGGATTAACAGGAAGATTTAATTTTTTATAGATTTTTTCCCATTCAGGATTATTGTTCGGAAAGTTAGGGTTCGTACCACCAGAGAAGTTATGCATTCCATTGTGCACTTTTTCCAGAGATCCGAAATGATGATCAAATGAAGGTCCGCCTCCAAAATCACCAAAGTTATCAATTGATAATAATGTATTGATATCTTCCTTTGTAGGATATTGAGTTGGACTACCTAACGCACCAGGCCAGCGGTTTGGAAACCATAAAGGGTTTATTTCTTTTAAGACATTATATATAGTTCTTATTTTATCAGACCATACTGCTGTATTGTCACTATTGATAATTTCATAAGGAATACCTACTGCCTTCAGAAAACGCAATCCCGAGTTAAAAACGGTTTTATTTTTTTGAATTTCTTCGAATTTGGATATTTCTTTTTTAGAAAACATGCCCTTGTCCTGAGCATCTTTTTTATTCTTTAAAATGTCAACTCCCGTTTTAGTTAAGTAACATCCGTATGCATCGGGCAAAATCCCTAAATCATATTTTGTGTTATTAAAGGTGTTTTTATTTACATCAGCATAATCTGTCCAGGACCAGTACGGTAATGCAATATCTTCATTATAGTCTTGTAACTTTTGTTCAAAGAAATATAGATATAATCGATGCCAAGGTAAAAATTGTTCCCATCCGTGCTGACATGAATTGGTGTGAATACGTGCCCAGAAATCAAAACTTCTTTCATCCTGCCAAAAATCGGTATACTGATACATGCAATTTAAAGCCTCTCTGAATGTACTGAGTTCTTGAGTAGTTAGAGAGCTTATTTCTTTTCGTACGGTAAGTCCTTTGTTATCTTTTTGATCTTTATTGGTTTTATGCGAAGATTTAGTGTGTTTTATTTCCCCATTAGCCAAAGCTTGTAAAGAATTATTGACAGCTATGTGCTGTACTTTTTTTTGATTAGCTTGTTCTTCCTCCAGTGTTAAAGGGCAATCAGCATCAATCCAGTTAGCAATCAGCTGTATCTGATCTGCTGTGGCGTCACTATCTGCATCCCATAACAATTTAGGAAATATACTTCCGTCAAAAGGGTAATGTCCTTTTAGTCCGATTATAATGGCAGAACGATCACTTCGTTTTGCAGTAGGAGTACTCATGCCTCCACCGGATTCGCCAGAAGGCCAACAATCTCCAATTGATGTTGTGGTAGGAGGTTGTTGTACTGCGGTAACCGCAGGTTGTTTTGAAGCAGTATCCTTACTATTGTCACTACCAGAACAACATCCTTTGGATTTTATAGGAGTGGTAGTTGTAGTCTCTTTAGTAGAACTTTCTGATGCAGTTCCGCAACACCCGGGAACAGGATTTTCAGACGAACTTTTATCTTCGCTAGGAGCGATTAGACGTTGACCATATAGTGATGCATTAAGAAATACTTCTGGATTTAACCAAAAAGCGTGTAATCCCTGATAACTGGGAACGGTTTTACCCTGAAGTGTATTCAGGATATCTGTCACTTGATCATACAAGGACAATTTTCTCTTTTTTCTAGACATATGTGTGTGCTATATTTATGAGTAACCAAGCTTCTCAAAATTAGATAGAATGTGAAAGAAATGATATAAGTATAAACACCCGTTTTGAGATTTAAGAGCTATTATACAGTGTTGAAATTTGGGGAATATCTGATTTTTAAATAATTAAAATGCAGTGAGAACTAATGCGAAATCAAAAAATGAAGCTAATTGTTCTTTATAAAGTTTAAAATATTTGTCTTTTAATTAATTAGCAGTATATTTGCACCCGCCTATTTTAAAAAAAAAGGCATAGTTCTTTTATATAAAATTAAATAAACGTTACGCTATGTACGCAATTGTAGAGATAGCAGGGCAGCAATTTAAGGTTGCAAAAGACCAAAAAGTTTTTGTTCACCGTTTAGCAGGAGAAGAAGGAGATAAAGTCGCTTTTGACAAAGTTCTTCTTACTGCAGATGGAGATAACATTACTTTAGGCGCCCCAGCTATAGATGGAGCTCAAGTAGGAGCAAAAATCACAAGACACCTAAAAGGTGACAAAGTTATTGTTTTTAAGAAAAAGAGACGTAAAGGATACCGTGTAAGAAATGGTCACCGTCAATCTCTTACGGAAATAGTAATCGAAAGTATTGTAGCTTCTGGAGCTAAAAAAGCAGCCCCAAAGAAAGAAGCTAAAAAAGCTACTCCAAAAGTAGAAAAAGAAGCACCTAAAAAAGCTGCTTCTACAAAAACTACTGCTAAGGGAGATGATCTTAAGAAGATTGAAGGGATTGGACCTAAAATCGCTGAAACTCTAAAAGCTAATGGTATTGTTACTTTTGCAGACCTTGCAAAGGCTGACGTAAACCAAATTGCTGAGTTTATTAAGGACGTTCGTGGAAATCATATTCCTGACACTTGGCCAAAGCAAGCAGAAATGGCTGCTGAAGGTAAGTGGGACGAATTAAAAGAATGGCAAGATAAGTTAGACGGTGGGATTGAAAAATAATCCAACTAGTAATCATATAAAATCGTAAGAAAATGGCTCACAAAAAAGGAGTTGGTAGTTCGAAAAACGGTAGAGAATCAGAATCAAAACGCTTAGGTGTTAAGATATTTGGTGGACAAGCCGCTATTGCTGGTAACATCATTGTAAGACAAAGAGGTACAGCACATAAACCAGGTGAAAATGTATACGCTGGTAAAGACCATACGTTACACGCTAAAGTGGACGGTTTGGTAAAATTTACAAAAAAGAAAGACAATAAGTCTTATGTTTCAATAGTTCCTTTCGAAGCATAAGGATATTTTCCTTTGTAATAAATAAGAAGCCTTTTTCGAGATAATTTTTATCTTGGAAAAGGTTTTCTAGTTTTTAAATACTTTCCTAGTACAATTAGCTTCAGTAAGAATTGGATGGCAAGATTGATAGACGAATCTTGTGGGGTACAATTTCAAAGTGGGCTGATAAATGCAATACATAAAATCATTTCCTTAAAGATTATAATTTTGTATAAGAGGATATAGTACGCTAGAATTGCTGCTAGAAATTCATTACTGAGCTTTTTGATTATCAGCTTTTTTTAAATTTGTTAAAGAAATTTAGAACGAATTGCTTTTTCAAGCTTTTTGTCGATAAAATAAGTTACATATCGAAAACAAGGTTAAAACCCTGTCATACAAAGGAAAACGCTTTAATTCTTTGTTGCAAACCAAAGGATATAACTGTATGTTTGTTATAGATCTTTTAGTGAATTAGGTAACAAAACACTAAATTGTAACATTAATAAGTTACATATACACAGAATCCACTTTTAAAATATTGTATCGCTATGGCACTGCAAACCACAACTCAAATATTTATTTCAGGGACATTAATAGAATCGTATGTAAGTCTGAAACTGGTTCAGGAAATTGATGCGCATCATAATCTGGAATTGGTATGTCGTACCGATGTTGTAGAACAACTGTCCGAAGAATTGATGGGGAATAGTAAAGATTATCTTGGAGGAGTTGTTACCATTCAGATTAGTGCTATGTCTAATGTGGGTGGTTATAAAGAGTTAGAATTCAAAGGAATTGTTGTCGGAATTCAGGGAACAAAAGGGTTTCATCAGTCAAGTGGGGATTTGGTAACGTTATATGCCAAAAGTGCTTCTATTGTTTCTGATGATGGAGGACATTATGCTTCTTATAATGATTTAAGCTTATCAGAAATTTTGGAGAAAACATTTCAGGGATATGATCAAGGGAAGCTAGAAACTGCGTTTTCCCCAGTATCTTCAGAAACTATTCATTATTCTGTACAGCACAATCAAAGTGCATTTAGTTATGCGAGTCGTCTGGCAGCTTATTATAACGAATGGTTTTATTACAATGGTAGTAAGTTAATATTCGGAAAGCCGGAAAGTGAAGAAACTGAGCTTAAATATGGTGTAGATTTACAGAATTTTTCTTTAGAACTTAAGTCCATCCCTAATTCGTTTAATTATTTTACGAATGATTATTTTACAGATGAGTTACATCAGAAAAGTAGTCAGGAAGTATCTATCCCATCAGAAGGCTATCATGGCTTTACAGATAAAAAATCTAAGGAGCTGTTTGCTAAGGAGACACAGGTATATCATAATCTCTATAATGATTCTTCTACAAAACCTAGGTTAGATAAGCAAGTGGAGCAGTATACAAGGGCAAAGGCTATGCAACAGGTCATAGCAAAAGGGAGTAGTGATAATCCGGGAGTAAATCTTGGAGAAGTTATAAAAATAGAAGGATATGGTAGTTTTAGGATTATAAAAATCATACATACCAATATAGAAGGAGGTGTATACCAGAATAATTTTGAAGCTGTAGATGCTAGTTTTGATGCCTATCCTAGAATGGATATTAGTCTTTTTCCAAAAAGTGACATACAGATTGGCGTCGTAACAGAGAATAATGATCCGGATGGGTTAAGCAGGATTAAGGTGCAGTTTCCATGGCAAAAACCCTCTGGAGGAACAACACCCTGGTTGCGTATGATGACTCCGCACGCAGGATCAGAGAAGGGCTTCCATTTTATACCAGAAGTTGGAGAAGAAGTGATTGTTAATTTCGAAGGAGGAAATGCAGAACGTCCCTTTGTGATGGGAGCACTATATCACGGAACAGCAAAACCAGAATCTTGGAAAACGGACGCTAATGATCTAAAAGCGATACGTACGCGTAGTGGGCATACCATTGAATTGGATGATACTCAAGATAAAGAAATGATAAAAATATACGATAATGAAGGTAGTATCATTACGTTTGATACACAAGCAAAATCATTATTCGTCCAGGCTACAGAAAACATAGAATTCTCAGCAAAAAACATTAAGATCATAGCTGAAGAAAATATAGATGTACAGGCAAAAGGAAATATTTCTACGGCTTCAGAAGGTGATACTGCTATTTTATCAAAAGGAGCGACCAATTTACAAGCTACAGGAGATACAGCCATTAGTAGTGATGCTTCAATCACTGTAGATGCCACTGCAGATGCTAAAATTAGTGGACAAAATTTAGTGACAGAAGGAAAGGTCGGTGCAGAGCTTAAAGGGCAGCAAACCAAAGTACAAGGACAAATGACCATATTGCAAGGTGCTAGTGGTAAAATCGATGTGGTATAGATTATGGAAAGAAAGAGATTGGTAAAAGTTAAGCAATTAGTAGTCATCTGTGTATGTGTAACCCTATGTAATTGTAGTTTTTTAGGAGAGAAAAAAGAGAAAAAAGAAATGAGTGATACTATAGAAAAAAATAGCAACGGTGCTTTAAAAAATAGTAGCCAGGAAATACAAGAGACCATCGATGATTATACGGACACATATACGATTACGCCAAAGTATGGTGATCCTAAGTTTAAAGAATTAATTGCTCAGTTTAATAAACAGGAGCATCGGTTTAAGATGGATGCATGTGAGTTTAGATATAATGGCCAATCTTTTTTTATAGGGGATAGTGCTGAAAAAATCAAAACAATTTTTGGAGAACCTAATGGGGAGATTGTTATGTCTCTTGATAAAACCTCATTTTACTATGATTATGATGAATTAGGTCTTTCGATAAGGTTTTCTAGTAAAGATGAAACTGCAGAAGTTTTTTTATTAAAAGTTAGAGATGTTAGAGGAAATCATAATGATTCTCTTGATATTGTTATGTTTCGTAAAATACCCTATCACTATGAGATGAAATTGAATCAATTCTTGGAATTATCAGATTTGGATCACGATAAATTACGTCATACACGTTTTTCTTTTCTTATACGGCAAAAAGAATGTGCTCCAACTAATGACTCTAGAATTACAACTCGTATTGCTTCAGATCCTGTATATGAATCAAAGGGCGTTGGGCATTTAAATTTTACGGGAGATTTTGATCCTACTTCTTCCAATAAAATTAATGGTTTTGAATTCTCTATAGAAACTTTAGAAGATATAAAACAATGAATGTAAAAACACATTTCTTAGTTGTTAGCATATGTTTAGCTTATTATAGTTGTGGGTTTTTAGACAATGGTAAGGGAGGAAAAGAAATGAGTGATATTATAGAAAAAAATAGAGATGGTGCTTTAAAAGATAGTCACCAAGAAACACAAGAGACCATCGATGATTATACGGACACATATACGATTACGCCAAAGTATGGTGATCCTAAGTTTAAAGAATTAATTGCTCAGTTTAATAAACAGGAGCATCGGTTTGAGATGGATGCATGTGAGTTTAAATATAATGGCCAATCCTTTTTTATAGGAGATAGTGCTGAAAAAATAAAAACAATTTTTGGAGAACCTGATGGTGGGGTAGTTGAATCAATGGATAAAAGTGCTAAAACATATAGATATACATCCTTAGGTGTAAAATTTAGATTTTTCAATGCTACTAATCAACTTTTTTATTATGATTTGACTATTACGGATAATAAAAATATTAACATATTAAAATTTAGAAAAATTCCATATAAGTCAGGTATGTCTTTAAATGATTTTATGACTTTATCAGATTTAGATCACGATAAATTACGTCATACACGCTTTTCTTTTCTTATACGGCAAAAAGAATGTGCCCCAACTAATGAGTCTAGAATTACAACTCATATTGCGTCAGATCCTGTATATGAATCAAAGGGTGTTGGGCATTTAAATTTTACGGGAGATTTTGATCCTACTTCTTCCAATAAAATTAATGGTTTTGAATTCTCTATAGAAACTTTAGAAGATATAAAACAATGAATGTAAAAACACATTTCTTAGTTGTTAGCATATGTTTAGCTTATTATAGTTGTGGGTTTTTAGACAATGGTAAGGGAGGAAAAGAAATGAGTGATATTATAGAAAAAAATAGAGATGGTGCTTTAAAAGATAGTCACCAGGAAACACAAGAGACCATCGATGATTATACGGACACATATACGATTACGCCAAAGTATGGTGATCCTAAGTTTAAAGAATTAATTACTCAATTTAATAAACAGGAGCATCGGTTTGAGATCGATACCTGTGAGTTTAAGTATAATGATCAGTCTTTTTTTATAGGGGATAGTCCTGAAAAAATAATATCTATTTTCGGCAAACCTGATGGAGGAATTATAGAAACTTTCAATAAATCATCGAATGTTTATAGATATGTAAAGTTAAAAATGTCAATTTCTTTTTCGTCTGAATTTGATTATTTAACAAAAATTTCTTTAGGACTACAAGATTATAGAGGTCATGATGATACAAAGTTTGATGTGATTATATTTAGAAATATACCATATCATTTAGATATGAAACTTAATGATTTTTTAGAACTTTCGGATTTAGATCATACTAAATTAAGAAGGAGATCAAGGTCTTTCTTTATGTTTCAGAAAGAGTGTCCGCCTAATGATTTTCAGCGTATTTTCACCTCTATAGGATCAGAAGCTGCTTATGAATCCGAAGGGGTAGGACATTTAACATATACGGGAGATTTTGACCCCAATACTTCTAGTGAGATAAGAAGTTTATCGGTTAGTTTGTATACTTTAGAAGATATAAAATGATGAATGTAAAAATATATTTTTTGATCACTTTTTTATGTATAACTTTTGGTAGCTGTGGATTTTTAGATGGTGCTAAAGAAGAAAAAGAAGTGAGTGACGCAATAGAGAGAAGTAATAATAAAGATGTTATGAAAGATAATGCAACAAATACTCAGGAAACGATTGATGATTATACGGATACATATACGATTACTCCAGACTATGATTCACCTCGTTTTAAAGAATTAATTACTCAATTTAATAAGCAAGATCATCGGTTTGAGATCGATACCTGTGAATTTAAGTATAATGATCAGTCCTTCTTTATAGGGGATAGTCCTGAAAAAATAATATCTATTTTCGGCGAACCTGATGGGGGTGTAATTAAGTCTTTAGATGGCTCTGTTGAGACATATAATTATGAACACTTCAAATTTAAATTAAGGTTTTCTTTACCCCAAAAGAAGTTGGTTAATTATTGGCTTTTTTTTAAAGATTATGAGGGTAAAAATATTTTGTTTGATGTGATTATATTTAGAAATATACCATATCATTTAGATATGAAACTTAATGATTTTTTAGAGCTTTCGGATTTAGATCATACTAAATTAAGAAGGAGATCAAGGTCTTTCTTTATGTTTCAGAAAGAGTGTCCGTCTAATGATTTTCAGCGTATTTTCACCTCTATAGGATCAGAAGCTGTTTATGAATCTGAAGGGGTAGGACATTTAACATATACGGGAGATTTTGACCCTAATACTTCTAGTGAGATAAGAAGTTTATCGGTTAGTTTGTATACTTTAGAAGATATAAAATGATGAATGTAAAAATATATTTTTTGATCACTTTTTTATGTATAACTTTTGGTAGCTGTGGATTTTTAGATGGTGCTAAAGAAGAAAAAGAAGTGAGTGACGCAATAGAGAGAAGTAATAATAAAGATGTTATGAAAGATAATGCAACAAATACTCAGGAAACGATTGATGATTATACGGATACATATACGATTACTCCAGACTATGATTCACCTCGTTTTAAAGAATTAATTACTCAATTTAATAAACAGGAGCATCGGTTTGAGATGGATGCATGTGAGTTTAGATATAATGGGCAATCCTTTTTTATAGGAGATAGTGTAGAAAAAATCAAAACAATTTTTGGAGATCCTGATGGAGAGGTTATAATGTCTCTTGATAAAACAATGATAACGTTTAACTACTCGAATTTAGGTCTTAAATTTAGGTTTTCTGTAAAGAGTAAAGTTCTTGAGGTTTTTTTATTAAAGATAAGGAATATTAGAGAAAATCATGTAGTTCCCTATGATATACTGATGTTTCGTGAAATCCCTTATCAATATGAGATGAAATTGAATGAATTCTTAGAATTATCAGATTTAGATCATGATAAATTACGTCATAGCGATTCTTCTTTTGTGATTAGGCAAAAGGAGTGTAGTTCTGTAAGTAATTCTAGAGTTGCTAATTATATATTATCGAAACCTATTTTTAAATCAAAAGGCATTGGCCATTTAAATTTTACGGGAGATTTTGATCCTACTTCTTCTAATAAAATTAATGGTTTTGAATTCTCTATAGAAACTTTAGAAGATATAAAACAATGAATATAAAAACACATTTCTTAGTTGTTAGCATATGTTTAGCTCATTATAGTTGTGGGTTTTTAGACAATGGTAAGGGAGGAAAAGAAATGAGTGATATTATAGAAAAAAATAGAGATGGTGCTTTAAAAGATAGTCACCAAGAAACATCAGAGAAGATCGATGATTATACGGACACATATACGATTATGCCAAAGTATGGTGATCCTAAGTTTAAAGAATTAATTACTCAATTTAATAAACAGGAGCATCGGTTTGAGATCGATACCTGTGAATTTAAGTATAATGATCAGTCCTTCTTTATAGGGGATAGTCCTGAAAAAATAATATCTATTTTCGGCGAACCTGATGGGGGAATTATAGAGTCTATTGATAAAACTGTAGTTTCATATGTATACCAAAATCTTTTATTAACAATTAGATTTTCAATAGATGAGAATAAAATGGTGTATTATCTATTGCGTATGAGAGATAATAATGGTGATAAAAACAAGTTGTATGATATTATAAAATTTAGAAAAATTCCATATAAAATGGATATGGAACTAAATGATTTCATGATTCTTTCGAATTTAACACATAGCATGTTAAAAAGAACCAAATCTTCATTTTATATGATTCAAAAAGAATGTTCTCCTAAAGATAATAGTAGAATTAAAACTGTAATTGGTTCTTATCCTGCATTTGAATCAAAAGGGACAGGGCATCTAACATATAGAGGAAACTTTGATCCTAATACAAGTGATATTATTAAGGCAATTGATGTTAGTTTAGTGTCATTAGAAAAAATAAAAGAATAAGTTATGCCAGGACCCGTTGCTACCATAGGAAGTTTACATGTATGCCCGATGTGTTCAGGGACTGTACCTCATGTAGGAGGACCTGTTTCTGGTCCGGGAGCCCCTAATATTTTAATCAATGGCAAGCCTGCTGCCTTAATGGGAGATATGTGTGTTTGTATCGGGCCTCCCGATGTGATTGCTCAGGGAGCGCCATCCGTGTTTTTTAATGGAGTACCAGTAGCGTGTCAGGGAGATATGACAGCTCACGGGGGTATGATTTCTGCGGGAGAACCAAATGTTATTTTAGGAACAGCTGTTCCTACTCCTTCCGTTACCATGCCAAAACATAAAATTCCGTTTCCTAAGATCAGTATTACCAATCGAATTCTGGGAAATGCCAAAGAAGCTATAGTCAGACAAAAAGAACTGGCAGAATTAGCTCCTGTATATGAAGTAGAAGAAAATAGTAAGGAGGTTGCACTGGAAACAACCTTACCTCAGGATCAGCTATACCTGTTGGCAACAAACTGTACGCTAGATCGATTTTTGATGTATATGATCAGTGTTTTTGGAAAGGATATTCCGAGTAAAGCCTATGAAGAATTGTATCATGATGCCAAAGATAAGGCAGGAGTATTAGAACCTGTTTTATTAGTAAAACCAAGTATTCCGTATGGAGGAAAAGCCTTGTTTTATAATGATAAAGAAGTACAGGAAATTTGGGTAGGTGAAAAAATTATCCGAGAAGCTGCAGAGGATAATGAGACCAGTGGAGAGCTCATGGTGGTTTTGATAGAGGAATATGGTCATTGGATCGATTATCTATTACGTAATTACTATGCAGAAACAAAGCGCAAAGATGCTTTACGGGATGAAGGCGCTTATTTTTCGTATAAAATGTTGCGGATTAATCATATTGATGAAAAAGATCAATATTATGCAGATGCTACCATTGAAGGAGCATCGTATCAATTAACCTGGGATTATGAACCTTTTCAGAAAGGGCTACAAGAGTTTGTAAGCGAAGATCGCTGGTATAAAGATGATCATTTTGGTGCGTTCGAATTTTATAAAGCGGGATTTCTGAATAAGGAAGGTGAATTTGCACATGGAGATATTGAGTTTAAAGGGCTTAGTATAAGTCTTGTGGAGAGTGGTTTGCAAGACTTCTTATCGTTGAAGGAAGAAAACTTCTTAAATTATATTAGAAAAATCTATTTTGGAAATTGGAAAAGAGATTATTCTCAGGGATTGGATCCTATGATTATACGGTTGTTTTCTAATGCGCTGGCTGCGTTTGCAGAAGATAATACAGAGGAGGATGTTGCGTATGAGGATGTAATAAAACGTTTTGATATTAGCCGTTTAATGACGGATACCATACCAGAAAAAAAGACAATTACCTATAGTCTAAAGCTTTTTGATATGGAACTATGGTCTGCCAACTTTTCCCCAGTCGATAAGTCAGTAAAAGTAATCTGTACGATATTAGAAATGTTAGCAGCAAAAGAATTTGTTTTTCAACCTTTAGAAGAAAAAAATATAAAAGCTAATATTAACTACAAGCAATATTTAGAGACATTGGCAAAAGATTTTTCTCCAGTTAATAGAGAGAATCTAGGGGTGTATGTACCTGCAGAACATATAGATAATCCTAAAGCCGTAGGATTGCCAATTGAATATACTGATGAAAATGGTGAAAAAAGCAAGAAAGAAAATGATGATCATATCCTGCTTCCGGAATTTATAGGAAAAGATGTACATACCCAAGAACCGAACTTACATGATCTAAATATGGAGTATGGGATGAAAAACTACATCCGCCATGCTGCTTCTAGCGAAAAAGTTCCTGTACCTGCAAAAAACCGGTATGTTAATTCTCATGTATATATATTGCATAAACTAAGGTCTGCATCAAAAAACGGAGGATATAGTGATAAAAATTGCAAACAGGATTTAGGAGCTGCTTTACATACGCTGGAAGATTTTTTTGCACATAGTAACTATGCCGAGATTGCTTTGATTAAAGAAGGAGCTTATGGTGTTTTCCCATGGGTTACCAAAGTACCGGGCAAAATAGATTACCTGCGCTATGTTAGAGATCCTAGAGAAAGAGCCAGAGTAAATAATAATCCAAAAAAATATAATGTTGTTCAGGATGCTGTAGGGATACATGTATCTAATGAGCTTACTACTAAAATTCCTTTGGTAACAGGAACTTTTGGAATGATGGATACAATGGCTAGTTTATTACCCATAGTGGCACATAGTTTTGATTATCAGTCCAGGGTTTCTAAGCGAGAAACCAAAAAGGAGAATGAAAGAGCAGAGAAAGAAAAAAATGGATCTTTTTATTATAAGGATAATATAAATTCCAGAACTTTTGTTGAGGTCTTGTTTTTAGAGCTATTAAGGGATGTAACGAATGAAGAAGAAGGAAAAGATAGTGTTGCAGTAGGAACGTTGCTAGAGGCTTTGGCTGCTCGTGATACGGTTTATGAAGCAATGCAGGAAGCAAGTAACAATGCACATGAATGGTTTGAGGGGTTGCCTGAGATGGTAAAAGATAATGTTAGGAAGCTTAGGGATAGTTATCGCGGAGCATCACAAAAGTTCGACGATTTTATTGATGAGAAAATAGATGCTATTATGGAGCCGTTTTACGGGATCATGTATAATTTCTTGCAAATGGTAGCCTCTAATATAAATGATATACAAGTGGCTCAAACTAGTGAAATAGAAAGATTGAGGCAAGAAGCGGAGAATGATACATGGGATCTAAAAATAGGAGTTGACCCTACGCACACCCAGGTAGCTAAGGATGATCCGCATCACCCGATGCACACCTTATCGGCAGAACTGGCAATTGAAGCGGTTTCTAGAGTGGGAACAGCTGTTTTTAATACTTGGCAAGAAAAAGGGGATTTTGATAAAGTAAAACACGAAATTGATGCACTTCTAAAACATCCTGCACAAACAACCTGGCAATCCGCTACAGTTAAAAAGTGGATGAAAAAAAATAGAAGTAAAATTTGCCAAGCAAGCACACCATCAGTAACCATTGATCGATTGTTGCATGTCAATGAAGAAATTAAAGAGGTATTACGGACATTAGAAGAAACTTCGAAAAAACCAGCTTTTAAAAAAATTAATGACTATCGGGAAAAGCTTTATAAAGATGCTAAAGCTGAGAACGAAGAAGAGTTTGAAACTTTTGAAGATACCTTACATAAAATTAAGACTTTAATAAAGGAGCAAGATGATGAATTGACAGAAATTCAGAAGTTGTGGGATACGCAGTTCCCTAAATCCTTGTATTGTAGGATGGATCAACCTCCTGTTTTGTATAAAGTGAAACGAGGAGATACCTTATCCGAAATTGCAAAAAAAGGAAATACATCGGTTGAAGATTTATTAGAGCTAAACCCCTATATTGATCCTGATACTAAAGTTATCTACGCTGGTGGTGAGATAAAAGTACCTTATCCTGTTATAGAGTTTAACCCTTCTATTAAGCATTGATAAAGGCTTGTGATCGATCAATTAGCAGGGAGTCAACTACCAAACAAAAAAGCCGACTCGTTAAAGTCGGCTTTTCTTTGCTGTGCAGTTGAAGCGACAGTTATCTAGCAGATTTTAAAATTAGTTTTGTAGAGTATAGATAAGGTTCAAAATAATTACTTCTTAATTGATGAAGATTATTTCGTTTTTTCTAAATTATCAAGGGGATATTGAAATCGAACACGATTTTCCAGTTTCCTGTATCTGTATTTGCTTTCCGTTTCAATTTCAAAATATATATCGTCACCATTATGATGAAATTTTAAAACAGGAGTTATAATTCCTCCTTTTTCATAGATAAATTTTCTTTTTTGTTCTTTTTCAAAGAGCATTCTGATTCCTAAAACGTCTCCATCTTTAATACTTAGATATGGTTTATCCTCTCTACTTTTCTTTTTGGGATACGTATTAGTGACCTCTGTGATTTCCAGGATTTTTTTATCTTTATTTAGTGTGTAGAAAAACTCAATATTTTTTTTATAACCTTTTCCATTAGGGGTATAAAAGTACATACGTTCTTTATCATAATATCCTGTATAGATATAGTCAATCTCATTGATAGGAATGTAGGCGTCATATAAATCTGAGTTAAAAACTCCTTTGTTATAGATATATTTATGAGAAAATGTAGTAACATATAATACTCGCGGCCCTTCTTTTTCTAATAGTACATACAATTCTTCGTATACCAGTAGTTTTTTACTAGTAACATCACTTTCGAATTGTAGTGTTTCTAATATGCAATCTCTTTTTTTTCCAGAATCATCTGTACCTTTTAATTGAAAGATATACAGGTCAAAATCATTAAAATCCAGTGTTTCTATGAAACTTCCGCTGGTAACAGAAAGTATAGATTTACTACAGGAGGAGCATAGTAAAACTAGAGTACAATATATATGCAGTTTTCTCATCTTAATTCCTGAATTTATGATTTGTACCTAGCCAAAAACCTCCTAACCCAATTCGCTTCAATTCATTCCACCATTTTTCTCTGTTATAGAAAACATCAGGGTGATAGGCACTATCTTGCATAAAATGTATCCAATCCTGTGGATCTTTGTCTGTATTATGAAGTGTAAGATGAATACCGCCATTATTCTTTAGGCTAGTGGCTGTAAATCGAAACCTACTTTTACTATAATAGTAGGTGCTATCTTTTTTAAACGGAATAAAATCTAATTGTAATAATGTAGCAGTGTCAAAAGCATATTTTTCATGACCTGTAAACTTATGAAAACTAGCTTCTAGTGTATTAATATCATTTTTGCGATCCATATGGTATGTAATAACACCTCCACCGGTATAAAATCGATCCAATCCATCTGCTAACCCTGTTTTTGCCCATATAGATCCATCGTTGTAGACACTGATCTGAAAACGTCGATCTATCATTACTCCTGTATAACCTACTCTCTGAGGTTGTTCTGTTCTACTCTCATTGGGTGACCATATCAAATTAAAACCAAATGAAAAAGAATGCTGAAAAGGATTTTGTAATGGGTTGGGAGTAAAGTCAGAAAAGTGATATAAGGGTACCAAGCGTTTATTAAAGTTAATATTTTTGCTATAAATACCAGTATTGATGGTAGCATCTAGAATAAAGTCAAGCACAGTACTACTAAAAAAACCTTTTTTATAAGAACTTATCAAATCTCCACGGTTATACAATAATACACCAGCATGTATAGAAGGATACAGGAAATTGATATCTAATGGATGTATTCCGGCCCCACCCACTACAGCAATATTGTAATTAGAATATTTAAAATAATTACCATATCCATTGAGATCTATAGTTGCCTTGACTGCAATACCATATTGGATATCATTTAGATCATTGGTTTGTGAATAGATACAGGAAGAATAGATACTAATAATAATTCTAATAGAATATTGATATACTTTTTCAAGATTAAATTTAGGATTTTTCTTCATTGTATTTAAGAATCCGTTTCTATCATTATAACATAAATCATTTTGATTATTTAATTTTACTGCTGGAAATAAAACTATTAAAAGCGGTTATATACTCGTTTTTAATTTTCACTCCGGCATTACATTTTCCATTTCTATAATGACCAGTTCCATGTATTCCTAAAATATAGAGATTATTATCCACTTCGCACCAAATAGGAGCTCCACTATCTCCAGTAAATGTATACATGTTGTGTAATAATACATTCTGTTTTTCAGTAATATTATTCTTAGTAGTATTTTTTGTCCAAAGCTCTATATTACCTTTGTCTCCTGGATATCCATTAATATGAACCGAATCTATTTTTGATTTAACACTGTTAAAAGTTGCTAGTTTAAAATATCGATCAACAATATTTTTATTTAGAGATACTAATGCATAGTCGTAATCAGGATTCCCGCTTTTTTGAAATTTAGAATGAACCCATAGTTCAATATCTTTTCTATTAAAAGTGTGTTTGGCTATATAAGTATTTATACCGTTTTCGTTCCTTTGCCCAATAAAAATTTCAATTTTTCTAATTTTAGAATACCATCTTTCTCTAAAAGAATGTCCTGCTCCAACTATAACATTTGGAGAAATAAAAGATACTGTAGCATTAAAAACTCTATTACGATTTCGGTATACTTTTATATGAGCTATAAAAGTATTTGGGTCTTTAATTTTTTGTATTTCGATTCTCTTTTCTGAATCTAATATACAGTTTTGAGAGTATAAGTCCGTACTAAAAAACAATATTGAAAATAGGACTAAGACTATAGTACTTATCTTTTTGGGCAAAATCGATGATAAATTTGTTTTCATGAGTCATTATTTATGTGAGTTTTTATTTGTATAACATATATAATATTGATTTTGTTTTAATGTAATACTTGACCGCCTAATACTCCATTTCTATTTCTTAAACTTCTTTCAGAGCTTAATGTAGAAAGGACAAAGGATAGTTTTAGGTTTTCTGCGATTACTAAACCTAATGTTAGTTGTCCAAATGAAAAGTTTGAATTATCTACCCCTAGATTATCTCTAAATGTAGTTGTTCCGAAAACTCCATTAATATTGAAAGAAGCAAAAAACCTTAACTGATTATTATCTAAGGAGGCATCTCCATAAATGTCTAGCCCTAATGATCCACTACCTGCCCATTTATCTGTAGAAGTTCCAAATTCTGGGAAATCTGCTGTACCTTTTGCTAGTATTCTAGAAATTAAATTATATTGATTATTGTTAGAATGTAAATAAGCAATTGGATATTCAATTTTTAAGGTTGTATTTCCTCCATTAGATATAAGTCGTTGAAAAGCTTCTTCTTGTCTTTCTATTGTTATGCTGTCATTAGCACTGCGTGATATCGTTGTTCCTAAACTCACTCTGACTATACCTAAGTTACCACTTACTAATTCGGAGTAAATAGAGCCTGATTTGTTACTTATTGAAAAGCCACTTTCATTTATAAGTTTAAATTGTTTTCCGGAATTGTCATAGACCATATCAAAGAAAGCTCTAGATCGTTTTGGTCCAAATGAAAAAAAAGAAAAGTTTTTATGTTTAAGATAATCTTTGGTATACTCCATATATAAGGAATCCAGTATAATTTTATTTTGCGCTACCTTGGTTTCATTTTTTTTAATATCATTTTTTATAAGCTTTCTTGTTTCTTCATCAAATTTGATTTCAGAAATTAAAGAGTTTGTATATAACTTATTTTCTTGATCAGAGATTAATTTTATTAAAATATCTTGCTCCGCCTGAAGATAATTATGTTCAATAATATTATTAGAAATTAAATATTTTTTGGGATTGATAATGTAATTTTTTTTAAAAAATTTTACAAACTCATCCTTGTTATATTGTTCGGTATTTAAATCGTTAGGATCATTGAATTTCTTTTGTATAGAGTCATAATCCTCTTTATACTTTGTATGATTTAGCCATTTGGAATTGCGTATATATTCTCGAATCGAGGTAAATAAATCTTTTTGATTATCTTGTAATTGTTTGATTTCTTTATCAAGCGATTCAATACTTTCCTTTTTTTTAGAAACTTCATCTTCTGTAATTTTTTTGTTTTTCTTAGACAAATAAGAATTTTGTATTAATAAATACTGTAAAGTTCTTAGGCTGTCACTTAGTGTTTCAAGTTGTTGTTTCTGATTATTATAGTCTATAATATCGGTTGAATAGATTTGGTTTTTACTCAGGATCTTTGAGATGACTAAAGAATCGATCTGAATATGGTTAAGTTCTTGCGCAATGGTGGTTCCCTTAGGATACGAATTTTTTATATTGAACCCAGGTGATTGCCCATAATTGTTCATAAATGTTATCATCAAAATGAATAGTATATGTAGCTTTTTCATAATCTTATCGTATTACTTCTTTGTATATTCCCAAAACTACCAAACCAATAAAAGCCAGTCAATCCTACTTTAGTAGGATATTTATTTCTCATAATATATTGTTAATTATATTATTATTTCTACATTTAAAGAATGTCAAAAAACAACATGTGCTACAGTACTAGGTTAATAGAAGATTATGGCTAAATACGTACTTCTTATTAGTTTCTTTTTTTTAACTACAATTCTTGTTCATAGCCAAAAACCTATTACTATTTATTCTGTAGAACAGGAGATAGCTGTCTATGATTATCTAAATGTATATTATCATCCAGAATGGAAGAAGGTTTCTGCAGATCATATGATCGAAGCACTTCATCAAGGGAAATTTTCTGTACCCACAGATCAGAAGATTTATATCCAACCAAAAGGGAAAAATGTAATTATGCATTTTGACATTAAAAATGAGTTAGATACTAATCAGTCCTTATACTTAACACTAGGAAATAGTTACCTTAACTACG
Source organism: uncultured Aquimarina sp. (assembly GCA_947498455.1). Taxonomy (GTDB): domain Bacteria; phylum Bacteroidota; class Bacteroidia; order Flavobacteriales; family Flavobacteriaceae; genus Aquimarina. The sequence continues at coordinate 49,848 of CANMKK010000030.1, forward strand.
GAAAAGTTTACGTTGTTACTGAAAATAATGTCATTACGGCATTAAATGAGGTGAGTTTTTATGAAAATTTCCCTTTTAGGAGCACATATTATAGACATCCGGCGTGGAAAATTGATATTAGAGAAAGGCAAATGGTTTCTGTCTTTATGGAAGTTTTGGACAATGAAACCCGAACACGATTAGAATTATCGTTAAAGACGGAGTCTCATTTTTTTAAAAAAGTAGAGCTAGAATATTTAGGTTCTGGGTTCTTTTTTGGTTTTCTGATCATTCTAATTTTTGCTTTGTCCATATTTGGATCTATCCAAAAACAATATGCTATTTTCTCCTACTGTCTATATATTGTTTTTATTATGATAGAGTACCTGGCATCAAAGGGATTCGGAATTCAATTTCTATGGTGGGAGTATCCTTTTATTACTAAAAATATTAGAAGCATGGGGCAATGCCTTGCTTTTATATGTGCCAGTACATTTTATGTTAATTTCTATACCTATAATAAAAAGACTAAATGGATACGATTAGTATTTAAAGGATCTATTATTATTGTCTGTGTAGTATTACTACTCTATCTTGTTAAATATATTTTTGGAGGACTCATTTCTCTATATGTCTATGTTTGGATTTTGTTACAGGTATTAGTCGCTATTTATATTGTCCTACATATAATTTTATCCCATAAAAAAGTAGTTCCTTATTATCTTAGTATTGCTTTTTCTTTACCAGTTATTGGTGTTTTACTTCAATTATTTAGTAACCCATCTGTAAAATCTTCAGGAGTATATATCTGGTTAATTTCTAACGGTTTTTATATAGGGATTACTTTAGAAATACTATTGGTTTCGTATTTTATACTTAGTTCAGTGATCAAATCGCAATTACGATATAATAAGCTAAAAAAAGAGACAAGTTTACTTAAACTAGATTTTCAGGATCAAATTATTAATACTCAGATAAACGCACAAAACTCTATTGTTAATGATGTACATGATTCTTTTGGAAGTAATTTAACCTTATTAAAAATGTCTTTATTAAATCTTAAAAAGACTAAGAAAGAGATGATAGGATCAGAATTAGATGATATAGAATCTCTATTGGATGATTTCAATAATGAGTATAGGTATTTACTGAATTCTAAATTTTCACCAACTATTGCTCCAGAAAATCTAACTATCCAAATCAATAATTTAGTGCGGAAACTTGATGAATTATCTAATGCAACGATTGTAGCTCAGATTAAATTTTCTGATAACAAATTAGATAAAATTAACCACTTAAGTGTATATATGATTATTAGTGAGTTGCTTACTAATTCTATAAAGCATGCGAAAGCAGAAAATATATCATTGTCCGTTTATCAGATTGCAAATACAATGGCTATAGAAACAAAAGATGATGGTATTGGGTTTAATATTAAAAAACAGAACCCGGGGAATTTTGGTATAAATAGTCTTAAAGAGCGAATAAAACTTCTGTCCGGTCATATCGATATAGATTCTGAAATCAATAAAGGAACTACGATTAAAATTTCATTGCCATATGGGGGTTAAAAAGAGAAATATAGTGATTGCGGATGATGAACTGGGAGTCGCACAGGGTTTTGCGAAAATTTTAGAGGAAGATCCTTCTTTATATATTCAGGCTATTATAACGGATTATGATTCTATAGTAAAAGATGTAAAGGACTTAGAAGTTGATTTACTTCTTTTAGATATTAATTTTAGATTAGGGAGGAATTCTATAAATTTACTGAAAGAACTAAAAAGAGAGGATGATTTCTTGATCATTATGCTTACTTCTCATGATTCTGAGAATGTTAAAGCGGAAGCATTTAAAAATGGTGCAGATGGTTTTATTGAAAAGTATAGAGATCTGGAAGAATTAAATTCATTGATAAAAGGCTATCTAAATGGTACTATTAAAGTAGTTAAAATGCCCCAAAGTATTATTTCTATTACTAAGCGAGAATATGAAATCTTGAATTTACTATTTATAGGGAAAGCTGAAAAAGAAATTGCAGAAGAGCTAAAAATAGACATTACAACTGTAAAAACCCATAAGAAACATCTTTTCGAAAAACTAAATGTTCAGAAACAATCAGAATTGATAAAAACGTGTTTAGATAATGACATTTTAATGATTTAAAGTATGTTAACTTGTGTTATAATTACTCTTTTTTCTACTGAAATTTATTAGCAGGACTGTAAATACGATAACCCTTAACTACAATCGTATTACTCCATTGATCAATTTCAAAATAAGTTTTCATTTTAAAAGAAGGAAAAATGTATCACCGCAAACAAAAAAGCCGACTCGTTAAAGTCGGCTTTTGCTTTGCTGTGCGGGCGGGGAGACTCGAACTCCCACACCTCGCGGCACTAGATCCTAAGTCTAGCGTGTCTACCAATTCCACCACGCCCGCATTCATAACTTTTACAACACTTAGGACTATCTGTAAAAGCGAGTGCAAATATACATAATCTGCATAAAACTCAAAGAACTTGAGTTATTTTTTTTGAGAAAAAATAAAAATTTAACCCGTAACCATTTTTTATCCTTGGAAATCAAATATTTTATTTAATACCTCTTCTCTATTATATGTCCGCTTCGTGATAATTTTTTAATATCTAGTATATTATAATGGGTTGGTTGTGTGGTTTGAAAATGAGGATTTAAATTAGTGCATTTTTAGTACATTTAAGAAAAAATAAAACTGTAGATGCAAAATATACAATTATATGTCCAGAAACATAAAGACCGTTTTATTAGCGAGCTTATAGAGTTGCTAAAATTACCTTCCATAAGTGCGGATTCTGCTTATGAGAAAGACGTGATTAAAACTGCGGATAAGATTAAGGAAAGTTTAGAAAGAGCTGGTTGTGATTTGGTAGAAATATGCGAGACACCTGGATATCCTATTGTATTTGGCGAAAAAATAATCAATCCTGATCTTCCTACAGTTTTAGTGTACGGTCATTACGATGTGCAACCGCCAGATCCTATTGATCTATGGGATAGCCCTCCTTTTGAACCAATAATAAAGAAAACAGAAACCCATCCCGAAGGAGCAATTTTTGCAAGAGGTGCTTGTGATGATAAAGGGCAAATGTTTATGCATGTAAAGGCTTTAGAATTTATGATTGAAACAGGCCAGCTACCTTGTAATGTAAAGTTTATGATAGAAGGAGAAGAAGAAGTAGGGAGTAAAAGCTTGAGTTGGTTCGTGGAGCGTAATCAAGAAAAGTTGGCTAATGATGTTATTTTAATAAGTGATACAGGTATGATTGCCAATGATGTTCCGTCTATAACAACGGGGCTAAGAGGATTAAGTTATGTCGAGGTAGAGATTACTGGGCCAAACAGGGATTTGCATAGTGGCTTATATGGAGGAGCAGTCGCTAATCCAATTAATATCCTTACTAAGATGATCGCTTCGTTACATGATGAAAATAATTATATTACGATACCGGGTTTTTATGATAGGGTAGAAAACCTTTCTAAAGAAGAACGAGCTGAAATGGCAAAGGCTCCTTTTTCTATAGACGCTTATAAAAAATCATTAGATATTAATGATGTGTATGGCGAAGAAGGATATACTACGAATGAGCGTAATTCCATTCGTCCTACTCTGGATGTAAATGGAATTTGGGGCGGATATACTGGCGAAGGGGCTAAAACTGTAATTACAAGCAAAGCTTATGCTAAAATATCCATGCGTTTAGTGCCAAATCAAGATTGGGAAGATATTACACAGTTGTTTAAAAATCATTTCGAAAGTATTGCACCAAAGGCGGTAGCTGTTAAGGTAACGCCACATCATGGGGGGCAAGGGTACGTGACGCCAATTGATAACATAGGTTATCAGGCGGCTAGTAAAGCATATGAAGATTCATTTGGAAAAAAACCTATTCCCCAACGTAGTGGAGGGAGTATTCCAATAGTATCTTTATTTGAGAAAGAACTAAAAAGTAAAACCATTCTCATGGGGTTTGGGTTGGATAGTGATGCAATTCATTCTCCCAATGAACATTTCGGAATATGGAATTTTCTAAAAGGAATAGAAACAATCCCTTTGTTCTATAAATATTACACCGAATTGAAATAATTATTGGATATTAGTCTCTAAACACCTTTTTTTAAGGTGTTTTTTTATGGTCATTTTTTAAGCTTTTTATACATCAACCGAGCTTTCTGAATCCGATAAAATGCTGTTTTGATCGGTGTTTTAATGTGGCTTATGGCATGTGATCTTGGTTCGAAAGATAGGGTTTGTGAGTTTTTTTACTTAAAAAATAATCACAACTATCCGAAAGTTTTTGTGATGATCTATTTTTCGGAATTAATATGCCACAAAACAGGCTTTTAAAAACATATAATAGGTAACTTATAAGAATGTATCCTTCTAAAGCATTTTAAGATCTAATTCAATGGTTTTTGCATATTGAAAATTAATATACTGATATTCATTTGTCTTGACTTGTCTCTAGCAGCGTGGTTGCTAACAGTCAAGTCGAAGTATAGCGATCTTGATTTAAAAGTTTCAGATATTAATAAAAATAATGATATAAAGAGCTTTTAGAGTTGGTAGTTTTTGGGAAATATTTTATTGTAAAAAAGGGAATTAAGTTGTTTTTAAGAACGAGTAATGATGATTTAATTGTTAAATTCCCATCATTAATTTTGATATAATAATATTTCAAAATTAGCTAATGATTGTTAGTTATATATCATGTTTTTAATTACTTTTTTAAGTATTTTATAGTAAAATTCGGTATTAGAAATAATATTTTTATCTGTAAAATTTTAAAAAAATCACTTAAAAGATAGTATAGTATAAGGTTGAGGTATAATCCTACATGTTTGAAGAATTAATTAGTATTAGTTTTATTGTTACTTAACACAAAACATACTAATTATGAAAATTAAAACAATTTTAGCATCACTGATGTTGTGTTGTGCTTCTGTTTTTTATGCACAACAACAAGAAGTGAGTACGGGGGGCTGTGGTTTTGATGCAGCTACGCAAGAACTTTTAAAAGATCCTGTGGCAAGAAAAGCGCATGAGGCCTATAACAAATATGCAAAAGAATTTGAAAAGCAACTTGCATCTGGGGCTATAAGTGCAAAAATGAACACTACATATACGATACCTGTTGTTGTTCATGTTTATGGAAGGGTTCAACATGGGCAAACTATTACTTATGAAAAAGTGAAAAGAGCTATTGAAGTCATTAATGAAGATTTTAATGGTCAAAATCCAGATTTTAATTCTGTTGATAATTTTTTTAGAAATAGAAGAGGAACATTAAGTATTCGTTTTGCATTAGCTAAGTTAGATCCTAATGGAGCTACAACAGACGGGGTGCTATTTCACGAAACAGAAGAAAAGGGTTTCGGATTAAGATCATTTGATAACAATGTGAAAGAATATGCTTGGGATAATTACAAGTATATGAATGTTTATATTATGGGGGATGCTCAGAATAATGGAGGATCAACTCAAAGTGGTATTGCGTGGTTGCCTGATACGGGTATGTCGGATGAGAATCTGGCAAGAGTAGTGTATAACGGACGATACTTGCACGGAAATACGGATACGGAATTTGCATCTATATTTACACATGAATTTGGGCATTACTTAAACCTTTACCACACATTTAATGGTGATGGTTGTAATGACCCTAATGGTGATTTTGTAAGTGATACACCAGTAGAAGATACGAGTCCAACTAATAGAGGATGTGTAGTTGGGGCGAGTGAATGCGGTAATTTGATCAATTATGAAAATTATATGGGATATGAATCTTCAGGAGGATGTGCAAAAATGTTTACACAAGGACAAGTTACAAGAATGGTTACTGGTTTGAACCATCCTGCTAGAAGAACTTTGTGGACAACTAGTAACTTAGCTGCAACTGGTGTCACTTTGGATAAAGCTTATTTTGAAGCAGATAATACTGTATTCGAATCTAACAACAATGATGGTTCTTTAGGTAAAAGCTCATATGATATTGTTATTAGAGAAGGTACTTTTGCATTGAGTAGTGGTAACTTAGCTCAGGGAACCCATTTTAATACAAGTTTACCTAGTGGTCTGTCGGCAGCAATAAGAGTGCTAAACAATACTACAATTAGATTAACTCTTAGTGGTAAAGCTACAAGTCATGCTAAATCAAATAATGGGGTAGGTAGTATCACATTTAATGATGCTGCAATCACTGGAGGGACTTCAAGTTTAGTTACTAATAAATTAGCTTTTAACTTTAAGTTTCATGATCCATATAAGGTTGTTTATAATAATATTGCAGATCTGACTGTTAGGACTGGAGCCGTATGGGAGCCTTTTACGATTAAGGAGTATGGTATGAATAATAAATTTGGAATATTTTTAAATAGCGCTGATTTAGAAATTGAGTCAAATAAAAAGGCTTTAGTGATGGAGGTTGGTACAAGAAATGTAACCTTGATACAAGCAGATCAACTTATTTCTAGTGCCAGTAACTGGGTAGATGCAGAAGTTTTTCCAAACTTACCTGATGTTAAAACATCTTCATATACCACGTGGCATGGAAGAACGGGTTATGTAGGTTTTCAGTTAAGAGGACTAAATGTTCAAACGCTTTATGGGTGGATGAGGATTCGAGTTAATAGTAATGGTTCAGAAATGACTTTACTTGATTACGCATATAGTACTAAGCCAAATGGGCCTATCAAAGCTGGAAGCCAAACAATAGAGCCGGACGATCCTACTTGTACCGATGGTATCCAGAATGGGGATGAAACAGGTGTAGATTGTGGTGGTTCTTGTGAGCCTTGTCAGGTTGATCCAACATGTACAGATGGTATCCAGAATGGAAATGAAACCGGAATAGATTGTGGAGGCGATTGTGCGCCGTGTGATACAAGTGTAACCTATTGTAGTGCGGGTAATCAAGGAGCTAATTATATTGCAGAAGTTACTTTTGGCTCTATATCTAATACAAGTGCGAATAGTGTATATACGGATTATATTTCTCAAAGTACAACAGTCCAAAAAGGTAATTCTGTTACTTTGACAGTTACTCCTGGGATTATTAGCTCTAATTGGAATTCTAATGTAGTGGGAGGATGGATTGACTGGAATAGAGATGGAGATTTTGAAGATTCTGGAGAAGAAGTTTTAATGAAGCCTAGAGGTGTTGGAGCAGGATCTGCTACAGTTGTAGTTCCGGATAATGCTCAAACAGGTGCAACTAGATTAAGGGTTCGTTATAGATGGTATAGTAATCCATCGCCATGTGGAGCGACGGAAGGTGATGAGGTAGAAGATTATACAATAATTGTTGGAGGAACAACGGATCCAACATGTACCGATGGTATCCAAAATGGAGATGAGACCGGTGTAGATTGTGGAGGTTCTTGTGAACCTTGTCAGGTGGATCCAACATGTACAGATGGTATCCAGAATGGGGATGAGACTGGTGTAGATTGTGGAGGTTCTTGTGACCCTTGTCAAACTAATGTAACATATTGCTCGGCAACAGGTAATAGTGGTCCAGAAGGGATTTCTAACGTTTCTTTTTCGGGGATTAATAATGCATCTATAAGAAATGCTACGGGTTATGAAGATTTTACCGCTATATCTGGAAATGTAAACGCTGGAACTAGCTATAGTCTTAGTGTTGATATCATTGGTTATAGAGATGGTGCTGCGGATGAGATTTATGCATTTTTTGATTGGAATATAGATGGGGATTTTGATGATGCAGGAGAATCATTGAGTTTGACTAAAACTACAAGTCTTTCAGGTGATGTTTCTGTTGCGGTGCCAGCAACAGCAAAAAATGGAGCTACCAGAATGCGTATTTTGGTGTCTTATTATGATCTAGAGAATAGCCCTTGTGATACAGGTACAAATGATGTTCGATATGGAGAATATGAAGATTATACGGTAGTAGTTTCAAATGGTTCTGGTAAGTCGATTGATGCTAAACAGTTTAGTGTATCTGCTTATCCTAATCCATTTGAGAATAATGTTACTATTGATGTTTCAGAGGTAGATAGTGATTTTATTCTTAGTGTATATAATCTATTGGGAAAAAGAGTTAAGCATCAGGAATTCAGTAAAAAAACAAATAATATTTCTATAGATATGTCTGGTTTGTCATCAGGGAATTATTTTGCAAAAGTGCAGACGAAAAATGGTAATTCAAGTAGCACGGTAAGACTGGTAAAATATAATTAAATATATGATATAGTACTGGTTAATACTGAAATGATATATTGTTTCAGAGTTAGATTTAATCAAGTCCAGCAATCAATTAATTGATCGCTGGACTTTTTTTATGTAAAAGTTATTTTGAGTTGATGTTGATTAGGAGATGTTTAAAAATAAAGTCTATGGTATGATAATACCAATTTAACCATAATACTTCTGGTTAAAACTTGTTCATTTTTTTATTTTCTTTATCATATTTACTATAGCTAATGCTATGAAAAATAATTATAGCGGCATAAATCAAAAAAGCAACTTCGTTTTATCTGAGATGTTTTATAATCAAATCGTATAATTCCCTGAAGCTTGTCTTGAAAAGAAAATGATGGTTTTTGGGAGTATACTTTGTGAACTTGCTCTGAGGTTGTTGATTAAAAGAGTGAGCCTGTTTCTTGTGCTTAAAACAAGATGATTTTTAAATTTTATATTCATTTAATCTGATATAATAGTTTTTAATCTATTAAAATTTGTTTTTAATTCGAATATTTAGGATTTCATTTTTTCTGTAATTATGTTAATTTAACATTTTGTTAATATATTAAAGATTGATGTTATTGGTTTTCTCAAGCTTTGTTTTTTTAGTATTGAAAACAATTTTTCCTTTTTAATGTATTTATATTATTGACTTATAGTGTATTTTAAAATAATGTTGGCGATCTTGGCATTGTTTTGTTAAATTTTTTGTGAGTTATTACTTGATATAAAAGTTAATAAAAACTTAAAATAAAAATGTAATTTTTTACCTACAATTAGTTTAATTGAGTTTTTTTTAGTAATATAGCTTGGTATTTAACGCACTTTACGGTTTAACCGTCTATTCGAAATGGTTTTTGTGTCCCAAAAAACACTTCAAACTTAACTATTTAATAAAAGGAGAACATATGAAAAAAGTAACTACACTTTTTCTACTACTGTTGTTGGCTAGTGTGATGAACGCACAGGTCAATAATGGTTGTGGATCTTCAAAAGCAATGCAGGAATATTTTAAGAATAACCCAAAAGAATATGAAAACTTCTTAAAATTTAACGATTACACAAGAGATTTTAATAAAGCTACTTTCATGAAGTCAGGAGCAGGAGAAATTGTCATTCCTGTCGTATTTCATGTTTATGGAAGAACTCAGAATGAAGCTACAGTAACAGATGAAAAGATTATTAATTCTTTGGAGATGGTTAATGATGATTTTCAAGGATTGAATCCAGACTATTATACAGTGGATCCATTATTTACGTCTAGAAAGTCAAGAATGAATATCACTTTTAAACTGGCTAAAATTGATCCTAATGGAAATCCTACTGATGGAATAATTGATCATGAAGTGTCAGCAGGACAAGGGAATTATAATAGTGAAATTGTGGCCGCAGATGCTTGGGATAACTACAAGTATATGAATATTTATATCACTGCTGATTTGTATGATAATGGAAGTAGTACCAGTTCTGGAGTTGCTTGGTTTCCTAGCACCACTGATTCTGATGCGAACCTCTCTAGGGTTACTTATAATGGACAATATCTTAAAGGGAATACGGATGATGAATTTGCATCTGTGTTGACCCATGAATTTGGTCATTGGTTAAATCTGTATCATACGTTCGAAGGTGGTTGTGCTAGTTTTAATCAGGATTATGTAGAAGATACGCCACAAGAAGATATTACTTCTGCGGATGATGCTTGTATGGTGGGAGCTACAGATTGTGGCGATTCATTGATAAATTATGAAAACTATATGGGGTATGATTCTACCGCTGGATGTGCTAAAATGTTTACAAAAGGACAAACGGACAGGATGTATGCGGCTTTAAATCATGCTGCTCGTTCCTCGTTGTGGCAGAATGCTAATTTAGTAGCTACAGGTGTTGGAGGTAGCCTAGAAGTGACTCCAAGAATGCATGACGGAGTTTCTTGGAAAGAAGATGCTAAATCGATAGAAGTGTGTCCAGGAACTAATGTTAAGATAGGAATGCAAAATGTAGGCCTTACTAATGTGTCTATTACAAAACCTGATGGATTAGTTGATATTGTGCCAGATGGAGCCACATATTGGAATTTTGATAATGTACAGGAGAGTGACGATGGAGTTTATTTAATTAGATATGAAGATGCCAATGAAAATTATGGCTTTGCTATTGTTAATCTTTACGTAGGGTATAAAGTCCAACCTTGGATACAATTGGATAATACGACTAATACTGATTATCTTAATCAAAATGAGATAATAGTTTGTGCTGGTGCTAATATAGGCATAACAACACAGACTAATTTACCCGCAGATGGTACTAGTTCGCTTATGTTGCCAAATGGGAATTTATATACAGAGCTTAATAGCAATGGAGTATGGGCATTTGATAACGTGACAGCTAACGATGCCGGAATATATACTTTGATCTATGAGAGATGTGGGGTAGCATACTCTACAGAGGTAGTTGTGGTGATTGGAAATGAAATTACTCCTTGGGTGGCATTGAATGGTGATTGGCAGCAACGTAATTATGTCGAAGCATGTCCTGGAGATGAAATTCATTTAGGAATGACAAATGTAGGTACGGAAAATGTAACTATAAGTGGACCAAATGGATTTTTTGATAATACTCCGGATGTTGGGACAGGGTTTAAGTTTGCTAGTATAACAGATCAGGATTTTGGAACTTATACTATTACCTGGAATGATCCAGAAAGTTGTTCTGGTTCGGTGGAAATTGAATTAAGACCTACAAGTAGTGCTTTGGATGGATGGGTAAGGGATAATGCAAATTCTTGGACCCAAAGTCGAACACTATTTGCTTGCATAGGAGATAATGTAGCTCTTGGAACTAATGCAACGTTAGGAGTTACAAACCTTAAGATTACATATCCTAATGGAACGATCGATACTACTCCGGATGAAGCTACGGCTTGGCATTTTAATAATATTCAGGAATCTGATACAGGTGTATATACAATAGAATACAATAATGGATCTTGTTACTCAACTACAGATGTTTTTCTTAAGGTAGGTGTTTCGGATTTAAGTAATAGCATAGAGTATCAGGTTAATAACGATGCTTTTGTGGTTTCGACAAACAATGTTGCGACCATAGATGAAGGAAGTAAAATAACATTGAGAATCCCCGATAATTTATTCGAAGGAACAATCAGTTGGACTGGGCCTAATAATTTTAGCTCTACTTATAAAGCAATAGAAATAGCAGATGTGGCATATGCAAGTAGTCATGCGGGAATTTATACAGCTACAATTACTCATGATAATAGTTGTGGTAGTTCGTCCGCTGAACAAACTGTGAGTTTTGAGCTTAAATTTAGTGGAGTTAATGATGCTACCTGTGATGATGGTATCCAGAATGGAGATGAGACCGGAGTTGATTGTGGAGGGTCTTGTGCGCCTTGTGTAGTGGCACCAACCTGTGATGATGGTATCCAGAATGGAGATGAGACCGGAGTTGATTGTGGAGGGTCTTGTACGCCTTGCGCAGTAGAACCAACTTGTGATGATGGTATCCAGAATGGAGATGAGACCGGAGTTGATTGTGGAGGGTCTTGTACGCCTTGTGTAGTAGCACCGACCTGTGATGATGGTATCCAGAATGGAGATGAAACAGGAGTTGATTGCGGAGGATCATGTAGTCCATGTCAGACCACAGTAACATATTGTGAGGATAGGTCAACCAGAACCTCTGGAGAGCATATAAGTAATGTAGCTATTGGTAGCATCAATAATACCACTACTCGATCAATTGATGGGTATGGTGATCATAGTTCTATTTCGACTAATTTAGTAAAAGGTAGTTCGGTTACTGTAACGATTACACCAGATTGGGGTGGGTCAGGTCCATATAATGAAGCTTATGGAATATGGATTGATTATAACCAAGATGGCGATTTTGCGGATGCAGGAGAACAAGTGTTTACAAAAGTTCCATCGAAGGATACATCTATCAGCGCTACATTCTCTATACCTAATACAGCTCAAGTAGGTAATACAAGAATGCGTATTATAATGGAATATTTTAATAATACAACTAGTTTGCCAGAAGTGTGTAATACAACACATGATTATGGAGAAACTGAGGATTATGGAATTGTTATAACTGAAGGTTCAGGAGCAAGCTGTGATGATGGTATCCAGAATGGAGACGAAACAGGAGTGGATTGTGGAGGATCTTGTACTCCTTGTGTTGTAGCTCCTACTTGTGATGATGGTATCCAGAATGGAGATGAGACCGGGGTGGATTGCGGAGGATCTTGTACTCCTTGTGTTGTAGCTCCTACTTGTGATGATGGTATTCAGAATGGAGATGAGACAGGAGTGGACTGTGGAGGATCTTGTAGCCCGTGCCAGACGACAATAGTATATTGTGAAGATAAGTCAACCAGAACCTCTGGAGAGCATATTAGTAATGTAGCTGTTGGTAGTATCAATAATACCACTACTCGATCTGTTGATGGGTATGGGGATCATAGTTCTATTTCAACTAATTTAGCAAAAGGTAGTTCGGTTACTGTAACAATTACACCAGATTGGGGTGGGTCAGGCCCGTATAATGAAGCTTATGGAATATGGATTGATTATAATCAAGATGGCGATTTTGCGGATGCAGGAGAACAAGTATTTACAAAAGTTCCATCGAAGGATACGTCTATCAGTGCTACATTCTCTATACCTAATACAGCTCAAGTAGGTAATACAAGAATGCGTATTATAATGGAGTATTTTAATAATACAACTAGTTTGCCTGAAGTATGTGATACAGCCCATGATTATGGGGAGACTGAAGATTATACAGTGACTATAACAGGAGGTTCAACCCCTACTTGTAGTGATAATATTCAGAATGGAGATGAGACCGGAGTTGATTGTGGAGGATCTTGTGCGCCTTGTGTTGCGACGCCGACCTGTGATGATAATATTCAGAACGGAGATGAGACCGGAGTTGATTGTGGAGGGTCATGTACACCTTGTGTAAGTGGTGGAACAGTAGTATATGTTGATATGGAAGATAAAACTACTAATTCGACAAGCACTTGGAATCCTTTCCAGATAGAAATAGGAGATGATAGACATTTTGGACCTTGGTATTCAGGTGCTACACTTCGATTGGTGCCATATGGTAAAGATGTAGTGTGTGAAGGAACTACAAATAATGTTACTTTCCTTGGAGAAGGAGTGGAAGTTGGTGCTTCTAGTAATTTTGTTGCTGATTCTAATAGTTTCGTTGTTAGTTCTGCTACCCATACTAGTTGGAACGGTAATTCAGGGTATATTGGGTTTACATTTAAAATAAGTGGTGCAATACACTATGGATGGTTCTATGCAACGGTAACTAGTGATGGTTCTTCGTATACTATAGAAGACTATGCTTATAATACAGTAGCAGGTCAAAGTTTGGTTACAAGTAGGTCAACAGCTGCTTCTAAGTCAGATGAAATTAATAGTCAGCCTAGCGCATTCCCAAATCCGTTTACAAATATATCTACTATTAATGTTTCTGGAATCAAGAGTGATTTTACTGTTAATGTGTATAATATGCTAGGAAAAGTAATAGAAAGTAAACAGTATAATAAAAATACAGCTAATGTTACTTTTGGTGAAAATATAGTAATGTCGGGAAGTTATTTTGTGACAATACGAACCAAAACCAATATGTATACTGTAAGAGTTGTTAAAAATTGATTGAAACATCAATTTAGATTTTATTAAACCTGAAGATTCAGGAAGAGAGCCCGATAAACTGTTGTTTGTCGGGCTTATTTGTGGGGTAGGTTTATATATAGATTTTTAGTATGCTGAATGTTAACCTAACCGGTAAAATTGGTTTTATACGATTTACGCATAAAACTTTCGTATATAGTTCGTTTCTTTTGCACTATATCTGCGTTATAAAATTCAACAATAGCTAGGGCTATTCTTCAATTTTATGCCTTAATCTAGCATAAAATAATTCAAACTTTTTATACGAACTTATTATCCGTAAATCGTATTAGTGCATGTTTCAAAATAAAATGCATCGATAATGCTGCTTCGACTTAGCACAGCACGAGTGTTATCACTGATTTTTATTCTGAAATTAAGGCGCAAAAAAGAACATTTTATTACGGTAATTTCATATTAGAACTGGTGTTGTTTTATGAAAAGTCAAAACGTCAATATAGAGCACGGGTTTTTTTATTTGAAGAAATTGTAGTTCAATTTTTAGAATAAGCAGTTTCGGGCATTGGATAGTTTGGTTTTGGGATAGGAATGATATAATTTTTTTGAGTTAACATGAGTAAGATGGGTGGGGTAATGATATCACGACTTGGATAAGATCTCTGTAACGGATATGTATTAGCTTGAAAATACAGAAATATGTATTTAAGCTTAATTTTGTGCTTTTTAACGAGCTTTAACAATGAGTTTTTCGGAATGGTATAACAAAATGATAACCTATCATTAACGATAAAAACTATAGCTATTACTTAATTTTTGTTGAATAATAGTATAAGGTTTTAACATTTATAGAGGGTGGTTAGTTTCTATATGGGGATAGGATTATCGAAATAATAATGAATAGGAGAAAACACGTTAAAATCCGTAAATAAAGGGTTGAAGATGTGTTTTTGGTATAAGTTATTGTTTTTTAGTATTTTGGGTGAGTTTTTGTGAAAATTAATCATTTGGTAACATTTGTTAGAGGTTATTTCTTACCAAAATATTAATTATATATTACCAATATGTTGTATCATTTTACCTACAGAATGAATTCATTGATTTATTTTGATTAATATAGCCAAATATTTAACGAATATATACGGTTTGACCTCTTTTTTTAAAAGGTTTTCATTCCGAATAAATACACTAAACTCACGATATAATAAATTTTTATGAAAAACATTTTTACATTATTTGTACTAATATTCTTAATAGGAGTTGTAAACGCGCAGGACGAACCCCAACCCTGTGGAACTTCATTGTTGAAGAACTATGAGAATAATAAGGAAGGGTACAATGAATTTTTAGAATTCAATGAATTTACGAAAGGGTATAAGAGAAACATTTTGGCTAAGTCAGGTTCGGGAGATATTATTATCCCCGTAGTGTTTCACGTATATGGGAGAACGCAAAATGAAACAACAGTAAGTGATCAAACGATTATTAACTCTCTGCAAATGGTTAATGAGGATTTTCAAGGTTTAAATCCAGATTTTAATACAGTAGATCCATTGTTTAGATCAATACGTTCGACAACTAATATTGTTTTTAAATTGGCAAAAATTGACCCTAATGGAAACCCTACTACTGGAATTGTTGAACATGGAGAGGATAAAGGACAAGGTTTGGTAGATAGCCCAATAGTTTCAAGAGATGCTTGGGATAATTACAAGTATATGAATGTTTATATTGCGGCAGATATACTTGATAATGGATCGAGTACCAACTCAGGAATTGCTTGGTTTCCAAGTAAAAGAGATTCGGATTTAGGATTTGCAAGAGTGGTGTATAATGGTCGCTACCTTAAAGGAAATACAGATGATGAGTTTGCATCATTATTAACACATGAATTTGGACACTGGTTGAACCTGCTTCATACTTTTGAAGGCGGATGTGCTAGTTTTAATCAGGATTTTGTTGATGATACACCTCAAGAAGATATAGCAGCAGCCGATGATGAATGTGTTGTAGGAGCTACAGATTGTGGAGATTCATTAATTAACTATGAAAATTATATGGGGTATGATGCATCTGGAGGATGTGCAAAAATGTTTACCAAAGGTCAAACAGACAGAATGTTTGCAGCTCTTAATCACTCAACACGTCTTCCGTTATGGCAAAATGCAAATTTAGTAGCTACAGGTGTTGGAGGTAGTTTAGAAGTAACTCCTAGGATGTATGATGGCTCAACTTGGTTAGAGAATGTGGCACAAATTACTGTATGTCCTGGAACAAATGTTAAAATTGGTATGCAAAATGTTGGGATTACAAATGTATCAATTACTAAACCAAATGGTTTAGTAGATGTTACTCCTGATGGAGCTACTTTTTGGGATTTTAATAATGTGCAAAAAAGTGATGAAGGAACCTATTTAATAAGATATAATGACATTAACGATAACATTGGTTTTGCGGTAGTGAGCCTATATGTAGGGTATAAAGTACAACCTTGGGTTCAAATTGATAACACCAGTACAGATTGGTTTAATCAAGATGTGGTAAAAGTATGTGCAGGCGCTAATATTAGTATAGCATCACAAACTAATTTGCCTACGAATGGTACTATATCTGTAGAATTGCCTAATGGAACTGTAAGTTCGGCTCCAGTTAATGATCCATTATGGAAATTTAATAATGTAGGAAGCGCAAATGCAGGAGTTTATACCATAAGATATGAGAATTGCGGAGTTACGTATTCTCAAGAAATAGAGTTGATTATAGGGAACGATATAGCGGCTTGGACAGCATTAAATGGTGATTGGAAAAAACAACCTTTTGTAGAGGCTTGTATAGGAGATGAGGTATATTTAGGAATGGGGAATGTAGGTACAGAAAATGTTACCCTAACAGGACCAAATGGCTTTTTTGACACTACCCCTGATGTAGGAACGGGATTCAAATTTGCGAGTATTACTGCACAAGATTACGGAATATATACCATTACCTGGAATGACCCAGAAACTTGCTCTGGTTCGGCACAAATCGAATTGAAACCTAAGTATGAGGATATGGATAGTTGGGTGAGAGATAATGAAGGTACATGGAGTCAAAAAGAAACATTATTTGCTTGTGTTGGAGATAATATATCATTAGGGACACATAATTCTTTTGCCCTGACGGATATTAGAATTACTTATCCTGATGGAACTGTTAGTACAACTCCGGATCCTGATCTTCAATCAGCATGGGTTTTAAATAACATACAGAAATCAAATGAAGGGGTATATAAAATAGAATATACAGGAAATGGGTGTTATTCTACAACCAATATTTTTCTTAAAGTTGGTGTAGAGGATTTGAATACAAAAATTCAATACCAGATTAATAATAATGGTTATACGTCTTCTGTAAATAATACTGCAACTATAAATGAAGGAGATAAAATTCGATTACAATTCCCGGAAAATTCATTTGAAGGGACGATTAGTTGGACTGGACCAAATAATTTCACCTCTACTCAAAAAGTTATAGAAATTGCTGACGTGGCATATGCAGATGAGCATGCTGGAATTTATACCGCTACAGTAACAAGTGGAACTAGTTGTGGTGCTGCAAGTCCTGTTCAAACAATAAACTTCGAAATTAAGTTTGATGGAGTGGTTGTTAGTCCAACTTGCGATGATAATATTCAGAACGGAGATGAGACAGGTGTTGATTGTGGAGGTACTTCTTGTGCTCCGTGTGCAGTAGCTGTAAATGGAGGAACAGTTGCTACAAGTAATGACTTGACACAAATAACCACTATAACAGGTGATGGTATAGCTGATAACATTTCATTTAAGAATACAAGTACTTCAGCTGCTAGTTATAATTATTTGATTACAGACGATGCAGGTAATATTTTAGCAACAGAAACTAGTTCTCACGATTTTGAAGGGGCTGTAGCAGGTGTATGTAGAGTATATGGAATATCTTTTGATGGTAACTTAGCAGTAACAGGAAAGAATATTAATGATGCGGGATTAGCTTCAGGAAACTTTGAAATTTCAAGCAATTATATTACCGTTATCAGAGAGCAGCATATTGTTGCTACTTGTACAGATGGTATTCAGAATGGAGATGAAACGGGAGTTGATTGTGGAGGATCTTGTGAGCCATGTGCTGTA
>CANMKK010000031.1 GCA_947498455.1 uncultured Aquimarina sp.
ACCTTCACAATCTCCCTCTTCAATCGTTTCCATGTATTGTAATGGATCATCAGGTGACCAGATTGTATTTCTATGGGAGGGTTCATTTTTTCTAATACTTTTTGTACAATAGTGCTACAGGAATTACATTGTAATGCTAATCGCTCTATCATATATTTTTGCTGTTCTTTATTTAGCTTCTTATAAGTATGGTCAAGCATCTTCTGTAGGTAGTATTGAATTAAAATAACACCGCCTCCGTACACGATAGATCAGCTTTACAGTTTCCTCTTTGGTTTTTTCTTTGATAAACATTCTATAAATCCAACTGTATAAAAAGGTTTCGTACCTGTTATTAGTTGCTAACCCTCTAAAGAATTCTTCCTTATCGATATGGAGCAATCTTAGGATACCTAAGCAAAACTGGTAATGATTGTCGTCTTGATGTATGGTCATATTGTTGTTGGTTAATAGTTGTTTGTTGATGGTTTTTGAGTTACTGAATTTTTTAGTTTCAAAGATGCTAAGATGTGTAATTCAACTATTCATTTTTACTTTATACTCAATACTAACTCTACTTTCTGTACATTCACCCTTCGGCTCCGCTCAGGGTTCGAGTCATTTAATTATGAATTTTTTCCGCTTTATACTCTGTACTCAATACTAACTCTACTTTCTACAGATTCACACTTCGACTCCGCTCAGGGTTCGAGTCATTTAATTATGATTTTTTTTCGCTTAATACTCTGTACTCAATACTCAATACTAACTCTACTTTCTGCACATTCACCCTTAGACTCCGCTCAGGGTTCGAGTCATTTAATTATGATTTTTTTCCGCTTTATACTTAATACTTAGTACTCTGTACTCACCACTTCATACATTTAGAAATCTACTTTCGTTTTTCACTATTTCTACTTTATTAGCATACAGCTATCACTTATGAGACTGCTTCGTCGTTCCTCCTCGCAGTGACGTCATTGCGAATGCAGCATAGCGTAATGAAGCAATCTGCCTAAATACTGTTTCTAAGCTTATAAATTGTTACGTTTCTAAGTTGCTAAGATTAACTATTCATCTACTCATTTCTACATTTATCATTCTACTTTGTATTCACTACTCATTGACATTTAGCATTGATCACCCCATATTTAGAGTTTCCTACCCCTTGTTTGCGGTGTGATAAGGGAATGACCCCCTTGATGAGGTCTAAATTTAGGATAGACACCTCTAAATTTAGGCATAACAGAGGGGGTGATCCCCTCTGCCATAGGGGGTAGACCCCTTACGCTAACCCAAATATGGATCAATGTAGCCCAAACATGGGGTGTGGTATCCCAATTATTCCTCACTATCTGTAGTACTAGTAGTTCCTGTACGGTTAAATAAGACTCTCATATCCTCGTGTACCGATTTGGCACCGGGTTCATTTTCTCCTGCGAGGAATCGGATCATACGGTAGAAGCTTAGTGCATTGTTATAATTATCATGGTCTAATAGGGTTTTGGTATCAATCAATTGTGTAGATAAGTTTTCTAGTAATTGTACACGATTTTCTATCTGTTGTCGGGCGGTATAATCTTTATCAAACTCTTCTTTATCCACAAATCGGGGCACCCAGTCGGGATGTTGCTCCATATAGTTTTTGGCTTTGTCTACGATGAGTTTGTTTTGGTTGGCGATTCGCCCGTATTGGCGACGTTGATCTGGGGTAAGGTTAATGGTTTTTCCGGTAAGCAAGGTTCTGATCCCTGCAAGGTGCTGATCTAATTGGGTAAGTTCTTCTTCTGTAAAACTTACACTAATAAGGTTTTCCAATGCCATGTTCTTCTTTTGTTTTTATGTTATTATTATTTTTTCTGTTACGTTATTTTAGTTGCTCCCCTTTTGGGGGAGCTGTCCGTTAGGACTGAGGGGGATTACTGCCATACTTTTTTGTTTTATGTTTATATTACTTTCTAAAAATTCCCAACAATTATTTTCTTGCCGTAAAAGATTTTTCGTTTTTTTGATCGGGTCAAATCTAAATGCAATATCAGCTCATAAAAAATGTTATGACTCTATATTCAGGGAAACTAGACCTAAGATTCACGGAAATTGGATAATTGATCTCGATTTAAAAAACTGATATACAAAATGTTTATTGTGGATTTTAAAAAATCAAAGATTTATGACTGGATATTTTTTTCTATATGCATATTAATATGAAAAATAAAGAATTGAGCATTAAAACATTGTATTTATTATTTCTGATTTGTTGCTGTCAGATACTGTATTCTCAGGATAATACTATTACCACTGATGAAAACTCTTTTAACTTAAAATTTGAAGGGAAGAATCAGAAAGATTCCATAAGTAGTAAGACCTATAATGAACTTATTAAAATTATTTATTCCGATGAAATTAACGTAAACCTAAAGGAGAAATGCGCTAATATTTTTTATAGAAAAGCCAGAACTGATAATAAAGTAAGTAGAGTTGCAGACGCATATCGAAATTTGAGCTATATAGCTTATCAAAAAGGAGAATACTCCATAGAATTAGCCTACTTAGATAGTATTATTGACTATACTAAAAACAAAAGAACATGGAATTACCCTTCTTTTGCATACTTCCTTAAAGGACTCTTTTTTGATGATCGCAGAAATTTTAAAAATAGCTTAGATAATTTTGTAGAAGCTTATAATTATGCTAAAAGGAATAACAATCCTTATTTAATATATGATGCTAAATATAGTATTGGTTCTCTAAAAAGTCGATTAGGCAATTATAAAGAAGCTCTAGGAATTTATAAAGAATGTCTCCATCAAATACAAACAATGGATCATAGACCACAAGACACTGATAATTATTTAATTATTCTCCATGCGTTATCAGATTCATATAGAAGAAATAAAAAAATTGATTCTTCTACAATATTTAACCGAATAGGAATCAAAAAAACATTATCTAGTGAACACACTGATTATTATGGTAATTTTATTTTAAGCGAAGGAATAAATCATTTTGAAAGGAGACATTATCTTAAATCCATAGATAGTATAACAAAATCATTACCTATGTTTAAAAATATCGATGATAGCCCAAATATTGCTTTTGCAAATTTTTATTTAGGAAAGAATTATCTTCAATTAAATCAAAAAGAAAAAGCATTAGTTCATTTCAAGAAGGTAGATTCCATTTTTCAAAAAATTAATGACATACACCCTGATATACGAGAGAATTATGAATTTCTTATTGATTATTATAAAAGTATCAATGATAAAGATAATCAACTTTTATATATAGAAAAACTCATAAAAGTTGACAGTATATTAATAGATAACTATAAATATCTAAGCAAGAATATTGCCCTAAAATATGATACTCCAGAACTATTATCCAGAAAAGAAAAACTGATAGAGAACATAAATAAAGAGAAAAGTGTATTGATTAAAATTATGTTGAGTTTGGTAGCAATCGTATTAGGGATAATTGTATTACTTCTATTTAATAATCGAAAGAAAAAAGATTATAAAAGAAAATTTGAAGAAATTTTAAATCTATCAACAGTAAAGAGCAAGGTTAAAACTATAGATAGTACTAATAATAAAAAACTTAATTTATCTACTGAAATGGTAGAACATATCTTGTCTGGATTAGAACATTTTGAAAAAAACAATGGTTATCTAAAACAAGATATAACTATTACCCTACTTGCGAAAGAACTAAACACTAATACAAAATACTTGTCAAAGGTTATTAATTTTGATAGAAAAAAAACATTTAGTAATTATATAAATGACTTAAGGATTGGTTATGTAATAAATAAATTGAAAAATGATAAAAAACTTAGAAAGTATACTATAAAAGCTATTAGTGAAAGTGTAGGGTTTAAGAATTCCGAATCATTTTCTAAGGCATTTTATAAACAAACAGGCATTTATCCTTCTTATTTTATAAAAGAGCTTAGTAGTAAGTATAATTAACCGGATAACTTACCAAATTCCCTGAATTTGGTATAGTACGTTTTGAATATAGTAGCTAACATTTGTTTTAAATAAATAGTTTAGCTTGATGATATTGAAAAAACTACTATTAAAGATTATTTTGTTAACTTGTATTGGCTGTCAATCATTTAGAATTCTACCAAATTTAGACTCGATTAAAACCCTTAAACAAGGAGAAAAAAATATTCAAAAGGCCATAAACAATTGGCAACATAAGGATATTTATAATGATACTATTCCGGGTATAAGCTTAGATAAAGCATATGAAAAAATCATACGGCAAAAAAAAGGAAACCAAATCATAGTTGCTGTTATGGATACTGGTATAGATATAATTCATAAGGATTTAAAAGATCAAGTATGGATTAATAATGATGAAATTGCAGATAATGGGATCGATGATGATGCTAACGGTTATATTGATGATATACATGGGTGGAATTTTTTGGGAAATAAAGAAGGAGGAATTGTAGTATATGAAAATTTAGAGTTCATAAAAATCATAAAAAAGTACAAACCATATTTTGAACATAAAAACGAAGATCAAATTTCTATAAAGGATCAAGGAAAATATGATTTATATAAGAATGCACTTAAAGAATATGAGAAGAGTCAGGCCGTTTTAAAAGATGATCGTGATTTTATAACATCATTTATTGACAAACAAAATAAAGCAAAAGATGCTTTAAAGATATTTTTAGGAACGGATGAGTATACATACGAAGAGATTTCAAGGATCGACCCTAAAGAGGATGAAGAGTTGAAAAAACATATAGCAAATCGCAGATATGCTTTATATTATAAGATGGACGATGATTGGATAGATGATTTTAAACAAGACATTGAAATATCCGAGAAATATAAACTGAATTTAGAATATGATGGAAGAAGATTTATTGGTGATGACATTGGAAATCTAGAAGATATTAATTATGGTAATAATAAAATAAGTGGCGATTTAGAAATAGAGTCTCATGGAACCAGTGTTGCAGGGCTTATCGCCGCTTCAAGGAATAATCATATTGGTATTGAAGGAATAATAAATAATACAAAAATAATGCCTTTAAGAATAGTTCCTAAAGGAGATGAATATGATAAGGACGTGGCTAACGGTATTCGTTATGCAGTGGATAATGGAGCTAAGGTTATTAATATGAGCTTTGGTAAGGAATTTTCATTACATAGGGAATATGTCACCGAAGCTATAAAGTATGCGGCTAAAAATGATGTATTATTAGTATGTGCTGCAGGAAATGATGGTTTTAGTATCGATAAAAACAATTATTATCCTAATGACGCTATTAATTCTGTAGAAGTATCAAATAACTTTATAAAAGTTGGAGCTTCTACTCCTTATTTAGATGCTCGTTTAATAGCCGGTTTTTCAAATTATGGAAATGTTAATGTTGATATTTTTGCTCCCGGTGATGATATTTATACAACCGCTCCTAATAATAAATACAAATCTGATGGAGGCACGTCTTTTGCAGCACCTATTGTATCTGGTGTTGCAGCATTGATACGATCCTACTACCCATCGCTATCCGCTGCAGCCGTAAAAGATATATTGATGCAATCAGGCACGGCTTATCATATCAATGTAGAAATAGAACAAGAAGATGGTACCAAAAAATTAGTACCTTTCTCCGAGCTTTCTAAATCCGGTAGGATTGTGAATGCGTATAATGCTCTGTTACTAGCAGAGAAAGTGGCAAATACAAAACAATAACACTATAATGAAAATACCTATTCTAGGTCTATTAGCAACTCTACTCATACTAAGCTGTACCAAAGAAAACACGATAATAAAATCATATCCTTCTATACATATAGTATCCAATAAATCCGTTACATTGGATACGACTCAATTGAAAACCTGGGCATATAAAGATATAATGCAAGATACCATACCCGGTATAAGCTTAGATAGGGTATATCAAGAATTAATAGCGGATAAAGTTGGGGATACAGTGATCGTAGCAGTGATTGATATGGAGGTGGATATAGAACACGAGGATTTGGCACATGCTATCTGGCAAAACCCAAAAGAAATCCCTGATAATAACAGAGATGATGATGGTAATGGGTATACGGATGATATCCACGGATGGAATTTTTTAGGAAATCTAAAAGAAGAAAACAACCTATTTGTTAATTATGAATATACCCGTATCCTAAAGAAATACGATACTGTTTTTAAGGATAAAACAATTGCTGAGATTGCTGTACAGGATACTGTAGCATTTAATACCTATCAACGGGCTGCAAAGAAATATGAAAAACGCATGGAGTATGCTTTGGAGCGAAAAGAGAATTACATAGGGCTAGAAAACAACTATATAAATGCCAAAAAGGCGTTGTCTTCTTATTTTCCTATAAATGACTATACATTAGAGCAATTGGATAGCTTAAAAACAATGCTAAAAGGAGATGAAGAAATGGATTTACATTTACTAATCTTAAGTAATTGTATAAAATATAAAA
The DNA here is from genome assembly GCA_947498455.1 of uncultured Aquimarina sp. GTDB lineage: Bacteria > Bacteroidota > Bacteroidia > Flavobacteriales > Flavobacteriaceae > Aquimarina. Next base: position 6,453 of record CANMKK010000031.1, read on the forward strand.
TAACAAAAGACTGGATATTGGATCAAAAACGTAAATCCAGTGAGCGTGTTGATAAACTATTAAATAAAGAATATAACGATAAAGTGATCACCAGTGATGACCCTGATAATCTAGAAGACTCTAAATATGGAAACCCATATGTATATAAAAACGCTGATTTTCTAAGTCATGGAACGCTGGTAGCTGGAGTGGTCACCGCTGATCGAGGCAATAATAAAGGTACTCACGGCATTACCAATACCGTAAAAATAATGCCATTATGTATCTCTGCCTACGGAGATGAACATGATAAAGATATGACGTTGGCAATCCGATATGCCGTAGACAATGGAGCTAAAATTATTAATATCAGCTCTAGTAAAGAATTTTCCTTACATCAGGATTGGGTTGCAGATGCTATTCGATATGCATCAAAAAATGATGTATTGATCGTAACCTCTGCAGGAAATGATGGGTATGATCTGGATGCTCCCGAGAACTATAATTACCCTGATGATACAGATTTACAAGGGAATGAGATTGTAGATACATTTATAAAAGTAGGTTCTTCTTGTTATCAACTGAATAAAATAGTGAATACTAATGACAGTAATTATGGTAAAAAGAAGGTAGATATTTTTGCTCCGGGAGAAAAAATCTATACTACCGAACCCTCCAATATCTATGATTTTCACAACGGTACTTCTTATGCAACTCCCATGGTTTCTGGTGTTGCAGCATTGATACGATCCTACTACCCGTCCCTATCTGCTGCAACCGTAAAAGATATATTGATGCAATCTGGTACGGCATATCATATCAATGTAGAAATAGAACAAGAAGATGGTACCAAAAAATTAGTACCTTTCTCCGAGCTTTCTAAATCCGGTAGGATTGTAAATGCGTATCATGCCATGGTATTGGCAGAGAAAATGTCTAAACAATAACACTATAATGAAAATATCATTTCTAGGTCTATTAGTAACTCTACTCATACTAAGCTGTACCAAAGAAAACACGATAATAAAATCATATCCTTCTATACATATAGTACCCGATAAATCCGTTACATTGGATACGACTCAATTGAAAACTTGGGCATATAAAGATATAATGCTAGACACCATACCAGGTATAAGCTTAGATAGGGTATATACGGATGTAATATCAGATAAAACTGGTGATACTATAATTATTGCTTTACTTGATACTGAACTAGATATTACTCATGAAGATTTAAAGGATCAAATCTGGGTGAATAGCGACGAAATAGAAAGTAATGGTATCGATGATGATGATAACGGTTATATTGATGATATACATGGGTGGAATTTTTTAGGGAATAAAAGTGGGGGAAATGTATTGTTTCAGAATTTTGAGATTACCCGAATTGTAAAATATTATGAAGAAATCCTTAAAAAAGGGAAATCTATTTCTTTGGAGGAAGAAAAAAAATACCTGAGAGCTAAAAAATTATATGATCATCAATCAAAAAATGCAGAATTAGACTTAGAATATGTACATAAAGTAGTTAAGAAATATAGAGTAGCAAAAGAAGAACTATCTATGTTTTTTCCTGACAAAAAATATACAACGGAAAAATTAGCGCTCTTAAAATCGGATAGTTTACATAAAAAATTATTTCATCATATTGAATCTCTACAAGAGATGTTGCGTTATAACATTACCGAAAAAGAAATGGACGACCAGATTCGTTCTTATGCTAATCATGTTGACTATTATTTAAACAAAGAATATGATGATAGAATGGTACAGCAAGATGATCCGTTTTCAATATTAGATATAAGTTATGGCAATAATATTGTTAATAACAACTTAGGTCAACTATACCATGGAACTTTAGTTTCTGGCATTTTAGCAGCAAAAAGATCTAATACTATAGGTATAGATGGTATAACAAATAAGGCTATTATCATGCCATTATGCATATCTGTCAATGGAGATGAACATGATAAAGATATTGCTCTTGCTATACGATACGCAGTGGATAATGGGGCAAAAATTATTAATATGAGTTCTTCCAAGCACTTTTCGCTACATCAGGAATGGGTTACAGAGGCATTAGAATATGCAAATAAAAAAGATGTATTATTTATAATGTCGGCAGGAAATAATAATAAGAATTTAGATCTTACTAAAAATAGAATTCACCCTTCACCATCGACTAGAAATGGTCAATCACTTGACAATTTCATTTTAGTGGGAGGATCAGGAAAAAAGGCAGACGCGTATTTAAAAGCTTCTTTTTCTAATTATGGCAAAAACACAGTAGATATTTTTGCTCCCTCAATAGATATGTATACCACGAATATTAATAATAATTATAAAAAGGATAGTGGTACTTCTTTTGCAGCACCTATTGTATCTGGTGTGGCAGCTCTAATACGATCCTACTACCCATCGCTATCTGCTGCAGCCGTAAAAGATATATTGATGCAATCAGGCACAGCGTATCATATCAATGTAGAAATAGAACAAGAAGATGGTACCAAAAAATTAGTACCTTTCTCCGAGCTTTCTAAATCCGGTAGGATAGTGAATGCATATAATGCATTGTTACTAGCAGAGAAAATATCTAAACAATAACACTATAATGAAAATATCCTTTGGAGTACTATTGGTTACCCTATTCTTACTAAGCTGTACCAAAGAAAACACGATAATAAAACCATATCCTTCTATACATATAGTATCCCATAAGTCAGTTATGTTGGATACGACTCAATTGAAAACCTGGGCATATAAAGATATAATGCTAGACACCATACCAGGTATAGGATTGGATAGGGTATATACGGATGTAATACCAGATAAAACTGGTGATACAGTGATCGTAGCAGTGATTGATATGGAGGTGGATATAGAACACGAAGATCTAAAAAAACATATCTGGCAAAACCCAAAAGAAATCCCTGATAATAACAGAGATGATGATGGTAATGGGTATACGGATGATATCCACGGATGGAATTTTTTGGGGAATCAAAAAGAAGAAAACAACCTATTTGTTAATTATGAATATACCCGTATCCTAAAGAAGTACGATACTTTTTTTAAGGATAAAACAATTGCTGAGATTGCTGTACAGGATACTGTAGCATTTAATACCTATCAACGGGCTGCAAAGAAATATGAAAAACGTATGGAATATGCTTTGGAGCGAAAAGAGAATTACATAGGACTAGAAAACAATTATATAAATGCCAAAAAGGCGTTGTCTTCTTATTTTCCTAACCAAGAATATTCATTACAACAATTGGATAGCTTAAAAACAATTCTAAAAGGAGATGAAGAAATGGATTTACATTTACTAATCTTAAGTAATTGTATAAAATATAAAATAACAAAAGACTGGATATTGGATCAAAAACGTAAATCCAGTGAGCGTGTTGATAAACTATTAAATAAAGAATATGACGATAAAGTGATTACCAGTGATGACCCTGATAATCTAGAAGACTCTAAATATGGAAACCCATATGTATATAAAAACGCTGATTTTCTAAGTCACGGAACGCTGGTAGCTGGAGTGGTCACCGCTGATCGAGGCAATAATAAAGGTGCTCAAGGCATTACCAATACCGTAAAAATAATGCCATTATGTATCTCTGCGTACGGAGATGAGCACGATAAAGATATGACGTTGGCAATCCGATATGCCGTAGACAATGGAGCTAAAATTATTAATATCAGCTCTAGTAAAGAATTTTCCTTACATCAGGATTGGGTTGCAGATGCTATTCGATATGCATCAGAAAATGATGTATTGATCGTAACCTCTGCAGGAAATGATGGGTATGATCTGGATGCTCCCGAGAACTATAATTACCCTGATGATACAGATTTACAAGGGAATGAGATTGTAGATACATTTATAAAAGTAGGTTCTTCTTGTTATCAACTGAATAAAATAGTGAATACTAATGACAGTAATTATGGTAAAAAGAAGGTAGATATTTTTGCTCCGGGAGAAAAAATCTATACTACCGAACCCTCCAATATCTATGATTTTCACAACGGTACTTCTTATGCAACTCCCATGGTTTCTGGAGTAGCGGCATTGATACGCTCCTACTACCCGTCCCTATCTGCTGCAACCGTAAAAGATATATTGATGCAATCTGGTACGGCATACCATATCAATGTAGAAATAGAACAAGAAGATGGTACCAAAAAATTAGTACCTTTCTCCGAGCTTTCTAAATCCGGTAGGATTGTGAACGCATATAATGCGTTGCTATTAGCTGAACAAGTTGCTAAGGCGAAGTAATATGGTAAAGGTTTTTTTATAATTATACCCTTGTGTTGTATTTCATGTACTCAGAAAAAGACATTATCGCCTATACAACACGGATTAGATTCTCTTTATACCAGGCAATTTCCTAATGCCAATGAACCGGGAGGATCTCTTTTGATTAAAAAAGGAGATGAAACCTTATTTTTAGGGAATTATCTTTTTTGTATCACGTGAGACCTCAGGTCTTTAATATTACTGTTTTATGAATGCTAATCTGATTTTAGCTATGTTTTTAATTTATACTTTTGGACACTGGTTAGTGATTTATGAATTGTAAAACGTATTGATGTACTCTAGGAGTTTGTTAAAAAGATGATTTCTCAAAAAACTAGATTTTATACCATTCTATGCAGTCATTAAAAAGCATTTTTCAAACACACAAATATCCGTATGATAACTAACAACAAGTTTATTTTTCACTTTTTAGTAATACTTCTTTCTTTTTTAATGCTTCCCTTTCCACTGAATACGATACCTGGGTTAGGTTTTATAGAAACGTTTATATCTGATTGCTATCATACAATCATTCCCTGGTTTGCTAAAAACGTATTACTATTAGAAAAAGAAATTACGGTTTTTACCAATGGTAGTGGAGATACCACTTACGATTATGTATTATTACTATGTTTTACGCTATTATCTTTATTGATAGCATTCGTATGGACATTTATTTTTAAGAAAAACACCAATTATGAGAAAGTAAATTATTGGTTTTTGGTATTCTTACGCTTTTTTGTGGGGTATACGATGCTATCTTATGGAATGTATAAGGTAATCCCCCTACAATTTAATGAACCTTCTTTTTACCGTCTTCTAAAACCTTATGGAGAATCTTCTCCAATGGGGTTAGCCTGGACTTTTATAGGTGCATCTAAGGGGTATGTGATTTTTGGTGGACTTATGGAAGTTATTGGTGGGGTTTTATTATTTCATCGACGTACGTCATTATTAGGAAGCTTGATTTTAATTCCGGTTCTATTACATGTTGTCTCTCTTAATTTTTGCTATGATATTCCGGTCAAACTATTCTCTTCGCAGCTATTGCTTATGGTTATAATTATTTTGACTCCTCAAAGTAAAAGACTTTTTAGAATAATATTGCTTAATTTACCTACAGACCCCATAAGATTCAAAGAATTCATAACAACTAAAAGATGGTTATTGGTTAAACATTGTGTTAAGTGGGGTTTGGTGATATTCTTTCTATACATTAATATTTCAGAAGCATTAGAGTCTGCCAACACATATGGGCGAAATGCCCCTAAGCCAGCGTTATATGGACTCTATGAGGTGATAAATTTTAAGGCCAATAACAAAGAGTTACCTCCTATCCTTACAGATACACTACGGTGGCGTTATATTGTTATCGAACGTCAGAAATCTATACAGTTCTATCGTACTAATATGTCTAGATTCGGATTTGTCTCAGAAATAGATACGCTTTCTAAACAAATTACACTTACTCATTTTAGAGATTCTTCTAAGGTGTATACTTTACATTATAAAAAAGAAACAGATTCTACCATGCGATTTAGAGGTTGTTTTGTAAACGACAGTATTGACTGCCAGACAAATATACTGAACAAGGAAGATTTTTTATTGACCGGGAGAGGATTCAATTGGATTCAGGAGCATCCTTATAACAGATAGTACTACTTTATAGATTCTAAAATAACCTGTTTTCTTAGGTCGAACTTACGTTATTTTAAATACTACCATTTCTCAAATGAAATTAGCGGAGTATACGACAAATTATACGATTTATGGATAAGAAGTTCGTATAAAGAGTTTGAATTATTTTGTGCTAGATTAAGGCATAAAATTAAAGAATAGCCACTTGTGCTGAGCTACGTCGAAGTATAGCTATTGTTGAATTTTATAACGCAAATATAGTGCAAAAGAAACGAACTATATGCGAAAGTTTTATGCGTAAATCGTATTAATAGGCTTTTATATAAAAAGAAATCCCTACGGTTATTCTAAAGATGAATTGTTAACTCAAGTTGTTAATTTCTCAGTTGCTGATGACGACTTTACACCTAACTGTTATAGAGATAAAATTTGGGAAATAATTAAGTTAGATTTTGAAGAATTAGTTAAGAAATAAGTCCGATTTGCTCGTCGAGACATCCAATAACACCAATTTAACCATACTATTTCTGGTTAAATTTTGTTCCTTTTTGTTCTATTTTCTTATGCATAATTAAATTGGTGCGATTACACTTTCTTAAGGTTCATTTAGGAACTATGAGCTGTCCATGATTTTGCATTTGTTTTAAAATCCATTTTTTCCTTTTTTGAATATATTGAGACGGGGGATTTGCCATATATTTTCTTGGATTTGGTAGTATCGAAGCTATAGCAGCCGCTTCTTCCTTGTTTAGGTCCAAAGCTGATTTGTGAAACCAAAACTGTGATGCTTTTTCTGCTCCATAAATTCCATTTCCCATTTCGATACTATTAAGGTATACCTCCAGAATTCGTTCTTTACTCCAGAAAAATTCTATCAAAAATGTAAAATAGGTTTCTAAACCTTTCCTTATCCAACTGCGATCTCCCCATAAGAATACATTTTTTGCGGTTTGCTGAGAAATAGTACTGGCACCTCGTAACCGCTTCCCCGATTTATGCGCTAGAATTACTTTTTCTATTGCTTTTTTATCAAATCCCTGATGCTCCATAAATCTTTGATCTTCACTATAGATAACAGCCAATTGTAAATTCTTAGATATGGCACTTAATGGAACCCATTGATGTTCGATCGTATATTTCTTTTCGGATTGTAATTTTCGAATCCCCATTAAGGGAGTGGCAGGAACATCAAACCATATATAAATTAGCACCCAGAGTATACTAAGTATAAAAAAAGACCATACAATTCTGAATATAAATCGAATTAGTTTTCTCACTACCTCTTTTTTTTAGAATTATAAAAGATCTGCTAATTCCATACCTACTAGACTCCCTATGGCTACCCCCATTCCACCTAATCGAACCCCACAAAACACATTATCAGACAACTGCCTGACAATAGTCTTTTTTTGCTTTCCTACCCCCATAATACCACTCCATCGATGTTCTATTTCGAATTGCGTTTTAGGTAAGATTGTTTCACTCAATAGCTTCTCCAGGGTATCTTGTACTAATTTAGTCTGCTCTAATTTCGTTGTTTCTTCTGCTTTGATATCTAAATTTCGACCGCCGCCTAACAGAATTCTATTCTCAATGTTCCTAAAATAATAATATCCCTTATCCAAGTGAAAAGTACCCTTAATATCAAGATTTTTAATAGGTTTTGTAATCAATACTTGCGCACGTGCAGGTTTTACTTGTTTGATTCCCAATTGGGATGCAAAGCCATTGGTAGCAACCATTACTTTATTTGTAGTAAAAGTAAAATCGTCTGTCGCGATTTCTACAGAAGTCCCCAAGTCACGAATATCTTGTACAAAACAATGATTTAGTATTTTTATTCCTAATATCAGTACTTTTCGAAGAAGTGCTTCCATCATTTTTCCGGTATTGATTTGCCCCTCGAATTGATTGATGATATACTGATTTTGAATATTTTCAAAATTAAAAATGTTTCCTTTTTCTAAGAAAACGTCCTCTTTAAAAACAGGTTGTAGCAATCTATTTATTTGCTTTCTTTTTGAAATACATTCTTCATATAGCGTTGTATCTTCTTGGGTAAATAATTCGTACCCTCCATTATGAACATAATCTATGGTTTTATCTCCTAAATTCTTGCGTAAAAGCTGTAGTCCTTCATTTCTTTTTTGCACAAGCTCCAATACTTCCTTTTCAGAATGAGTTTTAAGGTCATCTAATATTTCTGATAAACTTCCAAAACAAGCAAATCCGGCATTCTTGGTACTTGCTCCATTAGGCAACATGCCACGTTCTAATACAAGAATTTTAGATTTAGGAAATCTTTGCTGTAATCTCATGGCACAGTTAAGACCTACAATACCACTACCTATAATAGTAAAATCAACTTCCGAAAGCCACGTTTTGTATTCCCAATAACTAAAGTTCATTTCTCGCTATAATCTTCAGTGAAACAAAATACTCTTTTTTAATGATACATAGATCATTTAAGGTTTGAAAAATAGGAGGTAGGGATCGAGAAACAAAAAAGCCTCGAAAAACGAGGCTTTTAATGCACATTGTGGCTTTTTATCGGCACTGCCTAGAGTTTAATACCCCGAGGCTTGCCTTGAAATTCTAAAATTATCTGTCCGCGTTGGATACCTCGTGGACTTACCCCGACGTAGTTTACTTTACGCAACTGGTTCTTTCATTTCGAAATCTTCCATAAACTTGGTTGTATAGTTACCAGAGATATAATCTGGATGATCCATCAATTGCCTATGGAAAGGAACGGTCGTTTTTATTCCTTCTACAACAAACTCATCTAATGCTCTCTTCATCTTATTAATTGCTTCTTCTCGCGTTTGCGCGGTAGTAATTAACTTAGCAATCATAGAATCATAATTCGGAGGAATGCTATATCCACTATACACGTGTGTATCTACACGTACACCATGACCCCCAGGGATGTGTAAGTTGGTAATCTTACCTGGTGATGGGCGAAAATCTTTATAAGGATCTTCTGCATTAATTCTACACTCTATAGAATGTAATTGCGGAAAATAGTTTTTTCCAGAAATCGGAACTCCGGCAGCAACTAATATTTGCTCCCTGATCAGATCATAATCTACTACTTGTTCGGTAATAGGGTGTTCTACCTGGATTCGGGTATTCATTTCCATAAAGTAGAAGTTGCGGTGTTTGTCTACCAAAAACTCTACTGTCCCAGCACCTTCGTATTTTATATATTCGGCAGCTTTTACTGCTGCTGCTCCCATTTTTTCTCTCAATTCATCTGTCATGAATGGAGAAGGAGTTTCTTCTGTTAGTTTCTGATGTCTTCGTTGTACAGAACAATCTCTTTCTGATAAATGACATGCTCTTCCGTTACTGTCTCCTACAACTTGAATTTCGATATGGCGTGGCTCTTCGATAAGTTTTTCCATATACATATCATCATTGCCAAAGGCAGCTTTACTTTCTTGTCTGGCGGATTCCCAGGCAGCTTGCAGGCTTTCTTCTTCCCAGACTGCACGCATCCCTTTACCTCCTCCACCGGCACTAGCTTTAAGCATTACCGGATAACCGGTTTCTTTAGCTACTTTTAGACAAGTTTCAAAATCGGGAATTACGCCTTCACTTCCTGGTACACAAGGTACACCGGCTTCAATCATAGTAGATTTAGCAGAAGCCTTATCTCCCATTCTATCAATCATTTCTGCACTGGCTCCGATAAATTTTATCTCATGCTCTTCGCAAATCTTAGAAAACTTGGCATTTTCTGAAAGAAAACCATACCCTGGATGTATTGCATCTGCATTGGTTATTTCTGCCGCTGCAATAATATTAGACATCTTAAGGTATGACTCAGTACTTGGCGCTGGTCCTATGCAGACTGCTTCATCAGCAAAACGAACATGTAAACTTTCTGCATCAGCGGTAGAATACACTGCTACAGTCTTTATACCCATTTCTTTGCAGGTTCTGATTACCCTCATGGCAATCTCACCTCTATTTGCAATTAGAATTTTTTTAAACATAACTTTATGATTTTAAAAAATCTTAAACTCCATACTTATAAATTCCAAATTCCATCATAAGGATTCCGGTAATTACCAAGTAAGAGTTTAAAAATTGGGTTATGATGGGTCTACTAAGAATAATGGTTGGTCAAACTCTACAGGAGAGGCTTCGTCCACCAAAATTTTTACTATTTTTCCTGAAACTTCACTTTCGATTTCGTTGAAAAGTTTCATTGCTTCTATAATACAAAGCACATCTCCTTCTTTTATGCTATCACCAACCTCTACAAATGTTGGTTTATCCGGAGAAGGTTTTCTATAAAGTGTTCCTATGATAGGAGATTTTATAGTAATATATTTTGAATCGTTTTCTGCCGAACTCGCTTCAACCACAGGAGCAGCAGGTGTTGGGGTTTGTACTGGGGCAACAGGTTGAGGAGCAACTGTGTTACTAACCGGGATCTGTTGTACAATTGTTGTTTCTTTGTTGTCTTCTAAAGTAGTTCTAATGGTGATTTTTACATCTTCCATTTCTAACTTTACTTCGCTAGCCCCGGATTTGGCCACGAATTTAATTAAATTCTGAATTTCTTTTAAATCCATAATACTGGGTATTGTGTGTTTTAGTTGTTTAGGAGTTATAGGCCCATTTGAGGAAAATAGACCCCCAAGTAAAGCCTCCACCAAATGAGGCAAATACTATGTTATCTCCTTTTTTCAGTTGTTTTTCGTAATCACTTAATAATAATGGCAATGTAGCCGAGGTAGTATTACCATATCTATGGATATTCATAAGGACTTTTTTGGGGTCAAGTCCCATCCTGTTTGCCGTAGCATCAATAATACGCTTATTGGCTTGATGTGCTACAAGCCAATCTACATCATCTCCATTGATATTATTACGTTCCATGATCTTAGTACTGGCATCTGCCATATTAGAAACAGCATATTTAAACACTGTTTTCCCGTCTTGTCTTACAAAATGTAAATCCTTTGCAATTGTTTCTTCTGATGGGGGTAATATAGATCCTCCCGCTTCGATTTTTAGAAACTCTCTCCCGATACCATCAGAGCGTAAATACTCATCTTGCAATCCTAATCCTTCTTCATTAGGTTCGAAAAGAGCTGCTCCTGCACCATCACCAAAGATGATACATGTGGTACGGTCTTTATAATCTATAATAGAAGACATCTTATCTGCTCCTATGAGCAGTACCTTCTTATATCTTCCTGCTTCTATATAACTAGCTGCAGTAGACATTCCATATAAGAAACTGGAACATGCTGCTTGTAAGTCATAAGAGAAAGCATTTACGGCACCTATTTTTGATGCAGCATAAGCTGCAGTTGCAGCAACAGGAAGATCAGGGGTAGCAGTTGCAAAAATAACCATATCAATCTCCTTAGGGTCGAGATTTTTTTTGGCAATTAAATCCTCTGCTGCTTTAATACCTAAAAAGGAAGTTCCTTGATTAGCATCTTTTAGAATTCTACGTTCTTTTATACCTGTACGAGTGGTAATCCATTCATCGTTGGTATCAACCATTGTTGCTAATATATCATTGGTCAATACGTATTCTGGCACATATGCGCCTACAGCTGTGATAGCGGCTGTGATTTTACTCATATCTTGATTTTAGTTTCACGTACTATAATAGCTCTTACTGTCTAAAAAGTCGCTGAAATTACTAAATTACATGCAAATATGGCGCAAAATAACTGGATTTTGAGACATATTCAACTAAAAACAAAAAAACTCTCACATTTGTGAGAGCTCTCTTTAGAATTTTAACAGTATGCTTATGCTACTTCTTCTTCTGTATTATCAATAACCACTTGTCCACGGTAATATAATTTACCTTCGAACCAATGTGCTCTATGGTATAAGTGTGCCTCTCCCGTTGTAGGGTCTGTAGCAATTTGTGGTACAGAAGCTTTATAATGTGTTCTTCTTTTATCTCTTCTTGTTTTGGAGATTTTTCTCTTAGGATGTGCCATTGCTTAGCTATTTATCGTTTAATAAGTTTTTTAATTTATCCCAACGAGGATCTGTTTCCTCGTTATCATTCTCTAATGTTCTCTCTTTTGGACTTAATTCTTCCAGTTTTTCGAGTATCTCTGATTTCAATGTTCCGTCTTCTACACCTGGATGAACTCTTTTAGAAGGAACTCCTAAAACAATAAGCTCGTAGATGTATTGCTGAATGTTTACTTCATATTCTCCATGTGGAATTATAAGAAGTTCTTCATTCTCATCATTATATTCTGAACCAAATTTAATTACCAAAAATAATTCATTTTCAATTGGTAAATCAAAAGGTTCATTCGTAACATCACAATTTACATTTACACTTCCCTTTGCCATAAAACGAAGTTCGAACATTGTCGTTTTTTTAGTAAACTCCAGATCGATTTTAATTGTAGATGCATTAAATTCATCATATTCAAAATGCTCGAAGAACGTATTGCCAATTTGATACTCCAACTGGTGTAATCCTTGCTTCAGTCCAACAAAAGGAATAGTATACTCTTTCAGTTGTTTCATTTCATCATCAGTTATGAGTCTCTACCAATTCGGTAAAGGCGGGTGCAAAGATAACAAAAAATTGATATGAAAGCGTTTTTGTAAATAAAATTATATCAGAAAGTTAGTCTTTTAACAGTGAGTTTGTGAGCTTTATGTTTTTAAAGCATTGCAAATACTACTAATTGAACGTACTCTTGATACGAACTCGCCTTCATTTACGCACTTTTATTTCCTTTATTTTGCGGCTTCCGCGGCTGTTTTTTTAATGGATTTTTAGTAAGCTCCTTATATTCTTGCCTGTTTTTATATATTTTTAAAGCCGCAAATACAGCTTCCTTAAAGGACCCATTGTCTGCTTTATTTTTTCCAGCAATTTCAAAAGCTGTTCCATGATCCGGAGAAGTACGTACTTTATGCAATCCGGCAGTATAATTAACTCCTTTTCCAAATGATAGCGTCTTAAACGGAATTAATCCTTGGTCATGGTACGATGCCACAATTGCATCAAAAGACTTATATCCGTCAGAGCCAAAAAAACTATCCGCTGCATAAGGTCCGTATACTAGTTTACCTGAATCATTAATCTTCTTTATCGTTGGTTTTAATACCTCTTCATCTTCTTTACCAATAACTCCATTATCTCCACTATGAGGATTGATTCCTAATATAGCCACCTTGGGCTTGCTAATCCCAAAATCCTGTACAAGTGTATTATAAATTGTAGTCGTTTTTTGTTCAATCAATTGGGGTGTAATAATATCCGCAATGTCTTTTACAGCAACATGGTCAGTCAGTAAGCCTACTTTTAGCTTATCAGTAATCATAAACATAAGACTATTCCCATTTAGTTCCTGATCCAGATAATCTGTATGTCCCGGAAATTTAAATTCCTCGGACTGAATACTTTTTTTATTGATTGGCGCAGTTACTAATACATCAACTTCATCATTCTTTAATGCAGCAGTTGCGGATTTCAATGACTTAATTGCGTAACTACCTATCTTTTCATCTTCTTTTCCAAAATTAATATCAACTCCTTCTTTCCAAACATTTAATACATTTATTTTTCCATCAAGTATTTGGGATGTTTTATCAATACCGTGAAGATTTGCAGTAATTTGATATTTTTTTTTCAGAAAAGAAAGCACTTTTACAGAAGCAAAAATCACGGGAGTACAAAAATCCAGCATACGCGAATCCTCAAAAGTTTTTAAAATTACTTCGCTACCTATACCATTTAGATCTCCTATAGAAATACCTAATCTTATTTTTTCTTCTTTCTTCATGTATATAATCTAATTATCAGTATTTTTGAAACCTAAAAATTATGCCTCAAACTCCAAGGCCACAAATTTAACTAAATAATTCGCATTTATGTTTACCGGAATCATCGAAGAATTAGGAACCGTTATATTTTTAAAAGCAGACAAAGAAAATCTAGATATAACTGTACGTTCAAATTTTACTTCTGAGTTAAAAATTGATCAAAGTGTATCACATAATGGAGTTTGTCTTACAGTTGTTTCTATAAAAGATGACACTTATACTGTTACAGCTATCAAAGAAACATTGGATAAAACCAATCTTACTCATCTTTCTGTAGGATCTATTGTCAATCTAGAACGAGGCATGAAATTAGGTGCTAGATTAGATGGTCATATTGTTCAAGGACATGTAGACCAAACTGCAAGGTGCAAAAATATCGAGGAAGCGAATGGAAGTTGGTATTTTACTTTCGAATATGATCCTTCGTTGCATAATATAACTATCGAAAAAGGTTCTGTAACTGTCAACGGAGTTAGCCTAACTGTAGTGAATTCTAAGAGAAATGAATTTAGTGTTGCTATAATTCCTTTTACGTATGAACATACCAATTTTAACCATTTCGAAATAGGAACCGAAGTTAATTTAGAATTTGACGTTATTGGTAAATATGTAAAAAGAATTACAGAACTAAAAGAGCATCATTAAAAAAGTGCCAGTTATGAAGCCAATATTGATTCTATTTTTTCTACTTCATTAAACCGAAAAAGAGAATATGTCTCTTCATCTATTTTTAAAATTACCCCTCCTACATCTTTCATATCTGAGCAAGACTTGAAATCTAATATCCGGCCATAATGCTGGCTTTTAGCATCAATTACTTTATACTGCATAATCACAAGTTTTGATTTGTATTCCATACGATACATTATTAATGTTCTTTCCCCAAAAAACATATCCAATAATGTTTAAAATCCCAGTAAATGTAACAGGTATGATTGTAATTTTAAAATTATTTTGTCAAGTTTTATTAACAATCACAATCTCATTATCTATTTATAACCAATTATTTATGATCAATAAACAACAATCTAAGCCCATATAAATACACAATACGATTTATGGGCAAGAAATTCCGTATCACTACTAAGCAAAATAAATAGTTAAATATTTTGTGTTTTTTGCGCTACCCACAGGTCTAAAAGTTAACAATGTGTTAAAAGCATCATTTTCTACAAATCACTGACTGTTAGTTATAAGTAATTTTAATAACTTTAATAGATAGTTGATTTTTAATTGATTAAAAATTAACTATCTAACTAACTTTTATACACAAACTCATGAAAAAACTTACATCAACAATTCTGTTGATACTAATAGCTGTATGCTTGTATGGACAGACTCCTTGTCAAAATGGATTCGCAGGCACGTACCCTTGCAAAGATTATGATTTAATGTCTCATATTTCACCCGCAGACATGGGTGCTTCTGAAGGGAATGATAGTTGGGGATGGACGGATCCTCAGAGTGGCAAAGAATACGCCCTTATTTGTTTAAACAACGGAACTGCTTTTATTGATATTTCTAACCCCACTAGTCCTGTATACCTAGGTAAACTGCCTACTGCTACAGTGAATAGCGATTGGAGAGATGTAAAAGTATATAAAAATCACGCTTTTATAGTCAGTGAAGCTTCTAATCATGGAATGCAGGTTTTTGACCTTACAAGATTGCGAAATGTAGCTAGTCCACCACAAACATTTACGGCCGACAAAAGGTATACTGAATTTGGAAATGCTCATAATATCGTAATTAATGAAGATTCTGGTTACGCCTATATTGTAGGAGCATTGAGAAGTGGCACTTATAAAGGTGGACCTCTTTTTGTCAATATACAAGATCCTGTAAACCCTATAAACGAAGGAGGGTTTCTCTCTAGCGGAGGTGACCCTTATACTCACGATGCTCAGGTTATAACATATAATGGTCCAGATACGGATTATACAGGAAAAGAAATCCTTATTGGTAGTAATCAATTAGAAGTTGTCATCGCCGATATAACAGACAAAAACAATCCAAGATTAATTTCTACCATAAAATATACCAATGTAGGGTATACACATCAAGGATGGTTTACAGAAAACTTACGTTACTTTATTCTGGGAGATGAGTTTGACGAATCAAATGTTGGCTTTAATACGCGAACTATCGTTTTTGACTTCCAAGATCTAGACAATCCTCAGCAACATATGATCTATAATGGTCCTACGCCTGCAATTGATCATAATGGATATGTAAAAGGAGATAAGTTTTATCTGGCAAATTACAGAGCGGGTATCCGAGTAGTCGATATTGCCAATATTGGGAGTAAAACAATGACTGAAGTAGGTTATTTTGATACTTCTCCGGCAAATGACAATGCAAGTTTTGCAGGAGCCTGGAATGTTTATCCATACTTCAATAGTGGAAACATCGTCATTAGTGATATTAATAGTGGTTTCTTTTTAGTTAAGAAAAGTGGTTCAAATAACTCTTGTGTTGCTACTACACCAACAGGAGTGAACTCTTCTAATGTAACTAATAATAGTGCTACTATAAATTGGACAGCAGTAAGCAACGCATCGTATGATGTAAGATATCGCCAAACAGGAACAACATCCTGGACTACTAATTCAGTAAGTACTGCTACGTATGCAATTACAAATTTATCTGCCAATACTCAATATGAGGCACAAGTAAGAAGTAAATGTTCCGACGGAACTACCTCTGATTATAGTAATTCGGTTTCATTCACTACCAATACCGTACAGATAACTTATTGCAGCTCCAATGGCCAAACAATAACTGACGAATATATAAGTAATGTTAGCCTTGGAACAATCAATAACACAACTACTGCATCTAGTGGTGGTTATGGAGACTATACTTCTATAACTACTGATTTAGCTCAGGGAAGTTCACAAACCATAACTATTACCCCCACATGGACAGGTAATACGTATAATGAGGCTTATAGTGTTTGGATCGATTATAATCAAGATGGAGATTTTACTGATGCCGGAGAACAAGTATGGAGCAACGCCCCATCTCAGACAACTCCTGTTAGTGGTAATTTTACGATCCCAAACAGCGCTCCCGAAGGCGCAACAAGAATGCGTGTATCGATGAAATATAATGGTATTCCTACTTCTTGTGAATCATTCCAATATGGAGAAGTAGAAGATTACTCAGTAAATATTACCAAAGATGGAATAGTTGTTACAGGCTGTACTTCGGGGATTTCTTCTTTCCCTTATAATGAAGGGTTTGAAAATACACTAGGTAACTGGACACAATCGACTAGTGATGATATTGACTGGACAATTAATTCTAGCGGAACACCATCACAAAATACTGGCCCTTCTAGTGCTACTCAAGGAACCTATTATTTGTATGTCGAAGCGTCTGTAAACGGAACTGGATATCCTAATAAGCAAGCGATATTAAATTCTCCTTGTTTTGATTTAAGCAATGAGTCTTTTGCAATGATTTCATTTGGATATCATATGTATGGGAATACTGATATGGGAAGTTTTATACTAGAAATTAGTACCGATGATGGCACCACTTGGTCTAATATCTGGAGTCAAACCGGAAATCAAGGAAATTCATGGAAAACCGCAAATGTAGATCTTTCTTCATATATAGGAAGTAGTATACAATTGAGGTTTAACAGAACAACGGGAGCTACCTGGCAGGCAGATATCGCTATTGACAATGTAGTATTGACCAATGATGCTTCGCAAAAGGATAAGTTAAATCAGGAAGCGGATATCACCTTTATGGTATACCCTAACCCTGCTAAAAACATTCTCAATATCCTTCTTGATGGTATTAAAAAAGAAACGGATTTCGAAATCAAAAATATGCTAGGTCAGCAAGTAAGTAAAGGAAAAATGACCAACACAATAGATGTATCGAGCCTAAGAGAAGGTACCTATTTTTTACAAATTGTTGCCAATAATAAGGTGTATACGAAACCTTTTTTAAAAAACTAATTCAATAAAGAAAGCTAAATCAACTTACATACTTTCAAAAAACATTACCCCCTTAGTCTTCATAGCCTAAGGGGGTAATTTATTATTTCTTTTTCTTAGACTTTTTAGTCTTTTTTTTCTTAGGATTCTTTTTGTTTTTAGGCATTTTATCTTTTATTCTCTTTTCATCACCCTCTATATCGCTCATGAAATAATTATTATAAGTGTGTACTTTTGCTATTTTTAATAGCTTCAGAGCTTTCTTATATTGTTTCTTTTGCTCAAAAAGAATTCCCTTTTTTAGATACAAAATGGCTTTATCGGTACCTTTTAATGTCAACGCAAAATCAATTAACCTTTCTGCCTCTTTATAATCTTCATTCCACAATAACACATCAATATATTTTGGATATACATCCAACGCATACATATCTTCTGCTAAAGCTTGTTGATAATATTCTTTAGCTATTTCATAATTCCTTAAGTTTTCTGCATAAATCTGTCCCATTAAGCACAATGCTATAGGGTTTTTATCATCATATGACAATGCATAATTTAGAGATTCTACCGCTTCTTCTAGATTGTAAGGATATGCATCTAATGCCTGAAATAGATATTTATCTAATAAATTACTCATAATTCTAATATTTTAATCCACATTGTGGAGTTAATTCTCCGAGGCTTAGCTCGAAAGTCAAAAATTTTTCGTCTGCTGTATCCCTCATGAGCTTTCCCCTAGGGTATTGACTTCGTTGCGTAAATTGCTTTTTAGTTGTTGTCGATTTGAGGCGTACGATAATTTCTTAAATTGTTTTTTAAAATCAGCTCCTTTAAATACTCTAATGGGATTTCCTCTTTGTACATTAAGATGATTTTCCCACTGGTTGCAAATAAAATCTTGCATCGCTATTAATTGATTTTGTTGTACTTTTTCTTTTAATCGTTGTATCGCTATCTTTCTATTTTGATGTTGCGATCTGCTATCCATCACTACTACTTGGTCTCCTGTGGGATGATAGGTAGCACGTACAGCCGAATTTACTTTATTTACATTTTGACCTCCAGGACCCGAACTTCTCATAGCTTTAAAAGAGATATCTTTTTCTAGTAGCTCTGGTACTTTTACCTGTTTTACTTCGTACATTCCTATAAACCAATTTTTTCGCTTATGATGTTTTCTGAATTTAGAAGTACCTTTCCACTCAATACTACCAAGCCATTGATCTAAAAAATGCTGCATATGATTTCCTTTTAGCCTCACGGTTGCAGACTGCAACGTACCATTTTCTATTCCTTTCTCTCTGTGTAGTATACTATACTCATACCCAAGTTCTCGGGTTTCTTGCAGAAATATTTTGAGTACCTGTGCTACTACCCAGCAACATTCTGCGGGCCCTCTCCCGGATGTGATTTGTATTATTTTATGTTCTAATGGTGTTCCCATATTATTTGTTCTATTATAATTGCCTATATATTCATATTACTATAAGCTGTGGTACTATTATTTATGACCAAAGCCCAAACCGAATAGGAAATACAGTTCCATCCTTTTCCTAATACCATTTGTCATTTGAATTTACCGTAATAAAACCTTCCTTTTTATGCTGAAATTGAAACAAAAAAATCTTTATTTTCTTTTCCAGTAAATTCAAACAACAACTGGTATAATATGTTGATAGAGTTTAATTTTTATTTTCAGAAAGACTTGACTCCTAGAGAAGTTTTCTAATATTCTTTCTTGAAGTCAAAAAGTCCGAAAAGTTTTTACTGCTTCGGACTTCTAAAATATTGAGAGATTCAATACTATGTATTGTAGAAGTGCCGAAGTATACCTACAGATCCTGGATCTTGTGATATATTTATATACTTATTCATAAAAGTCATAGTACTTCGGTTATTAATTTATTTTACTTTTTCGCAATGCTGTATTGCGGTGCAAATATGATATCTATTTTTTGATTATGCAAATAAAAATTAATTTTATTTACCTGATTTTCAGGTATCTAGATTGATTTTAAGCAAAGGAATTCCTGTCCGCTTTTAAGCAGATAATGATTCATTATCTAATGAACTGAATATCTTATGAATATCTCTCAAATAACATTTTATGGTATTTTGATAAACTTAAAAAAAAGCATAAAAAAAGCGTCCATTTTTATGAGACGCTTTTACTACTTATATCTTTTATAATTTCTATCTATCTTTTTGATATATCAATAGCCGTACAGCGTCCTCAATATGTGTATAATTCATCATCATAAGCTATTAAATTTGTTTTTTTATCTTGTTTCTATACTGAAATCACCATAACGTAAATTTCATACTAGAAATGGTATTATTTGTAATTCTACCGCAAATATCGAATTATTACTAATACAAATCCAAATATCAAACAGTAATTTCATTTTTGATCAATCAAAAAAATGCTGGTACTTCATAAAAAAGGTTCCAAAAACCCAATTAATTGTGTTCCTGTAGCGTTCCATCGGATTCCATGTCCGCTAGATACTCTTATTTCATATACCTTTCCATGTTTATAATGATGAAAAATATTCCACCACGTTTTATTTTCTACAATCTGTATAATTCTTTTATGTACAGCTTCTTTTCTCGTTGTTAGATTACCTTTCATTTCTCCCCAAAATTGATCTTCTGATCTTCCGATATGTTTTTCCCAAGCTCTGGTTCCCATACAAATCTGATCATTAAAAGGAGTACAACAACTATTTAAAAGTGTCTTTTTTAATGGTGGAATTGCTTCTTCATTTTTTAAGGTTGCAGATGTCCATCGTTGTCCAATTAATACTAATAGATATTCGAAAGGTGTCGATTGTATAGCATTGGCCCACTCTTTTGCTGAGACCACTTTATTACCAGAATCAAGTAACACTCTAAAATTACCCATTGCCCGTTCATACGGAATTGTAATTTCCTGATCAAAATGAGGCAATGGATACGCTCTCGGTATTCCTTTTTTTCTGCAAATGTCCATTCTTTTAGAAAAAGTAGTTAAATGTTCTTCTTCTAAAAACCCTCCATACATTTCCTTCCAGGAATCCGGAAGAAAATTAATACTATCGTGTATGGTTTTATATAGACTCATTCTTTATTTTAACTTCCATTGTCTAAAACCCTTAAAAACAGGAATGAAGTACTGATTTCTATGAAATTATCTTTTTTACATCAAGTGGGATCCGTCAGGTTTCTAAAACTGACAGGTCTTGACTCTTAGCAAATTGAAATCTGATTTCAACAATGATTTTAATTTATAATTTCGGACACTAGCGACTTTGCTTATCTCTTTTTATAATTAATAAAGCAAAGAGATCATATGATAATACGTAATTATTTTACGTTGTAAAAAAGTAAAACAAAAAAACCTCAAATGAAAATGCTTTTCTCACCTGAGGTTTTACAATCCCCAACATAAATTAACTTACTAAAAACACACTTTTTTATTGCCTAATAAATATTTTTAAATCATCACTCTTTTTCATGGCATATGAAAGTGATTTATTACTAAATGATTTTTCTGGTTTATAGTTTGTTAATGATAAAACATTAGGCAATTTCATATCCCAGGACAATGATTTCTTAGTTTCACCGGGAACTATCATTACCACGTGACCATACCTTTCTGCAGTATCAATAATTAATGCCAATCCACCTCTATTGGCGTGCGCCAATGCTTGATCTATGGTTTCCTGAGTAATAGTTCCTAACTGCAACCAATTTCTCGAACGTTCAGCAATTGGGAGAATACTATCATACACTACATATCCCATCTTAGAATCACTAAACTCTGTTAATCCGAATGTTTTAGAAATAATCTTAGTTATACTATTTCTACAATCATTACGATTTGTTCCAGCTTTGTTGCAGATAATAAAATTCTCCACTTCCTGAGCAAAATCTGTATCTTTTTTTACGATACTACTAGTAGTTATATTTTCTTTACCTTCTTTGTTTTTATCAATTGCATGCTCTTTATGATCAGGAGTTATTTCGGTAATTGTTTGTTTTTGATCATTTTTACAAGAAACTTGTAAAGCAATTATTATCAATACTAAAAGAAAATTTTTCATCACTATTTTATTTTTATGAGCATAATGATAGCTAATTATTACAGTGTAAACAAAATTAATACGCTATCGAAAACATGTTTCCAGATAACTTTAGTAAGAAAAATTAATACTCTAGAATAGAGTTGGTTGCCTTTAACTCCTTATAAATTGGATCTTTCTCGATCATGGTAATCAGTTGTCTTTTTGCTTCGAACTTCTTTTTTCTTGTATACCGCTCCGTATATCCCATTATTTCTGAAATATCCCTAAGTGATTTCCCATCAAAAAAGTGATCCAACAAATCTTTATTCTCTCCACTTAGTTTCTGGAAGTATTTTCTGTATAAATGTTCCCGTTCACTATTTTCAATTTCTTTAATGACCGATTCATGTATCCCTTCTCTAAAATCTATCTGACAATCATCCATCGTTAACTCTCTCATTTTGCGCAAACGATTTCTCCATAGATTTTTGCAAATCGAATAAAAATAGGTTCTCACAGAGCTTCTTCGTTCAAATAATCCCGCTCTAAGTTTTTGGTATAATATCACCAAGGCATCCTGAAATACATCTTCTACATCCTCTGAATTTCCAGAGTTTTTAAGAATATATCCCTTAATATACCGGATATGATCTTTGTAAAAACCTTTTAGAATTCGCTCATCTCCATTGATGATTCCAGCGATAACAATTTGATCTCTATGCATCATTTTAGTTAGTTTTGTACTTTTTTTTGTTTTTGTTGTATTCCCCCATCGACATTACCACATACCACTAGATGGTAATGCCGATGTACAATTGATCTCTATTTCCCTTTTGATCTTTATGCCGTCCCTACTCAATTTAAGTTTCCCAATTCTATACATTGAGGTTACGGGATACGGCTTTTTGGTACTACATTACTATATTCCTAAAACTGTTCTTATATGATCTTCTCTTAATTATTTTATCTGGGGCGATGGTCATAATTGTATATTTTAAAAGTTCTACGGTACAAACATAAAGCCACTATGCCAGATACCCATACAGATATCTGTACGAGAGCATTATTTTATTTAAAAAAAAGAATTAGAAAATTACGTCAACTCCCCGAAAGTCAACTATAGCGTATGAATCAAAAGGTTATAGTAAAAAAAAGAAAAGCTATATTTCCCTAAAAAAAAACAGTTTGCTATTCATAAGTTGTTTTTTTGGAAAGCGTCCTATACTATCTAATTTTGCTTTTTTGGAAAGAAAAATTAGATATAAATTACTGAAAAACAGTTATTTAACTTATATAAAAACAAAAAAAACGATGCCTGTTATTAAAAAAAGTACTTAAGAAAAAGAGGAACAATCTATTTTAAATTCATACAGATTTCTGTACGAATCATAATTTTGGAATTGAAAATGACGCAAAACCTACTGTATATCAATTTATTACAGAAGCCCTAAATCTTTAACAATAGCTACCAAATGTGTAGTATTTTTGGCTTTAAAATCATCAAAAAGTTTTCTTACCTTTTTATCTATAAAGCTTTCTCCATTAGGTTCAATATTTTGGGATTTTAACTCTTCTCTTATCTCTTTTTTGGTAAACCCCTTAGACAACCCTTCTAAAAGGATCATATCTATATCATCCAGATCAACCATATCATCTTCTCTCAAAGCATCATTCAATATGGGGGGAAATACTATTTTTCCGGCATATACCCCACAAACACAATTTACTAGTTCTTGTATGGCTTCCTGACCCTTACAAACGTATCCGTTTATATTTAATTTTTCGAAAAGCATATTAATTTTATCGGGTCTGCTTTCCTGTGAGTATACAATTGTCTTAATGTTTGGTTGTATTTCGCAGATATCTGTAATTAGCTCAATACCAGAATTTCTTTTCTGTTTTCTATGATCTTTTTTAAAAGAAAGATCTGTAATCAATAACTCGAAAGGATCATTATCCTGATGCGCCTTACGGAATTTTAGATAGGCATCATCGCAATATTTTACCTCATGAACATTATAGATCCCAATGCGTTCATTAAGTACTTTTACAATCCCTTGATTTGCTATTTCGTAATCTTCTGCTACCAATACTTTACTAAACATATCGGATACTTTTTAATTCGGAATTTTTATTTCGGCTTTAAAACCTTTGTCTTTTTCAGAATCAAAGATAAGAGTTCCATGAATAGCTTCTACACGCTTTTCTGTATTCCTAAGTCCATTTTTAGAATTCATATGCTCTTTTGACATTCCCACTCCATTATCTGAGTATTTAATGGTCAGCATTTTACCTTCTACTATAAATACTACAGCTACTAATGTCGCCTTACTATGTTTTTGCATATTGGTCATCAATTCCTGCAATACGCGGTACACTGTTATTTTTATGTTTTTATCAATAGTACTCCAATCCACTTTATCAAATCCTCTAAGAATTAACCGAATACCATTCTGTGTATAATTCTTCAGCATATTTTTTAATTCGTTAGGATACTCCTCTCCAACTTCGAATTCACTATTTTCTCTAGAAATATCTCTTGCTTTGTTATATGCGATGTTTAGTTTTTCTGGTATACGCATATCGTGAGGATCATGCTGATATTGCATCATTACCTGAAAAATATCATTCCCCAATTCATCGTGCAACCTCTTAGAAATACGGGTTTCTGCTTCATAAGCTGCCTGAAACTCTACGATTTTATTTTGCTGGGTTAGGTAACGGGTACGTTGTTTAAAAAAATAGTAAAAGAATCCAATTACTGCAAGTAGTAATAACATCCCTAACAGGTAGATGGTACTTTGATTTCGTACCTGTAAAATCTTACGATTTTTTAGTTCATTTTCTTTCAGTAGGTTTTCATTCTCAAAACGAGTAGGTGCATAGATCTCCCGTGTTTTTTTACGTAGCTCCATGAGATTAAGACTGGCTTCTTTAAAAAGCTGATGATCTTCTATAGAATTAGGATCTAGTTCTGTGATTACTTTTAGAGATATAAAAATGGATTCTAAATTATTATTTATTTTGGTATATTTATAGGCTTCTTTGGCATGGTACAATGCTTTCATAACATCCTTTTTTTTGTAGTACTCTGAAAGCCAAAAGTTACTAGAAAACAATCCTGCTAATGTGTTTTTTTCTTGTCGTATCCACAAGGCTTCTAACATCATAGCCTCACTTTCTATATTTTCTGGGTCTTTTAGATATTTTATATATCCCAGATTACTAAGGACCATTGCATATTTTTTAGACTTTTTACTTACGTTTTGATCCTTCAATAATTCTTCTAATATACCTATACTCTCCTTGTATTTTTTTTGCCTTGCCAGAATATTGGCTCGCGTATTTTTCAAGTTTATAATATCACTATCCCTTATTTGTTTTTTAATAATTGAATCTTTAATTAAATCCAATGATTTATTATTCCATAACAAGGCTTCTTTATAATTTTCTAATTCATAAAATGAGATAGAAATATTATTATAAAATCCAACTATTGTTTTATGTTGATTAGAATTTTCTAGAAATGTTAGCCCATCAGTAGCTGTCATTTTACATGCATTATGATCTCCTAGCAGTTGTTGGATATGAGACATCGGAAGCAAAGATTTAGCAGCATTAATACTATCTTTAAGGTTTCTTCGAATCTTAAAAGATTGATTTAAATACTTAAAAGCATCTAGATAATTTTCTTTCTTTTTATAAAAAAAACCCAATTTATGATATGCCTTACCAATATAACCACTGTCATTAATTTTTTTAGCATGCATTAACATTATCTTTGATTGATCTAAAGCTTCATCAAAACCTCCTTCCCAATAAAAAATATTTGCTTTTAAGTTTAATCCTGTATGATATAAAGAATCTAATCCTAATATTTTCGCTCCATCAATAAAATTAGATATTGCTTTTAATCTTTCAACTTTAGTATTGGTCGTTTTCGAAGCAATATCATAATAGGCCTTTAACGAATCAATTTTTTTCTGAAATAAAGAAGAAGTTAGCTGATTACTTCTATTAGCATTATCACAGGAGTTACAAAGAATTCCCAATAATAATCCAAAAAAAAAGAGGGATGCGATTATAAATCGTTTCATCCCTCAAAAATACTAAATTAATACAATTTATTTAACCTGGATCTCCTTCAGATCCTTCATTATCTCCTTCAACTTCGCCTCTCCCTGGTATACCGTCCATTCCATCTCTACCGCTGAATTTTTCAGTAGCAGGTGGGGCAGCATCTTCTATACGATCAGGAGTACAAGAAGTGACGTTAGTTGTTAGTATTAAGGCTATTAGTATGTATAGTAAATGTCTCATGTTTTCAATAATTATAAGGTTGTGTTTAAAGCGGGGTATGCCCATAGGTGTGAACCCCGGATCGGTATGTCTCGCAACATCCAATACCTATGGGAAGTGCTCCATTGTTTGGGAAAGTGAAAACCGCTGCAGTTACAATACACTACTTTCCCCTGGTGTGTATTATGGACTGCGATGTCGATTTTCTGAGGTGCAAGATTCTTAGCGTAACAAACTTGAACCAACCGTCATGCAACGAGTGCAATTTGGATTTTAGAACTGTCTGCATCAGTGATTGTAGGGACTTATAGCATCCTTAGAATTACGTAACACATACATATCCTGTTAATCTAAAATATAAGGGTCGGTATGATCTATGACTGATAAGCTATAGGATCAGACAAACAGGACTTATGAAAGTGAATACTCATGATAATTCAATCACTTGAAGCAGGTGTTATCTAAATCAGTGGCTATTGGTATGTACCACTAAGATGTCTATGTTGCTCCTTTATTATTTGTCCTACTACTAATTGTAAATACTACAATTATAATCAGTGCTGATTATCGGGATACACCCGGTTGTATAGTAGCACTATGAATTATTATTTTCTCCTAGATAAAATCAATGATTGTATCTATTTCCCTTCTTTCATTATATCCTAAAAGGCTGTAACGGTTCCTTTTATGAGTATCTGTACCAAGGCCTACGAAATGTGTCCTCTGTCATCGGAACGTCCATCCATCAATAGATGAACACTCATACAGATCTTATGGTTTGTTTGATACTTATCTTTCTTACTGATAGATGCAAGTATTCTTTCTATTCCTCTGCCTCCAATTGTATTGGCGGTCATTCCAGGAACAGGATTAACAACCGATAGGTGTAATTCCATCCCAAGGAAACTTCCGAATGCATTGGCTGATAGATAAAATCTGATCTCCTGCTCTTTTTCTGTAAACTTGTTAAACTTCATCGTACTATTTTTTAGTTGTTAATTAATTACACAACAAAGGTCTGGTGGCACTACGCATCCTTTTTGCGTAGTAAAAAATAATTAGTACTTTTCGCGAAAATTTTAACACATGGCTTCTAATAAAAATGCGTTGATCCGTTATAAAACGATTGATCTATGTCTGCGTAATAGGTATAAAAGGTGGGTATTGGATGATCTGATAGAAGCTTGCTCTGATGCTTTATACGAATATGAAGGGAAAGATGTGTATGTAAGTAAGCGAACCATACAGCTAGATATCCAGATGATGCGTAGTGATAAATTAGGTTATAACGCTCCTATAGAAGTATATGACCGTAAGTATTATCGATATAGTGATGAGGATTATAGTATCATGAATATTCCTGTAACGGACCATGATATCAAAATCATGAATGAATCCATACAGATTTTGAGGGAGTTTAAAGATTTTTCTTTGTTTAAGGAAATGGATGGTGTATTGAGAAGATTGGAAGATTCGGTATATGCAACACAAAAAAATCATCGGCCGATTATTCACCTCGAAAAAAATGAACAACTAAAAGGATTAAAATTTATTGACCAACTCTATGATGCTATACTGAATAAAAAAACACTAAAAATATGCTATCGTTCTTTTAAATCTAAGGATCTGAATGAAGTTCATATACACCCTCAATTATTAAAAGAATTTAATAACCGTTGGTTTCTTCTTGCTCTAAATCATAAAAGAAAGATACGAACGACTTTTGCTTTGGATAGAATTGTGAGCCTTGAAACTCCGGAGCATTCTATCCAATATATTGATCAAGCAATCGATGGAGATGAATATTATAAAGATGTGGTAGGAGTTACTGTTTTAGAAAAAATAAACCCTACACTTATAAAGTTTAGGGTAGACAAACGAAATGCTCCTTATGTAATTACAAAACCTTTTCATAACTCGCAAGTTATCATTTCTGAAAATAATCAGGGAACAACTTTTGGTATCAAAGTTCAGATTAATTTCGAGCTGGAACGCTTAATTCTTGGGTTCGGAGATAGTATCGAAATACTGGAGCCTAAGCGGTTACGCACGAGGATTCGTCATAAGTTGAAAAAGGCATCATCCAGATATGATTAATTTTCAGAATATAACCGATACTATAAAATTACAGATTCTTATAACTATTAATTTTTAGCGATTTGCCTGTAGCAGAAATTTGCTAAAAGCTAATCGCTAAAAATCAGTTACCATACTATATTACTGATACTCTTAGTGTATTGACCATTCCTTTTTCTACAACTGGCATTGCTGCAAGGTTAATTAGCATGTCTCCTTTTTCTACAAAACCACGTTCCATTGCCAACTTATTGACATCTGCAACGGTTTCATCTGTACTAACATATTTATCGTAATAAAATGCTTTTACCCCCCACAATAAACTTAACTGAGAAAGTATTCTTTCATTACTGGTAAAAACAAGAATATGCGCATCTGGTCGCCAGGCCGAAATCTGAAAGGCCGTATATCCACTGTTAGTTAATGTACATATTGCTTTAGCCTCAATATCATTTGCCATATGTGCAGCGTGATAACAAATTGATTTTGTAATAAATCGATTCGTTCTGATATGTGGTGGATCCTGAGGAACCTGAATCAGATCAGAGTGCTCTACACTGCCTATTATTTTAGACATGGTTTCGATTACTTGCACAGGATATTTACCCACAGAGGTTTCGCCTGATAACATTACTGCATCTGCTCCATCCATTACAGAATTGGCTACATCATTTACTTCTGCACGTGTTGGTGTTAAACTATCAATCATAGTTTCCATCATTTGTGTTGCAATAATCACAGGGATTCGAGCCGTTTTAGCCCTTAACACTAACTTTTTCTGAATTAATGGTACTTCATGAGCTGGGATCTCTACCCCTAGATCACCACGAGCAACCATTAAGCCATCACAATAGGCTACAATTTTATCGATATTATCAACCCCTTCCGGCTTTTCGATTTTTGCTACAATAGGAATCTTTTCTTCACTATGTTCCTTAATTAAATCCTGTAAGACTATAAGATCCTGTGCGTTTCGAACAAAAGATAATGCAATCCAATCTACCTTGAGACTACAGGCAAAAATGGCATCTTTTATATCTTTTTCGGTCAATGCAGGTAACGAAATATTAGTATTAGGAAGATTGACTCCTTTTTTAGATTTTAAAGGACCTCCCTGAATTACTTTTGCCTTAACCGTATCCTTATTATTGGATGAAACTACTTCGAAAATTAACTTCCCATCATCTAATAAAATTCGTTCTCCCGATTTTACATCCTTTGGAAAATTAGTATAATTCATATATACACTTTCCGAAGTTCCTTCAAATGGTTTACCGGTAACAAAATTGATAAAATCACCATCATTAACAATAATATCTCCTTTCATAACACCAACTCTCAACTTAGGGCCTTGTAAATCGGCTAATATGGCAGCATTATATCCATACTTCTTGTTTAGCTTACGTATCATTTTTACGCGCTCTTGTACATTATCGTAAGCGGCATGAGAAAAATTTATCCTAAAAACATTTACACCAGCATCCAGCATTTTTTTTAGTACCGCTTCAGTACTTGTTGCGGGCCCAAGTGTAGCTACTATTTTAGTCTTTTTGCGTTTTGGCATTATTCTATTATTAAATTATTCTTAGATTTAATTTGTGTATAATCCACTGAATAGGCTGTAACTATCTGAGGTATATTAAGAAGTTCGGCAATTAATAATTTACTCGAAAATCCATATGTTTCGGCCTCTATTTTCAAAAAATAATCCACATCCTTCAATTCTGGAATTAAATATTTAGTAACTACTATATCTTCTGTTACTGTCGAGAATAGTCCTTCTGTAAGGGATGATACTGTTTGTATTCTATATTTATTTCCCAAAAGATTATACATATTATATTGAAAATGATCATAATATTGAAACAACGGAAAATGCGCTGTAACCGTATCATATTCAAAATTTATATCTTCTTTTTTTCTGAAAAGTCTTAGATTTAATTGTTTATTTAACACATAAGCAACTTTATAAGAAGCTAATGAACAATGGATAGCAATTAGTTCATAATCATCTTCCGTAACTGTATCTAAAACTAATCGCTGGATAGGCATGAACATCTATTATTTTCAGAATTATCGAGAAATATACAAATAAAATGTCCTTAGAAGTTTATTAAAATATAAAGATATTCTACGAAAACGATTGAGTTAGTATCTTTTGCCTAAATAAACATCAATAACGTAGATTTATGAATATATAATCTCTCTTATTTTATTTTTAAGCAGTGTCTGATAAAGAATTAAGATCATGATTCAATACTTTAAAATGATTCGTATTGAAAATGGTTTACTTTTTTATTTTTTAAAGAGGAAGAGTTTTTTAAGGAAAGTTAATTTTTGATTGTAAGGCAAAATATGCTCTCTTAGATGCTTTTTCTTCTGCTTTTTTCTTAGAAGTTGCTCTTGCTTTAGCTACTACTTTTTCATCTATCCAGAGCTTTACAGCAAAATGCTTCATTTCATCTTTTCCTGTATCTTCATAAATTTCGTAATTAAAGATCTTCTTTTCTTTCTGACACCATTCTATCAATAGACTTTTATAACTAATAACTTGCCCTTCGAGGCTTTCTATATCTACATATGGATTAATTACTGCTTCGTGTATAAATCGCTCACAATATACAAAACCTCTATCCAGATAAATTGCCCCTATCAAAGCTTCAAAAAGATTTCCGTGAATATTGATACCAAATTGTGACTTAGGAATATTGCTACGTACCAGTTCTATTAGTTTTAGATCTTTTCCTAGTTCATTAAGATGTTTTCTACTTACTATTTTAGCTCTCATTTTAGTAAGATATCCTTCATTACCTTCGGGAACTTCTTTAAACAAATGAGCAGCAATTACACTACTTAGCATAGCATCTCCTAAAAACTCCAACCTTTCATAATTAACAGCATTTCCCTTTTTATCTTTTAGATTCAGTGATCTATGGGTAAATGCTTTTTCATAAGGTTTTATGTTTTTAGGCTTAAATCCAAGTATCTTTTGAATTTTTGAAAAAAAATTCCCGTTCTTTTCAGAGCGGGAACTTAGTATGTTTCGAATAACACTCATTATTATTCGTCTAATTTTTTAAATAATACACAAGCATTATGACCTCCGAACCCGAAAGTATTACTCATTGCATACTTAATTTCACGTTTTTGAGCCTTATTTAATGTCAAGTTCAATTTTGGATCAATGTTTTCATCCACCGTGGTGTGATTAATTGTAGGAGGCACAATACTATGCTCCATTGCTAAAATAGAAGCAATAGCTTCTATTGCTCCAGCAGCACCTAGTAGATGTCCTGTCATTGATTTTGTAGAATTGATATTAATATTAGGTGCATGTTCTCCAAAAACCTTAGTAATCGCTTTCAATTCTGCAACATCTCCTAATGGTGTGGAGGTGCCGTGAGTATTTATAGCTTCTACTTGCTCTGGTTTTACACCTGCATCTCTTAAACAATTAAGCATTACACGTTCTACTCCAATTCCATCTGGATGAGGTGCTGTCATGTGATATGCATCACTAGACATTCCGCCACCTACAACCTCTGCATAAATTTTAGCGCCACGTGCTTTTGCATGCTCATACTCTTCGAGAATGAGAGCTCCACTTCCTTCTCCTAAGACAAAACCATCTCTGGTACCGTCAAAAGGTCTAGAAGCTGTTTCCGGGCTTTCATTTCTTGTTGATAAGGCATGCATTGCATTAAAACCTCCCATACCAGCGATAGTAACTGCTGCTTCACTTCCTCCTGTAACAATAATATCACAATGTCCTAAACGTATATAGTTTAGGGCATCAATCATTGCATTAGCAGAAGATGCACAAGCAGAAACCGTAGTATAGTTCGGTCCCATAAAACCATTTCTAATAGAAATATGTCCTGGAGCAATATCAGCGATCATTTTTGGGATAAAAAATGGATTGAAACGTGGTGTTCCATTTCCTTTAGTATACCCTATTACTTCTTCTTGAAAAGTTTCTATACCGCCAATTCCTGCTCCCCAAATCACCCCAACTCTAAATTTATCAACCTTCTCAAGGTCGATAGCTGCATCTTTTATCGCCTCTTCTGAAGAAACAATAGCATATTGTGCAAATTTATCAAGTCTACGTGCATCCTTCCTTTCGAAATAATCTGTGGGATTGTAATTCTTAAGTTCGCAAGCAAATTTAGTCTTGAAATTTTCGGTATCAAAATATGTAGTAGGAGCACAACCACTCTTACCATTAATTAATGCGTCCCAATATTCATCAATATTGTTTCCGATAGGTGTTAATGCACCCAGTCCTGTGACTACAACTCGCTTAAGATTCATATGTTGTTGTGAAGTTATTACTTTGCGTCTTCAATATAAGATATTGCTTGACCAACTGTTGCGATGTTTTCAGCTTGATCATCTGGAATCTGAATATCGAATTCTTTTTCGAATTCCATAATCAATTCTACAGTGTCTAACGAATCAGCGCCTAGATCGTTTGTGAAACTAGCTTCATTAACAACTTCGTTTTCGTCTACTCCTAATTTGTCAACGATTATCGCTTTTACTCTTGATGCAATGTCTGACATAATGTTTAATTTTAATTTTTTAATTAGGTGGCAAAAATAAAAAACTTTATTTTAAAACCCCACAATCCCATAAAAATGTATTTGTATTTTATCAAATATAACGAAGTATTGCGTTTTTGCTACCTAAAAATGGATAATAATTATTTTTTTTGTGCTCTCTAATTAACAACATTCAATCTATGAAACGTATCATTATTTTTGCTTCCGGCTCCGGTACCAATGCCGAAAACATTATTAAGTACTTTCAGGAACGAGAAATTGCTGAGGTAACACATGTGTTCTCTAACAACCTGCGTGCCAAAGTTCTAAAACGCGCTCATGACCTAAAAGTAAAGGCTTTACACTTTGACAAAGAGTCACTTTATGACACTAATGAGGTACTAAATGTCTTATTAGATGCCAAACCTGACCTGATTGTTTTAGCTGGATTCCTATGGATTTTTCCAAAAAAAATCATTGCTGCTTTCCCTGATAAGGTAATCAACATACATCCTGCACTACTGCCAAAATACGGAGGAAAAGGAATGTATGGTCGCCATGTTCATGAAGCTATTGTAAAAAATAACGAAAAAGAAAGCGGAATTACGATTCATTATGTAAGTGAACATTATGATGAAGGAGGTATTATTTTTCAGGCAAAAACACCTATAAAAGATGATGATGATGCAGATGATGTTGCCAAAGCTATTCATCAATTAGAGTATAAACATTTTCCGATCGTTATAGAAGAGCTTTTGTTTCCTGTAAAAAAGAGCACAATATAAAAGCTCTTAATAGGTAAGAAATTTTATTATCGTGGCATTCGAGCAGGCTATACACTATCTTTATATATGACATCCTTCGAAAATACTACGACAAACTTAGTGTGATACCTCTTATCTTAGATTACCGAATTCATATGAATCATGTTTCAAATATGGGATTCATGATTTCTTAGAACAACTAAGGATCAATGAACCATCCCTAACTTAGAAAATAGATTTCAGCGGAAAATACCTGTCAACTAATAATCATAAATAATCAACAAGTAAACATGGCTAAAAAAGAGAAATTTTATGTAGTGTGGGAAGGGCACAGACCGGGTATCTATATGAAATGGAATGATTGCCAAGCAGCAATAAAAGGGTATTCTGGTGCAAAATTTAAGTCTTTCGAATCTTTTGACCTTGCCAAAAAAGCATCTAATGGAGATTATGAAGATTATAAAGGAAAAAGCAAAACAAAAACTACTCTTACCACTGAACAACTAGAAAAAATAGGAGAGCCTAATCTGTATTCTATAGCTGTAGATGCAGCATCAAGTGGTAATCCAGGAAAAATGGAATATAGAGGTGTCGATACTCAAACCGAAAAGCAACTTTTTCATCAAGGCCCTTTTCCTCAAGGAACTAATAATATAGGAGAGTTTTTAGCTTTGGTTCACGGGTTAGCTTATCTCAAAAAAAAAGGAAGCGACCGAATTCTATATACGGACTCTAGAATTGCAATGGGCTGGGTGAAACAAAAAAATTGTAAAACAAAATTACAACGTAATGCTAAAAACTCTGCAATGTTTGATCTTGTAGACCGCGCAATTCATTGGCTTAAAACAAATACATATACTACCAAAATAGTAAAATGGGAAACCAAAGCATGGGGAGAAATACCAGCGGATTTTGGAAGAAAATAAAACCGCTTCTAAACAGATTTCTAAGCTTTTAAAAAGCAAGAAGTTCTTATATGATTTACTAGAAAGTAAAGCGTATATTTGCAAAAAATATATACTGCTAATTTATGAGCAAATTACTTATTGTAGGTACTGTAGCCTTCGATGCTATCGAAACCCCTTTTGGTAAAACGGATAAAATATTAGGAGGAGCAGCAACTTATATTGGTCTATCAGCTGCAAATTTTAACATTTCATCAGCTATTGTTTCAGTAGTGGGAGAAGACTTTCCTGAGGAATATATCAAAATGCTCCAAGAGAAAAACATCGACACTTCTGCAATAGAAGTTGTAAAAGGAGGTAAAA
The DNA here is from genome assembly GCA_947498455.1 of uncultured Aquimarina sp. Taxonomy (GTDB): domain Bacteria; phylum Bacteroidota; class Bacteroidia; order Flavobacteriales; family Flavobacteriaceae; genus Aquimarina. The sequence continues at coordinate 41,168 of CANMKK010000031.1, forward strand.
CTTTTTTCTGGAGTGGCAGATATCATAATGACTTAAATTCTAGAGATACTTTAGAAACTCAATTAAACGTATTAGCTGATTTTTCACCGGTGGTGCCAGATCACTTTAAAGACGCTGAAATTGTAATGTTAGGAAATCTACACCCTTTGGTTCAACTTAGTGTTATAAACCAAATGACTGTTACTCCTAAACTAATAGCATTAGACACCATGAATTTTTGGATGGATAATGCATTAGACGATTTAATGAAAGTCATAGCCAAAGTTGATGTAATCACAATTAATGATGAAGAAGCCAGGCAATTAAGTGGAGAATACTCATTAGTAAAAGCAGCAAGAGCCATTGAAAAAATGGGGCCTAAATACATCGTTATCAAAAAAGGAGAACACGGAGCACTGCTGTTTCATAAAGATGAAGTTTTCTTCGCACCAGCTTTACCCCTTGAAGAAGTATTTGACCCTACTGGAGCAGGAGATACATTTGCTGGAGGTTTCACCGGATTTTTAGCAAAAACAGGTGATATTTCTTTCGAGAATATGAAAAAAGCAGTTATTCATGCTTCAAACCTAGCTTCTTTTAGTGTGGAGAAATTTGGTACAGAAAGAATGGAAAACTTAAATCGGGAAGAAGTTCGAAAGAGACTTTTAGAATTTAAACGACTAACACAATTCGAGATAGAATTGTCTTAATAGATAAATTAATATTACTACCACTGGGTATTGATATTATAAAATTAAATACACAACACAACAACAGAATTTTTGGAATACAATGAGTGATGCTTTAAAACATGAATGCGGAATTGCATTTATCCGGTTATTAAAACCGCTAGAGTACTATAAGGAGAAATATGGAAGTGCTTTTTATGGGGTAAACAAAATGTACTTAATGATGGAGAAGCAGCACAATCGAGGACAAGATGGTGCCGGTTTTGCTAGTATTAAATTAGATACAGATCCAGGAGAAAGATACATAAGTAGGGTGAGATCCAGTGAATCTATGCCTATACAAGATATCTTTTCACAAATTAATGACCGAATCAATAAGGAATTAGTAGAGCATCCGGAATATGCTGATGATGTAGCATTGCAGAAAAAAAATATCCCATATATAGGAGAAGTACTTTTAGGACATGTTCGTTATGGTACTTTTGGGAAGAACAGTGTAGAAAGTGTTCATCCGTTTCTAAGACAGAATAACTGGATGCACCGTAATCTGATTGTTGCAGGTAATTTTAATATGACAAATAATGATGTGTTATTTAAAAACCTCGTACGATTAGGACAACACCCTAAAGATCATGTCGACACGGTTACTGTCATGGAAAAAATAGGTCATTTCCTAGATTCTGAAGTAGCCAAACTCTACAAAAAACTAAAAAAAGAAGGATTTAGCAAAGTTGATGCTTCTCCTCAAATAGTAGAGCGTCTAAATGTTGCTAAAATTCTGAAAAAATCCTCTAGAGATTGGGATGGTGGATATGCAATGGCAGGTATGCTTGGTCATGGAGATGCATTTGTAATACGAGATCCTGCTGGAATTAGACCTGCTTATTACTACAAGGATGATGAGGTTGTGGTTGTCGCTTCTGAAAGACCAGTTATTCAAACAGTCTTTAATGTTGCTTTTGATGATGTCGTTGAGTTAGACCCTGGGAAAGCCATCATAATCAAAAAGGACGGAGAGACTTCTATCACCAAAATAATAGACCCATTAGAACGCAAAGCTTGTTCTTTTGAACGTATTTATTTTTCACGAGGAAGTGATGCTGAAATTTACAAAGAGAGAAAAAAACTTGGTAAATTATTAATGCCACAGGTTTTAAAAGAAATAGATCACGATACTTTAAATACAGTTTTTTCTTTTATCCCTAATACTGCGGAAACTTCTTTTTACGGTATGGTAGAAGCAGCTCAAGATGAGCTAAACAAGCAAAAGAACGAAACCATACTATCTGAAAAAGAAACATTAACTGACGAACGTCTTAAAGAAATTCTTTCGCACCGATTACGTACCGAAAAGATCGCTATTAAAGATGCCAAGCTGCGTACATTCATAACCGAAGACAGCAGCAGAGATGATTTGGTAGCCCACGTATATGATGTCACTTATGGAGTGGTAAAATCTAATGACAATCTGGTAATTATTGACGATAGCATCGTAAGAGGTACTACACTAAAAAAGAGTATTATCAAGATGTTAGATAGACTAAACCCTAAAAAAATTGTTGTTGTTTCTTCTGCTCCTCAAATTCGTTACCCGGATTGCTATGGAATTGACATGGCACGATTAGAAGGGTTAGTAGCTTTTAAGGCTGCTTTAGAATTACTCAAAGAAAATGGGAATTACGACCTTGTAGAGCAAGTATATGAAAAATGTAAAGCTCAGGAAAACTTAAAAGATGAGGAAGTTCAGAATTTTGTAAAAGAACTTTATAACGGATTCGAAGATCAGGAAATAAGCGATAAAATAGCTGAATTATTAAGCGACGAAACGGTTAAAGCTGAGGTAAAAATAATTTATCAAACTGTGGATAATCTACATGTAGCGTGTCCTAAAAATTTAGGAGATTGGTATTTTACAGGAGATTACCCAACTGTAGGAGGAAATAGAGTAGTGAATAAAGCTTTTATAAACTTTTATGAAGGTAAAAACGAAAGAGCTTATTAAAAAAGAGCAAATAACCCCCTTAAAAAGGTATTAATTTGTGTAGTTCAACAAGTATTTTAGCTTTTCATCTAAAACATTTTCACACAACGAAATAACGCTTTATATTAGCAAAGCCATAGCATAAGTAGGTTAAGTTCATGGTAGATTTGGGGCAAAAAAAGGTGGATCTTCCACCTTTTTTTATTTTACACCAATTCTTAAAAAATATTGATTAAAAAAATAGCTACCATATCATAACTCTTTTTTAATCAATCTCTATTTTAAACTTCTCACTCTATCATTATTCTTTTACTCTTTATTTTTTGTCCATCATTATCATAGACACATAAAATAAACTCCTTTTGAGCAATCAACTACATCAATATAATTATTGTTTTTCCTGAAATAATTTGCATCTCACCTACCACTATTTTACCCAACACACCCATTATTAGATACGAAGTAATACGATTTATGCATAATGAAAGAATAAAAAAACCATCAAATAAATTAATATCTGATGGTTTTTTTAATATTATATAAGAAATATTACTTTCCCTGAGCATATCGAGTCGATACCTCATCCCAATTAATCACATTAAAAAATGCAGAAATATAATCTGGACGACGGTTTTGATAATTCAAGTAATAAGCATGTTCCCATACATCCAACCCTAGTATAGGAGTTCCTCCACATCCAACACCTGGCATTAAAGGATTATCCTGATTAGGAGTAGCGCATACCTCTACTTTTCCACCTTCCTGAACACATAACCAAGCCCATCCTGACCCAAACTGAGTAGCAGCAGCTTTAGAGAAAGCATCTTTAAAAGCTTCAAAAGATCCAAACGCCGTATTGATAGCATCTGCCAATTCCCCAGAAGGAGCACCTCCTCCATTTGGTGACATTACTTCCCAAAAAAGACTATGATTATAATAACCTCCTCCATTATTTCTTACTGCACCATTTGATTTATCAAGGTTAATAAGAATATTCTCTATAGTTTTGCCTTCAAGGTCAGTACCATCTATCGCCGCATTCAATTTACTTGTATACCCTGCATGATGTTTATCATGGTGGATTTCCATTGTACGGGCATCTATATTTGGCTCTAATGCATCAAATGCGTAGTTTAATTTTGGTAACTCAAATGACATAATTTGATTTTTTAGTTAATACGAATAAAAATAAATCCAAATTTAGGAATTAGAGTGATGAATAAAAAATTAATACCTATTATAAATTGACAGTAAGGTCCGATTAAAGACACAAGATCGCTTCGCTTCAAGAAACAAGAGCCAAGACTAAATTTTAAATCGTTACTATTTAATATTTTACAACAAACCAATAACTAAAGAAGATACTTTTGAAAAAATCGAAAAGCAACCTCTAGAATGATCAAAATCTTGAGAACTTGCTATTTCAGTAATTCTTGAGATGTTTTACTTATTTTATCTGGACAACAATGATAAATTAATTAAAAGCAGATTTCTATAATCACCCTATAATACGTTATATTTAGCGGTTATTATTATAAGCAAATTACACTTTTTAGTACTTTAGTAAAAAACGAACTTTGAATTCTCAAAAAGCTTTTACCATATACAATGCTTCCGCCGGAGCTGGAAAAACATATACTTTGGTCAAAGCATATCTAATAACCCTATTAAGTGGTGAGTTTAGGGATAGTTATAAAAACGTTTTAGCAATAACTTTTACAAACAAAGCCGTTGCAGAAATGAAAACCCGAGTATTGGAAAACTTAGTAGCACTTAGTGATCCAGCAACGTCAATAGAAAACCTACCCTTATTATCTGATATTATCAGAGAAACAAAAATTGATGAAAAAGCAATTCGGCAAAAAGCAAGCCGAATTCTTAATAACATCCTCCATAACTATTCCGCTTTTGACATTGTGACTATTGATACATTTACACATAGAGTTATAAGAACATTTGCTCATGACTTAGGTATTCCCATGAATTTTGAGATTGAAATGGATACGGAATCATTATTGGAGGAATCTGTAAATGCCTTAATTGCCAAAGTAGGCATCGATGACGCTTATACAAAAATAATTATTGACTTTGCCCTAAGCAAATTAGAAGACGACAAGAGCTGGGATATTACAATCGAACTAAACAAGGTAGCAAGACTCCTGTTTAGTGAAAATGACAGGGCACATCTTGATAAAATCTCAGATAAAACTGTTGATGATTTTGAAGAGCTAAAAAAAATATTACGCAAAAAGAATACTCTTATTAAAAATGAAGTCAAATCTTCTTCTAATGAAATTCTTATTAAAATACGTGATCACGGAATCGAACATAATGACTTTACCAGAGGTACGATTCCAAGTTTTTTTAAGAAACTTTCTAATGGGGAAACCAAATTTGATTTTACAAAGACCAAATGGGCACAACAGATAGAAACAACGAGTTTTTACAACAAAACACTAGATCCTATAAAAAAAGATAGTATTGATAGCCTAAGACCTATAATCGAAGAAGTGTTTTTGGCGATAAAAGATCAGCTATCTCAGATAAAATTACTAACAAACGTGATTAGTAATATTACCCCTCTTTCTGTTTTAAATGCTATCCATAAAGAACTCCTGAATATCAAAAAGGAAAGAAGTATCCTCTTAATATCTGAGTTTAACAAAATTATCAGTGAAGCAATACAGGATCAACCCGCGCCATTTATATATGAACGCCTAGGAGAAAGATACAGGGATTATTTTATTGATGAGTTTCAGGACACCTCAGAGTTACAGTGGAACAATATGATCCCATTGATTGACAATGCAATTGCTACAGAAACACTAACTGGCAAAAGAGGGCAACTAACAATTGTTGGTGATGCTAAGCAAGCTATTTACAGATGGCGGGGCGGAAAAGCAGAACAATTTATTAACCTTTCGCTAAACCAAAATCCTTTTTCTGTAAAAGAAAAGCAGCTTCTTAATTTACCAAAAAACTACAGGAGCCATGAAGAAATCATTAAGTTCAATAATAATCTATTTACGTTTTTATCTAGTGATTTTAGCAATGAAATACATAAAAAATTATACTTACTAGGCAATAACCAAGAATATAACAACAATAAGGATGGCTATGTAAACATCTCCTTTATAGAGGCAAAAAATGCTGCTGAAGAAAATGAAATCTATCCGGAAAAAGTATATGAGACTATTCTAGAACTTCAACAAAAAGAATATCAACTTAATGAGCTATGTATTTTAACAAGAAGACAAAAAGAAGGGACAGCAATAGCAGATTTTCTTACTGAAAAAGGTATCGCAATAATTTCATCAGAAACCCTTTTGATCAAGAATGACCCGAGAGTAAATTTTATTATCGACATTCTTACCTGGAATGCATTCCCCGAAGATCTAATCGCAAAAACAAATGTACTTCATTTTATAGCAGAACGATTTTACATAAAAGCCAAGCACTCCTTCCTAAAAAGAATGATATACACTTCGAATCAAATCTTTTCTAAAGAACTCAGAACTTTAGGAATTGTATTCGATTTCCAAAAAATAACTATTAAACCATTTTATGACAGTGTAGAGTATATTATTAGCAGTTTTAATCTTGCAGATTCTAATCCAGCTTATTTGCACTTTTTTTTAGACACCATATTTAATTATACCCAGAAGTATCCAGACGGAATTATAGGGTTTCTATCCTACTGGAAACAAAAAAAAGACACATTAAGTATTGTAGCTCCAGAAAGCGAAGATGCAATTCAGATAATGACAATCCATAAATCCAAAGGCTTAGAATTTCCATGTGTGATTTATCCATATGCGAATATTGATATCTACAGAGAAATTGAACCAAAAACCTGGTTATCTGTTCCAAAAAAAGATTTTCATGGCTTTGACGAAGTATTTGTTAATTACAATAAAGAAATATCCGAGTACGGTGTTGTTGGCGAAAAAATTGTAGCGAAAAGAAATTCTCAATTAGAATTAGATGCTCTGAACTTACTTTATGTGGCCCTTACCAGAGCAAAGGAGCAACTGTACATCATCTCCAAGAAAGAAATTAACAGCAAAGGTGACGGTAATCCAAACAAATTTTCAGGAAAATTGATTAACTACCTTAAACATATAGGAAAGTGGGATGACAACCAATTAGTATATGGCTTTGGAAATTTTTCTAGGCCGTATAAAGAAATTGTCACTACATCCTCTAAAATAAAAACTTTCTCATTTACAAAATTTGATACTTCAGAAAGAAAATATAAAGTGCATATCGTTACTAATTCTGGTAAACTTTGGGATACTTCACAAGAAATTGCTTTAGAAAAAGGAAATCTTATTCATGAATTAATGGCCTCTATACATATCTCTTCTGACTTAGAAAATGTTATTGAAAATGCTCATGAGACAGGTATGATCACCTCACAGGATAGAGAATTAATATCCAAAGAATTAAAAAAAGTAGTAGATCACCCAGAATTATCCCAATATTTTACTGATGACAATACTATTTTAAACGAGAGAGATATCATTTCTAAAGGCAAATTATATAGACCAGATAGAATTGTAATTGATAAAAATGGCATAGCCACTATAATAGATTATAAAACTGGAAAGCATGAATCATCCCACTCCAAACAAATAAAAGAATACGAAAAACTTCTTACAAGCATAGGATATATTGTGCTTAATAAAATACTTGTGTATTTCAACGATAAAATAAGCATAGAATATGTAGACTAACGATTATTTTGCACAATTACCAGTATAATATTAGTGATAAAAAATATTTTATCTTATAATTGTATCATAATTATCAGGATAAAAACTGTTTTTTTTATCTGCTTAAGTCATTTTTTTCACATTTGAGGGGTGCTTAAAAACATAAATTAGAACTTTAAAAACTTCGCAAACGGTGATATACACTGGCCTATTAAGAAAAATTTATTAGTTTTGTCTTTGACAGTAATATTTAACATATTACATTTGCTCTAATTAACACTTAAAAATTAAATTATTGAATATGAAACATCTTAGCAGATTTTTAGTGGCTTCGTTATTAGTACTTGGGTTCAGTACTGCGAATGCACAAGATCAAAACAACCCTTGGGCAGTATCGATTGGCGTTAATGCTGTTGACATCTTTCCTTCTGGTGGAGATCTACCTGTACAAGGAGATATCTTTAGTGAGTTTTTTAACGCTACTGACCACTGGAATATCCTTCCATCAGTATCTAGATTATCTGTAGGTAGATATATCGGAGATGGGTTTACTTTTTCTGTTGCAGGATCAGTAAATAAGATTGATAAATATGGAGAAACTGAAGACGGAACTAATGTATCTGTTGATGACTGGTCTTATTATGCTGCAGATGCTAACATAAGCTACAGTCTTAAAAATGTATTAAACAGCAAATGGTTTGAGCCATACCTTGGAGTTGGTGGTGGTTACACTTGGTTAGATGAAATCGGTGCTGGAACATTAAACGGTTCTTTTGGTATTAACCTTTGGTTTACTGAAAACTTAGCTTTCAACTTACAAACTACTTATAAGCACGTATTCGAAGATTACGAGGTTAGCAACTATCCTCCTACTCATTTCCAACACGCTGCTGGTCTTACTTTCGCATTCGGAGGAAAAGATACAGACGGTGACGGAATATATGACAAAGACGATGAGTGTCCGGAAGTTCCTGGTTTAGCAGAATTTAATGGATGTCCTGATACTGATGGTGATGGAATCACTGACGCAAAAGATGATTGTCCTGATGTTGCTGGTTTAGCAGAATTCAACGGATGTGCTGATACTGACGGTGACGGAATACCTGATCCTAAAGATGAGTGTCCTACTGTTGCTGGTTTAGCTAACTTAAACGGATGTCCTGATACTGATGGTGACGGAATCACTGATGCTAAAGACGGTTGTCCTGATGAAGTAGGTCCTGCTGCTAATAACGGATGCCCTTACCAAGATAAAGATGGTGACGGAGTAATCGACGAAAAAGATAACTGTCCTGATGTTGTTGGTACTGTTGCAAACAACGGATGTCCTGAAGTAACTGAAGAAGTACAAAAAACACTGAATGAGTATGCTGCTCAGGTATTATTTGACTCAGCTAAATCTTCTATCAAAAAACAATCAGAGAAAGTATTAGGTGATATCCTTAAGATCTTAGCAGAATATCCTACAGCTAAATTTATTATCGAAGGACACACTGATAGTCAAGGTAGAGCTGCTGCAAACCAGAAATTATCTGACGCTAGAGCTAATGCAGTTAAAACGTATTTAACACAAAATGGTGTTGATCAGTTTAGATTATCTGCTGTTGGATATGGTGAAGAAAAGCCAATCGCTTCTAATAAAACTAGAGACGGAAGAAGACAAAACAGACGTGTAGAGATCAACCTTAACAAATAGTAGTTCTCTAACTAAATACAAAAAAAACGCTCCGATTATCGGGGCGTTTTTTATTTTTACACGGTGAGTAATTTTCTAAAAGAAATAGTCGTTGAAGTTCAGCATCAGTATGATAATATCAGTGAACTGATTTTTATTGTTCCCAGTAAAAGAGCAGGACTTTTTCTAAAAAAAGAAATCCTAAACCACTATAAGGAGCAAACCATAATTGCACCTATCATTCTTAGTATTGAAGAGTTTATTTCGCAACTATCAGGATTACGGCAAATAGATGCTATACATACCCTATTCGAGTTTTATGAAACCTATCTTAGTACTCATGCTGATCTTGAAAAAGAATCTCTAGAAACATTTAGCAGTTGGGCACAAACCCTCATCCACGACTTCAACGAAATTGATCGATATTGTATTGATCACCATAGTTTTTTTTCTTATTTATCCGGAATACAAGACCTTAATCATTGGTATCTACAAAAGGAAAAAACAGAATTAGTACAGAATTATATTAATTTTTGGAAAAATCTATCAGAATACTACAGCAATTTTAAAGATAAATTATTAAAAAACAACATAGGATACCAAGGCTTATTATACAGAAAAGCTGCCGAAAATATTACAGGGTATATAGCACAAAACAACCAACAACATATTCTGGTTGGGTTCAATGCATTGAATAATGCCGAACAAACTATTTTTCAATCATTATTGGAGTCCGGATACGGCAAAGCATATTGGGACGCCGATGCTTTTTTTATAGAAAACACCTATCATGAAGCTTCTCTTTTCCTTAGGAATTTTAAGAACCAATGGAAATATTACAAAAAAGAGCCATTTCACTGGATCAAAAACAATTTTTCTGCTCCTAAGGATATTCACCTCATTGGAGTACCAAAAAATATAGGGCAGGCAAAATTCGTAGGGCAAATTTTAAAATCAATACCCCCTTCAAATATCGAAGATACAGCACTGGTTTTAGCAGACGAGACATTATTACTACCTGTTCTCAACGCATTACCCGATACAATCAATTCACTAAACATAACAATGGGTCTTCCGTTACAAGAAGTTCCCTTAACCTCTTTTTTTGAATTATTATTTCTACTCCACAAAAACCCAAATCCAAAAGGGCACTATTACAAATCTGTATTGCAAATCTTAAACAGCCAACCTACTCGTTGGCTATTAGGCCCCATTGCAGATGAAATAGTATCCATAATATCTAAAGAAAACCTCGTCTATATAAACCTAGATATATTACAAAAAGAAGATAGACCACAAACACAAAAAGATAATTTAGAATTGTTATTTGGACATTGGAACAATGCTTCCGAAGCCATAGACAGGTGTAGAAAAATTATAATGCACTTAAAAAACTACTTGGATAAAGATAAAAATGCATTAGAATTAGAATACGTATATCGTTTTCATTTAGTGTTTAATCGTCTGCAAACATTACACATCAGTTATGAATATATGGCAACTATCACATCCTTATACCATCTCTATAAAGATGTAATGAGTTCTGAGACATTAGACTTTAGAGGAGAACCTTTTCGTGGGTTACAACTAATGGGAATGCTAGAATCTCGTTGTTTAGATTTTGAAACAGTAATTATCACCTCTGTTAATGAAGGAATTTTACCAGCCGGAAAAAGCAGTAATTCGTTCATTCCATACGATCTAAAAAGAGCCTATAACCTACCTACATATAAGGAAAAAGATGCCATCTACACGTATCATTTTTATAGACTGATCCAACGTGCAAAAAAAGTATATATCATTTATAATACCGAAAGTGATGGTGTCGGAGGAGGAGAAAAAAGTAGGTTCTTACATCAACTAGAAATTGACAAAAGACCGCAACACAAGTTAACAAAATATACAATTTCATCTGATGTCCCTAAATTGACTAGCAATTCACTAATTATTGAAAAGGATGAAGATGTTTTAAAAAGTATAAAAGAATTAGCAGCTCATGGATTATCTCCTTCTGCGCTAACATCATATATTCGAAACCCCATTGATTTTTATTATCAATACATACTAAGAATTAGAGAGAATGATCAAGTAGAGGAAACCATAGCAGCAAATACTTTAGGAACGGTCATCCATAATACTTTAGAGAATTTCTACAAACCTCTAGAGCAAAAAACCCTTACCACTGAGGATATAGGTAAAATGATCTCCCAAATAGATACGGAAATTACATATCAATTTAGAAAAGAATATACGAAACTTGATATTACCCAAGGTAAAAACCTTCTTATTTTTGAAGTAGCTAAAAAATATATTTTTAATTTCCTTAAATCAGAAGAAAACATAGTAAAGTCAGGTTCCCAAATTACAATTCTAGCCATAGAAAGTAATCTTAAAGCAGAACTAAAGATACCCGAATTAGGTTTTCCTGTGTATATAAAAGGAAAAGTAGATCGTATTGATGAAATTGATGGACAATTAAGAGTTATTGACTATAAAACAGGAAAAGTAAATAAAGGCGATGTGGTGCTAATGGATTGGAATATTATTACCGAAGATTATAAATACAGTAAGATTATCCAAATATTGGCATATGCATATATGCAACAAAATGAAAAACATCGAGATTCATTTCATGCAGGTATCATTTCTTTTAAAAATCTAAAAGAAGGTTTTTTAAAGTTTGGTACCAAAACGTCAGCCAGAGGAAAAATTGATTATGATGTAACGCCAGATGTATTCGAAAAATACATTCTGGAACTTAAAAAATTAATCATAGAAATAGCATCTCTACAGATTCCATTTACTGAAAAAGAAGTATAACTATGATTATAAAGAAAAAGAATATACCATTAAGAGGGAAACATGGCAAACCTATTCTAACCGATATTTTTTATGACAACCAAGAAAATCATAAACCAGTTGTAATTTTTTGTCATGGATACAAAGGATTTAAAGATTGGGGTGCATGGGATTTAGTAGCTGCCAAATTTGCTGAAGCAGGGTTCTTCTTTATTAAGTTTAATTTTTCTCATAATGGAGGCACCATAGAACAACCAATAGACTTTCCTGATCTAGAAGCATTCGGCCAAAACAATTATATAAAAGAATTAGATGACCTGGAATCTGTTATCAATTGGGTAACTGTAGTAAATTTCGAGTTCAAAAATCACATCAATTCTAATAACATAACTTTAATAGGACACTCTAGAGGTGGAGGAATTTCAATAATTAAAGCATACGAAAACCCTTTAATCACTAAATTAATAACTTGGGCAAGTGTTTGTGATTATGAAAGTCGATTTCCAAAAGGTCAGGATTTAGAAACTTGGAAAAAAAATGGGGTTATGTATATAGAGAACGGAAGAACTAAACAACAGATGCCACACTACTATCAATTTTACACCTCATTTCTAGAAAATAAAGATAGGCTTACCATTTCCAAAGCCTCTAAAAATATACAAGCCCCACACCTCATCGTTCACGGATCAAGTGATCCCACTGTTGATATTGCAGAAGCAAAACAATTACATACTTGGAGCCCTAAAAGTGAATTGTTCATAGTCAAAGATGCAGATCATATTTTTGGCGTAAAACATCCTTGGAATAAAAAATATGTATCTAAAGATATAGAAGCAATTGTTCAGAAATCAATCGAATTTGTAATACTTTAACATACTTTATTGCTGTAAGTACATACTAATTTTCTTTTTTTTTCGTTTATTTGTCGTTATGAAGTCTAACAAACATATCATTGCATCTGCATTTCTGATTTTATTCAGTTTAATGCAGTTAGTCGATTTACATAGTGTAAATCATGACGATGCTAACGATGCTGATTGTGAGATATGCAAGCTGGCTTCAGAAAACATTGATAATGATTTTGTTTCTGGTAATATTACTTATAGCGCAGATATAAAAAGTATTCCAACAAAAAATATTCTTATCAATTATAAGGATTTATATATTGATTCTTATATTAGTTTTTCTTTTCTAAATAAGGCACCTCCTATTGCCTAATTCCTTCATTTTTTTATAATTAATCACGAATTTATTGTCTTAATTTAAGGCAATTGTACCGCTTTATTTTTCAGTCATGAAAAGAAAAACACTTTGTATAGTGTTTCTTCTTGGAATCAGATTTTTATCCGCTCAAGAATGTGATAAAACTATTTCTGGCACTATCATCGATTTTCACGATGGTACACCTCTTGAAGAAGCAACCATTACATATAATAATAAAACAATAAAAACTGATCAAAATGGTAGCTATGTTATCAAAGATCTATGCCCTACATCATATGCTTTTACCATTTCTCATGAAAATTGCAACTCTCAGGTAGTCACTATAAACTTAAATAAAATCTCCAAAAAAGATTTTTATCTGGAGCATCATTTAAGTGAATTAGAGGAAGTAAAAGTATCCGGAGCCAAACATAACAAAACCTCTTCTTCTCAGGAAGAAACCATAGGGCAAAACATTTTAGAAAAGTATAGTAGTGCTTCTTTGGGAGATGCTTTACGGGAAATTACCGGAGTATCTTCTTTAAATACAGGTGCTACGATCGTTAAACCAATCATCCAAGGTTTAAATGGAAGTAGGATTCTTATCATTAATAACGGCGTTAGAATGCAGGATATGGAGTGGGGAGAAGAGCATGCTCCAAATGTAGACATCAATACTGCTGGTAGCATTACTGTGGTAAAAGGAGCGGCGGCTTTGCGATATGGAGGTGATGCCATAGGAGGAGTAGTTGTTATAGAGCCTCATATTTCACCTGCTAAGGATACACTCATCGGAAAAACGATAATTACTGGAGCAAATAATGGAAGAGGAGGTACAATATCTTCTAAAATCTCAAAAGGACACGAAAATGGATGGTTTTTTAAAGCTCAAGGAACCCTAAAACGTTTTGGAGATGTGGAAGCTCCTGATTATATTTTATCGAATACAGGAATTTTCGAAAAAGGAATCTCTATCTCATTAGGGGTTAATAAATTTACCCATGGATGGGATGCATACTATTCATTTTTTGATAATGAAATTGGAGTTCTAGCTACATCACATATAGGTAATGTAGATGATCTTATAGAATCAATTAACAATAGAGAACCTTCTATTATTAGAGATTTTACCTACAACATCAACAACCCTAAACAAGAAGTTACACATCATTTAGGACGATTACGATATTTTAAAAGGTTCGAAAAGTTGGGAAAATGGACAACTCAGTATGATTTTCAACGTAATAAGCGTTTTGAATTTGATATCAGACAATCAGAGGAATTACGAAAAATCCCAAGTATTGATTTAGAACTGACTACCCATACAATTACTTCTGATTTTAAACTTGATGCTAAATCTGATTATACTTTGGATGCCGGTATTTTAATGCGCTATCAGGATAACTTCGCCGATCCGGAAACTGATGTAAAAAGATTAATTCCTGATTATAAAAAATATGATGCTGGTATCTTTCTCACAGGGATATACAATTTTAATGATGCTCTAATTTTTGATGCCGGTATTCGGTATGATTATAATCAAATCGATGCGAAGAAATTCTATCAGAAAACCAGATGGTCTGAAAGAGGGTATGATACAGATTTTTCAAATCTTATTATTGAAGATTCTGGCACACAATGGCTTACCAATCCTAAGTTTGAATATCATAATACATCTGCTACAGCAGGATTTCAATATAGTTTTAAGGAACAATATGAATTACGTTTCAATTATGCCTTGGCACAAAGGGCACCAAACCCATCAGAGTTATTTAGTGATGGTCTACACCATTCTGCCGCAAGGATTGAATTAGGAGACCTGAGAATCAAACAGGAAACTTCTCATAAAATAGCAATGTCTCTTCAAAAAAACGATGAACACTGGAGATGGGAAATAGCACCTTATATCAATTTTATCAATAACTATATTCTTCTAAACCCAACAAGTGTAGAACTATCTCTAAGAGGAGCTTTTCCTGTTTGGGAAAATAGGCAAGCAGACGTTAGACTCTTAGGAGTAGATGCTAACTTATATGCTAAGTGGAATGACCTATGGAAAACCAGTCATAGTTTTTCGTTGGTAAAAGGCAAAGAGGCAAAAAATGATACACCTTTGATTAATATTCCAGCTCCAAATATTGATAACAAAATTACATTCGAAAAAGAAAATTGGTTAGGGTTTAACGCCTCGATAGAAAGCCAGTACTTTTTCAAACAAAACGAAGTTCCTGCTAATATAGAAGTCTTTTCTCCTAGATTACAGCAAGATGTGTTTCTGGAAATTAATACGCCCCCGGACGCATACCACTTATTGCATGCCGATGCAAATATTAAGTTTCCACTATGGGAACAAAATCAGCTTAAAATTGGATTAGCCGTAAAAAACGTATTAAATACCAATTATAGAAATTACTTAAATCGTCAGCGATACTTTGCCGATGATTTAGGTAGAAACTTTTTACTAAAATTAACGTTTAACTATTAAATTTTAAAGGCAATGAAAAATATCAAATTTATTTCAGCACTAGTCATTACAGGAATTCTATTTATATCCTGCTCAAGTGATGATGACAATCCCGTACCTATTAATGATGAAGAATTAATAACAACATTGACGATTACATTAACTTCGGGAAATGATGTCGTCACTTTAAAATCGTATGATGAAGATGGAGCTGATGGGCCAACAGCTCCAGCAATAACCGTTTCCAAAAATCTTTCTGCCAATACCACATATTCAGGAGTAATTTCCCTGTTAAATGAAAGTGAAAATCCTGCAGAAAATGTAAACGAAGAAATAGAAGAAGAGGCGGATGAACATCAGTTTTTCCTTGAAGGAAGAAATGGATTGAATCTTACCACTACGTACACAGACAAGGAATCAGATTATTTAACAAGTGGAAGCGAAAATCCTGTAGGAATTACTTTCGATCTAACAACTACTGATGCCAGTTCTGGAATATTTACTGTTACACTACGTCACATGCCAAAAAAACCAAATGACGGAACCTTAACAGATGCAGGAGGTGATACTGATTTATCTCAATCCTTTGATTTAACGATAGAGTAATAAGCTTAAAAATAACAGAAAGTTTACTATAATTTAACCTAACTAAGGCTTAAATAAATAACGAGATATATTTACTCAAAGCTTTATAAACACTAGGGAAGTCGAAATTTTTTCTTGATCTGTCCCATCAAAAATTGACACTCAAAACACTAAATGGTACAGAATTTGATGTTTTTAATTAATCGAATCACTCCAAGTTCAATTTTTTGCAAAAAAATAGATTAAGAATTAAGTAACAAAACGGAGAAAATTAAGACAAATATATTATAGAAACTGGCTTTCAATATTTTAAAAGCAATAATATTAATGAGATATTACGACATCGTTAAATGTTAAGTATAACGCGAAATTTGTTAAAATAGTTAAAGATTTGAGCTTATCTTAGCATCATAAATATCAGTCATAAAAAACAGCAAAATTGAAACATTCATAATTATGTATAAGTTGAGTTTGTGTTAAATATTATAATTAAGTTTCAATTCAGACCCCCAGGAGTAGTTAACCTGGGGGTTGCTTTTTTTATAAACTAATTCTCCTAAATAAAAAGCATTTAATATTTTTATCAACTTGTTTTTTCTTTGTTTGAAAACCCAGTATTTTTTTCGGTAAAGTTCAATATATTTGAATATGTTAAAAGTTCAAAATGTATCCTTTGCTTATGAAACTATTCCTGTTTTAGAAAACATAAGCTTTACAATTGAGAAAGGACAACACATCGCACTGATTGGAGCAAGTGGTTGTGGAAAAAGTACATTATTAAAAATTATCTATGGGCTTTTGGATGTAGATAAAGGCGAACTGTTCTGGAATGATAAAAAACTACTTGGTCCTTTGTATAATCTAGTGCCTGGACAAGAAAACATGAAATACCTGTCGCAAGGATTTGAACTACAGTCATATCGCACAGTTGCAGAAAATATAGGTCAATATTTATCTAATTTCGAACCAGAATTAAAGCGAGGGCGTGTTAAAGAGTTATTAGACATTGTAGAAATGACCCCATATGCACACGTCAAAGTTGAGAAACTAAGCGGCGGTCAAAAACAAAGGGTAGCTTTAGCAAAAGTACTTGCCAAAAAACCAGAATTACTTCTGTTAGACGAGCCTTTTGGGAATATTGATAACTTTAGAAGAAGCTCTCTACGAAGAAACCTTTTTAGTTATTTAAAAAGAAATAAAATTACTAGCATCACAGCTACTCATGACAAAACTGACATTTTATCTTTCGCCGATGAGACTATTGTTATTTACCAAGGTAACATAATAACCAAACGCCCAACCTTTGAAATTTATCAAAACCCCAATAGCTACTATATTGCTTCTCTCTTTGGTGAAGTAAATGAGTTAAAAATTAGAGATTTTTTTCCTGAATATCAAGATAACCAAGCAAGTTTCCTTATTTACCCTCACGAATTAAAAATAGATGCTTATTCTCTTCTAAAAGCCACAGTAAAAAAGTCGTATTTCAAAGGCAATCATTTCTTAACTGAAGCTATTTTTGATAAAAAAGTCATTTTCCTAGAGAGCAATGTCAAATTAAAAGAAAATCAAGAAATTGGTATTCGCATCGATAAAGAAACCTTAAACCTTAGAAGAAAAATAATCTAAAAACGAGCTTTATTTATACTCTTTTAGATGTAACTCTTTGCCATCAAAAACCCCATACGTGTAATGAACGATCCAATCTCCTAAATTGGTATATTTAGCACCTTTATCCAAACTAATTTCCATCGGAAGGTGTCTGTGTCCAAAAACGAAATAATCTCTATGCTTAGTCTCTAGTTTTCGCTTACAATACTGTACCAACCATTCATTTTCTTCTCCAAGAAAAGTAACATCTTCATCTCCGGAAATAAGCTTGTTTTTTACTGAAAGATATTGAGCTAATCGTACTCCGATATCCGGGTGTAACCACCTATAAAACCACTTAGCAACAGGGTTCGTAAATACTTTTTTCATCCGTTTATAACCTTTATCACCAGGCCCCAAACCATCTCCGTGTCCTATAAAAAATGAAGTATTGTTAATACTAAATTCTTGTGGCTCATGATATACCGGAATATTCAACTCGTCTTCAAAGTAACCGTTCATCCATAGATCATGATTTCCAACAAAATAATAGATTGGAATACCCGAATCAGTAATCTCCGCTAATTTTCCTAATGTTCTGGTAAATCCCTTTGGAATTACGGTTTTATATTCGAACCAAAAATCAAAAAGATCTCCTAATAAAAAAATAGCAGCTGCATCTTTTTTAACCTCATCTAGCCATTTCACAAACTTCTGTTCTCTTGGAAAGCTTTTATCCATTGTTGGTGCTCCTAAATGATTATCGCTTGCAAAATAAACTTTTTTATCCGCTGAAAATTCTATGTACTTGTGATCTCTCTGTCCCATTGTTAGAGCAAAGATAGTAGTTTTAGCGTATCAATAAATCGTAATCTTTGGTTTGATTTAAGATTTGTTTTTAAAAAATTTAATAGCCTCGGACTTGTTCGATACGTGTAATTTTTCATAGATGTTTCGAACGTGGTACTTAATAGTATTTAAGCTAACATTTAATTCTTCTCCGATATTCGCGTAACTCTTGCCTTCTGATAGTAATGTGAGCACTTTATTTTCTCTTTCTGTTAACTCTTCCAGCTTCTTTTCCTGGAATGACTCTACCACCATACGAGCTATATTGATACTCATTGGCGCACCTCCATAATTAGCTTGATAAAGAGCTTTTAATAATTTTTCTTCTCCACTACTTTTAGTTAAATATCCTACAGCTCCGGCACATAATGCTTCAAAAACATACTTAGAATTCTCATGAACAGTTACTACGATAATTGTTACTGAAGGAAGTATCATTTTTATTTGTTTAATTCCTTCTATCCCACTCATACCTGGTAAGGTAATATCTATTAGTATGAATTCTGGAGATAAATTTTTTATTTCTTTGATAGCATCCTCGCAATTCATAAAACCACCTACAACTTCAAAATCATCAGAATCATCTATAATTTTAGAATATGACTGTAAAACAATCTCGTAATCTTCTATAAGAACAACCTTCTTCAACCTACTTTTTTAAAGATTTATATAAAACAAAGATCGTAGTTTATTTTAGAAATTACCTCACCCAAAAAGGGTAGTTTCTCTGTTAATTCATATAAACTACAAAATTACACACCCTAACTTGTTTACTTATTGTTCAATATTTCCATAGCTACTTCGACTTAGCTAAGTACACACTCTATACAAACAAATTATAACGGCATAGAACAAAAAAGCGACTTCGCTTTATATACGACACATCATTAATTTTATAGTCCACTCTTTTCGTAAAAATTATAACGGCTTTATATGAAATGGTATTATACGATTTATGGATAAGAAGTTCGTATAAACAGTTTGAATTATTTTGTGCTAGATTAAGGCATAAAATTAAAGAATAGCAGTAGCTATTGTTGAATTTTATAACGCAGATATAGTGCAAAAGAAACGAACTATATGCGAAAGTTTTATGCGTAAATCGTATTACTTCATAAAATGCTCAGAACAGTAAAGTAATCAAAACAACAATTATGTAAAAACCACCCTTTTTGGGTGGGAAAAAAATCACTCAAGAGAATTATTTTTGATGTTTAATGATTTTAAATTAAGCGTAGTTAGAAACAATAAATAATTTGTAACTTATTACAGCAAATACTTAAAAATTTAATACTGATTATATGAAATTAAAATTATCCATTTTTACCGTATTCGTTTTTTTCTTAAGCCAAACCAGCTTTGCTAAACTTCGTATTCCAATTCCGTATGGCTCTGAAGAGAAAATCATCAAAATTCAGGATTTTCCTGATACTGAACTTTTTCAATTAGAAGACGGCACTTATTTTGATTTAGGAAGCAAGTATATAAAAAGTCATTTTTTATGGTTATCCTATAGCAATACAGAACCAATATTGGTGGGATATATAGATGGTCAGGATTCATATCTAGAATTGACACCAGAGATATTAGCAGAAATAAGCAAGGTTCCCGATATTACATTACCGGAAGAAGGTAGTATTTCTTTTTTTGATAAAATTATTGGAAAACTACTTTTAGGTATTCTTGCTATTGCAGTATTATTTGGTTTGTATTCAAAATACATTAAAAAGGAAACTGACTAAAAAACACATTTCAATTAGATACATAAAGCCACTATAATGATTATGGTGGCTTTTTTTATTCAGAAAAAAGCTTACAAAAAAACCCATACCGCTTAAGCTTAAGAAATATTTCCTTCAAAAATAATCGTTGTACCATTTTCAGACTTTACAATGACGGTTCCTCCAATTTTTTTCGCTCTTTTTACAATATTATTTAGCCCATTTTTTCGCTTTACTTTGGAGATTTCGAATCCTATTCCATTATCTGATAAGCCTATTTTTAATACACCTTCTGTCACATCAAATGTCAAAACAATCTCTGTAGCATTAGAATGTTTTAAACTATTAGTCATTGCTTCTTTAAACAATAGTAATAATTGCCTGCTCCAGTAATACGGAAGTCTTATATTTTCTTCTGCCAGGTTTTTTTCTGTTTTAAAAATTATTCCTTTATTCTGAAAAAGTTCTTCACCAAAATCAGTTAGATAAAATATCAACTCTTTTAAATTATCACTTTTAGAATCAATTGACCATACAAAATCTTTAATCCCAAAATAAAGATCTTTAGCATCTTTTCTTACTTGTGTGATCATATGAATAGATTTAGAATTCTGTAATTCTTCATCTTTCATCATTAACTCTGACAATACAGTTATACCGGCCAGTTTATTTCCCAATTCATCATGAAAATCCTGAGCTACATTTTCCCGTACAGTAGTTAGCTCTTTCTCTAATTTAATAGATTGCCGGATAGTATCTTTTAACAAGGTATTACGTTTGTTTACTTTTTTTAATTGTAATGACACCAAGAGTGATATAACTGTAGTTATTATAAAAGCAATACTGCTAATAAACCATATTTCTTTATACCACTTTTGCTTTACCTGAAATGGGTATTCTATAGAATATGCCCAATTACTATATGGATTTCTTACTCTAAATTGTATCGTATAAGTTCCTATTGCATAATTTTTTACATCCAATACTTTTGATTCGATCACTCTCCAATCTTCTGTGATATTGGATCTATATTGAATGGTGTTTTCTTTTCCTGAATAATCAATTACATCTAATTCGAATGCATTTTTTATATGATTAACAATCAATCCGGGAGCCGTTATAGGATTATACGACGTATTATTATCAATTCTAACTACCCCTTTATTTCCAGAAATCCAAATCTGATTATTAGTATCTTCAACAATTCTAGACACAAATGATGAAAGCATTTTCTCTTCACTTCCGAAATTATAAAACATTTCATCTTTAAATATGGAAAAACCTTTTTGGGTACCAATCCATAATACTCCCGAATGATCTAAAAAAATATCGTTAATCTTATTTGACTCTAAATCAACTTCATTACCAAAATGAACTATTTCATTATTTTTTTTTATTAAGGAGAGTCCATTGGAAGAAGCAAACCACACTCCTCGTTCTGGATCATAGACTATTTTTTGTATAAATATATTTTTTAATCCATATTCCTGACCTATAATTCTTTTGTACTCGAAAGAATCTAACCCGTATATCAATATTCCCATGTTGGTTGCTAACCATAACTCATTATCTATAACTTCTATATAGTTAATCAAAACATCATTCGCGCAAAACTTGATAGATGATTGTAAATCTTTATCAAGCTCATAAAAACAACTTATATCATATGAAAAAATTTTATTATCAACTTTTTTGATATATCTACTTTGTTCCAAATTCTCATTAAAAATTGTTGTCTCCCCTCTGAATTGATCAGAATCATACTCTAATGATTGACTAGAAAGCTCTTTTGTTCTATAATTATATCGATAGGCTCGTTTTCTCATAAGAAAAAAAACTGTTCCCTTATCGCTTGTAGCAATATCTGTAACGTAATTATCATCTAAGACACTTTCCTTTATAAAATCAGAACCTTTAGATACCTGAAATAATCCATCTGCTCTAGAAGTAATCCATATATTTTCATCACGATCTACATAAACTTCTCCTACTAATATTTTAGAATCAATCTGATTCATTAAATTTTGCCAAACATTTTTACTCTTATCATAAACATAAATAATATCATTTCCTGATTTTTCACTTCCAACAACAATTACTTTACAATAACTTGTTTCGGCATATTTATGTATCGGATTATTATTAAAAGGGTATTTTTTTTTAGTTATAATACGATCAGAATTGAATGTATAAAAACTGTCTTTAACTGTGGCATAATAAGTATCTGTGTTGTATTTCCCAAAACTGTTAATATACTTATCGTTAAAAAAAGGAAATACCCTCTTGACCTCTCCATTCTCTTCGTACTCACATATCCCTTTTAGCGATTTATAACTTTTCCAGGAAAAGGTATGTCGATAGAAATACAACTTATTTTCAATTAAAGAACTTCGATTATAGGTAAGATAACGGCCTTGCTCATAATGAGATGAAACATTTCCCTTATCGTCTTGAAAAATAGCAAACTCTTTTTTTGAAAACTCTATCCCATTCAGCTTTTCATATAAAACATATTGACCTTTATGGTTTGAAGAAAGAATGCTCTTTCCTAAAACTTTTATTTCACCAGTTCTAGTTGTTTTATCACCTTCTATGATTGGTTTAAGGACTGTGTCATTCTTTATAAAATGAAGTCCTCCTTTCCAGACACCAACAGCCAAAGTGTCTTTATTATATTTTTTTACATCAATAATAAAATTTGTTCTAAAACCATCAGCTTGATTTAATATTTTAAATTCTTTTCCATTGAATTTTGCAAGCCCATCATCCGTACCAATCCAGAGATATCCATTATCAGACTGATATACTCTAAAAGTAAAGTCATGAGGTAATCCATCTTCAGTTTTATAATGTGTAAATTTTATCTGTGCAGATATAATTATAGGTAGAAAAACTATACTAATAAACCAAAACTTAGGCATATTTTTTGGTGAGATCGATTAATATAAACATACTATTATAACTTAGAATTTATCTTAGAAAAGAATGGTTCTATGTTGAATATAATGGGTAATCAAATTTAAGTTTTCCACAGATGAAATAAATCATATTGATAAAGTTCTT
>CANMKK010000032.1 GCA_947498455.1 uncultured Aquimarina sp.
TAAATCGTAACTTCTTTTTTTCATTTGATAAAAGTAAAAAGCTTTTAAAAAACGTCACAACAAAACTAGATATTCCAGATATTAGCAATGCACAAATAAACTTAAAGCTTTAAAAGGTTTGCAAAAGATATTATTCATAAAGATTAATCCAATTGGTACTAAAAACCTATATCTCGATGCCGAAGAAAAAGAAATTGAGGAAATTAGGAAAAAAAGTACGAATCGAGATCATTATGAGTTGGAATCTAAAGGGGCAGTAACTATTGAAGAGCTACACGAACATCTTGAAGAATATAAACCTACTATATTACATATATCTGGTCATGGAAATAATGAAGGAGTATTGTATTTTCATGATGATGAAAATTATAAAAAAGAAGTTTCGATTCATAGATTTTGTAGGTTTATAAAAAACTACAATCAACACCTTAGCTGTATTTTTCTGAATGCTTGTTTTAGCTTATCAGGAATTCATAATATTACAGATATGAATAATCAGGCGATCATTGGAATGAATAATGAGATTCCTAATGATACGGCGATCATATTTTCCAAAGCATTTTATACATCTCTTTTCGGAGGTAAATCAATTGCGGATTCATTTGATTCAGCAATCGGTGTTGTGGGGTTAGACGGTTTTGGAGATGAGAATATTCCTTGCCTAAAAGGAGATGCTCTACTAGAAATTAAAGTAGAAGCAAACAATCCAGAAATATTAGCAAAAGTGGATGCAAATTTAGTTCCAGAAGAGAATATCGAGTTAGCAAAAAACAAAAGAAAGAAAAGAAAAACCTCTTATTATTTTATGATTGGATTTGTTGTTATTGTTTCTCTTTTTCTTGTTGGAATATCCATATATACTAAACAAAATACGTTATACTCTATCGCTGGAGTATTACCATTAGGGTTGGTGAAATGGATTAAAGAGAAGTTAGATGGGATTGATGATTCATTGACGTTATTAAAAATGTTAGAAAATGAAATAGCCCAATTTCTTGAAAGCCTTAAAGTATCGCAAGTACAGGGAATAGATGAAAAAATAACACAGTTGAATGAGCAGTTTTGGAAGATTGTTGAAGTAAATAGATAAAAAATGAGTCAATTTGATAAAAAATTGAAAGAGTTTGAATCAAAAAGTAAAAAGTCAAATATTGGCATTATTACTATGATTATTGTTGGATTGATAATTTTTGCTGGACTTTATCTTTACAATATTCAAGTTCAAAACGAGAAAAGAGATCGGGAATTATTACTACAATCCAATAGTGAGCAATTAGAAAAGCTCGAAAAGCGTGATTCTATTAATTATGAAAAGAAAGAACAAAGAGAAGATTCCATACAAAAAGCTTGGAAAACCCTTAAAGCAGAAATAGATAGAATAAAAGAAGTTGCAGGGAGTAATAATGATGTCATATATAGAATTGATTCCCTACAAACTAAGGTGAAAAATGTTATTACTATAGCAATTGTAGATACAATAGTAGTTCGCTATTATAAACGAAAGTCAGATGGTAATACGATCACTAACATAGTAAATAGTATAGAGTCCCCTAATTATAAACTGAATTATAAAGATGTATATGACGATGATGGTACTAAAACAGTTAATACATTATATTATGGGAAAAGTGTAAAAAAGGAATATGTAGATATTCTATATAATAAATTAATTGACAATGGTATAAAAATAGAAAACATAAAATCGTTAAAAAGTGTTAGAGGATTCGAATGGAAAAAAAATGCTATTGAAATAGGGTTCGAAAGACCTACCTCTAAAACTGATGAAAATTCTGAAATTACAGTGCGATTATATTGTTATAAACCGCGTGGAGATGTAAAGAAAAAAATCAAAAATCAGTTAGAAGCTAAAGGGTATCAGGTAAAAGTTTTCCCAGACTGGAGTGAGAAACCATCTTTCTTTTCGGATGAAATGACTGTACTGTATTATGACAGTTCCAAAAAGGAAAAAGCTGGAGAAATAGCTAAAATTCTTACAAAACTTACCAGATTAAAATTTGGAACCAAAATGGGAGCAGGGCTAGGAGTTACAAAATCGGAGAAGAAGTCTGTGTTTATTATTCACTACAATGGAAGCTAACCTATTTCATAAATTCAGTAGACCTCTTCTAAAAAAATAGCTCGAATTTTGGTAATGAAAATTTATGAAACATCAGGTTTTATAAGTTTTAGTATAGCATATATAGTAAAACTTAAAAATATTAACGTCTGGTTTTTAAGTTGGTTTTAGGATGTATAAGGTTATTTGAGAAATAAACCGGGGTTATAAATGTATTTTATGAGTTATGGATAAAAAAAAATCGTATACATAGATTTGAATTATTTTGTGTTGGATTAAGGTGTAAAATTAAAGTATAGTCACTTGTGCTGAGCTATAGCTATTGTTAAATTTTATAATGCAGATATAGCATAAAAGAAACAAATTATATGCGAAAGTTTTATGCGTAAATCGTATTATATAGGGAAACCAAGTGGCAACAAAAGTGTGTATATTTGCACAATTTTTCAACAGTAAATCCATTGTAATGAAGGTTTATAAATTGTCGATATCCTAACCTTTTTGTTTATGAAAGTATTATTTAGTCTGATTTTTTTAAATTTTGCTCACACTGTTGGTTTAGGACAAACATTAATTGATCCATTAGGAGAAAGTCTATCTCAGCGTTGGCAAATTAATGATGATTCAACAAAGCTCTTTAAAATAATACCTTATAAACCGGTTTATTTCTTATTGGCAAATTATACTAGTGCAATAAATAACCTACCAACTAGTGAAAATGTTCTTAATTCTGTGGAGGAAGCATCTCACTATTCTAATACAGAGCTAAAGTTTCAACTCAGCTTTAAAACGAGAGCTATAAAAAACCTGTTGGGAAAAGATATAGGAGGGGATTTATGGATTGCATATACACAATCTTCCCGATGGCAATTATATAGTGCAAATATATCGAGGCCCTTTAGGGAAACCAATTATGAACCAGAATTTATGTTAGTATTTCCAACAGCGTATAAAATTTTGGGAATCAATGGCGTTTTTACAGGAGTTGGTATAAACCATCAAAGTAATGGAAAATCAAATCCTTTGTCCAGAAGTTGGAACCGAATTATGTTTCAGGTTGGATGGGAAAGTCCTTCTTGGAGTATTGTATTAAAACCTTGGTGGCGTTTACCAGAAGATAATATCGAGGATAATAATCCCGAAATAGAAAACTATGTAGGAAGAATCGAGCTTCTGTCCGCATTTTCTAAAGGAAAAAGTGATCTAAGTATACAGGCAAGACATTCCTTACGAGGAGGAAGTAAAAATAGGGGAAGTGTTAAGCTCGATTATGCTATCAAACTATTAGATTTTTTACAAGTTCACGCACAATTATTTCATGGGTATGGAGAGAGCCTGATAGATTACAATCATAATCAAACAACATTTGGTATAGGTCTGTCCCTTTTGCAATGGAGATAATCATTTAGAGTATAAAATCAAAAATACACCAAGCATAATACCGAATAAAGGAATAAGCTTTTTACGTTTGTTTTTTTCTTTAAAAACGAGACCTCCAATAACAACGGCAATTAGTATTTGACTTCGTTTTATGGCGGATAATAGCATAATTAACGCATCTGGATCTTGTAAAGCTTTAAAATAGAAATAATCAGCTGCTTGTAGCAATACACCAACAGCAGGAATACTCCAACGCCATTTAAATTCTTTTCGTTTTTGTGTATTAGGAAACCAGATTATAGATAGAATTATTAATAAAATTAAAATAGCGTACCAACAAAACCAGAATTGCAACGTTTGTGGAGCTAGTTCTAAATTTTGAATTAAAAATTTATCATACAAACCGCTAGAAGCTCCTAAAAAAGTAGCACCTATAATAGCGAATATCCATTTATTTCTTTTAAAATTAATACCTTCTTTTTTTCCAATTCTGGAGTAAAGGAATACGGAAAAAATAATAATAAAAAAACCAATCCATTGCAGGGAATTAGGTTTTTCCTGATAAATAAGAATAGCACCTATAAAGGTAAAAAACGGACCTGCAGAACGAATTGGAGTTACAATTGTTATAGGTAAATGCTTTAATGCTTGATATGCTAAAACCCAAGAGGTTGCCATAATCGCAGATTTTATAAAAATAAAACCATGAGTTTTCCACGAAATAGTTGCAATATGAAATCCTATTTCTCTAGTGTAATCGGGAAAATAGACAGAACCTATAAAAAACGGAAGGAGTAGCAAAAAACCAGATCCGATTGTACCTAAAAGTACTGGAAACACTTCATTTCCTTGTACAGCATGTTTCTTACATAAATTATGTAACCCTAAAAATAATGCGGCCAAAAGCCCTAAATACATCCACATGGCCGCGAAGATAGTTTTTTGAAAATATTATAATATTAAAACAGATTATTTTTTTAAATAATGCATTATAGTTACTATCACAACCATCCGAAAGTCTTCAAAAAGATAACTTTTGTTGTAACTAATCAGTCTACAAATTGATATTCAGATTTAGCAATTAAGATAAGTGCTTCAAGCCTTAGTAATAATAAGGTGTTATCCATAAAGCTAAGTAAATAAACCAATCCCAGATTTGAAAATAGAACACATGGCTTTATGTCACGAAATCATGACAATTAGGCATCATTCTCTAAAAGCCAAATACAAACTGATTAGTTACATAAATTTTAACGAATAAGTACTAATGTTGAATTATGAATAGTTGTAGTTTTTGAGGTCAGAAGTCAGAAGCCTGAGGATAAAGGAAATACTTTGACACCCGATATCTTATACCTGACTCAAAACAAAAACTTCGGACTTTTCACAAAAACAGAGCTCTAATCAAATTACTAAAAATCAAAGTATTAAAAAAATAGTTTGATTTTTTTCAAAAATGGGGGTAACAATTATTCGAGTTATAACATTAACTAATACAAAGTATATAAATCAGATTTGCATTGCAGATATTTACAGATACGGAGCTATTCAGAAGATTTTTCATTAAAAAAAATTACACAATTATTAGAAAAAATAAAAAATTCGACATCGATAGAAGGTGTAGATTTAATTTTGAAGTATAATGGACTTAACACTGAGGATGATTATTGTCAATTTTTTCAAAATAATGTACAAATATCTTCATTGTATATACATTTTTATACAACATCAAAATCATTAGATGTGTACTTTGATTACGTTGGCAACAATGAAAGTATTAAAAATTCAATTGTGAAAAAGATATTCTTCACCGACCAAAGAATTTCTAATGCCTCTAGTTGCGGGATCATAAGTAGTAAATATTTTAATTCTTCTAGTATTCAAGACTTTTCTCATAACAAATGTTATAATAGTTGTCTTCATAAAAAAATAGCTATCGATCAACATAGTAATATTAAAAACTGCCCTTCTATGGCATCAAATTATGGTAATATTAATAATACGAGTATAGTCGATACAGCAAGATCAAAATCTTTTCAAAAATTATGGAGTATTACTAAAGATCAAATAAATGTATGTAAAGATTGTGAGTTTAGATATGTTTGTACTGATTGTAGAGCTTATATAGAAGATCCAAAAAATATACTATCTAAACCTCTTAAATGCGGGTACGATCCTTATAAAGGTGTTTGGGAAAATTGGTCTACCAATCCATTAAAGAAAAAAGCAAAAGAATACTATCAAATGGAGTTTTAAATAGTACCTTGATAGCAACAATATAGTTTTCGTATAAATAATTACTAATAATCGCATACAAAACCTAATAAACAAAGTTTACGAAATGAAACATCAAATTATTGTAAAAAAAAATATCATTCTAGCACTTCTATTGATTTTGAATATGGTTGGTTATAGCCAATATAAATGGGATACAGAAGCTAAGAAGAAAAATGAAATGCATCTTAGAGATTCTACCACTTGGAATAAGGAGCTTTTTAAGATGGATTTAGAGCTTTTTGAAAAAAAAATATCAGGAGGTATTTTTCCTGTACCCAATTATGATCTGGTAGGCAAAAATAGTTTTATAGGTGTAGGGTATAATGGTAATTTTAAAGGACTGGAAATACATAACAAACGTTTTCTTTACAACTGTTTTTATGCTAAGAAAAACAAATTCAACAAAACTTTTATAAAGGATATAGAACAAGATGTTTTCTTTGTCATTGTGATCTCTACAGATTTTATCGACACCCAAAAATTTAGCCACTTTAGATCTCAAATATCCTCTAGGAATCATCCTAATTATTTGGCCAAGGGGTATTTTAAAACCAAAAAAAACACCATTGATTTTAATGCCTTTATCTCTGGAGATCGTGATGCTTATTCTATTGTAAATGAACGTATTTTTGACTTGAGCATTGGTAAAATGATAGTTATAGTTCCACAAAAAGATGGTTCTTTGCGATCGATGCAAATAGAAATCCCTCAGTTATCTATCGAAAAAACTAAGGAGTATGTAGAGAAGATGTTAAAAGAAGATACTGATATGATTAACTTTTATTCCTGTAAAGGTTGCATTTAAAGCAATTCTCATGTTAAAGTTCTTTAAATATTTTACTTACTGCCTGATGTTTTTTTGGGCGGTTTAACTGTAGAGGTCGATCATGTTAGAAAGTAACTTTCTTATTTTTAGCTTAGCATAAATTTATAACGTATAAAAAATAGTTATTAAAAGTAATATTATCACCGTTTTCTTTCTTATTGTAGTGCTTGTGTTTATAAGTTGCATTATCTCTAGTTTAATCTTCTGCATGTTTTTTTAGAGATTAGACGTTTTCGCTACTTTTTCTAAAGAATTTTACAAGAAATCTTGTTGTTTGCACCGTAAACAGTGTCTCAAAAACACCATTACTGCATAGTGAAAAGTTAAAGTTTGGTTAATCCATGACGCTAAAGGTATTTAACGGTTTTTTCATTTTAAAAGAAGGAAAAATGCATCACCCCAAACAAAAAAGTCGACTCGTTAAAGTCGGCTTTTCTTTTACTGTGTGGGCAAAGCGACAGTTATCGAACTTTTTGATGGAAGATTGTGAGTTAATTATTAATAAATCAAATTATGTAAAACAGGGTTTTTATATAATTTGATTCCCAACTATAAAGTTATTTTTAAGACCTTATGGTTTTATTCAATTGTATTTGTGTTTCTAACGACTTCACCCAATCTAAAATAACTAAGCACTCCCTCATCTGGATTATTAGAGTTAATGCAATTCCCTTTCAATTGAACAGGTGTGGTTTGAAATGAGCCATCACTTTCGCCCGACTGATCTATTAGTCTTGGTTCTTGTTTCTAGCAGCGTGGTTGTTGAGTTTGTTGAAGTAAATCGATCTTGATTCAAAAGTTTCAGATGCTAGTCAGTTACTATATCAAGGTTCCTTAATTGTTTTAGACTCATTAATAGTACTAAAGTGGGTGCACCTCCTATACGTAAAAAGCTTTTGTGAATTGAAAAATAGAAACACTTAGTAACAATATTCCTATTATTCTATTTGCTACGATAGTAATATTGGTCATTTTTATTTTTAGTAAATGACTAAATTTTCCATATCCAAACAAGATAATCGCTTTTCCTGAAAATACACCGATAAAAAAAAGAATAAGTAGTATATATTCTATATTGAGATTCAAATAAATCATGTTTTTATTTAAAAAAGAAATGACCAATATCCAGTATATTAATACAGGAGGGTTGATTAAACCCAGAATAAAACCTAACATTTGTTTTGAAATTGAAAATCTTCTTTTTTTAATAAGGATATACCTATCATTTTCATCTCTTATACGTTCTTTTTTACCAAAAATAAGTACCATTCCGACTCCGAATAAAATGAACGCAATCACATATTGAATCCAAGTATTCATTTGTATAAAACCTTCTATTTGAGTATTAAAATTAAGTGCTATTACTACTAGAATTAGCTCAGCTATAGCAGCGGTATAAATAATCTTCAATGCATTTTGTAGATTTTCTTTAATAGTTGTATTTATAACTGCAACATTCGTTGTTCCCAATGGTAAAGCACCTACGAATGCAGTCATAAGGCCGGTAAAAAGATAAAATATCAAATTCATACCCCGTTTGTAGTTTTAACTATTACTTACTTACAAATTTGAATTATAATTTCATTAGAGAAATGATATAATCCAAATTTTAGAGCTTAATTATAAAGAAATTTTGCCTCGAAATGTAAAAACTACATATCTGTTTAATTTCACCTAGGTTTTATTTAAGGATAATTAAGTATTAGAATTAAATTGAAAAATAACAATTTGGGGAATTTTACAAAAGTTATTTTGAAAACTAACACATTTGTAGGTAGTATAGTATGTATTTTTGGTATAATAGTACATTTTTTAAAAAATCTTTAGTTTTAACTTACCTGTTATATAACTAACACAAATTCAGATAATTATGGGTAAAATATTTAAAATTCTACTATGCCTTTTAATTTGGCATACAGGTGCACTCGCTCAATCGGTTAATAATTCCGATAAATGTCAAAGTAATCAAGCTCAGGATAAACTTGATAAGCTATTTCCAGAAATGAAGTTAGCAAGAGAAATTAGAAATAAAGAACTTTCAAAGCAAATTGAAAACAAAGAATACCAGAAATTACCTGTCACTCATACAATACCTATTGTATTTCATATAGTTCATGGTGGAGGAGCAGAAAATGTTACGGATTCACAAATCCAGGAGGCAGTTAAACTAGTAAACGAAGATTATAACGGTCTTGATGAGGATCGTAACTCTGTTGTTTCTGCTTTTTCTAATATTTATGCAGATGTTGGTTTTAAATTTGTTTTAGCTCGCTTGGATCCCAATGGAAATCCAACAGACGGTATTACTCGAAATTTAGATAAAAGTAATACTAATCAAACCAATGGAGGAGAAGGCGATATGAAAAATAAATATAGATGGCCTAGAGATAAATACCTCAATGTATATGTTATTAGGGCAGCTGGATTAGAAAGTGGTTCCGCTTGGGCCTATTTACCCGGTGTAAATGAAACTTTTGATGGAGTAGTTTCATCTCATTGGGCAGTCGGAAGGACTGGTACTGCTACACCAACTCATTATAAGATTATGACACATGAAATTGGTCATTGGGCCAATTTAAATCATACGTTTATTGGTGGATGTACTGGTAATGGAGATAATGTATCAGATACACCACCGTGTACAACAGGGTCAGGATGTAATTTAACAGATTCTCCTTGCGGTACACTAGCGAATCGTCAAAACTATATGGATTATGGAGATTGTACAGTTATGTTTACAGAAGGACAAAAATCTAGAATGGTAGCTGCCCTGAATGGCTCAGCAAGTAGCAGAAATAATCTATCTACAACGCAAAATCTAACTGCAACAGGAGTAATAGGTCAGCCAGTAAGTGCCCTATTCTCAATCGATAAAAATTTCACCACTCCAGGAGGTAGTATTACTTTTAATGAAAAATCAGAAGCAGAAGTAGGAAGCGTAACTAGCTGGGTTTGGTCTTTCCCAGGAGGAACTCCAAATAGTTTTAATGGAAAAAATCCACCCGCAATAGTGTATAATACATCGGGGGTTTATGATGTAACACTTACCGTAGGTAATGGATCTTCGAGTAATACGATTACAAAGAAAGATTATATAAATGTAAGTACCAATATTTATATGCATGATAATACGTTAACCATTAATCAGGGAAAATTATATGATGATGCGTTTGATGGTCGCTATTCAGTTAGAGAAGATCATACATTAACATTGTTGCCTAGTGTGAGTGGTGCTAAGATTAGCGCAAACTTTACTACTTTTAGATTGTTTAATGAAGGGGCTTGTGGAGCTCCTCTCGATAATGATTTCCTAAAAATATATGATGGACCAAATGATAGCTCTCCGTTAATAGGAACATATTGTGCCACTAATTCACCAGGTATAATAACTGCAACGAATGCTGATGGTGCACTCACATTTTATTTTCATACTAATGTTTCTAATAGAGAAGAAGGGTTTGTAGCAGACATTTCAACAACAAATAGCGGAGATACTGAAGCTCCGACAATTCCGATAGGATTGACATCATCAAATATTACTCAAACAAGTGTTAATTTAAGTTGGAATGCTTCTACGGATAATGTTGGAGTAACAGGATATGATGTGTATCAAAATGATATTAGTATTGCTACAGTAACAACAACCAATACAACAATATCAGGGCTTACCGCGGGAACCACATATAGTTTTAAAGTAAAAGCACGTGATGCTGCAGGAAACACTTCTGATTTTAGTAATGAAATAAATATAATCACAGATACTAATACTGGAATTACATATTGTGATATGAGTGGTAATAATTCTGCAGATGATTCCATAGCTAATGTTAATTTTGCAGGGATAAATAATTCATCATCGAATAGTTCCACGGGGTATGAAGATTATGCTTCGATTTCAGGAAATGTTACCAAGGGAGGATCTGAAAATATGAAAGTTACTATAGTTGGTTTTCAAGGCGGTACCAATAATGAAGTATATGCATGGTTTGATTGGAATATAGATGGAGATTTCGCAGATGCTGGTGAAAAATTCAGTATAACTACGCAAACAAGTGGTATAATTCGGGAATTAGCTATAAGTATACCTACTACAGCTACAACCGGAAGCACAAGGATGCGTATTGTAGTTGGTTATAATGCTGCTGATGGCGATAGTTCTTGTGGTACCATTAGTTATGGAGAAGTAGAGGATTATACGATCAATGTTACAGGAGGGAATGACCCTACGTGTACAGATGGTATCCAGAATGGAGATGAAACGGGAATTGATTGTGGTGGATCGTGTGATCCTTGTCAAGTAGATCCTACGTGTACAGATGGTATTCAGAATGGGGATGAAACAGGAATTGATTGCGGGGGTTCTTGTGAGCCTTGCCAGACAAATGTTACTTATTGTTCCGCAACAGGAAATGGTGGACCAGAAGGAGTGTCTAATGTTTCATTTACAGGAATTAATAATTCGTCTGTTAGGAATTCTACCGGTTATGATGATTTTACATCTATCTCCGGAAATGTAACCGTAGGAGCGACTTATACACTAGATGTTGCAATAATTGGTTATAATGGGGGCTCTACTGATGAGATTTATGCATGGTTTGACTGGAATATAGATGGTGATTTTTCGGATGTAGGAGAATCATATACCTTGACTAAAACTACGAATCTTTTAGGGAATGTTTCTATTGATGTTCCACAAACAGCCATAAATGGAGCTACAAGAATGCGTGTATTGGTTTCGTATTATGATTCGGAACGAAACCCTTGTGATACGGGTACTAATGACGTGCGTTATGGTGAATATGAAGATTATACAATTGTGGTTAGTGGAGGTTCTGCTAAATCCAATACAACCGATACATTGACTATTGTATATCCTAATCCGTTTATTGATATGGTAACTGTGGATATAGCAAAATTTGATGAAGGAGGCGCTACTTTACAAATTTTTGACATTGCAGGGAAAATGATATTACAAAGAAACTATCATAAATACCCAGGTAAAATCAATTTAGGTGAAGTTAAACATTTGGAGTCAGGTACTTACTTTATGAGTATACGAACATCTACAAAAACTGAAATTATAAGTATTATAAAAGGTTCTTATTAATATATAATTGAATTTCTAATCCCGACTGATGGTTATTTGTCGGGATTTTTTTATTGATTATCACAAACTGAAGGTAAATTTTTTATCCTTTGTTTAAGTAGCATTAAAAAAATAAATAAAACCAATTTTTTATTTAAAATGAATAAAATGAGTATATTAGGTATTAAAACTTATTACCAGTATATTATGAAAAAAATACTATTAGCCGCTGTATTCATTGGCATTTTTGGAATGTCATGTGTAGATAAAAAAGCGGAACAAGAAGAAAAAGAAGCTACAGAGCTCAACGAAAAAATTGAGGCTATTGATAAGGAAGCTAACCAAACTACGCAAGAGTTAGAGTCTTTAGAACAGGAAGCGAAAGAATTAGACAAAAGCTTAAACGAATTAGATAATCTTTAAAACAGCTGCCATGAATTTTTTAAAACACATACTCATTATTATGTTAGTTGGTTCTATAGGAATTGCTAATGCACAACAGTCTAAAGAAAAAGAAGCCATTAAAGAAAGAAAAGAAAAGGTTAAGAAGGGGCAAAAGGAAAAAATAAAGGCAGATCGAAAAGCATTAAAGGAGCAGAAAGAAGAATTAAAAGCTAAAAAAGGAGAGATTAAAGAAGCTAAAAAAGAATTGAAAGAAGGCAGGAAAGCTATTTTAGGAGAACACCATGAAAAAATGAAGGGAATGACAAAAGACGAAAAGAAGGCATACCTCAATGATCATCCTGAATTAAAGGAAAAACTTACTGCTTATAAAGGATCCGTAAAGGAAAAAAGAAAAGAACTAAAAGTCAAACAAGCAGAATTTAAGAATGAAAAAGCTACAGTTGTTCAAAATTCTATCGAAGTAAAAAAAGAGAAGTTGGCTTTTTATGAAAACAGTACTACCAAAGGAGCCGAAAAAGTTCAAAGAACTAAAGATCGTTTAGCTGCTCAAAAGGAATCAGGAGAAATAACAGAGGAACAATATAATGAGAAGATCGCTAAGGTTGCTAAAGTAGAAGAAAGATTACAAAAACATAAAGAAAAACTTACTAGGGTTAAATCCAACCTTAAGAAAAGCGAAGAGAAGCTCATTAAACTTGCTGCAAAAAAAGAAGAAAAAGAGTCTAAACAGGATTAATCATTGATATGTATAACGGCCTCCATGATGTTTCATAGATACATCAAATTTTTAATGTTGATAATTTAATTGTACTTAGAAAAATATTTTCTAATAAGTATATGAAGTATTTTTCTAGGTACAAATACTTCATATACTTATTAAATCAAAAAGATTAGAAAAGTTTCCATTTGGGGACTTTTTGCTTTAATAAGTATATTTTATATAAAAACGTCTATTTTATAGGTAACAAACCTCATACTTACGATACTAACTAATAAATGTATTTAGATTTGTGGATTATCTAAATATAATAGCATATAAAACATAATTTACCAATCTAAGAAGATTAATGGATAGAATTCAAAGCCAAAAACATAATATAGGGACTTTTTACTACGGTTTGTCAATAATGCTTGAAAGAGCATCTCATTATGGTCTTCGTTCTTTAATTGTTCTTTATATGACTGGAGAAGTCCTTAAAATGAATAATTCTAAAGCATTTGGTATTTACGGTTTAGTGATGGGTTCATTAGTATTTTTTCAAATTTTTGGAGCACTGTTAGGAGATTTACTAATTGGAAATAGAAGATCAATTATTATTGGTGGCATTATTCAAGTGATTGGAGCATTTTGCTTAGGTGTTCCTTCAACTATTGGGTTTTACATAGGGATATTTCTTATTGTTCTTGGTAGTGGATTCTTTACACCAAATATTATTTCTAATTTCGGAAAATTATATTTGAACAAGGAGAGAATATTAGATTCAGGATTTACAATTTTTTATTTAATGGTAAATTTGGGTTCTTTTCTTGGTGTTTTATTAATAGGATATTTAGGAGAAAAATTTGGCTATAATATAGGATTTATTATATCTGGAATACTAATGTCATTTTCTATAATTCCTGTAATAGTCTCAAAAGAATTGATTTCAAAGAAAATTGAAAGGAATGAATTATCGATAAACAAAAAAGTATTGTGTATTGGTATTATTTTTATCGCTATTGGAATTTTTTGGAGTATCTATGAAATAGTTAACATTCGATTTTTTGATGTACAATTAAAACTCAGCCAAATTTCATCTTTAGATATTCCTAAAAGTTTTTGGAATTCTTTTAATACTATTTTTATAGTACCAATAAGTTTAATTGCAATTATTTTATGGAGATATTTCTACAGCTCTCAATTTTTTAAATTAATGCTAGGATTTATTTTTGCAGTAATATCATTTGTAATATTATTACTTATTCCAGAAGCTCCTACTGAACAACATACATTGATGTATTTTATATCACTATTTTTCTTTGGAATTTCAGAAATTCATATTGCACCAATGCTTTATTCAATACTTACAAAATATGCCAACCCAAAATATTTGGCAATTTTGATAAGCTTAGCATTTTTACCAACAAGAGTGATCTCTTTAGTTTTTGGTTTGTTTAATAATATATTTTATGATAATCCTACATTAGGCTTGAAATTTGGAATAATTACCATGGTAATTGTTTCTGTTGGATTTATTGGATATTGTATTATTAAAAAAAAAATAATGAGATTACTTTAGTATTTAGATAGATTAAAATGATCCATCGAAGTACCAATGTATAGTATCGAAATAATATTGAAAGGGAGAAACTTTTTACAAAAAAGGAAGTAACTTGTGGATTGTTATAACTTTGTATCATTAATCATACAAAATGAAAAAAGAGTTTCTTAACTATACCTTTATAATTATTGGTTGTGCTTTTATGGCGTTTGGAGTTGTAGGTTTCTTAAGCCCTAATAATATAGCAATGGGAGGTACAGGAGGTTTGGCTATTATTTTTAATAGCATTTTCGAAATCTCCATAGGTATTTTGTTTGCCACCATAAATATTCCGTTATTACTAGTAAGTATTAAATATTTGGGAAAGTATTTTGCTATAAAAAGTACAATAGCCATTTTAGTAACCAGTATATTGATAGATGTATTTTCGCAGTTTATAGGATTACCTTCTTTGAGTAATCAACTGTTATTAGCGACATTATATGGAGGTGTATCTGTTGGAGCTGGAATTGGTTTTATATTTAAAGGCGGTGGTTCAGCTGGTGGAGGAACTATTATAGCACGAATTATCACAGCCAAAACTTCTCTAAAAACAGGAACAGTAATTCTTATTCTGGATGCTATTGTTATTGTGGCTACAGGAATTGTGTTTAAGGATGTAGAGCTTGCATTATGGAGTATGATTAGCATTTTTACTACAACAAAATTAATTGATATTATTTTAACCGGGCGTCCTAATGAGCGAATTATACATATTTCTTCAAGTAATAACTTAGATAAAATTGGTTTGTTAATCAATGAGAAAATTGGTGTAAATGGGACATTAATACGAGGTAATAATCTAAGCTTAACACAGGAGAAGTTTATAATTTTCGTTACAGTACCGGTAAATAGACTTAATCTATTAAAACAAATAATACAATCAGAAGATAAGGAGGCAAAAATGATCGTAATAGATGCTTCTGAAATGTTAGGAACTAAATTTTTGAATTAGCTTGAAGTTACATCGCTAGCATCCGAAAGTTTACTACGAAATTGTTTTGAAAATAATCGATAATAATGTAAAGTGTTAACAGTGAGTATGTTTTTGTTTTTAAAACTTGATCATTATGTTATTTGCCTAAGAAGATAATTTCTTTATTACTAACACATACACGCTCGCATATAAAGGAATCTCGGCATGTTTCAGTCATTTTTCAAAAGATTTAGAATGCCAGTGATATTATATGAATTGTTGAGTAGTTTTAATCCATAAAGGTCAAAAACACGTATTTATACTCTATATATGCGACTATAATATTTTTTAAATTACACATACTATGTACTATTTAAAAAATGATCAATAATCATGAAAATTAACAATATTAGCCATGTTGCTATTTATCCACCTCTTGGAATAGCAAGAATAGGAAATTCACCAACATATTTTTTAGCCTCAGAACAACCAGGGATATCAGAAGTTCCTAAAGGAGGCTATAAAGATGATATGGGGCGTATCAAAAAGGAAGTAGCTCGTTTTAGGATATATGCCTTTGATAAGAATGGAGAGGTACTTGGCGAATTAACAGCCAATGAAGCAAAAATAGAATGGAGGGCTCAGGTTGCTAATGTAAAACCAGCTTGGTATGAGTTTAATAATGCAATGGATCTAGGTAAAAAATATGCAATACCTTCTATTCGAAGAAATAAGGATGTAATAGGTGGATATAGAGAGCAATTGGCTATCAAACCAAGTCCTAAATCTATTTCAGGCATAAATATATGTGATACACAACATAATTTTGATGATGGAAAGTTTTACGGAACTAATGTAGATCTTGGTCATATAGAAACTGATGAAGCAGGAAGGTTACTGTTTTTTGCTGGTAATGGAGATGCTCAATCACATGACAATAAACCGATTACTACATTTGCAAATAATAATGGTTGGCACGATGATACCTGCGATGGAGTTATTCGAGCTACAGTGACTTTAAATTCAAAAGAATTTGAGGCAAAACCTGCCATGGTGGCTGTTACACCTCCCAATTTTGGTCAGGGGTTATATGGGGTGGTAACTATGAATGATGTGGTTGAAAATTTGTTCATTCAGCAAATGGGATACCCTGATAGATCAAAAACAGGTGTAGAATTCTGGAGAGATATTTATCCTATTTTAGAGCGTATGACTAATACGCAATGGGTAAATGTTGGTTTTTTTATGTTATTTGGCAAAAATTCTCCTTCTGATTTTACAAATCCAAAAGTAGTAGATTTACTAAAAGATCCAAGTGATAGCTCAAAATATCATCGAGAACGAGTTTTTAAATGGTTTAGAAACCCTGAATCTACAGAATATACACCAGAAAAAGTTCCTCCTTTTTATGGAGATGGATTTGGTGATTATTCCAATATTGCTTTGGATGATTTACCAATTACTGTGACCCAATATAACCGTTTAAAACAATGGAGCGAAGGAGATTTTATAACCGGAATGCCTAGAACATCTAAACCTTTTGAAGAGCTTTCACCTTTAGAACAAATTAATGCATTAAATCAAGCTTCACTAGAAGATTGTTTAGGAGGACCATTTCATCCTGGTATTGAACTCACATGGACTATGCGTTTAAAAAGTATGTGGGAGGAACCTTATCGATTAAAAGTACTAGCTGAAGGGGAACAAATACCATTAGATTTTGGTGATGTGTTAACTCCAGAAATAGCTTTAGCCGATGACGGTCCTTTTTCTGTAAACGGTCCAGGCTCTTTAACACGATGGATGGGAGTACCTTGGCAAACCGATGAAGCTAGTTGTCTATCTGGATATACAACTTCTACCTATTTACCACTACCTTCATTTTGGGCAGCTAGAGTACCTAATCAAGTATTGGCCGAGGATGGTTATTTACGAATGCAAGCCGGAAATGTAAATATAGCTCAGCGATTAAAACACTTCGATTATAGACAGGATTGGTTAAGAGATATTGAATCGGATCATCTGCAACGCCTAAAAAACATGGTGGAAGAATGGCATCATCTAGGAATAATTACAAAACAAGAGGCTCCAATTACGAATAATAATGATGGTTTTTTACCAGAGATATCTTGGGTAGAAAAAGGTAGAAATTTTGATGAAGGAGATCCAGACCCAACTTTTGCTCAAGTATTATATGCAGAAGGTGATAAAGAATCTATTTTAAAAATAGAGGAATTGGATTCTATCGGTACTGTTGGTGAAAAGTTTTTAGTTACAAGTCTTAAAGATGCAGCCAATAAAGTAGCAGAGATAAGGGCGGAATCTCCAAAAACTACTCGAAAAAGAAGAACATTGCGACGTGATGAACGCTAATAATATCGATTATCAAGTGATTATAATAGGTGGTGGACCGGCAGGGATCGCCACCTCTTTGAGTTTATCAGCACGAGGTATTTCAAATTGTATTATTGAAGCACAACATTCTCCTTCAAATAAATCTGGTGAAGCCATTCCTCCAAATGCAAAACCTTTATTAAAAAAGATGGGGATATTTCATTTGGTAGAAAATCCAAGACATATTCCATATTATGGGAATAAAAGTTGTTGGGGAACGGAAGAATTAGTACAAGAAGAGTTTATAAAATCTGTCTATGGACATGGATATTTATTATCTCGTCGTTATTTTGAATGTCAGTTATGGGAGCATACAGAAATGTATGGTGGAACATTACTTTCTGGTTCTAAGTGCAAAAAAGTTATACAAACATTAGATGGTATCGAAGTCAAAATCGATAATGGAAAAGAATCAAGAATTCTAAAATCATCGTATATAGTAGATGCTAGTGGAAGAAAATCTTCTGTTTGTAATCAGCTAGGAATTACTAAGCATACTGTTGATACTCAATTCGCAATTGCCTGTACAGGGTATACTTCAAAACCTTTAGGTCATCAAATATATATTGAAACTACCGAAAAAGGTTGGTGGTACGTAGCTCCACAAGGTAAAAATGAAGTAATATCATTATTTTTTACATTAAAGGAGCTCCTTCCTTCCAAAGACCGTATGAAGTGTTTTTTAAGTGACACTTTAGCATCTAGTCTTCATACTTCTCAATTGTTGAAAAATGTACATTTTGATGATAACAGCATACATATTATGCCTACAGGAACAAGTAGATTGACAATTCCTTATGGAAAGGGGTGGGTGGCAGTTGGTGATGCAGCTTTTTCTTATGATCCTCTTTCTTCCTATGGAATTACTTCTGCGTTAGCTTCAGGGTATTATGCAGGTCATGCTATAGCAAGTGAATTAGATAATACTCCTAATGCTATGCAAGCTTATCACTACATTATGGAAGAAGCATATCAGGCCTATGTAGAAAAGCTGATAACTCAGTATGAACTGGAAAAGCGGTGGGAAGGAAGTATATACTGGACTCACCGATTAAGAGGAACGTATGCCTAGCTTATTGTTACTATATGATAACTAGATAAATTTTCTTAAAAGTAAGTCAAAAGTGATAAAAATAGAATGTCTGAAAACTTATAAATACTTTTTGAAATCCTTTAGAAACTAGGGGTGAAGTACTTAATTCTATAAAATTATTTTTTTAAATTAAGTAATACCAGACAGATTTGTTTTAGAAATCTGTCTGGTATTGATCCTTACTATATTGTAAATTGAAACCCGATTTCAATATACTAGTGATATGTTATTTTAATTTTACACCATTAAAAATCTCCGTTTCACTTGGTAGTTGCAATTTATCTCTTAGTACTTGACCAGCTTGAAGCCCAGCAACTATTGCTCCTTCATAATATCCTACATTGACACCAAAATTAATCCAATCCCCAGTGATAATCAAGTTGTCAAAACCGGACTCGTCTGCCTTAAGTCGATATTTATTTGAACCCGGAAGAGATAAGGTATATCTATCCGTTGGATTTACATTGGCTCTAAAAAACTGAGTTTTTAGTCTAGCATAATCTGTTTTGGCTGCTTTAGAGAAATCATGGATTACATCTAGTCTCATTCCTTCAGGATATTCTAATGTAGTAGCGTTCTTAAAAAACCACCCCATTTTATCCCTCAGCCATTGTTCCGAAACACGCATTATACGTTCTAGTTGCTCATGAGGATAGTTATGATCGGAGAAAGGAGGTATCATCTCGGGATCCAGAAATGATCCTGTATAATATATCAATACACCTGGTTCATTATCTTTCCAATCTTCATATGGCATTACTTGCGACATATCTATAAATGAGTATTGGGGATCAGCGTACGTGACTAAGTTAGGCAATGAACCTTCCGGAAACCCCCAATCCGGTAAATTCATACCTAATTCTTTTAAAGTAGGATTAATCCATAATTGCATAGACATGGTAGGAATACTTTTCACGTGATTGTACATATTGTTCCATGCCGTGTTATTATCAATAATCTCTTTACATATCCCTTCATTACCACCTAAAACATCAATAGGTATGCCTAATATAACATAATCAAAATCTTTTCCTTTTTCTAATGAGAGTTGACTTAC
Organism: uncultured Aquimarina sp.; assembly: GCA_947498455.1. Lineage (GTDB taxonomy): Bacteria > Bacteroidota > Bacteroidia > Flavobacteriales > Flavobacteriaceae > Aquimarina. Next base: position 19,812 of record CANMKK010000032.1, read on the forward strand.
ATTTTTCCATCCACACCAGGATTCTTCCAGATCATATTTACCTTCTTTAAGAGCTTTGGCTTGTTCATCTTCGATTTGATCATAAAGAGGTTCTCCAGGCCAGACATCCAATCCTTTGAATTTATAGGTAGGAGTATAGGTGTCCTTTTTTAAGGTAACCTGTTCGGCCATAGATACTTTTTCAATTTCTCCAGAATCTGAATAGTGTACCTGCTCTACTTTATGGAAAAACTTAAATTTGACACCTCTATTTTTAAGTACTAAATAGATTGGTGTTATCATAGTATCTGCAGTTCCTGCTTTAAACTTCCATACGAAAGATCCTTTGTAACCGGCTGAATTTGTTAGAAAATGAAGCCCAACCCCAGCAGCCAAACTACCTTGCTGATTAGCTCCTGTTATATTATGAAATGTTCCGGTGTAGAGGAATCTTACCATTGCAGAACTCAATAATCTCTCACTAGCTCCGTGTTGTTTAAGCCATTCTCTATAATCTAAATCATTGATACGCTCATAGTCCAGTTCATGGGTTTCTGGATCGTATACATCTGCAAATGTTCCCTTCATATTAACAATACCAAACTCTACAAATACTGCTAACCAATAAAAGTATTCGTTATGATCCGCTATAGAATCAATAAGCTTAATAACCCATTTTGATAATAAGTTAAGTAGCTCTTTGATGATTGAGTGATGATTTTTTCGATGTGCATGATCCTTATCTGCACTACTATCTAAATCTTTAACCAATTCAGACACATAATTTAATAACTTTTCACCTTCGTGCCTAAATATTTTATCAGCTACAAATCCTTCGAATTTGGATTTAAAACTTTCCCAAAGTGAATGATTTTCTGGAGCTTTAATTTCTTTGGCATCATCAGAGGCCATATGTACTAGACCACCCTTATTAGGATCGGTACCAAACAAAATTTCAGCAATTAAGCCTATTGCTTTATGTACGATAGCCGAAAATGGCAATGGTCCACCCTGACCGGGTATATACTCATTAGACGGAAAAATAATATTCTTTTTGATCCATTGATTTGTTTTAGGGTCAAAGTGGGTAAGTAATGTAGTATCTTCTCGATCAAAACCATCTTCCCATGATTTAAAGGGACTATCAGGCATCAGATTGTGTTTTTCACATTCCTTATAAGAATCTTGAATTAGACGGAAAGCATTTTCATACCATCCCTGTGCGATATGGATTCCATGTTCCTGAATTCTTTCATTAGGACCTCTTCCTGTAGCTGTTTTACCTCCTAATCTCCAGCCCATTTGGTAAATGGTGATATCATAATGATCTTGCCAGTCTTTATAGGAACTAAGCTCGTAAGCAGCTGTAAGGGATGACATACCACTACCTAATATTGCTACTTTCTTTTTGTTCTTTTCTGCGTTTTGCATTGATTTATTAGTTTTATGACGTATGGATTTTCTCGGTTGTTAATTCTTTATTGAAGTGTGCGGTACTAGATTCGCTCAGACTAACGGGGTAGAGGGGTTTGTTATTTTTTACAAATTCCATAACCACAGGAGAATCGTTCCACTTAGCTGCTTCTTTGTATAACTCATCCAAATGCGGTATAATTAAAATTTTATCAAAAAAATCTTCTATCAACCCCATAAAAGTATGCGCATGATGAGTGACATATTTAATTTCTTTTTTTGTCAATGGGTAATGATTTGGATAAAAAGCTTCTATATCTGTTATTATGGAAACTGCAGTTCCTCTAGGATTAGCAAATATTTTACCTAAGATTCCAAAACTTACACCCTCTACCATAGATTGAGCGTATAGCACGCGATAGAGTACAATATTCATAAAATATTGTTCATAGATATTTTCTTTAAAAGCAAGTGAATCTGCTACTTGGTATCCAGAGATTATACTAGAGTTATGAGCACGATACCAAGAACATTCATTAGGTGTATCGATATAATCCAGCCAAAAATTAACCGGAACAGGAAGTTCTTGGAATGTCTCACCAGATTCTTTGATCAATTGGGCAAGTGTAGCTACATATAAAAAATGGCTATTGACTTCTCTCCACCATGGACTTCCGGGGTGACTACTATTTATCGGATTGAGTGTACCTCTTTTTATTTCCCAGTCTATGAATGCTAATTCCGAATTCCCTAATCCTTCGTTTCGTTTAATAAAAGGATTCCCATATTTTTGATAAAATTCATAACGTAATTGATAACGTCCTTGTGGATTATCGGAAACGCCAAGTACAATTCCTTTGGCTTTTTCCTTAAGTATTTCAAGTTTGTTCATATATTCGCAAAAATCGATCATAAACTTACAAGTTAAATTGTTATTTACAATGAATATTTAAGAAAATTCGTGTAGTATATTTATGAAATTTTCCCTGTGAGTAAAAAATGATTTCTTAAAGCATTAAAGATTAAGAATGACGACTTATTTCAAATTCTATGTAAGACTTTTGTCAATATTATTATTGTATTCTCTTAATTCATTTAGTCAAACAGAAGTTCTTCTAGATACCCCGTCAGAGTTACAAAATATAGGAAAGCAGACTCAATATTTAGAGGATACTTCTCTCAATCTTTCCATTGAAGAAATCATAAATGAAAGCTTAGAAACTGAATTTAAGACATATGCTCAAGAGACCATAAATTTTTCTAGTACAGCATCTGCTTACTGGTTGAAATTTAAGGTTACTAAGGAAGTAACAGGAGATTTTTATCTTAATGTTGGTTCTGCCTATATTGACTCTATTTCACTTTATGAATTTGATACCGAAAATAAACTCATTTCTAGTAGGCATACTGGCGATGATCTACCTTTTAGCACCAGAGAGATTGAAGTAGGAAACTATTTATTTGCTTTGGATTTTGAGAAAGATGTTACCCGTACCTTTTATCTTAGGGTAAAAAGTGACCAGCCTTTATTTTTCCTTCTCAGAGTTGGAACACTTCCTAATTTTGTAGCCTACGAGCATGATTTAGATTTTGTTCAGGGAATCTATTTTGGGTTTATGCTATTGATATTCCTATACAATCTCTTTTTATATTTTTCGACTAGAGAAAGAATATATCTTTATTATATTGCTTATGTAGTCAGTATTACCTGGTTTATGGCTTCGGTATTTGGATATTTCTTTGAATACTTTTGGCCTAATATTCCTTCACTGAATGGGTTGGTGGTAGTCAGTTCAGGATTAACTATGATTACCGCAACTTTGTTCACTCAGAAATTTTTGGATACTAAAAAATCTGATCCCCGTATGCATAAGGGTTCTATAGTGTTCCTTATTTTGGGCTTTTTAGTATGTGTTCTAGTAGTATTAGGATTTAAGATAGAAGGCCTTATGTTAGCACAGGGAAGCCTTCTGATTATGGCAATATATTTTCTTATTTTAGGTGTTCGATTTAAGTTAAAAGGATATCGTCCTGCTAAATATTACTTACTAGCTTGGGGAGCTCTTATTCTAGGTATTTGTTTTGCAATACTAGAGTCGTTAAACCTCACTTTTGTGATGACCTATTTAAATGCTATGCAAATAGGTTCAGCTATGGAAGTATTACTACTTTCGTTTGCATTAGGTGATAGGATTAATATGTACAAGAAGCAAAAGGAAGATGCACAATTAGAAGCTTTGATAGCGGCTAAAGAAAATCAGAGGCTAATCCAAGAACAAAATATTATACTAGAAAAAAAGGTAGAAGAACGAACAACGGTGATAGCAATCCGAAATAAAGAACTCGTTCAATTGAACAAAGAAAAAGACATGCTGGTAAGTATTGTGGCACATGATCTCAGAACACCTTTACATCAAGTAAAGGCATTAATCTGGTTGCTTGATATGCCAAATATGGAATTGACAGAGGATCAAGAAACATATTTGACCGAAATTGGAAATTCTGTAGACCGGTTAACCGAAATGATTGGTCGAATTTTGGATACACAAGCTTTGGAAACAAAGGAAATTAAACTAATGAATGAAACTATTAATTTAGTTGAATTGGTTGAATATGTAGTACAGAGTTTTCATCTTATGGCTAAGGAAAAAGAGATGGATGTAACAATAGAAGTAGAAGGCGGTTATCATTTTGTCGAAGTAGATAAAAACTATATGATACAAGTTTTGGAAAACTTACTGTCTAATGCTATCAAGTTTTCCAAACAAGGGAGTAAGGTTATGTTACTAATTAATTCTTTGGGCGGAAAAACATATGTTACGGTTAAGGATAACGGTCCAGGTATCAGTAAAGAAGATCAAAAGAAACTTTTTGGAAGATTTCAAAGGCTCAGTGCACAACCTACAGCAGGTGAACCATCGATTGGATTAGGATTGTCCATTGTAAAAAAATATGTTGAAGCTATGAATGGGGAAATTCATTGTGAAAGTGAATTGGGTGAAGGAACTAAATTTATTATCTCTTTTGATGCTAAAGATCAGTTAGCCAAAGCATAAAAAACATTATTTTTTTCTTTAGAAAATTAAATCATTTCTTCCGTCATAATACCACCTAAATATTCTTCTTACTAATTAGTCCATTATATCCAGCTCCGTAGATACGGTTTTTTAATATAATAATATCTTGCATAAAATTATCTGATTCAAAAATTTCTTTAATTTTATTGGACTTTTTATCTGTCATCATTATTTTATTATCCTCTCCACAAGTAATTATATATTCATTATGACATAGAATTGAACGGATAATATCTTGATGAACTTTAATTTTATAAATCTTTTTTGTAGCCGTAAAAAATTGAATTAGCGTCCCATTTTTAGCTCCAAGAAGAATTATATGATTTATGGATAAGAAATTCGTATAAAGAGTTTGAATTATTTTGTGCTAGATTAAGGCATAAAATTAAAGAATAGCCACTTGTGCTGAGCTACGTCGAAGTATAGCTATTGTTGAATTTTATAACGCAGATATAGTGCAAAAGAAACGAACTATATGCGAAAGTTTTATGCGTAAATGATATTAACCCTCCTTATCAGTATTTATACTAAACAGCGGTTGATTATAAGTATAAAATCTTTATATCATCGCTCAAGTCAAAGTCAAAATATTTTTGCATAGTTTCATAATCTGAAAGAGGGTAAATCGCATTATATAAATTGTAATTTAATAATTATTATCATCGTTATTAAATTTACCGATTATACATTCAAAGCTACATTTTATACAAAAAAAAACAAAAAGAGTGGAATAAGTTTTATCTTTAAGTATCTTAAAACTAAAACATTATGAAAACTAAAAAAAAATTAACATTAAAGAAATTGAACATCTCTAAATTAGAAAAAGGTGTAAAAAAAACTGACATGAAACGGACAGGGTTTAATTGTTAACTGAATTTATAAGTGTTCAGTAAGATAAGTGAAGTGTATCATACTGAACACTTACTTTGTGTCAGTAAAAACTTGAATTAATGTTCCGTTCTTAGTTCTAAGAAGAATTATACAATTTATGCATAAGAAATTCATATAAGGAGTTTAAATTATTTTATGCCTTGATATAATATAGTGCAAAAGAAACGAACTATATGCGAAAGTTTTATACGTAAATTACATGAATGGCTTTTTAGCTAATATACAGTATATTTTGGCTTTTTTTTATAAAAAAAGATAACACATTTCGTTACCTTCCTAGGATAATTAACTAAAATTATCCTTAATATGAAAATACTTTCTTCCGGAATCTTTATGGTTCTGTTTTCTTTGTTTTTTTTTAATTTAATTAGTGCTCAAGATAAAGATGAAAAAGATGATATTTACGGAGGACTTACATTTAGAAGCCTTGGACCTGCGTTAACTTCTGGACGTATCGCTGATATTGCTATCCATCCAAAAAATGAAAATATTTGGTATGTTGCTGTAGGTTCTGGTGGAGTATGGAAAACTGTAAATGCGGGCACAACATTCGAACCTATTTTTGATAGAGAAACATGCTACTCCATTGGATGTGTTACTATTGATCCTAATAACCCAAGTACGATTTGGGTGGGTACTGGAGAAAATGTTGGGGGACGCCATGTTGGTTTTGGTGACGGAATCTATGTGAGTCATGATGAAGGAAAAAGTTGGAAAAATATGGGGCTCAAAAACTCTGAACATCTTTCAAAAATTATTGTGCATCCAGAAGACCCGAATAAGATATACGTAGCTTCACAAGGACCACTTTGGAGTAAAGGCGGAGAGCGCGGTTTTTATCTATCAGAAGATGGCGGGATGACTTGGGAAAAAACACTCGGCAATGAAGAATGGACAGGTGTTACTGATATTGTAATGGATCCGGAGAACCCTGCAATTATATATGCAGCTACTTGGGACAGACATCGAACAGTTGCTGCTTATATGGGTGGTGGACCTGGTTCTGGTCTCCACAAATCAACAAATGGTGGAAAAACATGGTCTAAATTAAAATCAGGAATTCCAACATCTAATCTTGGTAAAATAGGTTTAGCCATTTCACCTTTTGATAATGAGACCATATATGCTGCTATAGAGTTGGATAGAAAAAAAGGAGGAGTTTATATATCTACAAACGGAGGAGTTTCCTGGTCCAAACAGTCTGATGCTGTTTCAGGAGGTACAGGACCGCATTATTATCAGGAGTTATATGCCTCTCCACATCAGCAAGGCAAATTATACCTAATGAGTAATCGTGTTCAAGAATCAAATGATCATGGTAAGAGCTTCACTATCATGAACGAGAAGAAAAAACACGTCGATAGCCATGCGATGGCTTTTAAGAAAAGTGACCCCAATTATGTCCTTTTTGGTACTGATGGAGGGTTGTATGAATCATATGATCACACAAAGACTTGGCGCTATTTTGATAATCTTCCTTTGACACAATACTATAAAGTTGCAGTTGATGATGCTTCACCGTTTTATCATATCTATGGAGGTACACAAGATAATGGGTCTCATGGCGGGCCTTCAAGGACAATACGATCCAATGGTATTTTGAATCAGGATTGGTGGATCACCTTGGGGGCTGATGGGCATCAATCTGCAACAGAACCGGGCAATCCAGATATTACATATGGTGAGTTTCAAGAAGGTTGGTTATGGCGTATTGATCAGACAACTGGTGAGACTGTTTTTATCCAACCACAACCTGCTTCTGGTGAACCTAATGAACGCTTTAATTGGGATGCTCCGATACTGGTAAGCCCTCATAACCCAAAACGTTTGTATTTCGCTTCCTATCGGGTATGGAAATCAGAGAATAGAGGAGATGATTGGACTTCTATTTCTGGTGATTTAACCAGAAATGAAGAACGATTGACACTTCCTATTTTAGGAAATCAACAAAGCTGGGATAATCCATGGGATGTTGTCGCGATGAGTAACTACAATACGATAACTTCATTAGCTGAATCTCCAATAAAAGAAGGATTACTTTATGCAGGTACCGATGATGGTATTCTTCAGGTTTCGGAAGATGGAGGCAAAAATTGGCGTAAGGTAATGCTCGGAAATATTAAAGGAGTACCATCAAGAGTATTTGTTAATGATGTTCGAGCTGATTTATTTGATGCCAATACGGTGTATCTGGTATTGGATAATCATAAAGAAGGAGATTATAAACCATATTTGTTAAAAAGTACAGATAGAGGTGTAACCTGGAATTCTATAAATGGTAATCTACCTAATAGATTGTTGACTTGGCGTTTAGTGCAAGATCATAAAAAGAAAGGATTACTGTTTGCTGCTACCGAATTTGGTATCTATTTTACCACAGATAGCGGTAATAATTGGATACAGCTTAAGAGTGGTTTACCAACTATATCTTTTCGTGATCTTACTATTCAAAGACGAGAAGATGATTTGGTTGGAGCATCATTTGGTAGAGGGTTTTATGTGTTAGATAATATTGCTCCATTACGAGACTATGAAGCTTCGAAGTCAAATGAAGTTCAGTTTTTTGGTATCAAACCTGCATATAGATATATTCAAAAAAATGAAGTCTATGGACAGGGAAACCAGACTTATGCGGCAAAAAATCCTGATTACGGGGCAATTTTTACATACTACTTACCAAAAAAGTTAGATTCTCTAAAAGAATTGCGTATTGAAAAAGAAAAAGAATTAGTCAAAAAAAATGCTCGAATACCTTTTCCTGGTTGGGATGCTTTGGCTGCTGAAAAAAATCAAGAAGGACCAGAAGTAGTACTTTTTATAAAAGATAGTAGGGGAGATGTAGTTAATACGGTTAAAGGAACCAATAAAAAAGGATTTAATAGAGTATCCTGGAATCTTATTCATGCCAATAGATCTGGTATTCCATTGAAAGCTCCTAAACCGAATCCTAATGATAATTTTTTTGGATCTCCTTATTTAGCAACACCTGGCACCTATACGGTAACCCTTTACAAAAATGTGAATGGTATTTTAACTGAATTGTCAGATACAAGATCATTCGAAGTAAAACAATTGAAGAAAGGAGCATTGCCCGCTAAACCTTCGATTGAGATTGATACTTTTAGGGAATCTTTTCAAAAATTTCAGCAAGACTTGAAAGCTACTGATATCGCTATTGCTAAGATCAAAAAGCAATTAGATGCTATGCGACGAGCATATAAAGAAGCGAAACGACCATCACCAGATCTTTATACTAAAATAACCAAAGCTAAATCAGATATATTAGTAATTGAAACGATTATGAATGGTAATAGTGCAAAGAACGAAATAGGAGAGAAGAATGCTCCATCACCGAAAGATGGAACATTTATAGGATTTGTTGCCCTAAAAAATACGTATGGTCCTACAGGTACTCATTTGAAAGCTTTCACTAGAGCAGAGAACCAATTAAAAAGCCTTAAGGTTGATTTAAGCAAATTGGTAAAAACAGTGATACCAACACTAGAATCTGAATTAAAAGCGGCTGGTGCACCTTGGATAGAAGGACAGGGGCTCATAGAAAACTAATTGTAGAAAAATATGTATTGATATAAAAAACTATTTAATCAGAATTTAGTTAAATTACACCTTGATATTAATTTATTAATTATATAACTTATAATGAGAGTAATTTTAAAAAACTCATACTATATTCTTTTATCTTTTTTGATATTTAGTTGTAATAATGATGACAATACTGTCAATACTCCAAATGAAGAAGACGAAAATGTAGAACTTACAGCTAATGTAGAAACATATGAAAGAGATCTACTTGAAAACAGCCTAGTATTAGTGGTTCAAAATGGAGAAAATACATCATATCTGGTGGACAAAACTGGAAAAAAGGTTAAGGAATGGGATTTTGATAAAAATTTAGGCAATGACTTAGAGATCATGCCTAATGGCAAACTTTTAGGAATGTTTAGATCAGAAGACCCTATATTTTCTTTTGGTGGAGGGGGAGGAATTGTTCAGATTCTAAATTCTAATGGTACAACTGAATGGGAATTTGAATACGCTTCCGGTGATTATTTAACACATCACGATGTGGAGATGTTACCAAATGGAAATGTTCTTTTTCTGGTTTGGGAAAAAATTACTGCTGCCGATGCAAAACTTGCAGGAGTAGATACGGAAAATGATATCTATCCCGAAGTTTTAATTGAAGTTGACCCTAAAACAGATGCTATCGTTTGGGAATGGCATAGTTTTGATCATATTATTCAAGATAAATTCCCTGAAATAACTACTACCTATGGAGTTTTAAATGAGAATCCAAATTTGATAGATATCAATTATAACCCTATGGAGAATGGTGATATTATGCATGCAAATGGTATTGATTATGATACTAATAAGGACATTATATATATCAGTGTTAACTTTTATAATGAAGTATGGGTAATAGATCATAGTACTACAACAATAGAAGCTGAAACCAATTCAGGAGGTAACTATAATAAAGGAGGGAATCTACTATATCGTTTTGGGAACCCTAAAGCATATAACAATAATATAGGGCAAGTACGTTTTAGTAGGAATCATTTCCCAAATCTTCTTGAGGGTGAAGAACCTGGTGCAGGAAATATTTTGATATATATGAATGGTAATGATGTAGAACAATCTACAGTATATGAACTTAGAATGCCTGAAACCTTTAATCTAGGAGTAAATGTAGATAACGAACCTGAAATTGTATGGGAATTTACGGATCCTGACCTATTTTCTGGTAAAATCTCTGGTGCAGTTCGATTAAAAAATGGAAATACTCTAATTTGTGAAGGAGATTATGGAGCTTGGGAAATTACACCGGATAAAAAAGTTGCTTGGAAATATAAGAATGAGAAAAATGTATGGAGAGTGTATGGTTATAATCTAGATTCACCCGAGGTAAAAAACTTAAACTTGCCTGAGTAAACTATTTTTTAAAGATGTGACATCCTGAATAATCTTTACAAAATTAATGTATCAAAAGGCAGCAATTTAAAATTGTTGCCTTTTGTTTTTGGATTTTTTTCTTTTAAACTTTCTTTGTAAAAACAAGGAGAGCAACATGCTCTAGTATGTCCAATAAATCCTGTTGCAATGAAATTGTAGGGTTTTAGCCCAAATCTGGGATCAATAAAAATGTATTAGGTTGCCAGAATAATAATTTCAGTTATATTTGTAGCATAAATAGTTCTTTCTTTTACCGTTACTAGTTAGTAGTCTTTGAATTTATGTTTAATTTAAATACTATAAAAATGAATTGGAAAATTCAAAAGCTATTAAATGGAGAAAGTATTGTTTCTAAAGAATCAGGTAATTCTATGTTACCTATATTAAAATCCAAGCAACCGGTTATTCTTAACCCTATAAGTTGGGAAGATTGTGAAAAAGGAGATTTAGTATATTGTAAGGTTAGAGGAAACTGCTTTACTCACTTAGTAAAAGGAAAAGATCCGAAAAGAGGTTTATTGATAGGAAATAATCATGGCCGAATTAACGGATGGACTAAAAATGTTTATGGTAAAGTTGTTAAGATTTTACCATTTAAGTAGCGCTAAGAGCGCTTTTTTTATGCCTTAATTTTCTTACTATAGCTAGTTTTTTAATGTTTTTTAACTTTTTGATTTCTAAAAAGTTCACCTCGTACTACATGTGTATCATCTTCATAATAATTCAGAAATTGAGCAGGAAGTCCTAATTCTTCTAACTCACCCGATGTGCCTTGTAATTGGTAATGTAAGTGTGGCGCATCAGAAACGCCACTATTTCCAGCTTTCCCTACTTCTTGACCTTTAACAACAGTATCTCCAACAGAAACTATAATTGATCCTTTTTTTAAGTGGGCTAGTATGGAAGTTTCGCCGTTTAAATGATCTATAATAATATAATTACCACCAGGCTGATCTCTATTTATAGTACCGGGTTGATTATCATCAATAGTATTTACAACCTCTATTACTTTTCCATTACCTGGTGCGTATAAGCGCTTACCAAAACAATAATGGTCTTCATTTTGCCTTCCATCGCCAGAATGTATCTTTCTTAAGATACCGGTGCTTATTTCTGTATCTACTACTATTACAAAATCAATAGCATATCGTTCTCCACCGCCGCGAGTTGTAAAATGATGCGCACCTTCTCTATGTGTTTTTCCACCATTAAACACATACCATTCTTCTTCAAAGGGTAATTCTAACTCTGTTTTTGTTTGATAATTTAGATAAATGTCTTCATCTAGCTTCCCTTCATCGCCTATTAAAGTATCTGTACAGGAAACTAGTCCTAAATGAAATGTTATGAGTAAAATAGGCTTCCATGATTTTATATGATGTATCATATTTAAAATTTAAAGTTGATTCCTAGATTGATTTGATGTTGTAGTTCTCTATATGCATTAGATATTTGAATTCTATCATAATTAAAATTATAGCTTATTTTTAAATCAAAATGTTCAGACAGTTTGTATTTATATGCTGTATTCCATAAGATACTTTGATATTTATCTAATGAGTAAAAACTTTCTTCGAATGTAGAAGTCCTCCACATAAGAAGGGGTAGTGTTAATTTAGATGACAGTGAATGTTTTTCATTTATCTGATAGGAAAAACGCCCCGAAATCCCAAGTTTTTGTTGAAAATCGTATTGTTTCCAATCAAAATAAGAAGATACATTTGTTTGAGTTTGTAAGCCCACATGAATTTTGACCTTTTGATGTTTATACACTTGTTTTAAAGAGGCAAAATTCAGTACTATTTTAGCATACTGAGGGTTAGACTCAGGAATTATATTGGTTTCTAATTCAGAATTCAAGTATTCCAATTGTACTTCAAACAGTTTTTCTCTTTTAGTGATACGAGTATATCCAAATTGATAGTTTAATGCACTGTAATCATAGCGCCGAATAGGAGCAAACACTAAATTTTTCAAGGCACCCGAATTATATCCTGTTGAAAACTCAAGGCTATTTTTTTTTATATTGGTTTCTGTTTGAGTAAATCCAGTCGTATAAGAAAGTGTGAAAACTGATATTAGTAAGAACAGTTTTGTTTTCATAGAAAATGGCTTAAGTAAAAAAAGAGTAATCAATCATATAGAATTCAACAATGATTTTTTTATAAAAGGCATTGTTTATAGTTATTATTTTGTTCCAAATAAATCTATGAAGATTGAAACAATGGTATCACCTCCAGTAGTTTGATCGTGATCTCCATTCCCCTCAATGATGGTAATATTTTTAGACTTCATAAATTCAATTTCTGTTGTTGTAAGCCTGCCAACAACTTCGTCAGTTTTTCCATAAACATATGTAATTTTGGATAAGTCCTCATAATCTTTAAAAAGCTGCGTATATCTATACATAGCAAATCCGGCAATTATTCTAGCGGTATTTCGATCAATAACATCTTCTTCCGCATCAGGAAAGATCACAGGATTGATTCCATTTTCGAAAAACCCAAACCTACCTTCACTTAGCCCTTCCCATATCACATCGTCCATATCTAATCTATTGGCTACAATTAAATATTTATCAGCTATGTCTATTCCTTTTTTAGCAATAAGCCCTTGTGTCACTAACCCACCAAATGAGCTTCCAAAAACATAAACGGTTCTACCATCATCTTTGAAGTATTTAATAACTTTATAAAGCATTTCTATACTTTGTATATCCATATCAATAGCCTGATCTAATGTTATGTCGTTGGTACTAATTAACTCTGGATTGAGCGTTTGTGCTTGATGTACATTTACTGCTAAAAATCCTGTGCCTCCCATGATTTCTATGATGTCTTCAACATCACTTCTGTGAAGTTTATTGTCTGCGCCCGATTGTGCATTGACTATTACTATAGGAGCATTCTCTTCTCCTTCGAAAACAATTAAATCTTTGATTTCCTGTGATATTCCAATAAGAGGCTTGTCATCATTATTAGCACAAGAGAGCGTAAAGATTGTTACGAATAGGATTAGAATGAATTTCACTTTTTTTATCATTACTTTTTTGTTTTTATAAATTATTACTCGAAAGCACAAGAATGTATTTTCTGTTTGCAAAGAATTAAACCTGAAACAAAAAAATGAAAATAAATAGTTGAAAAAATAATAACTTGATAAACGTAGAATAGTTAGTGATGAACGTTTAAAAACATCATAACATACATAAATTATGCTTTCCTTTGTTTAAAAATATTCTTGATGAACAAATCCAAAATTATATTTACTGTATTAGGACACGTATTGTTTTGGTTATTTAATTATTGGTTAATAGGTTTTGGGTCGGAGTTTAATTGGAATGGTTTTACTTATGATTCTGGTAGTTTAGCTCATGCCTATATCTATGGGCTTTTTTTTAATGCCTTTTTGTTTTATACTCAGGTTTTTTGGTTATTTCCAAAAATTTACGCTTCCAATAAAAAAGTTAAGTTTTATATACTATCTCTTCTTATAGTTATTATAATTTCTCTGATTGAAACTTATTGCGATTATATAATTTATGGCATCTACAATATACATAATGAGCCATTATTGGGAAGTTTTATTACTAATACTATATTTCACATCATCTATACCATTGCAGGTTTTTACTATATTCTTAAATTTGAACATAAAAAAGCTAAAATAGTTAATCAAAAACTTTTAGAGGAAACCTATAAAACAGAATTAAAATATCTAAAAGCACAATTAAACCCTCATTTTTTATTTAACGGCTTAAATAGTATTTACCATCTGATTGGCAAAAATGATACTTTGGCTAAACAAACTTTACTTCAGTTTTCGGGTCTTTTACGCTATCAATTATATGAGAGTAGTACTCATATTCTATTAGAAAAAGAATTAGACTATGTACTAAAGTATATCAAAATAGAAGAGACTAGAAAAGGCTCGGATATTCAATTAGAGTATGATATTAAATTAGAGAATCCTACGATTAAAATAGCACCTTTATTGTTGATTCCTTTTATAGAAAATGCTTTTAAACATTGTAGTAATCATTTGGATAGTAACCTGAATAGGATTAAAATTAATATTGAAGAGGAAGGAGGGAGGCTTACCTTAAATGTTACAAATAGTTATGACCTGTTAATGAATAACAATGTAGCAGGTGGAATAGGACTAGCCAATGTGCAAAAGCGTTTATCATTATTATACCCTGATACACATCAGCTCAATATCAACAAGGAAATGACAAATCATATTGTGAATTTATCTATTGGTTTATAATATTAAAAATGAAACCACTTAACTGCTTAATTATCGACGACGAGCCTATAGCTCGAGAAGGCATAGCCGATTATTGTAAAGAGATATCATTCTTAAATATTGTCGGATTATGTAAAAATGTGCTACAGGCAAATCATTATCTACAGACACATCAAATCGATTTGATTTTCTTGGATATTAATATGCCGATCGTATCCGGTATTGATTGGTTAAAAGATTTAAAAAACTCTCCTTCCATCGTTATGACTACAGCATACGAAGAGTATGCTTTAGAAAGTTTTAGATATAATGTTTTGGACTATTTGATAAAACCAATTTCTTTTGAACGTTTCTTACAAGCAGTTAATAAAGTAAATAACTATCATATAGGTACTACTGAAAATAAAGCACTATTTGTAAAATGCGAAAAGCAACTTAAGAAACTTCTTATTAATGATATTTTGTTTATAGAAGCAATGCAAAATTATATAAAAGTGGTAACAATAACCGAGACTATTATTACGCATATGCCTTTAAAAAACTTTAAAGATCAATTACCTAAAGATAATTTCATACAAACACACAAATCATATATCGTATCAAAATATAAGGTAGATAAAATTGTAGAGAATCAAATTATTATAGGAGCGTATGAAATTCCAATAAGTGTACGTCTAAAGAAAATAGTTTTAAAAAATTTTATTTAGCAGTATAATCTTATAAAGTATAGAATTTATTCACTTTGCTTCTCAGGTTTTTTAGAAATTTAATAAACGCTCGTTTTCGATCCTTTATTTTGTGAATTTTATACAATTCTTATATGAAATTATAGGAACCTCAATTGGTACAAGTACTTTTCAAACTCATTTACACATTCTGAAAAGAATGGACCAGTTTACCTGTTATAAAATCTGTGTAATACCTCCTTTATTAATTATCAAACATACCATGTTTTTGTTTCTAGTTTAAAAATGGGGTATTTCTACGTGTAAAAAAATAAAGGTAAAGTTTTAGCTTTAACAAAATATATTTAACAGATAATTTCCCAATTATTTTTAATAGTAATGACCTAAAACTTTAACCCATGCAAAAGAACAAATTTACTGTAGCAGATTATTTATTAACTCGCTTAAAACAATTGGATGTTACAGAGTTATTTCAAATCCCTGGAGATTACGTTAAAAACTTTACACAAGCTTTAGAAAAATTTAAAGGCATTGAAACGATTGGGACTTCTAATGAATTAGACGCTTCTTATGCCGCAGATGCGTATGGAAGAACCAGAGGATTGTCTGCCGTTTCATTACAATATGGAGTAAGTACTTTTAGTGCGTTAAATGCAGTAGCTGGTGCGTACGTAGAATCCAGCCCCATCGTAGTAATCAGTGCCACTCCAGGCGCTAACGATCGCCAAATTGGAAATATGTATAATGTGTTATACCATCACTCTACAGGGAACCTGAAAGCAGATCAGGAGATTTATAATCACGTTACTGTAGCTTCCGAAACTTTAAGCACTTCTGTGGGGGCAGCAAAAAAGATTGATAAACTAATAGTTGCCGCAATTACACATAAAAAACCTGTGTATATCGCAGCATATAGTGAAGTGTGGGGGGAACCTTGTAAACGTCCTTCCAAAAAGAAATTAAAGCCTAAAGTTAAAAAGAGTAAAGAAGATGCATTGCTCAATGCTGTAGATCAAGCCTGGTCACAAATAATAGCTGCAAAACATCCCATGATTTTTGCGGGTGTAGAGGTTTTAAGACACGGATTATCAGATTTATTACAAAAAATAATAGATGCCAGTGGATTTGTATACACAACCACATCGCTTGGTAAAACGGTATTAGATGAAAAAGGAGATAAATTTATTGGTACCTATTCAGACGCAGCCTCTATAGAAAATGTAACAGACTATGTAAAAGCATCCGATTGTTTTTTAACCTTAGGAACACTCATTACAGATGATTATTTATGGTTTGTTGAAAATAAGTTTTCGGATATGGTGCTAGCCACAACAACCCAAATTAGAGCTGGCTATTATACGTATAAAGATGTTACCATGAAAGATTTTATGGAAGCCTTATTAGAACGTTTTGAAAACAGTAAATCCTATCCATTAAAAAACAAAGCCCCTAAACAACCTAAATATCCTGAACCCTGGAGTTCATCATCAGACCCAAAATACAATGACAAGCCAGAGGTGATTACTTATAATCGTTTTTTTCAACACACGGTTAAGCATATAGAAGACCACAAGCTCTGGGATGACATTAACCTAACATTTGGTGTGAGCTCTGCGATGTATGTTGCTACCAATATTTATGGAATGAAGCAAAACAGTTTTATCAGTTCTGCGGCTTGGCAATGCATTGGTTATGAAACTGGTGCTGCTTTGGGAGCACAGTTGGGAAGCAAAAAACAATCCTGGACTATTGCTGGTGATGGTGGATTTATGATGATTTGTCAATCACTTTCAACCTTAGCAAAATATGATGTGAACAGTGTCATTTTTGTAATGAGCAATCAAGTGTATGCTATAGAACAAGTTTTTGTAGATGTAGATGCTTTTTGTCCAAATGGTACATTTGATGAGTTTGACAATTTACCAAAATGGGATTATATGGCTTTGGCTAAGGCTTATGGAGCTCACGGGCATCAAGCCAGTACCATAAAGGAATTATATACCGTACTAAAAACAATTACAACTACAAAAACGAATAAACCCACTTTAGTGGAAATTACTATTCCTGAAAAAGATTTAGCAGGGCAAATGAAAAATTTAACACCACAAGTAATGAACTGTAACAACTAAAAAATATAACAAATGGAAAACAAAACATATTCAATTTTTGGAGCCGGAGCTGCTGGTTTATATACAGCCTGGAGATTGCTTCAGGGAAAACCAGCAAATGCAAAAGACACTTCCAAAAATCTAAAAGAAGGAGATACCTTGGAATTATATGATTGGGGTAAATATGAGTTTTCGAAAGAAGAAACAGGCACTCGAGCAGCAGGTGCCAGAGTTTGTACTTGGCATTATAAAGACGATCTGGATGCTTCCTATTTAGAATTAGGAGGTATGCGCTATTCTGCCTGGGATTATAAAAAAACAAAGAACAACCCAAATCCAAACGACGGTAATAATCCCGGACATCGATTAGTAACCAAAACCATTAGTGAAATTGGTCTGGAAAAATACTCCGTACCTTTTAACGAAGCTAGTGACCCGCTTTTATCATTAAGAGCGAAAAGTATGTATACATCAAATATTGATGCGAGTAACCCTGCACCATACAATGTAAATAATTATGGAGCAGATGCACCACCAGATGATGGTTTTACTAAAATTGAAAGTGTTGGGATTAATGTTTCTGAGAATGCATTACCGCCCACAAGAAATGAGTGGTGTACATTTTATGAAGAAGGAAAGATAACCGAAGATTTAGGGGATGAATCTATCTTTAAAAAAGGACAAAAACTAAAAGATATAGGATATTGGAATTTAGCTTATGATGTTTTAGGACAAGAAGGTTTTAGCTATTTGGCAGATGGTAACGGGTACTCTTCAAATGTAGTAAATAGCAACTCTG
Organism: uncultured Aquimarina sp.; assembly: GCA_947498455.1. Lineage (GTDB taxonomy): Bacteria > Bacteroidota > Bacteroidia > Flavobacteriales > Flavobacteriaceae > Aquimarina. Next base: position 37,990 of record CANMKK010000032.1, read on the forward strand.
CACAATCTTTTGAAGTAAATAATGAGTTCACACCTGGAACACTGTATAAAACATTAACCATTGGTTATTCTGGTATTTTTTCTACGCTTTTTCAGAAAATTGTAAAACTTGCGGAAGAGAAAGGTATTTGTTTTGAGTACCACCCTAATACAAGATTGCGTTCTATTTTAGAAAATACAAATGTAATCCACTATACAACAGCGAGTAGAAAAGAGCCTACTAAAGAATTGGATGTAAGAACATGTGATGCCGCATTTTTAGCTATGGGAAGATATGCTATAGATTTAGTAGCACAAGCTACACGTTACATGAATAAAAAAGATGGTGACTTTGATGTTTTAAATGAAGATAAAGTACAATTGTATTTAGAGTCTGTTTTAATGCAACCATCCTATAAAATTGGAATGTTCTTTGACTCTCCATGGTGGAGAGACGATATTCCTTCACCTCCAAAATATCCGGCAAAATTAAATAGTTATTTTTTAACTCAGGAAGGCATTAAAACGCTTAAGAAAGATAAGTTTCCTGCAAAATACTTAAAAGCAATAGAAAAAGCAGCATCTGAAGCTGCACAGGCAAAATTGAAAGCAGAAGGACAAGGCAAAGCCTACGATAATTCTGTAACCTCACTTATAGATGTAACCTATACTACAGAAGCCGATTTTTTAAGTGCAGCAGAAACGATTGTAGCAGCCAATTTTAGTTATAAAGAAGCGCAACAAATTATTGGTGTCGCTCATTTAGATACCATTGGTCCAAGTGCTACAGATATGCCTATTAGACAGGTAGTTTATTTTGGAGACAATGCACGTAAGAAAAAAGGTAAAAAAATCTATGGAATTTTAGCGAGTTATGATGACATACAATACACAACCTTCTGGAAAGCTTTAGAGATTGGCCCCAATAGAGAACGTATAATAGCTGAGTCTCAAGATACACAACCACTAGAAGGACCACGTAAAGCTCCTCCAATCATGGTAAAAATGTTACGTCAGCAATTGGCAAGCCTACATTTTGGGGCTCAAGCAAGTTATACAGCGGTTCCTGAACCTTTAGAAACCAAATATATGGATTGGTCTTTACCACCATTTAATGCAGGATACCACGCTTATTTCTCTCATTACAATATTGGAGATGTACAGCAAAAAATAAGAAAACCATCCTCATTAGTAAAAGGTAAAGATAGTAACCTCTTTATTGTTGGATCTACATATTCTAACGATCAAGCTTGGGTAGAAGGGGCTTTCTGCACAGCAGAATCTGTTTTAAACGATTTCTTTAATATAGAAAAATTAATAGATGATACCGAGTATCCTTTTATCTGTCCCAAATAAACTGGCTAAACAAGTAGTAACCTTATAAATTAAAGCAAACATGAAACAACACGAACAAAAATCTTCTGTAAGACCTTATATAGAATGGGAAGAAGGACTACCCAAAGGGAAGAACAATGGAACGCAATTCGGAATTTTATCCAAACTCCATGGGAACTGGGTAAACTGGAAAGGTGGCCCTACAGGACTACATACAACACCTATGCCATCACCAGGTTCATCATCAGAGACTATTTTTGGAGTTTTTCACTTTAAGTCTCAGGAATATCGCGAACAACTAAAATTTACACAAGTAAATGCACCCGTTCGAAACCGTGCAGGATCTAACGAGCAATTTAACGGAGCTGTTAAGTATGAAACTGCAATTATAGACAACAATAACGACCTGCAACATTTTGAAGACGGAATGTACTTATGGCTAGGCGACCACCAGATGCCTTGGAGTGAGGAAAGTCCGTACCAACATCCTACAACGATGTTTAAACATACAGCGGATGCTGAATCTGTAAAAACGGATGGTGCAGAACCTGTATTTGGCCCGGGAGAATTAGGCCCTCAATTTGTGCCTCCCTATCAAATTTCTCGTTCTGGTGTGATTCCTCATGGTACGACTATACACTTAACAGGAAATATTACAGAATCAGGAGAAGGTAAGGCGCCTCATATTGCCGACCTCTGGGAACAACAGTATCTTGCAGTATCGCCAAGTATGGGGATCAATCCCGAGACAGATTTAATTCCGGGATCTTTGGAGAAACCCAAATGGACAGAACTTCCTCGTGAAGATCAAGAAGGTGGAGGCGTGAATAGTGGACGTGCTTATTTTGAAAAAATCTTTAATTATGACCAGTTTGGTGCAAAGTTCCCTTATACGGTACAGCCCAATCTTAAGTTGAGTGATGCCAACGAAGGAGTAAAATTTAAAAAGTATGACATGATCGAGTTGGACTCGTTACACAATACCGGTGTTCAAGGTGCCACTGTAAACAACGTAATGATTGAGCGTTATTGCCGTGTTGCCAGAATGCGTTACCGTATGTGGATAGAAGAGGTGTATGATGAAGAATTTGGAGGCCTAATCGAACAGTTACAGTACGAGCAGATCGTAGATTTTGAATTCCAGTTTGGATCAAATGGAGGAACCACACTATGGCCTCATATCCAGGTAAATACATTACGTCGTGAGAAAGACATTCCTGCAGATAGACGCTTACCATCTATCAAGCTACCCACGGAAGCTCATGATGAAGAAGTACTCAAAATGTCTAATGCCAGTAGCATTTGTCCAGTGATGAGACACACTCGTGACTAATATAGATCTTGCGATGCTAATGAGCATCGCAATAGTATAATTTCGTCACATACAATTGGCTCAATAACATCTAAATAGGGGGTTATTGAGCCTTTTAAAAATGAACTCTACCAATGAGTTTCATCGTTGGGAATACTTATTCTTGGTTAACGGGTGCCTTCAAAAGTTTCCGATGCTAATGATTTTTCTTTACTCAGTTAATGGAACACTCTTTTTATGAAGGTATAGAGTAGTGGAGTAATACCAATTTGATTATAAAACATCTCATACGATTTACGGATAATAAGTTCGTATAAATAGTTTGAATTACTTTGTGCTAGATTAAGGCATAAAATTAAAGAATAGCCTTAGCTATTGTTGAATTTTATAACGCAGATATAGTGCAAAAGAAACGAACTATATGCGAAAGTTTTATGTGTAAATCGTATCAGATAAAAGGAAGTTGTTTTTTTGATTTATGCCACTATGATTATTTTTCATAGCCTTATCTATGGGAAATATGATTAAGAAAATAAAACAAAAAATGAACAAGTTTAACCAGAAGTATTATGGTTAAATTGGTATTAAATATGTATCGAATGGTTTTGTGTTAATTAATGTTCTGAATATTAAAGATTCATATATTTGTCATGTTAACTAATTATATAACAAATAATATGGAATCCTTTTTAGATCAATCAGCAGGTTATTTAATTAACATGACGGCACTTTTATTAAAAAGAGAATTTAATTCGGTATTAAAGAGTAATAATATTGATATCACAACTGAACAGTGGGCTATTTTAAATAGACTAAATGAGAAGCCCGGTTTAACTCAAAAAGAAGTAGCCAAGCTTACTTTTAAAGATAATGCCAATATAACTAGAATAGTAGACAAACTCGAAAATAAAGGTCTGGCAAAAAGACAGGCAGATTCTAATGATCGTAGAACTTGGAATATTTCCATAACAAAAAAAGGAATAAAGATTCGTGATTTAGTAGAGCCTCTGGCAATAAAAATATTGCAGAAAGCCACTAAGAATTTAAGTGATAATGATGTCCTGATGTTTAATAATATTTCAAAAAAAATCTTAGAAAATTTATCTAAATAATTTTATATATATTTGTCAAAACAAATATTGTTTAGGCAAATTTAGTTAACTACCTCGGAGCAAGCTCACGAGGCATCCGGATTAAAAACAGTTTTTACATTTCGAGGCAAGCCTCGGAGAATTAAACTCCACAATGTGGATTAATTTAATTAGGAATCAATACTTAATTTACTGATTATTACTAGTACAAAAACGTTTTAGATGGTTCTGTTTATTACTTAATGAATGCTCATTTTCATGGGAAACAATGTTGGTTACCCTTAATTATTCAAATGTAGGAGGTACGATTATCGTACATAAAAGAACGTACCTTGTTTTACTTGTTGATAATCCACCTGATAATGCAGGATTGCCAGTTGTAATATTTAAAAGCAAGGCTAGCTTTTATCTAAGTAAGGAATTTTTGTAGCTTTTTTTATATGCTAGATTCATGTGCAAATAGCGATATTATTATATATTTCGTTGAAGTAAATGTAATTCGCCTTGAAAACCTGTTTATTAATAAAGTATTTCCATTTATTGATATGAATAATGGAGCTGGTGTCAACGGTTTTATTAAGGATTAACTAAAGATTATAGAATTAGACGATGATAATATAAAAATTATTGGTAGTCATGGTTTCATTGGCAATAAGCATGGAATGAAAGTAATAGTAGATTTATTACTATATATAGATAACTGTTAAGTCTTTGGTTGGCTAAGGGAATCCAGACGAAGTTCTTAAAGAAAACCTATTAGAACCTTTCAAAAAAATGCTTGGTTTTATATTGGCTTGAAGAATGATACGAATTGTTTAAAGTTTATTCTTATCTTATGGATTAAAACTTTAAAAATTAGATATATACATTGTTTAATATTTAGAATGCGAATTTAATTAAGAAAAATTTAAAATTTATTTTTAATTAAACCTTTTGTGTTCTAAAAAAAAGATAAAATAACTTTTAATTAATCATAATATGAATTATAATAAACTATACTTAACATTTTTAACTATTGTATTTGTTTTAATGCCTATTATTATAAGTGCCCAAATTACATATACAGATATTAATCCAGATGTTACAACCACTCTGAATGAAAATCAGACAATCACTTCCTTAGTTTCTATTGATTTTAATGGAGACAACACAGAGGAATACAATTTTAGGTGGGATTATTTTGGAGGACAATGGTTTTTGCATATGACATATAGCGGTAATAATGAAATGGCAGGAGCCACTAGTCCCGCTGGGGGTTATGATATTACTCCACTTACAGGTGGAACAGCAATTGATAGTAATCTTACTTATGATAATGATATTCCAGAGCCATTTATTGGAGATTTCAGTAACACAAATTTTATGGGTTTAGAAGACAGATATGTGGGTTGTAAGTTTGTGCTTGGAGGAAATACTCATTATGGTTGGGTAAGAGTTAATCTAGATAATGACTTAAATTTTACAGTAAAAGATTATGCTTATGAAGAAACGCCAAATACTGTAATTATTGCAGGAGAGGGTGGTGATACAGCAAGTGTAAATGATTTGAATTTCGACCAATATTTCAACTATTATTACAATCTAGTTTCAGATAAATTATTTTTGAAAATTAAAAAAAATATACTTGTTGAATCAATTATGGTTTATAATCTTTTAGGGCAAAAAGCTACATCAAATTATCAATTACTGAATTCAAAAATTGAGATGGATATGCAAGGATTAGATAGTGGAGTTTACTTTATAAAAATTCAAACAGAAAATAGGCAAGTATTAACTAAGAAAATAATAATTCGCTAATTATGTGAATATTTCATAAGTGAATAAAATTAAAGTAGGTAAATAGAAATATAATAAAACGTTTTGAGAAAAATGCAATATCAATTTATGGAATAGCCTTAATAACATTCTTGCTAATGATCATGATAAATAATACTAATTATGAGTTAAAAATAGCTAAAAGAGGCGAAGTTACTTTCTTTTATTACAACACTGTGATTGTTTTTTATAGCATGGCTTCGAAAAATATGAACAGTGGCTAAAGACTTAGCCTCTAAAATTGGTTGTTTCCGTAAAACAATTTATAATTAAGTTAATTGATCATAGAAAGTTAGCATCATTGAATTGTGTCTTTGCTGGAATATCGATAATCCTTGTTGTCTAATTTAAAAAAGTTAAAGTAATAAAAACAATCAAATGAGAAAAATAACAATAGCTATTCAGATTGTGAGTATTGTCAGTATGGGTGCATTTGCAGGTGCTATGATTATGCTATATACCGCAATACTGTCTTTTTGGAAAAAAGCATCGCCTGAGGAGTTTCTAGGTTGGTATTCTAATTACGCTTCAGGAATAATGGATGCTACTGGACCTTTGGTAATGTCGAGTATATTATTACCACTAATTTGTATGGTTTTAGTATGGAAAATTCCCAAGAGCAGAATATACTGGCTTATTTCACTTTTGTTAAGTGTTATTATTATGGTTATTACGCTAAGCTATTTTGTGGATGTTAATACTTCTTTTGCCGACCAATCAATTGAGTTAAATCGAGTAAAAGAAACATTGGAAACTTGGGGGCAATTTCACATTATAAGAATTTCGATAGCGTTTATTTCTTCTGTATTTGGAGGAATGGGTATCGTACAATATCTATCAAAAAATCAAAACACAAATTAATAATTAAACGATAAAAAAAACAGACTAAAACCAAATACGTTCCTTAATAATTTAAACTATTAACTAATCAATAAAAGAACAAATGACGAAACTTGTAAACTTAATTTTAGCTGGAATCTGCATTATTCTAGCGGGAATTGCAATAATTATAACAGAAAGTATAGGTGTTCATATTGCAAAAATAATTATTCCTTTATTATTTATGTTATCTGGAATTTTTAGTATCAGGTATTCGATTGTTAATAAAGATTTAGAAATTCTATCAAAATTTCATTTAATAAATGGAATAGGTTTGCTGATTTTTGCGACTGTTATCGCTTTTCTTCCAGATGATTTAAGTAGTTTTTTAATGTATGTTACATATTTTATGTTAATGTATGGTTTGTTAGAAATTGTATTCCCTTTCTCTGCTCTTAATTCTAAAAATAAAATTATGAAAGAACTACTTATTTTTATTATAATTGTAGGTTTTGCGGTTTCTATAGGAGCAATAATAATTTTGTTTACCACATTATTTAATCAAGATAGTGGATTAATGATCGCCGGAATTCTAACACTATTGATTGGTTTATCTAATATAATTTATGTTAATAAAATTAAAAGACAGGGCATTAGATAAATAATTGATTCGGTTATATAAAACTCTACAAAATGGATTGGCTTCTGATAGTACAAATCTCTTATATACTCTTATTAATTTTAGTAGTTATAAGAGTTTTATATGATACCAAAAGTAGCACTAAAGCATTGGCATACATTTTATTTATTGTGCTTGCCCCGTTTGTGGGTATATTATTTTATTTTTCCTTTGGTGTTAATTACCGAAAAAGAAAACTCTATACAAAAAAAATTGTTCAAGATGAACCTCTTCGTAAAAGCATAAAAAATAAAATAGAAACTCATTATAGTTCCATTTTTAAAGTTGATTTGATTACGGATAAATATCAAAGCCTAATTGAATTTATTAGACGTTCTGGAAGCAGCCCAATTACATCAAACAATGAAGTAAAATTATTAGTTAATGGAGAAGAGAAATTTCCGCAATTACTAGAGGCATTAAAAAATGCAACCTCACATATTCATATAGAATATTATATTTATGAAGATGATTTTACAGGAAATCAAGTTGCAGATATTTTAATTAACAAGGCAAAACAAGGTGTTGAAGTACGTTTTATGTACGACGATTTTGGCAGTCATGATTTAGGGAAAGAATTTATAAAAAAACTAAATGATGCAGGAGTTTTAACAGCCCCATTTTATGAAATAAAATGGTATGCTTTTGCCAGTAGGATGAACTACAGAAATCATAGGAAAATTGCAATTATTGATGGGCGTGTTGGTTTTGTTGGAGGTATTAATATGAGTGATAAATATCGAAATGATCTAAATGAGGAGAATCATTTATTTTGGAGGGATACACATTTAATGATAAATGGTCCGGCAACCTCATATTTACAATATTTGTTTGTGTGCGATTGGAATTTTTGTAGTACAAAAGAGTTAAATTACAATGAAGTTTATTTTCCTAGCTTTAAAGAGCCAGAAACGATAAAAGAAGAAATACTACAAATTGCGGCATCAGGTCCAGATAGTCCTGAGCCTGTTATCTTCTATTCATTGCTAAAAGCAATTGGTTCTGCTCAAAAAAGCATTTATATAACAAGCCCTTATTTTATACCCGAAGAAAGTATAATGAATGCCCTAATAGTTGCTATACAAAGCGGTTTGGATGTAAAGATTATAATTCCGGGCGTATCAGATTCAAAAATGGTAAATGCCGCTGCAAGTTCTTATTACACAGAATTATTATCATATGGCGCTAAAATATATAAGTATAACAAAGGTTTTATACATGCTAAGACAATGATTATAGATGATGATTTAGCGGTAGTTGGTTCTGCAAATATGGATTATCGAAGTTTTGATTTAAATTTTGAAGTAAATGCGATGATATATAGTCAAAAAATTGCAAAACAGTTAAAAGATATTTTCAATAATGACTTAAAAGAATCTGAACAAATTGATGCCGAAACTTGGCTAAATAGACCAAAACACATTCATTTATGGGAAAAGTTATTCAAATTATTATCACCATTTTTATGACTATAATTTAAAAAAGTAAATCACCATAACCCCAAATTAATGTACCAATTAAACTAGTTAAACCAGAAATGATAAATATAGTTTCATGTAAAGGGTCTTTATTTTTTATAGTTTTTAACTTTTCATGTATATCCAGATCAGATTGTAATATGTTTTCTGCATCATTCTTTTTGAGATTAGATAATTGAAATTGAACAACAACCGAAATAAAAGTTAAAATGGAGCCAGACCTAGCAAACCAGTTACCAGTTGAATCTATTGAAATAATTGCAGACACAATACTAAACATAATTCCAAATAGTATTAGAAATATAGATAATCTATATTTTTTCTTGTCTAACAACATATAATTTTAGATGTACAATTAAAAAGTAAAATTAACAATATTCTTATTATAAAAAAACTAAATATGTATATAGGTAACCTATCAAAATTCACACAAACTACCATTATTTTGATCATTATAATTATTGGTTTAGTGTATGGAAAAAGCCTTCTTTTGCCTTTAATTTTTGCTATCATTTTTTGGGTGTTAATGAGAAAGCTTAAATCTACAGTAAATAAAATTTCAGTATTTCGCAAATATGTACCTAATTGGATTAAAAACCTCTCGCTCTCAATTATAGTTATTGGCGCTATTTATTTTATCAGCTCTATAATTTCATCAAATATTGAGACTATTGTAGAAGGGTATGACACTTACGAGAAAAATTTTAAAATTTTACTTACTTCAATTAATGACACTTTAGGAATAGACATAAAAGACACCATCATAGGCGAAAAAGATATTAGCACTACTGTTAGTAGTTTGGTTGAAACCATAGCATCATCACTTACTAATATGTTAAGCAATGTATTTATGATTCTTCTATATATGTTATTTATATTTTTAGAAGAAAAGAACTTCTACCAAAAACTGAAATTAATCTTTACTGAAAATAATAAGTATCAAAGTGTTTCGACTACTTTAACAGAATTAGAAGAATCTGTCTCGAATTACTTAGGAGTAAAGACCCTAGTGAGTTTAATTACTGGAATTCTGAGTACAATAGCACTATCTTTAATTGGTGTCGATGCACCTGTATTTTGGGGTTTAATTATTTTTATATTGAATTATATACCAACCATAGGCTCATTAATAGGTACATTATTCCCTGCGGTTTTTTGCCTATTTCAATTTGCCGATATCACATCCAGTATTTTAACTTTAGTTATTGTAGGATCAATACAATTGGTAATAGGAAACATATTAGAGCCAAAATTAGTAGGTAACTCTATGAATATTAGTGCTCTTGTTGCAATTGTAGCCCTTTCTTTTTGGGGGCTTATTTGGGGAACAACAGGTATGATCCTAAGCGTTCCCATTACGGTTATAATGGTGATTATTTTTTCCAAATTTGAAAATACCAGAGCCATGGCAATACTATTGTCTGATAAAGGAAATGTATAATGTGTCTATTTTTAATCTTAAAAAGTTATAAATACTAATAATATGGTTAATGATTTTGTCATACAGAAACCTTCTAATGTTTATTTACAGAATTTAATCGATTATTATTATTTTATTGATGCTTCGGTAGAAGAACTGAATTTGAAAAGTGAAAACATGATTCCCCTGCCTAGAATTACGTTTAGGTATTTTTTTGACCATCCATTTTCAGTTACAAACTATACCTTAAATGAAACGGCTAAAGCGGATATAGTCATATCCAAAATATCTACAAATAAGATATCCATAAGACCGTTAACAAAAAGAGTTAAAATTCTTGGCGCACATATAAAGCCCTATGCCTTGGCTTTTTTTACCCATGAGAATGTTTCGAAACTCCCTTGGATTATTAAGACACCAGACCTTTTTGAACAAAGGGCAAAATCATTCAAGGAAAAAGTAGATAAGTGTTCCGCTCCTAAAGAAATGTTTGGAGAGGTTGAAAGTGCTTTTCTAGATACCATTTTAAGTAAAGATTTAAGTACAATCATCAAAGCAGTCGAGCTAATCGAAAAGAACAACGGAAACATTGAAATCTCGGAAGTTTCAAGAAATTTAGAAATTTCAAATCGAACACTTAGAAATCATTTCTACAGAAATATTGGTTGTTCCCCCAAAGAATATATTCACTTGTTAAAACTAAAGCAAACTGTTCATCAAATGAAAAATTATAATGATTCATTAACCTCAATATCTTACTCTCAAAACTATTCTGACCAAGCTCATTTTACCAATTCTATAAAAAATATTACAGGATTAACTCCCAAAGAGATTCGTGAAAAAATACCCGATTTCCGATTCTTGCAATTTTAGGGTTGTCATAAGTAATAGTTTTGTATCGTCTAATTAAATAATAAAAGATGAAACAAATTATTATAGCAGTATTCATTTTAACAGCTGCCGTTAAAACAAGTGTTTACAGTCAAGTTAATGAAAAACCAAAAGTTTCCTTTACCGTTTCAAAAGTTTTTTGGAAAGTTAAAGGCAGTTTTAAAGAAGTTGAATATGATATACATTTTAATCCAAAGGATATAAAAAACTCTAAAATTTCTGGAAAGGTCAATATCTCAAGCATCCATACTTCTGACAAGAATAGGGACGAGCATATACAAGCGGATAAATGGTTTGATGCAGCTAAATATCCTGCCATAAACATATCAAGCTTAAAAATTGAATATGTAAGTGATATGCAATACAAGGGTTTGTTCGATATTTCTATAAAAGGAATTTCAAAAGAAGAATCGATTCCATTTAAAATTGTAGAACAAAACAAATCAAAGTACTTTGTTTGTGACTTTACTATATCATTAAAAGATTATGATATAGGCGGAGGAGCAGTGAGCCATGTTGTAGGTGATGAAGTCGAAGTATCATTACATATACCTATTTAAACAAAAATCATTTTTGAATTCACTTTACGTTTTTATTTAACCATATATTCCGAATATACGGTTGTTATAACTACTATAGGCAGTCCAGCGAAAAAAAAGAACATCGGGAACATTGAAATTTGGAACCGAACGCTTAGAAATCATTGCTACAGAAATATATTGATTGCTCCCCCAAAGAGATTCGTGAAAAAATACCCGATTTCCGATTCTTGCAATTTTAGGGTCATTATAAATCTTAATTTCGTTTTAAATTAAAAACAATAAATAATTATGAAAATCAAAGAATTAGATGAATTGGTAAGTTTAAATCAACAATTCAAATCAAACGAAGATGGTACAATTGTGTTGATAAATGTATTTAACATTGACCCTGCCGATGAAGAGGCGTTGTTGGAGGCTTGGTCTGCAGATGCAGCTTTTTTAAAAACACAACCAGGTTACATCTCTACTCAGATGCATAAAGGTATTGGCGGAAGTGGATGTTATATTAACTATGCTATATGGGAAGATCTCGAAAGTTTTAGTACAGCTTTCGCTACACCAGAATTTCAAGCATTGCTTAGAGCATATCCAGAAAGCGCTATTGCAGCACCACATCTGTTTAAAAAACTTGCTGTAAAAGGACATTGTGTGTCATAATGAAGAGCTTCTATAGGAGTGGCTTAACCTCAAATTAATCAGTTAATTATTCAATATGAATTGTTTTCTGCACAAAATCAAACGCACATATTTTGTATTTAGAAGAAACAACCTAAAGAACATTTAGGTTGTACACAGATACATCGAAACGGAGCTGTAATAACGGCTTCGTTTTTTATTTGTGTTTAAAATCGGTTATACCATTTGTCATTTGAATTTACCGTAATAAAATGTTCTTTTTTGTGCCTCAATTTCAGAATAAAATAAACCGTAGCGCAGCTATGCTAAATTTTTCTTCTTCATTTAAACAAAAAAATCTTTATTTTCTTTTCCAGTAAATTCAAACAACAACAGGTATTATTTAAAAAAGGCAATTATTAATAACCATTATAAATCAATACACCTATATAAGAGAATTTAATTAACTTGGTGTTTTTATCAATACTTAAACAAAAAATACGTTAAATGTCTTATTCTCAAAATCTTTTAGAATTTATTGATGTAAGTTCAACGGCATTCCACGCTGTAGAAAATTTGAAAAATGAATTATTTGAGCAAAATTATCAAGAATTAAAGGAAGAAGCCAATTGGTCATTAGAAAAAGGAGGGAAGTATTTTGTTACAAGAGCCGAAGGATCTATTATTATATTCCAAACACCTAAAAAATGGACAAATAACTATGCATTTTCTATTATAGGAGCGCATACGGATTCTCCCTGTCTAAAAATAAAGAATAATCCTATTTCAACAAAAGAAGGCTATCAATTATTAAATGTTGAAATATATGGAGGTGTTTTATTGACGAGTTGGTTTGACAAAGACTTATATTTTGGTGGGCGATTGATTATTGAAAATGAAAATGGACAGTTAGAGCAAAAAACAATTAAAATAGAAAAAAGAGTACGCATACCTCGCTTAGCTATACATCTAGATAGAGAAGTAAATAAAGAGGGGTTTAAACCAAACCCACAAGAACATATGTTTCCTATTATTGGGCTTAATAAGGAGCTGCAATTTGAAGATTGGATTAAAAAAGAAATAGGCATTTCTGGAACTATACTTAGTTGGGATTTATTTTTATTTGATGCTGAAAAATCAAGTTTAGGGGGTATCAATAATGAGTTTGTTTTTGCTCCTAGATTAGATAATTTAGCAAGTGTTCATGCATCTTTCGAGGCTTTAAAGATGTCCGAACCTCAAAACGATAAAGTACAAATTGCTGCATATTTTCAGCACGAAGAAATCGGTTCAGAATCACAGAATGGAGCTGGTTCTAACTTTTTGGAAGCTACTTTAAAACGTATTCATGGACATATTTCTTCAAACGAAGCAACTTATTTTCAGACCATAGCACGTTCATTTTTTATATCAGCAGATATGGCTCACGCGGTACACCCTAATTATTCTGGCAAGCATGATAGCAATCACAAACCACAGCTTGGTGCTGGACCCGTAATAAAAAGTAATGCCAACATGCGATATGCTACTGATGCTTTTTCGATAGCTAAGTTTAAGCAGTGGTGTAAAAAAGCAAATGTTCCTTTTCAAGATTTTTGTAGCCGAAATGATATAGGCTGTGGTTCTACCATTGGTCCTATGACTGCGGCTAAAATAGGTATACCGACTATAGATATTGGAAATCCAATGTTATCCATGCATAGTATTAGGGAAATGTGTAATGCTCAAGATCACGATTTTATCATAAAAGTATTTACTGAATTTTATAAAAGCTAAGCTTTCATTCAGCATTTCAGAGCATTTCTATAAAATAAGAAGATCTATTCGCCGTTTTACTCATATTACATTTTTGTACTCAGTAGTATTTTAAATTACTGATTGTTAGTATTTTGAATGTTAAAATATGAATTTGAAAATGATTTTTAATTTATACTTTTGCACACCATTGATTTGTACCATAGTAAATCATATTTTTTATTTTTAAATCGTAATCTTTAAAAAAGAACTTTTACTTAGCAATAGGTGCTTCCATGCAATGTTCAGGTATTCCAAATCCATCTATTAAAACCTCTATATGTGGTCGCAATTCTGTAGATAATCGTTCTACACGTTGACGTAGTGCTTTCGACTTCGTTCCACTAATATAGCCTTGTTCTAAATACCAAGAAGCGTCTTTCCGCAATTCATGCAATGCATATAAAACGCCTAATTTTTGAAATAACAATCTGTTTTTTTTATCTTTAATGGTATCCGTAAAGTCTACAAAAGTAGTATAGGCCAATTCTACACTATATGCTTTTCCTAAGGTCAGCAAATGTGTTTGTACCTTTAAAAAAGCTTGATATGATGGAATTCCTTTTTTTACATAATCTCTAATGCGCATAGCAATTGAATATGTAAGCCTTCTTGTTCGATAATCAAAAGCATGTTTATGAAATTTCACACTATATAAATGATCTTTGTCTACATTATTAGTGTATACAGGGTTAATCGTACTTAATTTATCTTCAATTCTTGCACCTAAGAATTTAAGGACAGCCGTAAAACCGGCACTATTAAATTCTGAATTAAATTCAGACAAGACTCCCTTAGCGGCCAATTGTAATAATACATGGTTATCACCTTCAAAGGTTGTAAATATATCAACATCACCTTTTAGATCAGTGATTTGATTTTCCATCAAATATCCTTTTCCGCCGCAGGCTTCTCGACATTCTTGTATGGTATTATTAGCAAACCATGTAATGATGGATTTAAGTCCGGCTACTTGAGTTTCTATTTTTCGCTTGTCCAACACCGTTGTATCACTATATTCCTTCATTATATGTGTGAGTGTAACATCATATACATAACAACTAGCAATTGCTGGAGTTAAACGTAACTGGTGGCTTGGATAATCCATTAATAAGTCCTCCTGTACCTTTATACTATCATTAAATTGTCTTCTTTTTAGTGCATGTTTTACTGCAATAGCTAAAGCTTTTTTGGCACCACCAAGTCCTGCACGAGCAACACAAATTCTACCTCCAACCAACGTGCCTAACATGGTAAAAAAACGTTTGCTTGGATTTTCTATATCAGAATGGTAGGTTCCGTCTGATTTAATATCACCATATTTATTTAATAAATTCTCTCTAGGAACTCGTACTTGATGAAACCAAATTTTACCATTATCTACACCATTAAGCCCCAGTTTGTATCCATTGTCTTCGATTGTAACACCAGGAATCAGTTTGTGTTCTGCATCACGAATAGTAACTAAAATGGCATGAACACCATGGTTTTTTCCATCTACAATTAATTGTGCAAATACAGAAGCCATGGATGAATGCAATGCATTTCCTATATATTCTTTGTTATCATCTTTCCCTGGTGTGTGAATAATAATACTGTCTGTTTCCTTGTCATAAGTTGCCGTAGTTTTAACACCTCTTACATTGGATCCATGTCCCGTTTCAGTCATAGCAAAACAACCTAAAAGTTTGGCTTTTCCGGTTTCAGATAGATAGGCATCGTGATGTTTTTTAGTACCTAATTTTTGAATACTCCCTCCAAAAAGTCCAAATTGCACACCAAATTTCACAGCCATACTGCCATCTACATACATCATGTTTTCAAAAATAGCGGCATATGCAGACATATTCTCAGTTCCTCCATAAAGTTTAGGGTACGCCATGGCACCATATCCTTTTTGAGCCAAAAATTCTACTTGTGCTAATACATGTGCTCTAAACTTTTCCTTATCTCTTTTGACAGACCAATTAAAAATAGGGTCTTTTAATACATTTCTAAAGACATCTATAACAGAAGCATTGTCTCCCTTTAGTATGTTATCTATTTCAATGGGGTTGTAATAATTAGAAGTAACTTCTTTTACAATCTCTATTTCAAATAAGTGGTTATAATGGTTTGGTTGAATACCAAGGTTAATTTCAATATCTTTTAAATGTGTATTGAACGGGCATTCAGTAAAATGATGACATATCATTTTTTGACTAAAGGTAGAAAGCGGATAAGTGTCGCTTTCTACTAACTTTATTGTTGAATTAGAAATTACTTTTTTCCAATTCTTAAGTTTTTGATAGGTGGGTGGTTTTTTTTTATCTAAACATTTAATAAGATAATTGTGATCTTCTTTTTTAAGTGTATCATCTTGTTCGATTGCTTTTTTTACCACTGAAATTTCAGAATATGATAATAAATCATCAGACCAAATCACATAAAGGAAAGGGATATATTGTAAAATACCAGAAGAATAAATTTGTGTTTCCATAAAATGAATTTACAATAAATAGCATAAATATATGCTAGAAAAAATGATAAATTGATAGTGATTACTGCAAAAACAGCACGAAATATCCAATTGTCATCGACGTTGTAGAAAAACATCTTAGACATAATCTGTCGATATAATATGCTGTCTCGTAGTTATATATTATATTCAATAGACAGTATCCTTAGTTTGGTCAAAAGCAAAGTTCTTTTATCATATTTTACTACTAAAAAATCTTTTCTAAAAGTTTCTTCTATAGTTGTAATGAAACACTTTTTAAACGATGATATAGGAGGGAAGTGTAATGTGTATGGAATGGTATTTCTAGCGATTTATATAATAAATTACTCTTTAAGTTGCTTACATTTATTCTACTTAACTTAATATACTTATGATAGTCAAAAAAGAGATATACATTCCTTTAGTAGAAAACATCAAAGAATTAGTTACCATATCTGAAAAGGATATACAATTAATTATTGATGCATTTAAGCCAAAAGAGTTAGCTAAAAAGGAGATTTTATTATTTAAAGGAGACACCTCTAATCATATGCGATTTATAACCGAAGGATGCCTTCGGTCCTATTATATAAATGAAGAAGGGCAAGAATACATTGTTCAATTAGGAATAAAGAATTGGTGGGTTAATGATTTATTCAGTTACTTAACTAAAACTCCTGCTCAACATTTTGTGCAAGCTCTTCAGCCAACAATAGTATTGCAAGTACATAGAGATACACTCGAAAATTTATTTAAAACTGTTCCTGTAATGGAACGATTTTTTAGAATAAAAATGCAAAATGCGTATGTAGCAAATCAAAATCGAACATTAAAATCAATGAGCGAAACTGCTGAATTACGGTATTTGAATTTTATGAAAAAATATAGAGATATAGAGCAAGTAGTACCTCAATATATGGTTGCTTCATATTTGGGCATCACACCAGAACATTTGAGTACTATAAGAAAGAGGCTTCATCAATAGCCTTTCTTAAGATATCTTAATTTTTTTATTTCAAATAAGACCAATCTTTGTAGTGTAATTAAAAACAATTAGATAACACCTATTAATTTTAAAGAAATAAGAATGATACATAGTAAAAAACGATTAGGAGAATTAGTTCTTAGAACATCTAATGTAGATGTTCTTGCTGAGTTCTATATCAATGTAATAGGCCTTGAATTATATGCAAGTTTTGGCGACAACAGATTTTTAAAAGTAGCCGATGATTTTGAAGGGCATCCTCAGCTGTTAGCAATATTTGATAATACTAAATCGTATAGTGGACCCAAAAATATAGAAAAAGGTATTTCTGAGAACGGAAAAGGAACCTTGCATCATTTTGCCTTTACTTTAGAGAGGGATGACTTTGAATTAGAAAAAATAAAGTTAAAAGAATTAGGTATAGAATTTAAAAGTGCTGTATACGAAGTATTTGGATGGAATTCAATTCACTTTCATGACCCAGATGGAAATTCTGTTGAATTTGTATGCTATGACCCTAAAAGTTTACATATTGAAAAGAATAAGATGGTTAGACAGAAAACAATTAAATAATCTCAGAGCAAGCTCACCGAGGTATACTTCCCAAGCTTTTATTTTATTTTCAAGGCAAGCCAAGGGGAATGAAACTCTCAATCAGGGATTAATACCAATTTAACCATAATACTTCTGGTTAAAACTTTTGCATATAGTTCGTTTCTTTTACACTATATCTGTGTTATAAAATTCAACAATATCTATACTTCCACGTAGCTTAGTACAAGTGACTATTCTTTAATTTTATGCCTTAATCTAGCTTTACGCGAAGCGATGATATGAGTGAAGTAAGAATCTGTATGGAATGGGCTATATTTATACCTATGAATTTAATTTTTGATTTAGATAATACCTTAATAAATAGAAATAAGGCATATCAAAAATGGTTAGCTTTATTTTTAAAATTTGAAAATGATACGTCTTTTGACTGGAAAATTATTTTGGAAAAAGATAATTGGGGTTATACACCAAGAGATTTTTTTTATAAATGGTTAATCCATAATTTTTCTTTAGATTTTACACCAGATTTATTAATAAATAAATGTGCAAATGAGTTACATTTTTATATAGATAGAGACCCTAAAATAATTCAGCTACTTAAAAACTTGTCAAAGAACCATGAGCTATTTATTGCTACCAATGGTGGAGAAAAAAATCAAATGAATAAGCTTAAAAAAAGTGGTTTATTAGAAATAATTGATGATAAAAATATATTTATTTCTGAAAAAATGAAATGTAAAAAACCAGACAAACAATTTTTCGACATGATTGAAAAATGTATTTCAAATACTCAAAAAAAAGTAATGATTGGAGATGATCCGATAAATGATATTTTAGGAGCTAAACAAAATAATTGGGAAACTATTTGGTTGAAATTGAACAGGGAGTTAGAAGTAAATACAGATTTTGAAATTCAAAATATAAATGAATTAGAAAGTTTGTTGTATATATAAATTATATAGCTACAATTATATTTTTTAAAAAAAATATAAACTTGCAATATTTTTTTATATTTAAAAAATGAATGTAAAAGCAGCTATACCAAATACTGATATAGTATTTATTACCCTTGATTCATTAAGATATGATGTCGCGCAACAATTATTTCTAGAAGATAAATTGCCCAATTTTGCTAAATGGTTACCAAAAAACGGATGGGAAGAAAGATATAGCCCAGCAAGTTTTACTTTTCCAGCTCATCAAGCATTTTTTGCTGGGTTTTTACCAACCAAAATTAAACAAAAAATTACTCCAAGATTATTTTCTGCGGCTTTTCAAGGAAGTGAATCTACAGTAGAAAATACTTTTGTTTTTGATGAAGCTACGATTGTAGAAGCATTAAAAAACCGAAATTATAATACAGTTTGTATTGGTGGTGTAGGCTTTTTCAATAAGCAATCAGCTATTAGTAATATTTTTCCTTCCATGTTCGAATTTAGTGAATGGAATAGATCATTTAGTGTTACAGAGCAACATTCAACAGAGAATCAGCTAAATGCAGCAGTAAAACATTTAGAAACAGATAAAGCAGTTTTTTTATTTGTAAATATATCTGCTACACATCAGCCTACCAATATTTATTTGGACCCAAGCAAAGAAGATAATGTTTGTTCTCAAAAAGCTGCATTAGAATATGTAGATTCTCAGTTAGAAATTTTACAAGAAGCATTACAAAATAGAAAACGAGATACTATAATAATAGTTTGTAGCGACCATGGTACTGCATATGGAGAAGATGAACATTGGGGACATAGAAACGGTCATCAAAATGTAATGAGAGTACCATATTTAGAATTAATAAAAGGAAATGAATATTAAAAAAATATTTGAAACAGAAGACTTTTATCAAGGATATACGTATTCATATCCACATAAACTGGCTTATAGAACGGTTACAGAAAAAAGTTTATCTGACATATGGTCAACTCAAAAACAAGATAATTTGTTTTATTATGTGCATATTCCTTTTTGTGAAATGCGTTGTGGTTTTTGCAACTTGTTTACTGTTGCCAATCCAAAAGAGGGTGTGAAATTGTATTTAGAAAGTATTCATAAAGAAATGCAAACTTATAGAAATGAGTTACCCAATTTAAACTTTAAAAATTTTGCTATTGGTGGTGGTACACCTACTTTTTTAAATGCAGAAGAATTAAATTTTCTATTAGATGGAATGAACAAGTTTGGTGTAAATACTGCAAAATATTATGGTTCTATTGAAGCTTCACCAAAAACATTGAATCAAGAAAAAATAGAACTAATAGAAAATTTTGGCATAGCAAGACTAAGTTTAGGAATTCAATCTTGGAAAGAAGAAGAAGTAAAAGCTTTAGGAAGGCCACAAAATATTGAAGACACCGAAAAGGCAGTAAATTTATTGACCCAATCTAAAATTCCTGAATTTAATTTAGATTTAATTTATGGTGTAAAAGAACAAACAGTTGAAAGTTTTCTATATTCAGTAGAAAAAACAATCAATTTTGCACCAACTGAAATATTTTTATATCCACTTTATTTGCGTCAGTTAACAGGCTTAGGAAAAAAAGGTGTAAAAGATAATACAAACAGACAGCAACTTTATTTGGCAGCTCGAGATAAACTTTTGTCTTCAGGTTATGAGCAAACAAGCATGAGATGTTTTAGAAAAACAGGAACAGATTATGCCAAAAATAATGAAGAATATAACAATATTTTAGATGGAATGATTGGTGTTGGAGCTGGTGCACGTTCTTATACTTCTAATTTTCATTATAGCACAGATTATGCTGTAGCAAAAAAAGAAATTAAAACCATTATAGATAAATATAGCCAAAAAGAGAACTATGAAAAAATAGTACATGGAATCAATTTAGATGAGGATGAACAGAAAAGAAGGTTCTTAATAAAATCCATTACAGATGGTGGAATTTTTGATTTAAGTGTTTATGAAAAAACCTTTAAGTCTAATCCGTACAATGAGTTTGAAATTCTGAATTATTTAATGGAAAATGAATTGATGAAGGAAGTCAAGAACAATATTTTCCAGCTAACTTTAAAAGGAATGTGTTATGAAGATGTAATAGGTCCAGCTTTGTATTCTTCAAAAACGGTAAATTTAATTAACCAGTATTCATGGAAGTAAAATGGAATATTTTATATAGAGGTTTTTTAGATAGTTGTAATTATGATTGCCCTTACTGTCCGTTTGCCAAAAAGAAAAATACTAAAGAAGAATTACTGAAAGATAAAATTGCTTTAGAAAATTTTACAAATTGGGTTTCTGAAAGGGAAGAAAAACTTTCTATACTTATTACACCTTGGGGTGAAGGATTAATTAGAAAGTACTACCAAGAAGCTATGATAGCTTTAAGTCATATAAAAAATGTAGATAAAATTGCTATTCAAACCAATTTGTCTTGTAATTTAAAATGGGTAGAAAAAGTAAATAAAGAAAAATTTGCTTTATGGATTACTTACCATCCAAATGAAGTTTCCTTTGAAAAGTTTGTATCCAAATGTAAAAAACTTATTACTATGAATATAGATTTTAGTATCGGAGTAGTAGGGGTAAAAGATCACTTTAAAGCAATAGAAAATTTAAAAGATGCCATTCCAGAAAGATATATTTGGGTAAATGCTTACAAAAGAGAGAAAAATTATTACACAGCATCAGAAAAAAAATGGTTAACAAAGAAAGACAATCTGTTTCCTATTAATAATAAAATATATAACACACTAGGAAAAAAATGTAAAGCAGGTTATTCCAGCTTTTCTATAAACGGTAATGGAGATGTCTTTAGATGCCACTTTATAAAAAATAAAATTGGAAACATCTATGAAGATGATTTAAATGACATAAAAAAAGAAGAAAACTGTACGAATACAGAATGTAGCTGCTATATCGGTTACATTAACTTTGATGAATTAAAATTAAAAGAGATATACGCTAAAAATTTGATGGTACGTATTCCAGAAATATTAAAATAATAGAAAACAAAAAAATGAAAGAATATTTAGAGTACAAAGACTATAAGTCGCAAAAATTTTGGGAAATTCAAGTTATTGGAAATCAATTCACTGTGTTATATGGTAAAATAGGGACTGATGGCAGAGAACAAGTAAAGACTTTTGATAGCGAAGAAAAAGCTTTAAAAGAAGCTAAAAAATTAGTTACTCAGAAAATTGATAAGGGGTATCAAAGAAAGTTAGAACCTTCAGCTACAGAATATAAAATTGGTGCTAAAGTAGATGCTTCAAAATCTTATAAGTTTTTTCAGGATTATGATGTAACCGATGGAACAGTTTTAGAACAATTAGCAAGTTTTATAACACAAGAAAATTGTGATAAAGTTACTAAAATAGTTATCGGAATGTGGGGAGAGTACGATTCTGGTCCAGATGAAGCATTGGATTTTATTATTGCCAATAAAGAAAAATTTAAAGCAGTAAAACATTTTTATATAGGAGACATAGAATCTGAAGAAAATGAAATGTCCTGGATAATCCAAACAGGCTATGAAAAATTTTTAAAGGAATTTTCTAACATTGAAAAGCTTGAACTTAGAGGTGGAAATGAGTTAGTATTAGGTAAATTTAATTTACCTAATTTAAAGCAACTAAGAATTGAAACTGGTGGTATGAGTAATGAGTTGTTAGAAGAAATTATTGCTTCAATACAACATTCGAAAAACTTAACTCATTTAGAATTATGGTTAGGTACTGAAGAGTATGGAGGGACTGTAAAAGCTGAAACTGTAGAAAAACTAATTTCAGGAATGGATTTACCTAAATTGAAATTCTTAGGCTTAATGAATTCTGATATTCAAGATCTGATAGTAAAATTATTTGAAAATCATCCAATTATTGATAAAATAGAAACATTAGATTTTTCTATGGGAGTTTTAACGAATAAAGGGGGCAAATCTTTATTGGCAAATGATAAACTTTCAACATTAAAATCTTTAAGATGTGTATTTAACTTTATGTCTGATGACATGATAGAAAAATTGACTAATAAATTTAAAAATGGAGATTTTGATAGATCTTGGGCGGAGTATGAAGAAGAGGAAGATGAAGAAGATAGATATTATTATGTAGAAGTAGGAGAATAAATTTTATGGAGATTATTCACCTTATAATTGCTCCAAAACTTTCGCGTAGAGCTATGTTCTGGAAGAAAGTTTTGAAGCAAAATAATTTAAGATACCTCCATATTTCTTATTTAGATATTATTCAAGATAATTTCACTTTAGATAGCGGAATAAATTATGTTGTAAGGTTAGAATCTGTAGGCGAAGATTTTGAAACATACAAAGCTATAGTGTCGTTTTCAAATGCTAAAGAAAAAATCAATCTAATAGAAGAAGATGTTGGTTTGATTTCAAATTTTAAAAATTGGTATATCGGTTGGGAAAAACTTTTAATGAAAATTAAAAATATGGAAAATGATTTTGATTTAATTTTTATAAATAACCCACAAGAAATTGCAGTAGCTTTTGATAAAAAATTAACTCAAAATTTACTAATAGCAAATAACATAAATTGTCCAGAAGTTTTAAATTCTTCTAATTATGATGAACTTTTGGTAGAAATGAAAGCAAAAAAAATACATCAAGTATTTATAAAACCAAGTGCAGGTTCTTCGGCTTCTGGAATTATAGCTTTGCGTAACAATGGTGCAAAAAAACAAATAGCTTATAGTACAATTAAAAAAAATAACAACAAATATTATAACAGTCTTAAAATTCAAGTTTATAATAAACCAAATGAAATTAAAGAACTGTTCAATGATATGAATACCAATCCGCTGCAAATAGAAAGATGGATTCCTAAATGGCAGTTCAATAAAATGAATATCGATTTTAGAGTGTTAGTTATTAATAAAAAAGTAGAATTTATTGTTCCAAGAGGAAGTCGTCAAGCTATTACAAATTTGCATTTAGGAAATCAAAAACTTAAAATTGAAGATTTAAATCTTTCGGAAGAAATTATAAAAAAAATAGAGCAAGCAGCAATAAAAACAATGACTTGTTTTCCTGGTTTACATTATGCCGGTATCGATATTCTATTAAGTAAAAAAGGAAAAGTGTATGTGTTAGAAGTCAATCCTTTTGGAGATATGCTTTTAAAAATTGTAAACAAAAAACAAAAAACTACCTATGAACAGGAGTTAGAAAGTTTACAGGTTTTTATATAGCCTTGATTTTTTTGTTTAGCTCACGCGTCATAGTAGGAAATATTCAATTTAGAAGGAAAAGTTTTGTTATACAGGCGCAGAACAAACTGAATTTTGCCAACGTGCCATCTCGCCAATAATATCCAGAAAGTCCACCGGATTTTCTGGATATTATTTCGTGTACTATAATGTTCTACGTTATGTAACTTTGCTTTCGTAAAAAGCTTTGCTAAAGACAAATCTTCTTTGATTTTTTTCTTTCTAAAAGTTTCTTTAGCAACTGTAATGGAATACGCTTTGCCAGAAGTAAGCCTGTCGGCGAAGTGGGAACGTGTATGGAATAGCAATAGAAATCACACTCATCAACTTATAGCAACGCTTATGTATTTTATCTTTTCTTACCTATTTATATTTGGTTATTTTGTAATCGAATATGACACAAAGAGGAAATATAAAAATGAAAGTTACAAATTCTCAATATTGGAAATACCAATTCTTAGGATGGAGCTTTGCTTCTTTATATTGGGCATATATTGCCTATTTTAAACAGGATTATTCAATATTTTATACAGTTATTAACTTCATTTTAGATGTCATAATTGGTGTGCTTTTAACGCATACATATAAATTAATAGTAAAAAAAAGAACTTATGAGCCCGTTAATAAATTTAGTTTCATTCAAATAGGTATATCAGTCACGATTTTGGCTATTTTATTTATGCTTCTTAATAATATAAAATGGTATGTATATTGGGTTATTATACAGCAAAGAGAATTTGGTTTTATTACTTCATTATTTTTTTGGGATCCTCCATTAGTAACAGGTTTTCGATTAATGTCAATTTGGGTCTTAGCTTATCGTTTATATCATTATTACAAGCAACAAATAAGAATAGCAGAACATAATGCAAAACTATCTATTCTTGCCAAACAAGAACAATTTAATCACTTGTCAAAACAATTAAAACCTCATTTCTTATTTAATTCATTAAATAGTGTAAAATCTCTAATTTCAGAAAATCCTTCTAAAGCTAGAAGTTCAATTGATTTATTATCTGATTTATTGCGTTCATCTATCTATACCAAAGAAAATTTAATAACAATAGAGAATGAATTACAATTAGTGTACGATTATATAGAATTGGAAAAACTTCGTTTTGAAGAACGTTTACAATTAAAAATAGTAATCGACAAAATGGCATTAAACTATAAAATTCCATCTTTATCTATCCAGTCTTTAGTTGAAAACGCTGTAAAATATGGAATTCAAAATTCAGTAAAAGGAGGAATAATCAATGTCAATATATCGAAACAATCGAGTAATATACTAATACAAGTAAAAAACCCAGGTCAATTAATTGTTAAAGGAAATAATGATGTGAGTTTAGGGTTAAAAAACTTAAAAAAAAGACTTCAATTACATTTTAAAGAAAAAGCAAAGTTCACTTTAGTTGAATCCTTTAATGAAAATGAAGTAGTGGCAACTATTATTATACCAGCAAATGGGTGAACAATATGGAAAAATATAAAGTTATCATTATAGATGATGAAAGATTAGCACGTGAAGAAGTAAAACGGCATTTACAACCCTTATCAGAGTTTGAAATTGTTGGAGAAGCAGATAATGCAGATAGCGGGAAAGTGCTGATAGAAGCAAAAAGACCACATCTTATTTTTCTAGATATCCAAATGCCGGAAAAAACAGGCTTTGATTTATTGAATGAATTAACTATAGTTCCTGAAATTGTATTTACCACTGCATATAGCGAATATGCAACAAAAGCATTTGATGTAAACGCTTTAGATTATTTAGTAAAGCCAATTAGAGAAGAACGATTTTTAAAGAGTATAGAAAAAGTTAAGGAGGAATTTTCTAAAACTAGACCAAAAAGAACAACCTTTTCTGTACAACATAGAATTTTTATAAAAGATGGAACAAAATGTCATTTCATTCCTTTGAGTGATATCAGATATATTGAATCATTAGAAAATTATGCTAGGTTTCATTTTAATGGTAATAAGGCAATGTTAAAACAATCATTAAATACTATTGAAAAAAAGTTAGATGAAACTGTGTTTTTTAGAGTTAACAGAAGTCAAATAATTAATAATCAATATATAAAAGAAGTATATACTCATTCAAAAAATAGACTGAAAATAGTTTTTACTACTGGTGAAACATTTGATGTTTCAAGTCGACAATCAGTACGTTTCAAAAACTGGAATAGTTTATAGAACCCAAATAAAACAATATAATAATTTTAACAATAGCTGTTTTCAAAATAGCTACATGGTATACCTATGTCCAAAAATAATCAGGAAAAAATGAAAAAAATATTGGTTCTATGTTGAATATAATGGGTAATCAAATTTAAGTTTTCCACAGATGAAATAAATCATATTGATAAAGTTCT
>CANMKK010000033.1 GCA_947498455.1 uncultured Aquimarina sp.
ACATATTCTCTCCTTGTTTTGCGGGGTGCAAATGTAAAACCTTTTTCTACATCTGCAAGTATTTTTTTTGTTTTTTTTTGAAGTTCTTAAAAACTCTTAAATAACAAAAAATACTCCTGAAATCTCACATCCTAAATACTCAATGAACTTACACAAAACTCTCATCTCAAACTCCTGAAACACCTCATCCGTTTTGCGGGTGCAAACATACAACCTTTTATACTTCTGACAAGAAAAAAAAATAAGTTTTTTTTAATATTCTCATAACACCTTGAAAACATACGGTTTCTAAATGATATTTTCTAAACTCCCTGCAATATCTCTTCTAACATATTAGTTACGGCGCCACTCCTTAATATATGCTTACTTCTTCAAATCACTACTAAAACCAAACAAAACCTACAACAAAACACTAAAACACCTTTATCTATCTTTAATATTTCAATAATTGTATAGCCTAAATATTGTGTGAGGTTTATTATCGTATTATCTTTGCGTCTTTAATTTAAAGAAAATGATCAAAATTACGTTACCCGACGGTTCGGTTAGAAGTTACGACAGTGGTATTGCTGTCATAGATGTTGCGAAAGATATTAGTGAAGGCTTTGCTAGAAATGTTATTTCTGCAAAATTCAACGGTACCACTATTGAAACCACAACAGAATTAACCACGGATGGTGATTTAGTTTTATTTACATGGAAGGATGATGAAGGAAGAACAGCATTTAGACATTCTACTTCCCATGTTTTAGCTCAAGCGCTGGAAATACTCTATCCAGGTGTTAAATTATCAATTGGACCAGCCATTGATAATGGCTTCTATTATGATGTAGACTTAGGATCTGAAACCATTTCCGAAAAGGACTTCAAGAAAATTGAAGATAAAATGTTAGAGATTGCTCGAGGGAAACATAATTTCAAAATGAGATCTGTTTCAAAAGCAGAAGCTTTAGCTAAATATAAAGAAGAAGGTAATGAATACAAAACAGAGCTAATCGAAAACCTCGAAGATGGTACTATTACCTTTTGTGATCATGATACTTTTACCGATTTATGTCGAGGAGGACATATCCCCAATACTGGATTAATCAAGGCGGTAAAGATTATGAGTGTAGCAGGTGCATATTGGAGGGGAAATGAAAACAATAAACAGTTGACTCGTGTTTACGGAACATCTTTCCCTAAACAAAAGGAACTTAAAGAATATCTTGAACTTCTAGAAGAAGCCAAAAAACGTGACCATAGAAAATTAGGCAAAGAGCTTGAGTTTTTTACTTTTTCGAAAAAAGTAGGCCAAGGTCTACCACTTTGGTTACCCAAAGGAGCTGCATTACGTGATCGCTTAGAACAATTTTTAAAAAAAGCACAGAAAAAAGCTGGTTATGAAATGGTCGTAACTCCACATATTGGTCAAAAAGAGTTATATGTAACCTCTGGTCATTATGCTAAATATGGAGAAGACAGCTTTCAACCTATAAACACTCCAGCTGAAGGAGAGGAGTTTTTATTAAAACCAATGAACTGTCCTCATCATTGTGAAATATACAATAGCGGTCCATGGTCTTATAGAGATTTACCTAAACGTTATGCTGAGTTTGGAACAGTATATAGATACGAACAAAGTGGAGAATTACATGGCCTTACAAGGGTTCGTGGTTTTACGCAAGACGATGCTCATATCTTCTGCACACCAGATCAACTAGATGATGAATTTAAAAAAGTAATTGATCTTGTTTTATATGTTTTCGGGTCTTTAGGCTTTGAAAACTTTACCGCTCAAGTATCTGTAAGAGATTTAGACAATCCCGACAAATACATAGGAGATGTTGTTAATTGGGAAAAAGCAGAAAATGCTATCATTAATGCTGCCAAAGACAAAGGACTTGACTATGTTATTGAAAGTGGCGAAGCTGCTTTTTACGGCCCTAAATTAGATTTTATGGTTAAAGATGCTTTAGGAAGAAGCTGGCAACTAGGAACAATTCAGGTTGATTATAACCTACCCGAGCGTTTCGATCTTAACTATAAAGGCAGTGACAATGAAATGCATCGCCCGGTTATGATTCATAGAGCTCCATTCGGAAGTATGGAACGTTTTATTGCTATTTTATTAGAGCATACTGCCGGTAACTTCCCTCTATGGCTAATGCCAGAGCAGGCTATCGTACTCTCTATCAGTGAGAAATATGAAAAATACACTGAAAAAGTTTTAAATTTGTTAGAAAATAACGAAATTCGCGCCCTTGCAGATAATAGAAACGAAACTATTGGCAAGAAAATTAGAGAGGCAGAAATGAAAAAAATTCCTTACATTGTTATTGTTGGGGAACAAGAAGAAAAAAATAATACAATTTCAGTCCGAAAACACGGAGGAGAAGATTTAGGAGCCTTAAGTATTAATGAGTTTTCTAATATTGTTTCTACTGAAATTAACAAGACATTAAAACCATTTAACGGATAATATAGAATAATTAAGTTTAATTTAAAATTTTAAGTCATAGCAATTAGAAGAAGAAGGTCTCAAAAACCATTGCGAGTAATTAAGGAAGATGCTCACAGAATTAACCATAAAATTAGGGTTGATGAAGTACGCCTTGTAGGTGATAATGTAGAAGTTGGTGTATACCCAACCAAGAAAGCATTAGCACTTGCAGAGGAACAAGAATTAGATCTTGTAGAAATCTCTCCAAAAGCTGTTCCTCCTGTTTGTAAAATCATGGACTATAAAAAGTTCTTGTATGAACAGAAAAAAAGAGACAAAGCTCTAAAAACCAAAGCCACAAAGGTTACAATTAAGGAAATTAGATTTGGCCCTAATACTGATGAACATGATTACGAGTTTAAGAAAAAACACGCAGTCAAATTCTTAAGTGAAGGAGCTAAATTAAAGGCTTATGTTTTCTTTAAAGGAAGATCTATTATATATAAAGATCAAGGACAAATCCTACTACTAAGACTTGCCCAAGAATTAGAAGAGTATGGTAAAGTAGAGCAAATGCCTAAACTTGAAGGTAAACGAATGATTATGTTCATTGCTCCTAAAAAAACAAAATAAAGGATTATCTGTAGAGAAATCCGTTAAAATAATAAGTGAGAATATTATAAAACGAGGATACAATGCCTAAAATGAAAACAAAATCCAGTGCAAAAAAGCGATTTAAGCTTACAGGTACTGGTAAAATTAAAAGAAAGCACGCTTTTAAGAGTCATATATTGACAAAAAAATCTAAAAAGCGTAAGCTTGCTTTAACGCACTCTACATTAGTGCATAAAAGCGATGAAAATAGTATTAAAGAACAATTACGATTAAAGTAATCGATTTTTAATCAGGTTAAAATTAGTATAAACCCAGGAGTAAGGCCAATAAAAAGAATTCGAAATTCGGAATGTAAAATTCAGAATTATCAAATCGCCTTCTACTAAAAAATTTAAAATTATGCCTAGATCAGTAAATTCTGTAGCAAAAAGAGCTCGAAGAAAAAGAGTACTTAAACAAGCAAAAGGTTACTTCGGACGTCGTAAAAATGTTTGGACTGTAGCAAAAAATGCGGTTGATAAAGCATTGTCATATGCTTATAGAGATCGTAGAAACAAAAAAAGAACTTTCCGTGCTTTATGGATCACTCGTATTAATGCAGGTGCCCGTATACATGGTATGTCTTATTCTCAATTTATGGGAAAAGTAAAAGCTAACAATATCGAATTGAACCGTAAAGTTCTTGCCGATTTAGCTATGAACAATCCAGAAGCTTTTAAAGCTATTGTAGAAAAAGTAAAGTAATTTTTTTAACAAAAATATATCTCACTTATATAATCCCACTCAGTAATGAGTGGGATTATTTTTTTCCCTTATTCTCAAGACAATGTTTTTAAGCGACAAAAACAAACTCTTTAACTATTAAAAATATCATAAATAGGTTTTTTTTGCTATGTTTGCCCAAAGAAAACTCACAATGAAAAAAGCATACCTATTATTTACAACAGCACTATACTTATATAAATACGCATCCAACAAACATCATAACAACCAAAATAACAACACCTTACACCCCAAAGAAGCTTTTAACTCATTAGAGATTTCTTTTCTTACAACTTCTTTACTTTTTAGTTTTCTTACAAAAAAACGACTTAGAACCAACAGGTATAAACCTAGTACGTCAATACTTACATGGGGACTTTTACAATATATATAGAGCCAGTAAAATATAACATTTTTTATGATCAAGCGCTGGTATAAAAACATATTGAAAAAAAAGAAAATAACCGCTCCTTTACATCAAAAAGAAAAAGAGCTTATTGATCTTGTTGATTTTTTGTGGAAAAAAATAGACACATCTATTAAAACCACTAACCTAAAGGATAAAAAAGAAGCTTTTAATCAACTCCCCTATTTAGAAAAAATCAATTCATTACCTGAAATTTATCTTCTTCTTGAAGCATCTATCACAAAAAAAAGCAGAACACATCAATTTACAGAAAAGACAATACGAAATATAATATGCGTTGACTACCCCAATATAATTACGCTACCGAATTTTTCTCTTTTATTTCAAGAGCTTAAAGATCAAGAATTAATTCTTTGTAAAATTTTCTTAATAAAAGTTCTAGAAAAAGCTTCGGAGGCAATAGGTACTTTTAATGATATTGAAATACTAAGAATAAAGAAATACCTATATACCCCTATTTCCCAAAGTATCAATATCATCAGGGAGAGAAAAGAATTATTAGAATCTTCTTCTCTAATATTTCATAAAATAAAAAACAGTTTAGGAGAAAATGCGATAACAAATATTTACTTAATTGTGTATCAACAGCATTTCCAATCGTACCATTTACTCGATTCTTTTACAGCTACCCTGAATGTTATCCCAGAAGAAATATTTGCAAAAGAGCTCATAAATTTTCCCAGTAAGCAACAAATGCTGAAAATGCTTCAGAAACAGTTATATAGTCTGGAAGAAGTAAATGAAAGACTTACCAAAGAAATTGTTGAAAGAAAAAAGATAGAAGAAGAATTAAAGCATAGCGAACACTTGAAATCTAGAATTCTAGAAACAGCAATGGACGGGATCATATTGGTTAATCAAGATGGAATTGTACTAGATTGGAATAAAAAAGCTGAAAACATACTTAGAGTAAAAAAAGAAGAAACGATAGGCAAAAGCATCTATCCTCTTCTGCCAGAAAAGCTAAGAAATGAATTAAAGGATAGTTTCAATAGTTATTTAATAAATAAAACAGGTCAGTTAATTAACAAAAGAGTCGAAACCTCAGTATACCTCAAAGATCGTTCAGTCGTATATGTAGAATTGACCATTATAGCCATTAAGACAAAAGAAGAGTATTTATTTAATGCGTTTTTTAGAGATATTACTAATAAGAAAATTAGAGATAATGAAATTAGAGAAGCTAAGGTATTTGCAGAAAAATCAGCGAAGGCCAAATCTATTTTCCTATCAAATATGAGTCATGAGATAAGAACACCATTAAATGTTATTCTGGGATTGACTAGTATTTTGCAAAAAAGTGATTTTTCTGACTTAAAAACAGATAGAACCAATTTAGATGGTATCCAATTCTCTGCAGAAAATCTTTTAGTATTAATTAATGATATTCTTGATTTTTCTAAAATTGAAGCAGGAAAACTAACCTTACACAAAACAGATTTCAATATCCATGAACTCATTACAAATGTTTCTCGTGGTTTTAAAATCAAAGCTGAAGAGAAAGGACTTAATTACACTACAGATATCGACCCTACTCTTCCTAAATTCATTATTGGTGATCAGTTTAGATTAAACCAAATCCTCACCAATCTTTTAGGAAATGCGATCAAGTTTACTAAAAAAGGTGAAGTCAGAATAACAGTAACTTCAGAAAAGAAAAGACCAAATACCGTTTTAATCAATTTTACTGTGAGTGATACTGGTATAGGAATTCCCAAAGACAAACTAGATAATATTTTTCAAAGTTTCTATCAAGTAAACGAACCCGGAAAAAATAAGATAGAAGGAACCGGTCTAGGCCTATCTATATCTAAAGAACTTATCGAACGTCAAGGAGGAACACTAAAAGTAGATAGTATCCCCAATAAAGGTTCATGTTTTAATTTTTCTATTGAATACAAAGACAGTAAACTAATTTCCTCAAAACCTCATAATAATGAATCCTCCAAAACAAAAAGCTCCGATATTATATCCGGCATGAATGTTTTGGTAGTAGAAGATAACAGAATGAATCAATTCTTTATCAAACAACTATTCGCCAATTGGAATATCAAAGCAGATATTGCCGAAAATGGAAAAATTGCATTAAACAAATTAGAAAACAACACCTATGATGTAATATTAATGGACATGCATATGCCAATTATGGATGGACCCGAAACTACTATACATATTAGAAACTCTACAAACCAAAAAATAAAGAATATCCCAATAATTGCTTGTTCTGCAGATGTATTTCCAGAATCCAAAAAGGTTGCCATCGAATCCGGAATGAACTTTTATCTTACCAAACCTGTAAGTGAAAAAGCCTTAGAAGAAATCTTATATAGCCTAAAACCAGATCGCATAGACACCAATTATGTCTCGCAAACAAAGTCGAATCCTGAAAAAATTTCAATTAATAGTGATACCGGTGCATTATGTGATTTTTCAATTCTTAAAAAATCACTAGAAAATGATCAAGAGGTAATTCAATCCGTGCTACAAATATTCCTAGAAGAAACCCCTGAAGATTATAATAAGTTGCAAAACGCTATAAAAAATGATAATCTTATAGTAGCAAAAGAGCTTGCTCATAAATTAAAATCTAGTTTTAAAACTTTAGGTTTACATAAAGAAGCATTAAGTCTAGAACAAATCGAACAGTCAACCCAAAACAGTTGTAATTCTAATGAAATTTTAGAATCGATTACTATCTTGGATTCTATATTTCCAAAAATAATACTAGAAATTAAAGACCATATTAATGATTTCACTTCGTTAAACACATAAAAAAGAATTTTCTTTATATTCCTCTTTATATATTTGCCTTTATGCAAAAACAAATTACCAGCACTCAGAATTCTAAAATTAAATTTCTGAACCTACTTAAAGAAAAATCAAGGGTACGCAAAAAAGAAAAACGTTTCTTTATCGAAGGGAAACGTGAAATAACTCTTGCTATTAAAGGAGGGTATACTTTAGAGCAAATATTCTATTGCCCATCAATAATTTCAGAAAATAAGATCGCTTCCATAGTTAAATCCTCTTCCTCTAGAATAGAAATATTCGAAATCACTACAGAAATATATGAGAAACTGGCATATCGAGCATCTACCGAAGGAGTATTAGCAATAGCCATATCTGAAAATTTTTTATTAGAAGAATTAACTTTTGAATCATCAA
The DNA here is from genome assembly GCA_947498455.1 of uncultured Aquimarina sp. Lineage (GTDB taxonomy): Bacteria > Bacteroidota > Bacteroidia > Flavobacteriales > Flavobacteriaceae > Aquimarina. Next base: position 7,392 of record CANMKK010000033.1, read on the forward strand.
CTCCATTAATATTAATAGCTGAAGCACCTGAAAAACCCGGTAACATTGGTGCTTTATTGCGCACTGCTGACGCAGCAAAAGTAGATGCTATACTAATTGCTAATCCTAAAACAGATTTGTACAACCCAAATATTATTAGATCAAGTGTGGGGTGTATTTTTACAAATAAAGTAATAACAGGAACAACAACAGAAATTATAGCGTTTCTAAGAACAAAAAAAATAAACATTTATGGTGCTGCTTTACAATCATCTATAAATTATCACGAACAAGATTATACTAAACCTACAGCTATTGTCGTTGGTACTGAAGATAAAGGTCTTACAGAAGAATGGCTAAAAAATACCACTCAAAACATAAAAATACCAATGAGCGGTGCAATAGATTCAATGAATGTTTCAGTAGCGGCGGGTATTTTAATTTTTGAAGCTAAACGACAAAGAGATTTTATTGTCTAATAAATTAAAAATCATTAACTTATAGAACCTATTATCCCAAAGCTACAAACCTAAAAAGAATGACGCCATACTCTTTGTTTTATTTATTAATATCAATAATCATTATTGTTTTTCTAATTGATTCCTTACTTGATATTCTTAATGCCAGACATTATAACGACAATATCCCAGATGAACTTTCGGATGTATATCCAGAAGAAGAATATCTTAAATCAATATCTTACAAAAAGGCCAATTATAAATTTAAATTGATTTCTTCTTCTTTTTCATTAATCATAATGCTTTTATTTTTTTTTCTAGATGGGTTTGCCTGGGTAGATGGAATCGCAAGGAGTATTTCTAGTGATCCGATTATAATAGGGTTAACCTTTTTTGGAATCATTATGATAGGAAGTGATATACTTTCTACACCAATGGCATATTATAGAACTTTTGTAATTGAAGAGCAATTTGGATTTAACAAGACCACCGTTAGAACATTTTTTATAGACAAGGTAAAAGGCATTCTAATGATCGTGGTTGTGGGAGGAGCAATTTTAGCATTAATTATATGGTTTTATCAAGTTACTGGTAAGCATTTCTGGGTATATGCTTGGGGATTGGTTTCTGTATTTACTCTTGCTATGAATATGTTTTATGCTAAGCTTATTGTTCCTTTATTTAATAAACAAACACCTTTAGAATCTGGGGAATTAAGAAATATATTAGAAGAGTATTCTAAAAATGTAGGCTTTCAATTAAAAGACATATTCGTAATTGATGGGTCGAAAAGAAGTACGAAAGCAAACGCGTACTTTTCGGGATTAGGAAGTGAAAAAAGAATTACTTTATATGATACTTTAATTAAAGATCTAGACAAAGAAGAAATTGTTGCAGTACTGGCACATGAGGTTGGGCACTATAAGAAAAAGCATGTAATTATTAACCTATTTTTATCTATCATACTTACAGGTATTACACTATGGTTTCTCTCACTATTCATAGCCAATCCTCTTCTTTCTGAAGCTTTGGCTGTAAAAGAACCTTCTTTCCATATAGGATTAGTTGCGTTTGGCATTTTGTATAGTCCTATTTCTGAAATAACTGGTATGATAATGAATATGGTATCCAGAGCATTCGAATATCAAGCAGACAATTATGCAAAATCTTCTTATGATGGAGAAATACTTATCAATAGTTTAAAAAAATTATCTAAAAACAACCTTAGTAATTTAACACCACATCCAGCAATGGTATTTATACATTACTCACATCCTACTCTTTTACAGAGAATTAAAAATCTAAGGAAATAAATCTATTAAAATAGACTTGGTGTTTACAATTCTTAATTGTACTTTTAACTATCTATGACTGCTATATCTTGTAATAGTAAGCCATAAAAATCACATAAAAACACCTTAAAACTGGGCTTCCCAAGAAACGTTATATCATGACTGAAGCCGCTATAGAAGAAGAAAATAAACAAATTGCAAAGCAATATAAAGAATTGCTTCGTATTAGTTATCGTGATCTATCCAAAGAAGATAAAAAACTAATACGACAAGCATTTGATATTGCTGTTGATGCTCATAAAGATCAAAGACGTAAAAGTGGTGAAGCTTATATTTTTCACCCGATCGCAGTTGCCAAAATTGTAGCTAGTGAAATTGGTCTGGACGCTACCTCGATAGCTGCAGCCCTTCTCCACGATGTGGTAGAAGATACAGAATATACACTTGTCGACATTGAACAGATGTTTGGAGATACGGTAGCACGTATTGTTGACGGCTTAACAAAGATATCTTCTCTAAAAAAAGATAAAGACATCTCTCTGCAAGCAGAAAACTTCAGAAAAATGCTGCTTACTCTTAATGATGATGTTCGGGTTATTATTATTAAGATTGCCGATAGATTGCATAATATGCAAACAATGGACTCTATGCGTCCAGATAAGCAGGTAAAAATAGCTTCCGAGACACTCTACATTTATGCTCCTTTAGCACACAGGATAGGACTTTACAATATAAAAACAGAATTAGAAGACTTAGGTCTAAAATATACCGAGCCTGAAGTATATAAAGATATTCTGGAAAAAATAAAAGATAGTAAAGAAGAACAGGATTCTTATATCGAGCAGTTTTCTAATAAAATAAAGGAAGGACTCGATAAAGAAGGGTTGGATTATGAAATCAAAGGAAGACCTAAATCCATTTTTTCCATTAGGCGAAAGATTATGAAACAAAACATATCTTTTGACGAAGTTTATGATAAGTTCGCCCTAAGAATTATTTACAAGTCCGATCTGGAAAATGAAAAATTCATAGCTTGGAAAATTTATACAATTGTTACTGATTATTATCGACCAAACCCTATACGACTGAGAGACTGGATTTCACAACCAAAATCTACGGGATACGAAGCTCTTCATATTACTGTAATAGGGCCAGATAGCAAATGGGTAGAAGTGCAAATTCGTAGTGAAAGAATGCATGAAATTGCTGAAAAAGGATATGCTGCTCATTATAAATATAAAAATGATAAAGAAAAGCAAGATGAAGGATTAGATGGCTGGTTAAATCGACTGCAAGAAGCATTGGAAAATTCTGAAACCAATGCTGTTGATTTTGTTGAAGAATTTAAGCTAAACCTTTATTCCAAAGAAATATTTGTTTTCACTCCAGAAGGAGATCTAAAATCTTTGCCTAAAGGAGCTACTGCACTTGATTTTGGGTTTAGTGTACATACTGAAGTTGGTCTCAGAACACGTGGCGCTAGAGTAAATGGGAAGTTAGTTCCATTAAGCCATGAACTTAAAAGCGGAGATCAAGTAGAAATAATCACTTCTTCTAAATCAAAACCTTCATCCAACTGGTTAGATTATGCTACTACTGCCCGATCCAGATCCAAGATAAAATCTGCATTACGAGATGAAAAGAAGCAAATTGCAGAAGAAGGAAAAATAGTATTAAAACGTAAACTACGTTCACAAAAAATTACAATGAGTGAAAAAGTAGTTAACGAGTTAGTTCTATATTTTAAACTAAAAACAAGTCAAGATCTATTTTATAGAGTTGGTATAGGAACCATTGACAATCAAAAAATAAAAGAGTTCGCTACTATGCGAAGCAATGTCTTTATGAATTTTATAAAAAATAGAATTCGTAGAGGTAATACTAAGGATCTTAATAAGGATGAAATAACATCTAAATATGATCTGCTCGTTTTTGGTAAAGATTCAGAAAAGCTAGAATACAAGTTATCAAATTGTTGTAATCCAATTGCCGGAGATAATGTATTTGGTTTTATCACAGTTAATGAAGGCATCAAAGTACATAAAAAAGATTGCCCAAATGCCTTACAGTTACAGAGTAATTATGCATATCGTATTATTGCTGCTAAATGGATTGACTCTAGTCAGGAAGAATACAAAGCAGTAATTAGATTAAATGGTATTGATAATATTGGGGTAGTAAATGATGTCACCCAAATTATATCTAATAATATGCATCTTGCCATATACAACATGAATTTTGACACTAATGATGGTGTATTTACTGGTAAAATCACAGTCGGTGTCAAAAACAAAAATACGCTCAAAACAGTTATCCAAAACTTATCAAAAATAAGTGGTATCGACAAGGTGGTTAGAGAATAATATAGTTGTCAAATATTCTTAATACTGATAATTTTAGATAATTTCAAAAACACTTAAATAAGTATTTCGAATTTGGAGTTCCACTAATAAAAAATAATGTAACTTTGCGTTTTTAAGCGTATGAGTACCAAAACAACTACACAAAGCGATCAAAATATTGTCAAAAATGTGTTTACCAGCTTCTTAGAAGAAAATGGTCACAGAAAAACACCTGAGCGCTATGCTATCCTACAGGAAATTTATGAGAATGAAGATCATTTTGATATAGAGTCTCTCTATATCAAAATGAAAAACAAAAACTATCGTGTTAGTAGGGCAACCCTATATAATACCATAGAATTATTAATGGATTGTAAGTTGGTAAGAAAACATCAGTTTGGTCAAAATCAAGCTCAATACGAAAAATCTTATTTCGACAGACAGCACGATCACCTTATTCTTACTGATAGCGGCGAAGTATTAGAATTTTGTGATCCAAGGATTCAATCCATAAAAAAAACAATTGAAGAAATTTTTGATGTAGAGATTACGAATCATTCATTGTATTTCTACGGAACTAAAAAGAAACCAACAAATCAAGAAAACTAATGGCGGTAAACTTACTACTTGGTCTTCAGTGGGGAGACGAAGGTAAAGGAAAAATTGTAGACGTTCTTACAAAAGATTATGATATCATTGCTAGATTCCAGGGAGGCCCAAATGCGGGGCACACCTTAGAATTTGATGGAATTAAGCATGTACTACATACGATCCCTAGTGGGATTTTTCATGACAAGGCTATTAATCTTGTCGGAAATGGGGTTGTAATTGACCCTGTTATATTTAAAAGAGAATTAGATAATCTAAATAAGTTTAACTTAGATTATAAATCTAAGTTAGTAATATCTAGAAAAGCTCACTTAATACTTCCAACACACAGAATTCTCGATGCAGCATCAGAAGCCTCTAAAGGAAAAGCTAAAATAGGTTCTACTTTAAAAGGTATCGGGCCTACTTATATGGATAAAACCGGTAGAAATGGTATTCGAGTTGGAGATCTAGAACTTAGTGATTGGAAAGAACGATATCGCTCTCTTGCTGATAAGCACGAAAAAATGATTGACTTCTATGATGCTAAAATTGAATATGATCTTGATGAACTAGAGAATGAGTTTTTCGAAGCTGTAAAAACACTAAAGACCTTAACCTTTATTGATAGTGAAGAATATTTATATCAGGCACAAAAAGAAGGTAAAAAAATATTAGCAGAAGGTGCTCAAGGATCATTATTGGATATTGATTTTGGAACGTATCCATTCGTAACCTCTTCTAACACTACCGCAGCTGGAGCTTGTACGGGATTAGGAGTTGCGCCAAATAAGATCAAAGATGTTTTCGGTATTTTTAAGGCATATACAACCAGAGTAGGAAGTGGTCCTTTTCCAACCGAATTATTCGATAAAGATGGTGAGACAATGGCTAGTGTAGGTCATGAGTTTGGAGCTACTACCGGTAGACCAAGAAGATGCGGATGGCTAGATCTTGTAGCTTTAAAGTATGCAGTCCACGTAAATGGAGTGACACAGTTAATGATGATGAAAGGGGATGTTCTAAGTGGGTTTGAAACCTTGAAAATATGTACAGCATATAAATATAAAGGAAAAACGATAACTCATCTTCCTTATAATATAGAACCCGAAAATGTAGAACCTATCTACACAGAGATTAAAGGATGGTCAGAAGATCTTACTAAGATGAATGACAAGTATCAATTTCCTAAAGAATTAAACAATTATATAGAATTCTTAGAAAAAGAACTAGAAACTCCTATAACAATAGTTTCTGTAGGACCAGATAGGACACAAACCATACATAGATAATTTATGGTTTTATGTAATAGATGTTGTATCATTTATAAAACTAACATAAGTAAGAGGGTATCTAAAAAACCAGATACCCTCCTTTTATTTACACTCATTAACTATAGATTCACCAAGATGTAATAGCCTGAATCTTAATAGTATCTTGTGCAAGTACATGTTTTTCTAATTGTTTAAAGATTCTATACACCGGATATTGTTTAGGAAAAGGTATAGTTTGTCTAAAACCATATATATCATCTCCCCCTACTCCACCTATTCGATTACTTGCAAAATATCCAATTTTAGCTTTCTCCTTTATTATAAAAGTAAAATCATCTTTATTACTATTAATAGGCTTCCCTAAATTTTCAATAATTATATTTCCGTGACGATTAGTTCTGGCAACAAAAACATCTAAACCGCCTAATCCAGGATGCTTATTACTAGCAAAAAATAATCTTCCCTCATCACCAATATATGGAAACGTTTCTTTGCCAGATGTATTAATTGGTTTACCTAAATTTTTTGGAGTCTTAAAACAGCCATACTCATCTATTTCTACCACATATAAATCTAATCCTCCATAACCTCCAGGCATATCACTAGCAAAGTATAAAAACCGCCCATCAGAAGATATAGATGGGTGTGACACTGAATATTCTTCACTATTAAATGGCAATTCTTCAACATTCCCCCATTTTTTTCCATCAAAATGTGCTCTAAAAATTTTTAACAACACATACCCTTTTTTATTAAATTTCACCTTTTTATGCAAAAAGTTACTTCGTGTAAAATACACTGTTTTTTTATCCTTAGTAAAACTTGCTGATGATTCGTGAAATTTTGTATTAATAGTTCCTTTAAGCCTTGATGTATTTCGCTTAGTCAAACCTTTAACTTCATTTGCATTAGATATAGCATATAAATCCAAAAAAGGTTCGTCATTCCACTCATGAATAAATGAAGTAGCCCTACCGAAGTTCCTCGACGAAGTAAATACCAACTGATCTTCATAAAAACTAGGAGCATAATCTGAATATCTCGAATTTATGGAAAGTGTATCCAAAATAAACCTTCCTGATAAGTTTTCAATCCTATTAAGATACTCCGCAGCATCATGTAATCCAGAAACATCCGTTTCATCTGAAACATTCCGGGTTTTAACCATATTTGCCTCTTTATACTGACTAATTGCTATTAAACTATTTGCATATCGATCAATATGTTCCGTATTAATAGTTCCTGAGTACGAAATTATTAATTTCTTATACCAGAATACAGCCTTTTCTAGATTAGAATTAAAATAATAAGAGTCTGCTATTTTTTCATATAACTCTTTGGATGTAAATCCTTTTTTATACGCTTCCTTATATAATTTAATAGCTTTTGCATATGCTAAATTATCAAAAGCCTCATTTCCTTTTTTAAATTGTCGTTGCTGCGAAAGAACGATATTTCCAAAAAAAAGAAACATCCCTATTACTACATATTCTTTTAAGATCATTTGCGTGTGTATTTATTGTTTTTATGATCCTTTTCTTAAAAAAAGATTCTCAATGTATGCATCTATTTAAGCAAACATTATCGTAATTTAATACTACTATATTTAAGAAAAAAGCCATCCCCATGACTCGAATCATCCCCTTTTATAATCTAATCTACTAAATTGAAATATTAAACAAACTTTACAGCTTATTCATAATTAAGGCTATTTGGAGTAAAAATAAAACCTTTTGATATACTGAAAAACAATAAACTTTATAAACATAAAGCGTAAATACAATATAACTATTTCTTTTTTAGAATGCTAACAAAATATTTCGATTTTTAGTTAAAATCTCAAAACTACCAAAAAGTGATGACAACTCTCCTTTTTATAACCCAAATAAGAATTGAGGATTAAAGTCATTGCAACAAAATAAAAAAACCTTCGTATTTTACATATATATTAGATTTATTTTAAGCCTATCTCTATAATCATTACATACAATTTTCGTTATTTTGCATACAAAATTAATACCCTTGAAGAATAAGCTCTTTTATATAGTATTTACTTTACTATTTTGTCTAATTTCCTATGCTCAAGAAGGAAAAAAGATAAAAATACAATCAGATAGAACCATAAAAAATGAAGGGCAGTTTCCTGGAGCTACTATTCTTGCCAAAGTAAATAAGCAAGTATATATGGAGCATGAGGGTATTGAAATTTGGTGTGATCAGGCTGTACACTATGGAGAGGATAAATTCGTAAAAGCCCTAGGTAATGTGAAAATGCAACAAGGAGATACACTAACGATGACTAGTGCCTATGCAGAATATAATGGCAATACACAATTTGCCTATGCTAGAGAAAAGGTGCACATGATAACTCCATCCAATACATTAAGTACCGATACCCTATTCTTTGATCGTTTAAGGCAACAAGCGTACTATAGAAGTGGTGGTACCGTAAAAGATTCGTCCAATACATTAACCAGTAAAATTGGTCGGTATTTTATGGATCGTAAGCAATATTCTTTTAATACAGCAGTAAAAATTGTCAATCCAGAAAACACTGTAGATTCAGATCGATTAGATTACTATACAGAAAATGGACACGCGTATCTTTACGGACCATCTACAGTAAAAGGAAAAGAAAGCACATTATACTGCGAACGTGGTTTCTATGACACCAAAGTAAAGACAGGATATGCCATAAAGAATGCTCGAATTGATTATGATAATCGTACCGTTTATGGCGATAGTATATTCTATAATAGCGCTATTCAATTTGCCTCTGCAACAAATAATATTAAAGTTTTAGATACGGCAAATAATTCTGTAATTACAGGACATTATGCTGAAGTTTTTAAAGAAAAAGATTCTGTTTTTATAACTAAACGAGCCTTAGCAGCTACCTTACAGGAAAAAGATTCCATATATATACATAGTGATACATTAATGGTCACAGGTAAACCAGATCGTAGGATTATGAACGGATTTTACGATGTCCGGATTTTTAAGAGCAATATGAGTGGTAAAAGTGATTCCATTAATGTAGATCAAACAACTGGTTACACAAAAATGATTGGTAAGCCTATTATTTGGTCGCAGAGAAATCAAATGACCGGAGATACTATTAAAATTATATCTAATACCGAAACAGAAAAATTAGATTCATTAGTCGTATATCAAAATGCCTTTTTAGCACAAGAAGACACCCTAAAAGCAGGGTATAACCAAGTCAAAGGTCAGACACTGTATGGTTTGTTTAAAGACAATGAAATTCACAAAATAGATATTGATAAAAATACGGAGACAATATTTTACCAACGAGAAAGTGAAGGGGAACTAAAACTTATTGGGATCAACAAAGTACTCTCTAGTTCTATTACACTTTTGCTGGAACAACGTGAAATAACGGATGTTTTTTATTATCAAAATGTAACCGGAACCTTGTATCGAGAAATTGATCTCCCCGAAAATGCTCGAGAACTATCCGGTTTTAACTGGCGTGGAGACGAAGAAATTACCAGTAAAAAAGATCTTTTTAGAGGAGAATCGCCTCCAAAGTTGACTAAAATAAAAGGAATACCACTTCCTAAAGAGGATAATGATTTCTTTGATGAAGAAACCATAAAACGTCTAGAAGAAAACAATACAGAAGGATCCCGGCTTTTAGAACAAAAGTTAGAAGATGCAGAATTAAAAGAAACGAATAGCAAACTGGATTCAACCTCTACGACTGACCCAAAAGCTTTAAATAAAGTTGTTCCTAAAGGAAGAGGAAAATCTTCTAAAAAGAAAAAAAAAGCATTTATTGATCACAACTTAAAACGTACTCCCAAAGAAAGGGACAGTATAACCACCACAACGCTTTATCACGATAAAACTAAGGATAGTTTAAATTAAAAAATAACTTAATTTCCTCCCAAAGTGAAAAAAGATTTCTTTGCATATCAAGCACAAACCACACCACACCCGCTGGCTATGGAGGTTTCTCATGCAGACGGAAGTTATATATTTTCTACTGATGGGAAAAAACATCTTGATTTTGTTGCTGGTGTATCCGCTTGTAGTTTAGGTCATAAACATCCTAGAGTACTAAAAGCTATCAAAGAGCAATTAGATAAATATCTACATGTCATGGTATATGGCGAATATATACAAAAACCCGCTGTAGAATTATCAAAACTACTTGCTTCTCTCTTACCTGCTCCATTAGAAAAAACATATCTAACTAATTCTGGTACTGAAGCTATAGAAGGTGCTCTTAAATTAGCCAGAAGAGTTACGGGAAGAAGTCAGATTATCGCTGCTAAGAATGCATACCACGGTAACACTATGGGATCTATGAGTGTTATGGGGTATGAAGATCGAAAAAGAGCATTTAGACCTCTTATCCCAGATATTTCATTTATCTCGTTTAATAAAGAAGAAGACTTACAGCATATTACCGAAAAAACTGCCGGTGTTATTTTGGAAACCATACAAGGAGGTGCTGGTTTTATTATTCCAAAAGATGCATATCTAAAAAAAGTCCGTGAGCGTTGCAACCAAGTTGGTGCTTTACTTATTTTGGATGAAATACAACCTGGGTTTGGTAGAACAGGAAAACTATTTGGTTTTCAAAACTATACTATAGTCCCCGATATTTTGGTTATGGGAAAAGGAATGGGTGGAGGACTCCCAATTGGTGCATTTACAGCATCCTCATCAATGATGGATCAATTACAAGACAATCCAAAACTTGGCCATATTACTACATTTGGTGGTAATTCAGTCATTGCAGCTGCCGCTTTGGCAACATTACAAGAAATCAGCGAAAGTGACGTAATGGCAGAAGCCTTAAAAAAAGAAAAAATAATTAGAACAATACTCATTCACCCGCTTATAAAAGAAATTAGAGGTATTGGATTAATGTTGGCGCTTATCACTCCTTCTTCCGAAATAGCTAATGAAGTTATTTTACGTTGTCAAGATAGAGGTTTGATCCTTTTCTGGTTGCTTTTTGAACCTAAAGCAGTACGCATTACACCACCTCTCACAATATCTGAAGAAGAAATTAAAGAAGGGTGTAAAATCATAATTAGCGTTCTCAATGAAGTACATAACAGTAAAAAATATGTTTAAAAAACTGTTAAGTCTAATATAAAATTCTTATATTTAAGAATACATCCAATCATTTCATACACTCCATATTATTTTTTGGGCTCTATTTTAGTAAAACATTACACTGATTAACGACTAATGGTATACATTTTGTTAATTAGTTTGTTAAAAACAATTGGTTTCTGAAGTTTTATCACTCAATTTCATTTGTAATTTTAGTACTAAGGAAATCAATAATGCTACATATACCAAGTAAGAATGTATAAGATACTTTTTTTAGAATATTGGGGAAATTTAAAAAATCTTACACAGTACTTAGCTAATTTATTGAGCATCTTTAATCAACGTGCATGAAATGAGTTATTTTCCACTACTATTTTTACAATATTTAGTGTTTAATGACGAATTACATCTGTAAAACAACAAAGACCGGATGAAATTTAATCACGAAGAATTCGAAGAAAATAACTTCTCAATTACTCGTTATGAGTCAATGTTGAGATCAAACGATGTTAAATTTTTTGATTCAGATGAATTTGAATCAATTATACATCATTATCTTGAAAATGGAAAAATTGCTAAAGCTAAAAAAGCAATCACTTTAGGATTATCGCAACATCCTTCTTCAGTAAATTTAAAATTACTGGAAGTAGAAGTATTGGTATTTGAAGATCGCTTAGAAAAAGCAGATAACCTTTTAGTACAATTACATGCGATAGAACCTGAAAATGAAGAAATATATATCCAGAAAGCGAATATTCTTTCTAAACAAAATGATCATGTAAAAGCGATTGAATTACTTAGTATAGCACTTAGTTATACTAATGATGAGGCTGATGTCTATTCTCTGATAGGAATGGAGTATCTTTTTATGGATGACTTCGAAAATGCGAAAGTAAACTTTATGAGATGTTTAGAAGTAGATGAACAAGATTACTCTGCTTTATATAATATAATTTATTGTTTTGATTTTTTAGAACAACACGAAGAAGCTATTTCTTATCTCAACATGTTCTTAGATAAAAACCCTTATTGTGAAGTCGCATGGCATCAGGTAGGAAAACAATATTTTGATCTCAAAGAATATGAAAAAGCATTAGCAGCCTTTGATTTTGCTATCATAAGTGATGAATATTTTATAGGCGCTTACCTCGAAAAAGGTAAAGTTCTAGAAAAATTAAAACGCTATAATGAAGCTATTGAAAATTATCGTATCACATTAGAATTAGATGACCCTACCTCTTTCGCTTTACTCAGGATAGGCAAATGTTTTGAGAAACTGGGCAGTGATGACATGGCTATACAGCACTATTCTAAGACAGTACACGAAGATCCACTATTAGATAAAGGATGGATTGCTATTACGGATTTCTATTTACGGAAACGGAATTATCAAAAAGCATTATATTATACGAACAAGGCAATAAGTATTGATGCAGAAAATGTTATGTATTGGAAGCGTTATGCTAAAATCAATAATAGATTGGCCTTTTTTGAAGAAGCAGAACGCGGTTATAGAAAAGCACTGGAATTAGGAAATTACGAACTGGAAACATGGTTAAACCGTTCCGATATACTAAAATATATTGGAGAATCTGATGCCGCAATACAAAATATGCATCAAGCTATAGAATTTTATCCAGATAATGCTGAGATAGAATATAGGTTAGCTGGTTTGCATTACGAAAAACACGAATATAAACAAGGAGAAATTCACCTTAGAAAAGCATTAGAGTTAGATATTGAATTTCTAATTATTTTAGAAGAATTATTTGACAAAGTATATAAACTTACTTTAGTTCAGAATATCATTCGTGAATATAAGGCATAAAAACCTGATTATTTTCAATATTAAGATAACATCATAGAAGTAATATTAGAAAACTTGTTTCTAATACCATAATTTAAAAAAGCTACTTAACCAGTAGCTTTTTTAGTTTACTTATAAATTGTTATTTCCACAACAATGAATATGAAAAAATTACTTTTTTTGGATATAATGAACCTTTGTTAAAAAGTTAAAAAACACCTAGATATTTATTCAAATCTTTATATTATAACTACTATATTCTAAAAAAAGAAACTAAAACTACTAAAAAACTAACATTTATACACTCCCATATCAAACTAAGCTGGTATGTATTTATGAAAAGAATAAAAATCTAAACACATAAATTTTAAGAAAGCGTATAATCTCTTCAAATCATCGTTTTTACAGTATATTTTAATTCAAAAAATACATACATTTGTTTACATAATAATACTAAATCAAAAAGAATGCGAAGTCTTAAGGACTACTTAGTAATTTCATTAAAAGGAATTGCTATGGGAGCTGCAGATGTTGTACCCGGAGTATCAGGGGGAACAATTGCTTTTATATCAGGAATATATGAAGAACTTATTTCTACTATTAATACTTTAGATCTTACTTTTTTTAAACTATGGAAAAAAGAAGGATTTGTTACTTCCTGGAAAAAATATAACCTTTCTTTTTTAGTAGCTCTTTTTTTAGGGATTGCTATCAGCGTACTTTCTCTAGCCAAAATAATCAAATGGTTATTACATAACGAACCACTACTATTATGGTCCTTTTTCTTTGGATTAGTTTTAGCTAGTATTTTATATATCGGGAAGCAAATTACAAAGTGGAATCCTAAGATTATCATTAGCATTTTACTTGCCGCTATCATTTCGTATTTTATAACCATTGCCGAGCCTCTAGCATCTCCAGATAGCTTGTGGTATCTTTTATTCTGTGGTTTCATTGCTATAATTGCGATGATCTTACCTGGTGTATCAGGGGCTTTTATACTATTGATTCTTGGAGCTTATGAAACATTTATCTCTATTCTAAATCAATTTCGGGAAGGATTAACCACATTTAATTTTGAGCTTTTATGGCAAGCCTTTTATAAAATTATAATTATAGCAATTGGAGCCATTGCAGGTCTTAAATTATTTTCTAAAGTACTCAATTGGATGTTTTCTAATCATAAAAACACAACACTTGCAATACTTACGGGATTTATGATTGGATCACTAAACAAATTATGGCCCTGGAAAAAAATACTATCTTACAGAACAAATTCAGAAGGTCTACAAGTCCCTTTCATAGAAAAAAGTATTTTACCTTTCCAAATCGAAGGTGACCCAAGAATTATTTGGGTTTTAGGTTTTATCACCATAGGTTTTATATTAATCCTTATATTAGAACGTCTAGCAATTAAAAAAGAAAATTAATGCATGTCTCAGAATACCAGAACCTTTAGCGATAAACTTTTTTTAGTTATTAAAGGTCTTGCTATGGGAGCTGCGAATAAAGTTCCCGGAGTATCTGGAGGGGTTGTTGCTTTTGTTGCTGGTTTTTATGAAGAATTTATTTATTCTCTCCAAAAAATAAACGGAAAAGCCTTAAAGTTATTTATAAACTTTAGATTCAAAAGTTTCTGGAGATATATAAACGGTCGATTTTTAGCACTACTAATCCTTGGGATGCTAATTAGTTATTTTAGTGTTTCTAAAATCTTAGATTATCTAATTATTCATTTTGAGCTATATGTCTGGGCGGCTTTTTTTGGCATGATTGTAGGTTCTATATATTATATCATTAAAGATTTTAATGATTGGAGTAGGCGAAATATCTCTTTAATTCTTATTGGAATAATTATAGGAGTCGCTATTAGTTTATTAGAACCTGCCAAGGAAAATGATAATTTATTGTTTGTTTTTTTCTGTGGTATAATAGGTGTTTCGGGAATGACACTACCTGGATTATCTGGTTCTTTTATTCTTATACTTTTTGGAAATTACGTCTTGCTACTTGTAGATGCAGTTAATGCATTATATGATACCATTACCGATCTTATACAATGGGATTTATCTTTCATGCATAATGCTCAAAGAATACAATTACTGAAAGTATTGGTCGTTTTCAGCTTAGGATCAATAACTGGTTTAGTAACACTTTCCCACCTTTTAGGGTATGTACTGAAACATTATAAAAATGCCACTTTTGCAGCTATAATAGGGTTTATAACGGGTTCTCTTGGTGTAGTATGGCCTTGGAAACATAAGATTTACAAATTGGATGATTTTGGAAAAACATTAATAGATGCGCAAGGAGATCCAGTATTGGATAATTATGACAGATACCTACCTGATTTAACCATAGCTCCAACATATATTGCCTTTTTTTTCGTCTTGATCGGAATTGCAATTGTACTGTGGTTAGAATGGTATGGAAACAGAACTTTAAAAAAATAGTACAAAAATGAATATATATGGATTACTCGGAAGAAATATTAGTTACTCCTTTTCCAAAAATTATTTTTCAGAAAAATTCAGAAAAGAAAGTCTGAATTGTGACTATCAAAATTTTGATATTAAAGATATTAAAGAATTAGCATTGATTCTAAAAAATCAAGACATAAAAGGAATGAATGTTACCATTCCTTATAAGCAAGAAATTATTTCGTTTCTGGATGAGTTAGATCCTATTGCAAAAGAAATTGGTGCCGTTAATGTGGTTAAGTTTGACATAAACGGAAAATTAAAAGGTTATAATAGCGATTATTATGGTTTTACCGAGTCATTAAAACCACTTCTTAATAACTCCATAAAAAAAGCAATTATTTTAGGAACAGGAGGTGCATCTAAGGCTATAGCATATGCCTTGAATGGCCTAAACATAGCACCTACTTTCATTTCTCGTAACCCCGATTTTAATGAACTTAGCTATAATGACCTTGATGAAGACATTATGAGAGATTTTAAATTAATCATTAATTGTACTCCACTGGGTACACACCCCAATATTGAAAATCACCCAAGTATCCCATACGAATATGTAGGTAAAAATCACGTTTTGTATGATCTAATTTATAATCCTGAAGAAACAACTTTTATGAAAAAAGGTAAAGAAAAAGGAGCAACCGTTTCTAATGGCTTACAGATGTTAATACTTCAGGCTGAAAAATCATGGGAGATTTGGAATACCTAATATTTTTGCATTTTCACATTAAAACATTATTACCAATATAACATAACGAATTCCTAAAACCTATTATTTGCTTTGAGTTTATATCAGATGTTAGTATCTTAGTCAGGTATTATGTTGTACATGATTACACAATACGCTGATAATCAATAAAATAAATACATCGTCAGAAGAAAAACAAAAAACATTACATACAATGTCTACACATGATAACCTGCCTAAGGCAGATGGAAACGAGGAGAATAAGATTAAAACTTTAGAAGAAAACCAAAAAGTAACGGCAACTGATGTTACTACTGAAACTGTGTCATCTGAGGATACAGTATCAGAAAAAGAAGCAGCAGAAGCTTCTAAGGAGGATACTTCTAATCCTATTCTAGATTCAGAAACCAAAACAGAAGAGACAATTGTAGAAAAAGTAGTCCAAAAAAAGGAAGTTTCAACTGATACGAATACTGATGAAATTCAAAATCAGATGGACGAAGCAGTTGCAAAAGACAGCGAAGATGAAGCAAAGCTAGAACGTCATGATATAGAGAAAAAAGACTATCATGCAATGAGCAAAGAAGAACTCATTAAGGAGTTTCGTAGTTTAATTCGAAATGAAAAAATACAAGCTATAAAGGAGCATGTAGAAGAAATTAAAAATGAGTTTAATGATAAGTTTAACGAGGAAGTAGAACAAAAGAAAGACGAGTTTCTTGCAGATGGCGGTAATATTATAGATTTTTATTACTCTACACCATTAAAAAAAGAGTTTAACTCTATATATTTTGATTATAAAGAAAAGCGTAATACATATTATCAAAATCTAAAAAAAGACCTCCAAGCAAATTTACAAAAACGTCTAGATATTATTGAAGAGCTGAAAGGTCTTCTTAATGTCGAAGAAAATATAAATACTACCTATAATCATTTTAAAGAAATTAAGGAGAGATGGCATAATGCAGGACCAATTCCTAGAGATAAGTACAACACGGTCTGGAACACATACCACCATCATACTGAGAATTTTTATGATTTCTTGCACCTAAATCGAGATTTCAGAGATCTTGATTTCAAGCATAATTTAGAACAAAAACTTAAAATTATTGAACGTGCTACTGAGCTGGCTCAGGAAACAGATGTTAATCGCGCATTTAGAGAATTACAAATTCTTCATAAAATGTGGAAAGAAGATTTAGGACCAGTTGCAAAAGAATACAGAGAACCTATCTGGGAAAAATTTAGTGCTCTTACCAAGAAAATTCACGAAAATCGCCAAGAATATTTCAAAGAGCAAGACAAGGTTTATGAAAAAAACCTAGAATTAAAACAAGAGATTATTTCGCAAATTACTATTGTAGGATCTGACCACCCAAAAAACCATAGTGGTTGGCAACAAAAAATAAAGGAAATAGAAGCTCTTAGAGAACAATTCTTTACAGCTGGTAAGGTGCCATCTAATGTAAATGAGGAAACCTGGACTCAGTTTAAAACTGCAGTAAGAGATTTTAATAGAAATAAGAATGCATTCTATAAAAGTCTTAAAAAAGATCAGTTTGATAATCTAAATAAAAAAATGGAGCTGATTAAAATAGCCGAAGACAATAAAGAAAGTGATGATTTCTCTGTTACAACTCCATTGATGAAAAAAATTCAGGCTGATTGGAAAAAAATTGGACACGTTCCTCGTAAAGATAGCGACAGAATTTGGAAAAGATTTAAGGATGCTTGTAACTCATATTTTGATCGTATCCATGCAGAAAGAGATGAGGCCAATAAAGAAGAAGTTGCATCTTATGAGAAAAAGAAAGCTCATATAGAAGCTATAAAATCTCTTAAACTTATTGGTGATCCAGAAACTGATCTAAATAGTATTAAAGAAAATATCAGTATCTGGAAAACTCTAGGAAGAGTACCTTATAAAAACAGAAATATAGAATCTGATTATAATAAAGTATTGGATGGTCTTTTCGAACAACTAAATCTGAGTCGTAAAGAAACTGAAATGATCAAATACGAAAACAAACTGACTTCTTTGTCTAATCAAGAGGATGACAGAGCGCTTAAAAATGAACAAAATTTTATTCGTAAAAAGATTGATGAAGTTAATGGCGAGATTCGTCAGTTAGAAAATAATCTTCAATTCTTTAAACATGCACAGGATGATAACCCTCTTGTTCTAGAAGTTCAGAAAAATATTTCTAAACATAAAGACACATTAGAAGTTTGGAAAGCTAAATTAAAAAAGATCAAGCAACTGTAGCCTTTTTATGAACTGCTCATTATGTGGATCAGAAACCACAAAATTTTCTGTAACACATAAACGGGTATATCATAATTGCTGTATTTGCAAGGGTATACTATTGGATTCTTCTTGTTTCCTTTCTTCTAAGCAAGAAAAGAAACGGTATGAAATACATAATAATGATATAAATGATAAGGGATACCAAAGCTTCGTATCCCCTATTGTTCAATCTATTTTAAAAGAGTATACTGTAGATGACAATGGGCTAGATTTCGGAAGTGGTACAGGTCCCGTCATTACATCTTTACTAAAAAAGCAAGGGTATCGAATATCTACTTATGATCCTTATTTTGATTTAAACCCCGAAGCATTACAAAAAAAATACGACTATATTGCCTGTTGCGAGGTTATGGAGCATTTTCATAACCCACATCAAGAGTTTAAATTACTTCACTCATTGTTGAACAAAAAAGGATCTCTATACTGTAAAACAAGTTTATACAACAAAAACATAGATTTTAATTCCTGGTGGTATAAAAATGACCCTACTCACGTTTTTTTTTACACAAAAGAAACGTTAGAATGGATTAAGAATCACTTTTATTTTAGAGATGTTTTCTTGTCTGAAAAATTAATAGTTTTTAGGAAATAAAGTATCCCTAAAATAATTAACATTTCTTTTTAATATCAACCATCACAGGTGTTAAATAGTGTTACTTTAATTTCAGAAACTTTATTAATACTCTATTTTGTAATCGAAAGACATATACTGTAAGTGTCTATAAATGTTTACAATTTTTAATAATTAATACATTTTAACTTTGAGAAATTTATTAAAATTAGGAACACCTTTAAGCAAAACAGAACAAAAATTCATTCATGGAGGAACTGGAACTCCTGGAGAGGAAGCCCATAACGCAGCACTTGCAGAATGGCACGCTGCCATGGCGGGTAAACCTTGTCCGGTTACGGATCCATGTGTAACCTCGCAGGGAGGCGCATGTGTAAATTTATGTTTATCTGATCCTTTAGCTGCTGGACGATAACGATTAAAATACTTGACCAGATATAACTTAAGTTATATCTGGTCAAGTAGCATATTAATTTAAATTTATTTTCTATTTTTTTACCTAAATTATATCATACACTTATTTAATTAGGATTTTGATCTCCTGCTCCAATTTTGTCATTTGAGTTTAATTCATTTTCTGGTATTTGTAACCTAAAAGCATTTGCTTCTGCACTATGATCTATTTTACCAAAATCTTTATGATTCGAATTCCCAGAACTTCTATCTAAAGGCTTCTTTAATCTTTTTAGGTCAAACCAGGAAACCCCTTCTCCCCATAATTCTATTCGCCTTTGAAGATATATTTCTTCGATTAAATCATCTCCCATAGATGTTGATCGTATATAACCCGAATCTCTAGTACTAACCAGATTAAATAAAACATCAGCTGCCGTTCCATCTCCTAGTCTTGCCTTAGCCTCTGCTTCAATCAAATACATTTCTGCAGATCGCATATACACATAATCTCCTTCAAAAGAATTTGTTCCATCTACAAACTTAGTATTTGCATAATCTG
Organism: uncultured Aquimarina sp.; assembly: GCA_947498455.1. GTDB lineage: Bacteria > Bacteroidota > Bacteroidia > Flavobacteriales > Flavobacteriaceae > Aquimarina. The sequence continues at coordinate 27,228 of CANMKK010000033.1, forward strand.
GTAATGTCTCACTACTGCCTGGGGCGATGAAGGCATCTTTCCTCATATCTGTATCTGATATTTGATCATATAGCCTTGCATCTATCAATTTATATCCATTAGTTGCACCTGCATATCCTCCCAAAAAACTGTCATAATGAGAGAAAAAAGAAGCAAATGTTGTACTCGACTCACTATCAATATCTGCTCCCCACATCCATTCTGTATTTGAAATATCATCAAAACCATCTTCTATCCATTCCGCGCCAGTCATTAGCCCAAAATCAGACCTTGCCATTTCAGCATTACTTGCTGCACTCAACCAATCACCAGTTTCTAAGTAAACTTTTGCAAGAATACCTTGTGCAACAGATTTATTGACTTGTTGTTTATTCAATCTAGAAAAACCATCTAAAAAATCAATAGCCCTATTTAAGTCAGGAATAATCTGATCATATACACCCTGTACAACTCCTCTTCCTTTTCCTTCAAAATTTAGTCTATCCGGAATCGGAATACCAGGATCATTTTCATGTCCTAAGTAAGTATGAGCGTATATCCTAACCAAATTAAATAATGCAAAACTTTTTAAAGTTAATGCTTGTCCTAAAAGAGCCTCTTCTTCTTCTGTTAAACTATCGCGACTCTCTAGTCCATTAATAACGATATTAGCATCCGCTATAACAGAATAATAGGTAACCCATATTAAACTCGTTCTATCACTGGTCTGAACCCTTCCTTGGTAATTGTATGAAAAAATATACCAATTAAAATTATTCAACACAATATCCTGTGCCATCATATCCAAAGCAGCAGTTATTCCTCTATGACCATAATCCACATGTCTTGTTGTACCCCCAACTCCAAATGTTCGTAAATTAGCATATATACCATTCACTAATGCTTCATTTGCAGCAGGTGTAATGGCTATTTGTTCTGTGGATATTGAGTTTTCGGGTTCAGTATCTAAATAATCTTTCTCACAACTTATTAAGAAAAACGTAAGTGTAAATAAAAAAAATATCTTTTTCATAGTTATTATAATTTAACAGTTAAACCAAATGAAGTACTTCTTACTATAGAATATTCATTTATAGCATTACCAGTTATACTTAATCTCGGATCATATCCTTTTCGAGCCTTAGACCATAAATACACATTATTTGCTGAAGCATAAATCCTCACACTTGTAAAGCCTATTTTATCTACTAAATCAGGCTTGAAACTATAGCCAATTGTAATATCCTGTAAACTCAGATATGTTGCATCAACCAAAAAGAAATCAGAGCCTCCATTTTGATCCACTTCAAAAACATCTAACCTTGGTAAACTTGCAGTTGTATTTTCAGGTGTCCAAGAATCAAACACATCTTGGTGTAAATTATTTCCAGGTGACGTAGAGCCTAATAGGTCTTGGTATATTCCATCATAACCATATCCTCCTATCTGATAAGCAAATCCTAAACTTAAATCAATTCCTTTATATTCAAAATTAGTACTAAAACCTCCATACACATCAGGAATAGCTGATTTACCTACAAAATATTCAGTTGCACTAGCTCTATCTTCAGTGGTAATTCGATTTCCTGTTGGGTTTCCATTATCATCTAATTCATTCATATACCATAAAGCATCACCATTTGTTTCATCTATTCCAGCATATTGACGCATAAAATAATCGTATCTTGACCTTCCTTTCTCAAACCTAAAATTACCATCATCAATAAACTCATTAGGTAATTTGGTGATTTCATTCTTGTAATGAGTTCCATTAATACTCATAGACCAATTAAATTCTGAAGTATTAATTATGGTACCAAATAATTCAATCTCAACACCTCTATTTTTCATATCCCCGACATTTGCAGGTCTAGCTCCTACCCCTTCGGATATTGCAATAGGTTCAAAAAACAATAAATCATCAACTTTTCTCTCAAAATATTCAGCATTAAGAGATACGCGATTATTAAATAAACCTAATTCAAACCCTGCATTGATATTTGTCGATGTTTCCCATACCAAATCTTCATTCCCCAATTGGAAAAATGAAATTCCGGGAACATTATTTCCTGCATTGACAATATCAAACTGATCTGTATAAGCGTAATAATTTCTATTATCCGTATCTCCTATAATAGTTCTATCATCCTCATATAAGAGTGCATCATTACCTTGTTGTCCGTAACTTGCTTTAACCCTCAATACAGATAACCAATCAACTCCAGCTAAAAAATCTTCGGCATGAACTGACCAGGCGCCTCCAATACCATAAAAATTACCCCATCTATTATCAGTATGAAATACAGAAGATGCATCTCTCCTATAACTTGCATTCAAAAAGTATCTATCTTTAAAACTATATGTCAATCTAGATAAATACCCCTCAACTCTATAATCTTTTTCATACCCAGTAAGAAATTGAATATTTACTCCATTATTTAAAACAGGAAGATTCTCAATTACTGTTTCTGTAACCTGCCCTGCTAATAATCTAAAATTATAATCATTACTTTCATGCCCTACTAAAACGGATATAGAATGCTCATCAAACTCTTTATTCCAATTTAATAATTGTTGATGAGAAATAGTAATACCTCTATTAGATCTTGTCGTTATTCTACCATTCACTGTCCTTGCATCTCCACCTATCGGAGTAGCGAATTGCTTAATATTTCCATCAAAGACATCGGCTGAAAAATTATAAGTAAACTCAAAGTCTGTCAAAAATTTTACTGACATATTTAACCTACCAGAAATATTATCAGAAATATTTTCGTCAGAATCTAATAGATTTGTAGCTACAGGGTTTTGGTCTGCAACAAATGCTGGCCGTTGCCCTACAGTTCCATTCGCTCCGTTACCAAAATCATATACTACATTACCATTGGCATCTCTAACAATTTGTCCATTCATATCCCTTCCAAAAACAGGGTATATAGGAGCTGTGCCCCTAGCCCAACCAAATAGATTACTCGTAGTACCAGACCCCAGTCCTAGTAATGGTGAATCTTGTTTAGTATGTGCATAATTAAGACCTCCACCTACTTTTAACCAGTCAGTAGGTCTAAACTCACTTGATAATCGCGCTGTTGCCCTTTCAAAACCAGAATTTATAGCAAAGCCTTCATCTTCCAAATGACCAATAGATAAAAATGTATTCACCAGATTATTACTATATTTTAAGCTTAAATAATTTTCCTTTCTAATACCCGTCTGAAAAGATTCATCTTGCCAACTATCGTTATATAAAAGTCTAGCATTGGGATTAACTCTTCCTGTAGCAACATCAATAATCTGATCATCAGCAACATTATAATTATTATAACCCAACGAAAAATCACCCCCACTAACCAATTGACTAGAAGCTATTTGAGCTGCATCGGATGGATCTGTTCCAGTATCAATCAATCCTATTCTCCACCTATTATACCACATTTCATAATATACTCCTGGATCTGTTATAATATTGTATTCTGGTACAGCTCTCGTATTCACACCTATTTTAGTATCTAATGTTATATCTAATTTTCCTTCTTTTCCTTTTTTAGTAGTAATTATAATTACACCATTTGCTCCTCTACTCCCGTAAAGAGCATTAGCTGAAGCATCCTTTAAAAAAGTCATCGACTCAATATCTTGATTATTGATAGAGTTTAAATTACCATTAAATACTACTCCATCAACAACATATAAAGGAGCACTAGATGAATTGATAGAACCAATTCCTCTAAATCGAACTGTTGGATCCTCTCCTGGTTGTCCATTTTGATTTATTATTTGAACCCCTGGGACTTTTCCCGTTAATCCCTGAACAACACTAGCCGCTTGAACTTTCTCTAATTGGTCTGTTTTTACTGTTGTAACTGCCCCTGTTATTTCTTTTTTAGCTTGACTACCATATGCTACAACAACCACCTCTTCTAATGCAGAAGCGGCTTCAGAAAGTTTAACATCGATGGTAGTGTTTTCTCCAACAGTTATTTCTTTTGTCTCAAACCCTAGATAACTATACGTTAAAATTGCACCTGTATTAACTTTAATAGAATAAAATCCATTAAAATCAGTTTGAACACCTGTATTGGTGTTTTTTACAACTACATTAACTCCAGGCAATGGTAATCCATCCGTATCGCTGATTGTCCCGGAGATTGTTTTTTGTTGTGCAAATGCCATACTTGTTAATAAAAAAGTTAGCATCAGTAACTTGTAATGATGTAATCTCATAGATAAAATTTTTCAAAATTATATTATACTTAATCGCATTAAATAGTAACCAAAAAAGGAAGGTAAAATGAAGGCTAAATCAATCGTACTTTTACAAACTCGAACAAAGTTTTAATGGTAAATCGTAACTACTTACCTTTCCCTTTTAGATTACCAAATAAAGGACGGTATTAACGGACTTAAAAAGGGTAATCTTTATCAAAGTTTACCTCTTTTTTTGCAACAATTTAACACATAAAAACTTACTAACTAAACAGTTAACACGTGTCACAAAATAAGTTTCTTTTTTTATCATTTTAGACATTCTTAGTTTATATTTTCACAATAAACTCAGCAGATATATAAGAAAATCCGGAGTAGAATGTTGCTGAAATTTGTTATGGAGTAAGTATCCGAAAATGAAATATTCTGATTGAATATTTCCCAATAAAAAAGTGACTCTTTAGAAGATAAAAGAGCCTTTAGAAAATTAATAAACAAATAGAAAAACTAAGAAATGAAAAGTAGGTTCTGTATTCTAATTTTATATTAACCTAAACTCGATTGTTAAGTATTTGATTACAAGTTGTCTATTTATACCAGTTGTCATTTGAATTTACCGTAATAAAATGTTCTTTTTGTGCCTCAATTTCAGAATAAAAATAAACCGTAGCCCAACTATGCTTAATTTTTCTTCTTCATTGAAACAAAAAAATCTTTATTTTCTTTTCCAGTAAATTCCAACAACATCTGGTATTATTTTAATTTTTGTTGTCTCCTCGAGCGCAGTCAAGAGGTTGTTTTTTCTGCCGAATCAATAGGTCTCGACGCGCTATCATTGACGTGTTTTATAAAAACCTGTTTTTCCAAAATTTACATGTGTTTAAATTTAATCCTAATTACAAATGAGTAAGTAAAAAAATTCACTTACTTACTCTAATAAAAAAACCTCTGTACATATAAATAATTGATCTAAGCACAATTAGACTTCATATATTCAGAAGGTGTACTCTGACTAAATCTCTTAAAAGATTTATTAAAAGTAACTTTATTATTAAACCCTACTTCATATGCCACATCAATTATATTGATTTTGGTGTCTTTCCAATCTTTTAAAAGTTCTTTGGCTTCCTCAATTCTATAGGTATTTATTAATTCAAAAAAGTTAAGTTCAAAATGTTCATTGATTATCTGAGAAGTATTATGTCTTGTTGTATCTAACATCTCTGCCAGCTTCTGAAGTGTTATATCATTTTGCTTATATACTTTTTCATTATCCAACAAATTCAAAAGTCTTTCTTTTAGTTCTAGAGACAAACTTTTTGTCAGATTAGAGTTCTTATATTTATCTAATCTAATAATTGGTTTATCTTCTTTTAATTTTATTCTATTTACGGATATATATAACTGGACAAATGTATTATAACTTATATACATTATTAGCAAAGCCATTGACACTATTTGTGTTTTAAATAAAAAACCACTTCCAATATTTTGTACAATAAAGATGGCATAAATAGCATATGACACAATATAAAAGGAATGAAAAATGACAATATTTCGCATACAAACGTACTCCCTTTTAGATAAATACAAGTTATTCTTCACTGAATTTATGTGCATTTTTATTATGAATGTTCCATAGATAATTAATGATATAAGTTTTCCTATTAATATCAAAGCCATATATGGTCTTTCATTATGAATCATCATATCTAATTTTTCCTCACTAGATAAATTATAAACAGGAATGAGTAATACCATTAGTATAATAGTCGGTACTATATGGAGTGCATCTATAATTCTAAACTTGTACTTGGTAGTCACTCTTTTAAAATAAAAATAAATCACTGGACCGTAAAGTAAAGAAAATGAAACCGGCAAGTATAACACATGTGGTAAATAATAGTCATAGTTGGCAAGTAATAAGCTTACCCTTATTATAAAGAAAGAATGCATGATCAAAAATACACTCATCAGAAAATTAGCAAGTCTATCTTGACTTATATTAAAATTTAAAAGTGTGAACATAAAAACACCAATAAATCCAACATACAAACAAAACAGTGACCATAGGTCAACATTTTTCAGGTACTTATCGCTTAAGTCTTGATATGACTCAGAATTCGCTATTTTATCAAAATTACTATTACCTACGAACTTAACATCTAAACTTTTTTGAACATATTTTTCAATGTAAACACTTGCCAATTCGGCATTATTTTCTTCAGCGTACGAAAAAGCCAAATTTTTAAACAAAGAGATAGAATCAGTAATATTACTTTGTTTGGTGTTTACATCCCCATATGATGAGAGTTGATTTCGTTTAGCATCTGAGGTATAATTTTCTGAATAAAACAAATCATTCATACTCCAAGACCAATCTCTTAAAGTACCTTTTTCTTGTAGAATAAATACTATTGTTAAGGAAACAAAGATTAAAACAAAAGCTTTGTATATTCTAACTGAAGAATCCTTTTTGTGAACTAACCCCATAATTATTCGCTACGCTATTTTTTTATCAATTCTTATTTCATTATCCTATATTTTGGATAAAAAAACCTGTTCGTACTTTAAGAATAATTTCCAATGATACATTTTGCGCTGTATCATTTTACCTCTTTATACTCCAACAATACATCAAAGAATAGATAGTGTTTTTAAGACTATATATCACCTTGTCATATATATAACAGTTTAACCGATAAAGACCCTAAAAATAACAATATAATATTAAAATATCATAACGTAATACTAAAATATCAATAAATTACGGTTTTCACTTACCAAAAAAACTAGCAAAGATTATTGTAATTAATTAAATGCTAACAACTTAATATTTAAAATGACTATACGTTAAATTCTTTATAAAAGTTTAATTCTAACAGATGAAAGCTTTCTTATTGTAGTATAAATAATATTTATACAAAGTAGCTGTAAATTGGACACCTACATACTTGTTTTACTTTCTTATTTATTATTTCACAACCATCCGAAAGTCTTCAAAAGACAATTTTCATAAATTACAATGTACTTATTATCAGTTCATTACAAATTCACAAAGTGCGATTTTTGGTTTTTTGAGAATTTATATTTTAAAGCATTTCAAGATATAATTCAATATGTTTTATAAATTAAAAATAATGATAATCAATCAGTCTTGATTCTAAACAGCGTGGTTGCTGAGCTTGAAGTAAAGCGATCTTGATTCAAAAGTTTCGGATGCTAGTGTTCTTATTTATATAACTACGCAATACAGATCAATCACACAGTGGCATAGAACAAAAAACAACATCATTTTACATACGACATTTCATAATTATTTGGCATTAATTAACCAATAATGATAATTGCTTCCCTATTTCAAGAAAATAACCTAACGAAGTATTAATAGGATAAATTTAAATTTTTACGCAGTTTAAAAATAATGTATTTTGTTTTATTCGAATATTTATATTTTTTTAGCTTCTTCCCAAAAAACATCCATTTCACTAAGAGTCATATCCTTAAGGCTTTTACTCTTTTCTATTGCTTTTTTTTCCAGGTACTGAAAACGCTTGATAAATTTTTTATTTGTTCGTTCCAAAGCATCTTCTGGATTTACTTTTAAAAATCGAGCATAATTAATCATAGAAAACAGTACATCTCCAAATTCTGATTCAATTTTATCTTGATTTTCTTCATTCACCTCATGCTGAAGTTCTTCTAATTCTTCCTTCACTTTTTCAAATACTTGATTTGGTTCTTCCCAATCAAAACCTACACCAGCAACTTTATCTTGTATACGACTTGCTTTTACCAAAGCAGGAAGAGACCTAGGAACTCCTTCCAAAACACTTTTCTTTCCTTCTTTCAGTTTTAGATTTTCCCAATTCCGTTTCACATCTTCTTCATCCATTACTTTTACATCCCCATATATATGTGGGTGCCTATTGATTAACTTATCACATATTTCGTTGGCAACATCTGCTATATCAAAATCATTAGTTTCACTTCCTATTTTGGCATAAAAAACTATATGTAATAATAAATCTCCCAACTCTTTTTTTACTTCATCGAGATTATTATCCAAGATTGCATCTCCCAATTCGTATGTCTCTTCGATAGTCAGATGTCTAAGAGATTGTAATGTTTGTTTTTTATCCCAAGGGCACTGTGATCTTAACTCATCCATTATAGTTAACAATCTATCAAATGATTTAAGTTGGTTTTCTCTGGAGTTCATTGATGTAATTTTTAACCAAAAATAAGGATTATAAGATGTACTGGACACTTCAATCAAAAAAAGTAATTTTCAATCAAAAAAATGATAGATATGACTTTCACTCACTGGCATCCGAAAGTTTGATAAAATTCCACAAAACTTCCGAAGCTTCTTTAAAAATGGAGATAAGACACTAAATAACAATACGTTATATTTTTTTTGTGTCAAGTGAGATAGGTTTTTAAAACTATAAGGCTTTAAATATTAGTATTTTTTGAATTTTAATCTAATTATAACAATATTTTTAATTCATTCTTTCGGGTCTATTATCTTCAAAATAATTAAAATTTGATTTCTTCCATCTTCTTTTGAGTTGTTATAAAGTCTGTAATCAAATCTTTAACTATAGTTGCTGCCGGTTTAATATCATGAATTAAACCAGATACCTGGCCTATTTCTAATTCACCTTCTTCGAGATCTCCTTCAAACATTCCTTGTTTTGCCCTTGCTCTTCCTAACAATGCTTTTAACTCATCAATTGTAGGGTTCTTTGTATACAGCTTTACAATATCATTATAGAATTTATTCTTTAACAGTCGAACAGGAGCTAATTCTTTTAATGTAAGTTGTGTATCTCCTTCTTTAGCATTAACTACTACATTTTTAAAATCCTGATGAGATGAAGCTTCTTCACTGGCTACAAATCTACTCCCTATTTGTACTCCATCTGCTCCTAATGCCATAACGGCATACATTGCTGCTCCAGTTGCAATTCCTCCAGCTGCAATGATTGGTATATCAATCTTCTCTTTAACCATTGGTATCAATGCTAAAGTTGTGGTTTCATCTCTTCCATTATGTCCACCCGCTTCAAAACCTTCGGCTACAATGGCATCAACTCCCGCTTCTTGTGCTTTTAAGGCAAACTTTAGACTACTTACTACATGAACTACCGTTATCCCATTTTCTTTTAGCAAAGCTGTATATTTCTTCGGGTTTCCGGCAGATGTAAAAACAATTTTGACACCTTCCTCTATTATGATCTCAATAATTTCTTCTAAATTGGGATATAACATTGGTATATTTACTCCAAAAGGTTTTTCTGTTGCTACTTTACACTTCTGAATATGTTCTTTCAATACATCAGGATACATAGAACCTGATCCTATAAGACCTAGTCCTCCAGCATTACTAACCGCACTTGCTAATTTCCATCCACTTGCCCAAATCATACCTCCTTGGATAATTGGGTATTGTATATTAAAGAGCTTATTAATTTTATTCATTTAGAATCCTGCTATTTCCGTCTATTTATGATTAATTGTAATATACATAAGTTATGAAATCACTCCAGATCCTACTAACTCATTATCAATGTACCAAGCTACAAATTGACCTTCCGTTATAGCACTTTGGTTATTTTCGAAAACTATGTACATTCCTGAATCTACTTGATACAATGTTGCTTCATCTAAAGGTTGCCTATATCGTATCCGTGCTTTTACTTTCATCTCTTCATCAACATCAAGTACAAGATCCTTTCGTACCCAATGTACCTCTTCATTACTTATAAAAAGTGCTTTTCTATATAAACCTGGATGTGCCTTACCTTGTCCAGCATAAATCACATTAGTTTCCACATCCGTTTCAATAACAAAAAGAGGTTCTGGTGTACCGCCTACAGCAAGCCCTTTTCTTTGTCCTTTCGTGTAATAATGTGCTCCCTGGTGCTTACCCACCACCTTTCCTATACGGGTTGTATATTCAAATTTTGAAGAGAGAAATTCTAGCTCTTCTCGCTTAGACTTAAAATCAGGTATTTTTTTACTATATAACTCTTCTTCCGAAGAAATTTCGATAATATCACCTTCTCTAGGTTGTAATTTTTGCTGAAGAAACTCTGGTAACCTTACCTTTCCAATAAAACATAAACCCTGAGAATCTTTTTTATCGGCTGTTATTAAATCTTGTTGAGCTGCAATTACCCTAACTTCGGGCTTAAGTAAATCTCCTATCGGAAAAAGCGTTTTTGCTAATTGTTCTTGTGATAATTGACATAAGAAATACGATTGATCTTTATTACAATCTCTTCCAGAAAGTAGGCGATGGATTTGTTTACCTTCTTTTTCTATAGTTTCTTTTCTGCAATAATGTCCAGTTGCCACATAATCTGCTCCTAAAGAAAGTGCTATTTTAAGAAAAACATCGAACTTTATTTCACGATTACACAATACATCTGGATTTGGTGTTCTTCCTTTCTCATACTCATTAAACATATAATCTACTATACGTTCTTTATATTCTTCACTTAAATCGACAGTCTGGAAAGGAATTCCGAGTTTTTCTGCTACCAATAATGCGTCATTACTATCATCTAACCAAGGGCATTCATCAGAAATAGTTACTGAATCATCATGCCAATTTTTCATAAAAAGTCCAATTACTTCATAACCTTGTTCCTTAAGAAGGTATGCCGCAACACTGGAATCCACTCCACCCGATAATCCTACAATAACTCTTTTCACTTCTTATAACTTAAATTCAAAAATTAACTGCAAAAATAGCAAATAAAAAAACACAATTTGTACACTATATTTTTAGATTTAGTGTATGTATCAACAAGTTAATTATTTATTATCGCAGATATTCATTTTTAAATTGATTTCACAACTATCCGAAAGTTGTTTCTAGTGATCTATTTTTTTGAAATTAATATATTGCAAAGCAAGCTTTTAAAAACGTATAGTATATACCTTATAATAATTGATCTTTCCAAAATACTTTAATACCTGATTCAATAGTTTTTACAAATTGAAAAATATAATATACTGATATTCATTTTGTCTTGACTATTCTCTCTAGTAGCGTGATTACTAAGCCAAGTCGAAGTATAGCGATCTTGATTTATAAATTTCAGATTGTAATAAATTGATCTACAATAATTTAATATAAAATTTAAAATCAAATCTTGATCAAATGGTATTGCAAAAATAAATTCTATTTTTTTATAGGAAATAACTTTTGTTCGGTTAATTTTCCATTGTCATAATAGTTCCATATCCCATTTTTACGATCTCTTTTATAATTCCCTTCAATCTTCAATGTTCCATCCATATTATAATATTTAGTAACCCCGTGTAATTGATCTTGTTCATAAGTGAACTCTTTTATAAGCACTCCTTCTTCAGAATACACAACTCTTCTACCTTGCTTTTTCCCGTTATTATAAATTATCTTTTCGGTTAATTGTCCGTTTTCAAAATATGTCAGTTGTTCTCCGTGCAGTACCCCTGACGCATATTCTTCTGTCATCATAATTTTATCGGAATTCTTATGATAATATTTCCAAACTCCGACTCTTTCTTTACCTACCATTTTACCTTCACTTATGATCTTTTCTGTATTTGTGAAATACTGAATTGATATGGTATCTGTTGTTTTAGAAAATATCTTAATTGCTGTTGGTTTTTTCCCACTTTCTGGCTTATAGAATTTGAATTCACCAACCTCTTTTCCGTGATCAAAAGTCCCTTCATATCTTAATTGATCACTATTCTCATATTTTTTTTGCCACTTCCCATGTCGTTTCCCATCTGAATCGTATGCATTATACTCCTGAGAAATACCTATAAATGAATATATAACAAAAACAAAACATAAAAATTTACTACCCATAATTAAAATTTAATTTAAAATATTCCTTCTTCAAAAAATATACCAACAATACATAAAACATGATTACGAAACAAAATTGTTTGTGTACACATCTAAAATACCTTACAAAAAAAACATTAAAACTTCTTAAAAAACTGTTCCTAAACATAAAACAATTGTCAATTAACTTATGTTTAACACGTTATTAAAAATATAAAAAATCAGTACCTCGTTGAAGAGATTGAACAAATTATAAATTTTAAAACTCAAAAACATGAAAATTATTTCAAAATTTTCCGGAGTAGTCATAATTGCTGCTTTGGTACTCGGAACTACATCTTGTAGTGACGATGATGATACTATCTTCGTAGAACCCACTGAGTCTATTGTTGAATATCTTACAAATAATAGTGATTATAGTTCACTAAAAGCAGCTTTAGATCTTACAGAATTAACCTCAGTACTTAGTGGAACAAGTTCCTATACTATTTTTGCCCCTAAAAACGAATCCTTCTCTAAATTCTTAACTGAGGCAGGTTTTGCCGAGTTAAGCGAAGTTGACACCGAAGAAGAAATAGCTATTGTAAAAAATGTATTGTTAAACCATGTTGTTAATGGTAGTAATCTTTCTTCATCCTTAAATACTGGATACATTACTACAAATGCTATTTATGGAGACGCTAGTAATTCCTATATAAGCATGTACCTTTCTGTAGAAAACAATACTGTTACTATCAATGGTGGTTCTGATGGTGCTAATATAGGTGCTGTGGTTAGCACTCCCGATATTAGAGCTACTAATGGAGTTATACATGCTATAGACGCTGTAATTCAGATTCCAAAAATAACAACGTTTGTAACAGTTGATCCCAACTTCTCCCGCCTTGTCGAAGGGTTAACGGCTTACAGTTTTGAATATGTTACTACATTACAAGGAAATGGACCTTTTACAATACTTGCCCCAAATAATGCTGCCTTTGATGCTTTATTAGCTACTGATGAAACCTGGAATAACTCTGGAGATATCCCAGAAACTACTTTAGAATCTGTTATAAACCTACATGTCATAGCTGATAACATAAGACAATCAGAGCTGACAACAGGAGAAATAACCACTTTAGGTGGAGTTGTTTCTGTTGATGCTCCTAAAAACACAATCTTTGATGGTTCTGATCCAATAATTATAAGTACTATTTTGGTATCGGATATTCAAGCTTCCAATGGAGTTATCCACGCTATGGATAAAGTGTTAATCACACCAATCCCTTAATAAATAAGCCTCGTAAAAAGAAAAAGCCGGGTTTCTGCTATAGAAAACCGGCTTTTCATTTTAGAAAATAAATTTTATTTTTTTGTTTTCTGCTGTTGTTCTGCCTGCTCCATTAATTCTTTCATTTTCTTCTGAAACTTACCTTGTTTTTTAGGTTTCTTTTTATTCTCCTGAATCTTAGCATGAATTTTATCTTCGTCAATTATCACATTTTTTATTACTAACATTATTCCAATGGTAATTAGGTTAGAAATAAAATAGTATAATGACAATCCACTTGCATAGTTATTGAAGAACACCAACATCATCAATGGAGATAGATACATAATAAACTTCATATTAGGCATCCCCGGCTGTTGTGTTTGCATGGTTTGTCCCGTAGTCATCATCATATATATAAATATGGCAATCGATGCTAAAATCGGAAATAAACTAATATGATCTCCATAAAACGGCACTTCAAATGGTAATTGTGCTATGGTATCATAACTTGATAAGTCATCCGCCCATAAAAAGCTTTTTTGCCTTAGATCAAACGCACTCGGAAAGAAGTTGAACAATGCATAAAACACCGGTATCTGCATCAATGCTGGCAAACAACCACTCATAGGGCTCGCTCCTGCTTTGCTATACAATGCCATTGTCTCTTGCTGCTTTTTCATGGCATTATCTTTATACTTCTCATTAATTTCGGTAATCTCAGGGCGTAAAATTTTCATTTTAGCCTGAGAAACATAAGACTTATAAGTTACCGGAGATAGCACAATTCTAACAATAATTGTCATCACAATAATTGCAATTCCAGGAGCTAAAAATGCACTTAACATTCCGAAGAAAGGAATAAATATATATCTGTTTATAATTCCAAATATCCCCCACCCTAATGGTACAATCTCATCAAGGTTACGGTCATAGCTACTTAGTGTTTCATAATCTGTTGGTCCATAGTACCAATCCATATTATAATTTAACTCTCCCCCCTGAAGCTCTAGGGGTATTGATGCTGAAAATTCTTTGGTAACTTTGATGTCTTTATCATCTAAATCACTAGTACTGGCTACATTTTTAGAAGCAAAAGTAGCTGTTTTAAAAGGTGTATCAGTAAGCAATATAGAAGTAAAGAAATGTTGCTTAAATCCAATCCAACTTACCTCATTTTCTTGATCTTCATCAAATTCTCCCTGACCAGTATAACCATCTCTATCTCCTTCATACTCATAATGTATATCTGTATATCTATTTTCGTAAGAAGCACTCTTTGCTTGTCTTATGGCTTGTAACTTCCAATCCAAATTTATTACTTGTCCACTATTAAATACTTGTTGTAAACCTTGAGAACGAACTGTAAAGTCAAGCATATACTCATTCGGTTTCAACTCATATCGATATTCTAAAAACTTAGATTCAGAGACTTTCAGTTTCATAGACAAAACTGTATTATCTCCATTTTTAGTTACAGTAGGTTCAAAAAATAAATCTTTTGTATTTAAAATTCTGTTATCTGTAGTTCCAAAATTAATATTAAAAGATGCATTTTTACCATCCTTAATCAAATATAAAGGTACAGAATCGTATGTCTTAAACTTCTTTAACAAAGCTTCCTCAATATATCCTCCTCTATTATTAACCTTCAGGCTTAAAACCTCATTCTCTATTTTAGTAAAACTATCTTTAGCAGAAGGTAAGCTTGCAGAATATGAAAACGCCCCTAATTGAGTTTTTGCAGCAATCATCGCTAATGAATCTTGTGGATTCACGGTAATTGCCTTACTTTCTGCTACAAAATCAGTAGTTTTACTTTCATCGACTTTTTCTTCTGTAGTCGCTGCTGCTTGTTTCGCTTTTTCTGCTTCAATTTCTTCTGGAGTAGGCTGATTGGTATAAAGCATCCATCCAAAAATTCCAAATATCAGTATAAATCCAATTACTGTATTAAGATCAAATTTCTTTTCTTCCATTGATACGTGTGTAAAAAAACCTTACCTAATTACATAGGAAGGTTTTCTATAATTATATATAATATTGTAATGTCAATTATCTAGCCAGTTACATCGTTATGCCACTTTGGCATCTTTCTTACATTCAGAATATTCTACGGCCGCCTTTATAAAAGCAACAAAAAGTGGATGCGGATTAGCTACTGTGCTTTTATATTCGGGATGATATTGAACCCCAACAAACCAAGGATGATCGGAGATCTCAATAATCTCTACAAGCCCTGTCTTAGGATTAATACCTGTGGTTTTAAGCCCTGCTTTTTCCAATTGCTCTTTATAATCGTTATTATATTCATAACGATGACGGTGGCGTTCAGAAATCAAAGAGGCTTTATACGCTTCAGAAACCTTTGTGTTTTCTATTAATTCACAATCCCAAGCTCCTAATCTCATCGTCCCTCCCATATCAGTAATATTTTTCTGCTCTTCCATAAGGCTTATAACTGGATTCGCAGTAGTGCTATCAACTTCTACAGAACAAGCATCCTTAAGACCTAAGACATTACGGGAATATTCAATAACGGCCATTTGCATCCCTAAACATATTCCAAAAAATGGTAATCTGTTCTCTCTTGCAAATTGTACTGCTCTAATTTTTCCTTCAATACCTCGCTCTCCAAATCCTGGAGCAACCAGAATACCGTCCAAATGAGCTATTTGTTTAGCTATTGTCTCATCGTCTATATACTCTGAATGTATACTTTCTATATTTACCTTTACTTCATTTTCTGCTCCTGCATGTATAAAAGCCTCTAAAATGGATTTATAAGAATCCTGAAGCTCAACATATTTACCAATAAGACCAACAGTAACTTCGCATTTTGGATTTTTATGTCTTTGTAAGAAGTTATTCCATTTATCCAAATTAGGTGCATCATCATCTCTTAGTACTAATTGTTTAAGCACTACTCCATCTAATCCTTCTTCTAACATTAAATTAGGAACATCGTATATTGTTGAGGCATCTATAGATTGTATTACAGCTTCAGCTTTCACATTGCAAAACAAAGCCAGTTTTCTACGCAAATCATCAGACAACTCATGCTCTGTTCTACATACCAAAATATCTGCTTTAATACCACTTTCCATCAATGTCTTTACACTATGCTGAGTGGGCTTGGTCTTTAATTCTCCAGCTGCAGAAAGATAAGGTATCAGAGTAAGGTGTATTACTAAAGCATTGGTATCTCCTAACTCCCATTTTAATTGACGAACTGCTTCTATATATGGTAAAGATTCTATATCTCCTACCGTTCCTCCGATTTCGGTAATTACGATATCATAATCACCACTTTTACCAAGAATCTGAATTCTTTCCTTTATCTCATTCGTTATATGAGGAACTACTTGTACAGTTTTTCCTAAAAACTCGCCTCTACGCTCTTTTTCAATCACACTCTGATATATTCTACCAGTAGTTACATTATTAGCTTGTGATGTTGCTGTATTTAAAAAACGTTCATAATGCCCTAAATCCAGATCAGTTTCGGCACCGTCATCTGTTACATAGCATTCTCCATGTTCATAAGGATTTAGTGTACCTGGATCTACATTAATATAAGGATCCAGTTTCTGAATTGTAACCCTGTATCCTCTTGCTTGTAGAAGCTTTGCCAATGAAGCTGCTATAATTCCTTTTCCTAATGAAGAAGATACACCTCCTGTTACAAAAACATATTTGGTATTAGCCATGTAAACTTAACTATTTTATAAATTGTGTATAAATTTTGCGCAAAAATACAAAGAACTACTAAACAGTACACTGAAAATAAGGCAATATTTACAGAACTTATTCATAATCGTTTAACAACTTAAAAACCTGAAAATGAGATATCAAAAATTACAATAAAAAAATCCTATCTAAGACAGACAGGATTTTTTTATTATAATTATGTGTTTTTTATTCTGTTTTTATTCTTCTTCGCTTGAAATTTCTTTTTCAGGTTCTGCAAAATCAGTAATTCCTTTGGATTGTAAAATATTGTACCATTGAATTACTTTTTTAATGTCGCTGGTATATACTCTATCCTCATCATAATCTGGTAATATTTCACTAAAATATTTTTCTAAAGCCCCTTTTGATTCCTTATGACTAATAGATTGTCCTCCATTTTCTTTATCCTGTATTTTTTTAAAAATATCTCTTAAAGGAACTTCTTCAGAAAAAGTATAAATAGCAATCTCACTTAGTATACTTACATTATGTCTTATCCCAACAGATAATTTTTTTCCATCTGTTAGTGCTTCTGCCACAAACCCACTTCGTGTTTGCGTCTTTAATTCATACAAACCTGGTTTCCCAGAAATTGATAATATTTTATCTAATCCCATAATTTTCTTTTTCGAAGTTGGCAAATATCATCAGTTCTATTTTAAAAATCAAACAATGACTAATAATAATTAAACACAACTATATTAAAATATTCTTATCTCCCTTTTTTCGCAAGAGGAAATCTCATTCTATATTCTTGACTAATTTTTCCTTTTGAGATATTGGTCAATTTTCCTTTTATCAAACGCTTTTTTAAGCTAGATAGTTTATCTGTGAATAAAATTCCTTCTATATGATCATACTCATGTTGTATTACTCTGGCTGCCAAACCGCTATAAACATCAGTATACTCCTTAAAATTTTCATCAAAATAATTAATCTTAACCCTCTCCTTTCTAAACACATCTTCCCTAACCTCTGGAATACTTAAACATCCTTCACAAAAAGCCCATTCTTCTCCTGTCTCTTCAATGATTTTTGGATTGATAAATACTTTTTTTAATCCTTTTAAAACTTGTTTTTCTTCTTCTGATAATTCGTCATCATCAGAAAATGGCTCTGCATCTATAATAAACAAACGAATTGGCAACCCAATTTGTGGAGCAGCCAATCCCACTCCGTGCGCATTATACATAGTTTCGAACATGTTATCCAATAACTCTGATAATTTAGGGTATGTCTTATCAATCTTCTTTCCCTTTTTCTTTAAAACCGGATCACCGTATGCTACAATTGGTAAAATCATTTATATTCTATATTGTTTAATGGACATTAAAGATCCAACGTTATTAATCTATAAGTTATAGAGATAATCTTGGAGTATAATGGTAGCACTAATTTGATCGACTAATGCTTTATCTTTCCTTTTCTTTTTAGAGATTCCACTAGCTATCATGGTATCAAAAGCTATTTTAGAGGTAAACCGCTCGTCTATCCTTTTTACAGGAATATCTGGTAATATTTTCCCTAATTTCTCCAAAAATGGCTGAATTAGTTTCTCACTTTCCGAAGCCTCCCCATGCAACCGTTTTGGTTCTCCTACTATGAACAACTCCACTTCTTCTTTAGCAACATAATCTTGCAACCATTTTAATAATTCTTTAGTATCAATAGTTGTTAACCCTGAAGCAATAATCTTAGATTCGTCAGTAACAGCAATCCCACAACGCTTTCCTCCATAATCTATTGCTAAAATCCTCGCCATAATTTATTTTGTGGCAAAAATACTAAAAAACACTTTTGACTATTTTTTTTTCTGATAAAAAAAATATTAAACAGCATTCACTCCTGCTAAAGCCACTTCATGGTCATTTTCTACTGTACTCCCACTAACTCCAATTGCACCTATTATATTTCCATCATTATTCTTAATAGGAATCCCTCCAGGAAATGTTATTAATCCTCCATTAGAATGCTCTATATTATACAAAGGCCCTCCTGGTTGCGAAAGCGCCCCTAATTGTCCCGTATTCTTATCAAAAAGCTTTGATGTCTTAGCTTTTTTTATGGCTATATCTGCCGCTCCTAAAAATGCTTCATCCATTCGCACAAATGCTACAAGGTTTGTTCCGGTATCTACCACCGCTATATTCAAATTAATATTTAATTCTTCTGCTTTTTCTTTTGCTCCAGCAATTACTTTTTCAGCTTGATCTAAACTAATATTCATATTTTCTATTTTTACGAGGTTCAAATTAAAGAAATTCATCACAATTTTAATTCCTAATAAAGGAAATATATTACCTAAATCGTAATTACACCTACCTATTGTATACTAAGTTTAAAACTTAAATCTTTACGCATAAATCTAAAGAATTTAAGCGGACAAGAGTATATCAATCAAATCCATTTAATACCTAATAAAAAAGTAAGGACGACTTGATTCTTCTTATTGGATGAATTTCTATATTTACCGAAAATTTTATTCGATGAATGAACTAAAAGAAGTCATAGAAAAAGCTTGGGATAATAGAGAGCTTTTAAAAGAATCAAGCACTCAGGATGCTATAAGAAAAGTTATAGATTTATTAGATGCAGGTGAATTACGTGTTGCAGAGCCTATCGAAGGTGGATGGCAAGTAAATGAATGGGTAAAAAAAGGAGTTGTATTATACTTCCCTATCCAGAAAATGGAAACACTTGAGGCTGGGATTTTTGAATATCACGACAAAATTCCTCTAAAAAGAGGCTATAAAGCTAAAGGAATCCGTGTAGTACCTAATGCTGTGGCACGTCACGGAGCTTATATTTCTCCGGGAACTATCTTAATGCCCAGTTATGTTAATATCGGCGCATACGTTAGTGAAGGAACTATGGTAGACACTTGGGCTACAGTAGGTAGCTGTGCGCAAATAGGAAAAAATGTTCATCTAAGTGGTGGTGTTGGAATTGGTGGTGTATTAGAACCATTACAAGCTGCTCCTGTTATTATTGAAGATAATGCATTTATTGGCTCTAGATGTATTGTAGTCGAAGGTGTCCGAGTAGAAAAAGAAGCTGTACTTGGTGCTAATGTAGTATTGACAGCATCTACAAAAATTATTGATGTAACTGGTGACACTCCTGTAGAGCGAAAAGGAGTTGTTCCTGCCGGTTCTGTAGTAATACCGGGAAGTTATACAAAAAAGTTCAAAGCTGGAGAATTTAATGTACCTTGTGCATTAATTATTGGAAAAAGAAAAGAAAGTACAGATAAAAAAACATCTCTTAATGACGCTTTAAGAGAATATGATGTAGCTGTTTAATATATCATGGCTTTACCAAAAAAACATATCAATTTAACAGAAAAAGGCGAGGAAAACACCTCGCCACTTTCTGTTATCAGCAGTAACAAACAACCTGCTAAGAAGATGAAAATTTTGGTTATTCAACAAAAAATGATCGGGGATGTTTTAACTAGTTCGATCATTTGTGAAGCCCTTAGAAAAGAATACCCCAGTTCAACCATCCATTATATTGTAAACTCTAATACTAAACCAGTAATTCTGGAAAATCCTGCTTTTGATCAAATTATAGAATTCAAAAACGAGTATAGAGAAAGTAAACTAGCTTTTTTTAAATTTTTACACCAAATCAGAAAATCCAAATACAATTTGGTTATAGATGCCTTTGGAAAATTAGAAAGCAACTTGATTTCGTTATTTTCTGGAGCACCTAAAAGAATATCATATTATAAATGGTATACTCAGTCGGTATACACTAAAGTCATCAAAAGAGCTTCCAAACCTGTCACTAATGCAAGTACAGCTATAGAGAATCGATTACGACTAGTACTACCAGAAAATCGATTAGCTACAGATATTATAAAACCTAAAATATTTCTTTCGGAAAAAGAAAAAGAAAAAGCCAAAGAGTTTTTAGTAACCAGTAATATTGACTTACAAAAACCACTTATCATGATTAGTGTGGTTGGTAGTGAATCTATAAAAACCTTGCCTTTTGAGTATATGGCTAAGGCAATAGATGAGATTGTAACAATTACCGATGCGGATATTTTATTTAATTATATCCCTAACCAAGAAAAGGACGCAAGAGCGGTATATAACCTTACTTCATCTAAAACCCAAAAAAATATACATTTTGATGTATTTGGAAAAAGTTTAAGAGAATTCATAGCCATTCTTTATCATTGTGATGCATTGATTGGCAATGAAGGTGGGGCTGTAAATATGGCTAAAGCACTAAACAAGCCTACATTTACAATTTTTTCTCCCTGGATCATAAAAAAAGATTGGAATATGTTTGAAGATGGTATAAATCATGATTCTATACATCTCATTGACGTAAGGCCAGAACTGTATGGCGACACCTCTCCTAAAAAAATGAAAGACGAGTCTTTAAAGCTGTACAAGGAGTTTACTCCAGAATACATTCTTCCTAAGCTAAACAACTATATTAAGAACCTGAAATTATAAAACAATTATCTGAATCACTTCTGATAAAATTTTCCTTGCGTTAAAAAATAATTACTTTTGCAAACTTCCACCCTTAATCGTCAACAAATATGATCAAACTTTCTGGAGTTATTATCACCTTTAATGAAGAGCGTAAAATTGAAAAATGCCTCGCTTCTCTTCAAAATGTTGTTGATGAAATAGTAGTAGTAGATTCGTTTTCTGTTGACAAAACAAAGGAAATATGCAGAAAATATAATGTAAAGTTTGTAGAACAAAAATTTCTTGGTTACAAAGAGCAAAAAAACTTTGCCATTACTCAGGCTACTTATGACCACATCATATCCCTTGACGGAGACGAAGCTCTTTCTTTAGAGCTTCAAAAATCCATACTACAACTAAAGTCTACTTGGACACATGACGGGTACTACATGAATCGTTTTAACAATTACTGCGGCCAATGGATCAAGTACTCTGATTGGTATCCCGATAAAAAATTAAGAGCATTTATAAGAAATAAAGGAGAATGGAAAGGTATTAACCCCCATGACTCTTATAAACTATATAACCCTAAGAATTCCGGGAAACTAAAGGGGGATATTCTACACTGGAACTATCCGACTTACAGCGCACATAATCAACAAATTGAAAAATTCTCTTCTATTTCTGCCGACTCTTATTACAAACTAGGTAAAAAAGCACCTATTTGGAAAATTATCATAAACCCTACATGGGCATTCTTTAAAGCATATATATTGCGTTTGGGATTTCTGGACGGATTTAACGGCTTTATGATTTGTGTACAAACTGCTAATATCACGTTTTTAAAATACAGTAAACTAAGAGAATTAATTAACAAAAATAAAACATAAATATATTTGCTAAAAAACTAAATCGGACTTTCAGAGACTCTGTCTTTATATTTCTTCTTCCAAAAAAACACGCGTTTTTTAATACGGATTTTTCTATAAAATCGATACTGAAACTCTTTGGTGTATTGCCACATCAGGTTAAACACCTCTTCTTCATTTTCGCCAGAACATTTTGCATACTCATTACTCATTATCTCGATCATTGATTTATGAATGGTCAATCTTGCAAAGTTCTTAATTCGAGTTTCAAAATCCATACTACCAAACTCCATTCGATTAAGATCCACCAAATAAAACTCATAATCATCTCCTATTCGTTTTATTAATGTATTTCCTGGAGAGTGATCCAAAAAATTAATGCCATTATCATGAAGTTTATAAGTAAACCTCGTAAAAGCTCTGAGAATTTTCTCGTGGTCAGGAATACTAAAATCTGTTGTTAATTCTCTATACGTCAGATCGCAGTCTATTAATTCACTGACATAATAACTTTTCTTAAAAAGAAATGTATTTGATTCTATTTTATAAGCTACAGGATACGGTGTTCCTATTTGAAATTCTAATAATTTATTAGCGTATATGTATGAACGTTCTGCTTTAGATTTTCTAAAAAAACGATATACTACCTGATTAATGATATTAGGAACCTTAAAAGACTTTATCGTATTCTTTTCTCCTTCTATGCTTACAATTTTAATAACATTACGTTCAGCGTCCCCAAGTATTTCTGTATAGCCTTCAAAATTCTTGATTACACTTCCTATTTCGGATTCCCAATTTTTCTTGGATTCATTAACAACAAGTCGATTTGCCATAATTAGCTCTTCTTATATTTAGCCACAGTTGCATATTGTGGATATCGAATATCTAATTGAGTAAACAACATAGGAATATTATACAAATATGGCTTAATAGACCTACTTCTGTTAATCCCTTCGTGGGTTACAATAGAATACCCTAATTCTTCGTACGCTCTTTTAATACTTTTTTTAGTAAAAAACCGAAGATGTGTCCTATCCATCACTCCAAAATCTTCATATTTCCAATCTTTCTGAACTAAAACACGCATAAAAGTATTATGATATCGTACGTTAGGAATAGAACTTATTACAACACCATCTTTGGTAAGTTTATGTTTTATCTTATCCAAAACCATGTATGGATCTACTAAATGTTCTAAAACATCATTAAAATAAATTGCATCAAAATAATTATCCGGCAGTTCCTCAATATAATCTTCACACTTACCAGAATATACTTTAAATAATTTATCTTTTGCGACCTGAGCTTCTTTATCCATATATTCAATACCCCATACTTCTGCTTTAGTTTGTTCTTTTAATACTTCAGCAAAAGCTCCATTACCACAACCTATATCAATAATTGTTTTTGGATTGTCTGGTAGGTATTTAATCATTTCATCCCTAATATTGTCATAATACCCGTCAGGTTTAGTTTCGTAATCCATTAATGATTTGTTTTTACGGACAAATATATCAAATTATGGCTATTCCTTTTTGTTCTTTCAGTATTATAAAACCCATATTTAATCATTGCATCATATCATATACAGAAAAAGTCTCATTGATTTGTTCAATACTCCTATAAGGTGTAATTTTGATTCATAAGTTCAAACACTTGTAATGAAAGAAATATCTGCTATACTCATCAATTTTAATTCTTCTCAATTTACTATTAACTGCATACATTCTATCATTAAAGAGACTTCTGATGCCATTGATTATGAAATTATTATTGTAGATAATGCTTCAGATACAGATGATTTTATTTTTTTAAAAGAAGAGGTTTCAAAAATTGATTCTAGCAAAATTAAACTAGTCCGAAGTAAAATCAATACTGGTTTTGGAGGAGGAAATATGTATGGAGTTCAGTATGCTAATGGCAAATACTATGCATTTATAAATAATGATACTATTTTACAAAATGACTGCCTAAGTATTGTATATGAATTCTTAGAAAAAACAGAAGAAGCGGC
The DNA here is from genome assembly GCA_947498455.1 of uncultured Aquimarina sp. GTDB lineage: Bacteria > Bacteroidota > Bacteroidia > Flavobacteriales > Flavobacteriaceae > Aquimarina. Next base: position 51,568 of record CANMKK010000033.1, read on the forward strand.
AATATGTTGTCCTCAACAATATAATGAACATGGTGAAGTACAAAAATCTTTTGACCATTTTCTTAGCCTTCGAAAAGAATTGTTTGGTAGAAAGGTCTTAGAAAAAATGGATTCTTCTAAGTTTCCTAAACGGCAAAAAGTGTACACGAATCCATTAAAAGTACAAAGTATTCCTGGATCTTTTCTTGTAGCAAATGCAGAAGCCTTTGATACGGTTGGTGGATTTGACACTAACATTTTTCTGTATTACGAAGAAACAGATTTATGCTATAGAATAGCTAAAGACACTAAAAACGGAGGTTGTTTTCTTGTCCCTGAAGGTAAATACACCCATTATAAAGGACAGAGCACAGGAAAAAGCATGGCAATAAAAAAAGAACTTAAAATATCTTTATTATATGTTTTGAAAAAAAATTCTGGCTTTATCCAATATCAAATTCTAAGATGGTGGCTTACTATAAAATTTTTATTTAAGGGTATTATAAAACCTAAAAACTTTACATTATTTGTTCTATTTCTAAAGGGAGCACCTTTAACAGAATCCTTAAAACACAAACAATCCATTGCAAAACAATAATATGCACATTTTACATTTATCTGCCGTTAAGAATTGGGGAGGAGGAGAAAATCATATTGAGAACCTTTGTCAAGAATTAGCTATATCAAACCCCGAAATTAAAAACACTATTTTCTGCGTCAGAAATGGAGCTTTTCATAATAGATTAAAAAGAACAAATCTTGATTTCATTGCAGCTACCATGTTACCTAAGTTTGACCCCAGATATTTTATAAAATTAGGTGTAGCTTGCAAAAAAAATAAGGTTGATATCATACATATACATGATCCCAGTGCAATACTCCTTGCTATATTGGCTGATAAATTTTATAACCTACCTCCATTTGTTTTTAGTAAAAAAACTTCTTTCCCTATAAAACAAAGAAAAAAAACACTTTATAAATATAATTACCCAAAAATCAAAAAAGTACTCTGCGTATCTGAAGAAACAAAAAAAATTGCCTCTCGTGGAATTTCAGATACTTCTAAATTAGTAACTATATATCACGGTACAAATCTAAAAACAAAAAGTACAGAAACACCTTTTCTTCTTAGAGAAAAATATAATATTTCCTCCAATAAGATTATTATAGGAAATATAGCCAACCATATTCGAGCAAAGCATTTAGATACTTGGATTGATGTAGCTAATACCCTTATCAATGAACAAAAAAGAAAAGATTTTTTCTTTATCCAGATAGGAACATTTACCGATCGTACTGAAGCATTACAACAACGTATAAAAGAGCTTAACTTAGAAGATTATATGATTTTTCTGGGATATACTGCAAACGCATCTAATTTTTTACCTCAATTTGATATAAGTTTGATTACTTCACAAAGTGAAGGTATTCCTCAAGTAATCTATGAATCATTATATCATAAAACTCCTGTTATCAGTACAAATGTTGGAGGCATCCCCGAAGTTATAGATCACGATTCCAATGGCCTGTTAGCTTCTATGCACGATTATAAAAAATTATCAGAACATATTATATACCTTTCTGAAAAGCCCGATGTACAACATTCATTTTCAGAAAACGGGTATGATAAACTTGTGAATAAATTCACAACCGTCAATATGGCAATGGAAACACTAAAAATTTACAAAAAATTACTTTAAATGTCTTCAAACCTAATTAGAACATATATTAGAATATTTCTTGAAGCTTTCTTTGGTAGAAGGCCAAAAGACTTTAAAAAAATCCCAATAATTATAAATAATTACAATAGACTCAGCACTCTAAAAGTGCTTATAACTGATTTAGAAAAAAGAGGATATACTAATATCCATATAATAGACAATCTCTCTACTTATGAACCTTTATTAAATTTTTATAAAACAACTCCTTATAAAGTATATAAACTAAAAAAAAATATTGGATTTAAAGCTTTATGGAAAAGTGGTTTATGGTATAGATTTATGAATAAATGCTATGTATATACTGATTCGGATATCAGTATTGTGGAGGAATGCCCAGATAATTTCCTAGAATATTTTTATTCATACCTAAAAAAGTACCCTTTAGCACATAAAATTGGGCCTTCTTTAAAAATAGACGATTTACCTGATCATTACAAATTAAAAAATAAAGTGATCAACTGGGAAAAACAATTTTATGAAAAGACACAAGAAGAAAATATCTATATTGCACCAATTGATACTACTTTTGCATTATATAGACCATTTTCTAGAAGAGGTAAGCGAGACGGAAGTGATTTGATGTTTCGAACGGGATTCCCTTATCAATCTCGGCATCTCCCCTGGTACGTGAACAGTCAGAATTTATCAGAAGAAGAACAATATTATATTTCTTCTACTACAAAGTCTAACTGGGCTGTAGAAGTAAATAAAAATTAATAAACGAAATGATACCGGAACAACAAATAGAAACAGAAAAAACACTTACTATATTAAAAAGAGGTGGGCTTATTCTATACCCTACTGATACCGTTTGGGGAATTGGATGTGATGCTACCAATGCGGAAGCTGTGGATAAAATATACGCATTGAAGCAAAGAGCAGAGAGTAAAACTATGATCTGTTTGGTAAGTGATTTCAAAATGTTGCAACAATATGTAGAAGAAGTTCCTGAGGTTGCCTATGATGTATTAAAATATGCCACAAAAGCTACGACAATAATTTATGATAGACCATTGCGAGTAGCTGAAAACCTAATAGCAGAAGATAATACACTTGGCATTAGAGTCGTTAGAGATCCATTCTGCGGAAAATTAATTCGTAAGCTCAAAAGACCTATTGTATCTACTTCCGCAAATATTAGTGGTGCTTCCACTCCCCGAAACCTAAAAGAAATAAGTAAAGAGATTTTGGAAGGCGTAGACTATATCGTAAATTTGCCACTACAAAACAAAGATGCTAAACCATCGGCTATTATTAAAATTGGTGGTGATAGTACGGTAAAAATTATTAGGAAGTAAATTGATTCATGTCGGAAGTAAAGAATTATAAAGAAGCGTTAACGCATTCTGTTTTTAAAACTATTACCCAAGCTTCTGCAAACCTCCAACTAGAGAGTTATGTTATAGGAGGTTTTGTAAGAGATCATATATTACAAAGAGGAACTGCCAAGGACATTGATATTGTTACTATAGGAAGTGGTATTGAACTTGCTAAAGAAGTTTCTAAATTATTACCCAACAACCCTAAAGTTCAAGTTTTTAAAACATACGGAACAGCTATGTTAAAGACCGAAGGAATAGAGGTAGAATTTGTTGGTGCCAGAAAAGAGTCTTATCGAGAAGATAGCAGGAATCCAATTGTAGAAAACGGAACATTACAGGATGATCAGGATAGGCGTGATTTTACTATTAATGCACTAGCTTTAAGCCTTTCCAAAAGTGATTTCGGAAATTTATTAGATCCGTTTGGAGGAATTGATGACCTAAAGTCTAAAATTATTCGTACTCCATTAGATCCTAATATTACCTACTCCGACGATCCACTTAGAATGATGAGAGCCATTCGGTTTGCTTCTCAACTAAATTTTAAAATAGAGAAAGAGTCATTAGAAGCAATATCAAAAAACAAGGACCGCATCAAGATTATTACTAAAGAACGTATTGTAGAAGAATTGCATAAAATACTTCTTAGTGACAAACCTTCTGTAGGGTTTTTATTATTAGAAAAAACCGGGCTTTTACCATATATATTACCAGAACTCATTGCTCTAAAAGGAATTGATGAAGTCGAAGGTCAACGACATAAAGATAATTTCTACCATACATTAGAAGTGGTAGATAATATTTCAGAAAATACCGATGACCTTTGGTTACGATGGTCAGCCTTATTACATGATATTGGTAAAGCTCCCACAAAACGCTTTAGTAAAAAAGTGGGTTGGACATTCCACGGGCATGAGTTTGTTGGTGCTAAAATGGTGTTTAAACTATTCAAACGTCTAAAAATGCCATTAAATGACAAAATGAAATTTGTCCAAAAAATGGTGTTAATGAGTTCTCGCCCCATTGTTATAGCCTCTGAGGTTACCGATTCTGCTGTTAGAAGACTAGTGTTTGACGCCGGAGATTATATTGAAGAATTGATGACTCTTTGCGAAGCTGACATAACAACAAAAAACCCTAAACGCTTTAAGAAATACCATAACAATTTCAAAATTGTACGACAGAAAATAGTGGAAGTTGAGGAACGGGATCATATCCGTAATTTTCAACCACCGGTTAGCGGAGAAGAAATCATGGAAACTTTTAACATAAAACCTTCTCGAGAGATTGGAACCATTAAAGAAGCAATCAAAGAAGCTATTCTCGAAGGAGAAATCGTAAACGAGTATAAAGCTGCTTATGAGTACATGATTAAGAAAGGTGAAGAATTGGGATTAAAAGTTGCTAAGCACCTAAGAATCTAAGCCTTAAAAATACTGCTATACATATTTAATGGTAAAACTAATTTATGAGCACATTCATTAAGAAAGGGGAAGAATTAGGGTTAAAAGTTGCTAAAAATCTAAGTCTTAAAAATACTGCTATGCATATTTAATGGTAAAACTAATTTATGAGCACATTCATTAAGAAAGGTAAAGAATTAGGGTTAAAAGTTACTAAGAATCTAAATCTTAAAAATACCGCTATACATATTTAATGGTAAAACTAATTTATGAGCACATTCAGAAACTTAATCATTTGGCAGAAATCAATGGAATTAGTAACCAATATATATTCTGAAACAAAATCTTTTCCCAAAGAAGAGTTGTATGGATTAACATCTCAAATACGAAGAGCTTCTGTCTCTATTCCTAGTAATATAGCCGAAGGGTACGGAAGAGAAGGAAGAAATGATTATTTGAGGTTTTTAAACATTGCGGTTAGTTCACTTTTCGAATTGCAAACTCAATTAGAGATAGCAAAAAACCTTTCTTATATAAACAAAAACAATTTTGATATCTTATTTGAAAATACGAGAGAAATAGAGCGAATGCTCGTAAGTTATATCAAAAAGATAAAAAAGTCACCCTCTTAGATTCTTTGGGTCGTAGACACTTAGATTCTTTTTATAATGCTAAAACATGAAAAAAGACAACAAAAAGGTAATATATTGGCTACTAACAGGATGTTTACTCATTTTTATAATGGTCGTCGTTGGTGGTATTACAAGGTTAACGCACTCAGGTTTATCTATTTCTAATTATAAGTTGATTTCAGGAACTATCCCTCCTATGAATGAAGTAGAGTGGAATGCTGCCTTTGATCTATATAAACAATACCCTGAATATCAAAAAATAAACAATCAATTTACATTAGAAGATTTTAAAGACATTTATTTTTGGGAATGGTTACACCGGGTGATTGGCCGGTTTATAGGAGTAGTTTTTATGATTCCGTTTATCTATTTTTTAATCCGAAAACAACTTACCACCCCAACTATAAAGAAATCAATTATACTTATGCTTCTGGGAGGTTTTCAAGGGTTTCTTGGCTGGTTTATGGTAAAAAGTGGTTTAATAGACAGACCAGATGTGAGTCATTATAGACTTGCTATGCACCTTACAGCTGCGTTTATAACCTTTGCTTATACCTTATGGGTAGCTCTGGATCTTATATACCCTACTAAAAAAGAAATTGACACAAAATTTCGAAATTTAATTCGATGGACACTTGGAGTTTTGATTATACAAATTGTATACGGTGCTTTTGTCGCTGGACTAGACGCAGGTCTACTACACAATCACTGGCCTTTAATGAATGATGGAGAAATCATTCACGAATCTGTTTATATTGAACAATCTCCTTTGATAAAAAATTTTATTGAAGGAAAAAGCGGAGTGCAATTTGTACATCGTTATATCGCCTATATTGTAGTGGGACTAATTATATTCATCTGGTATAAAAGCAAAAATATTAAAACAGATATCACTCAAAGAAAATCTATTAATTTGGTATTAATACTTGTTTCGATCCAGTTTTTATTAGGAATTTTCACCTTACTATATAGAGTTCCAATTACATTGGGCGTATTACATCAGGTTGTTGCATTTTTCTTACTTGGAGCGATGACCTTTTCATTACATCGTTTTAGTAAATAATAACCGATTTATAGTATCTTTGCCAATCCTAAATAACACAGCATGATTTACCGCTTTAGAATTATCCTGGATACAGAAGAAGATGTATTCAGAGATATTGAAATCGAACAAAACGCTAGTTTAGAGCAGTTCCACAATGTTATTAACCAATCCTTTGGTTTTGATGGTATGGAAATGGCTTCATTCTATGTGAGTGACGAACAATGGAATCAAGGAGAAGAAATATCTCTTTTTGATATGAGTGATGGCAGTCAACCTGTCAAATTAATGAATGAGACTATTTTAAAAGATATTGTCCACGAAGCATCACCTAGATTAATATACGTCTATGATTTTCTAAACATGTGGACATTCTTAGTAGAACTTGCAGAAATAGCAGAGTATGAAAACGGTAGAGAATATCCTAATGTCATGTATATTCATGGTCAGTTACCAGATAATGCTCCCGAAAAAGAATTTAAAGCCGATGAAAACGTAGGAGATACAGAAGAAGATGAGTTTATGGGCTTAGATGATTACGAAGAGTTAGGGTTTGATGAAAATTGGAATTAGTTTTTTAAAGTAACAAAGTGTCAAAGAATCTGAGATTCTAAGGAATAAAATCTTTATAATAAAACAGACATAAATCCATCATTTAAATAAAAAATAAACTAAAATTTTTGAGCACATATAGAGATTTAAAAATTTGGCAAAAATCCATTGCCCTAGTTACAAAAGTTTATGAAAAAACCAACACTTTTCCCAAAGAGGAAATCTATGGGTTAACTTCACAAATTAGAAGATCCGCCGTTTCAATACCAAGTAATATTTCTGAAGGATATGGTAGAGAAGGGAAAAAAGATTATTTGCGATTTTTGAATATAGCTATCAGTTCTCTTTTTGAATTACAAACCCAATTGATAATAGGAAAAAATCTATCTTTTTTAGAAGAAAATATTTTTAATTCTTTATATGAAGATACCAGAGAAATAGAACGAATGCTATCTAGTTATATAAAAAAGATTAAAGATTCCTAGCTAATAATAAAACATACAAAATAGTAACATCTTTACACTATTCATCTTCGAATCTTAGTTTCTTTGTAACTTAGATTCTTTATAACTTAACTTAAATACCTTTTCAACTCAGAAACTAAAAACTATGATCAATTTATATAGTACTCAGATAGAATCACTCTCCGTTCACAGAATCGGTAATAAGAGTAGAAACGAAAATATATTTCTTTCGGATGCTCCGTATACCATTAATGATGAACTAACGGCCTTATTAAAAGAATTTTTCTTCAAACCCTTTAGAGAAAAAGAAGAGAATTATTTTCAATTCGTAAACGAGGTAGATGTAGAGTTTAATCCACTATATAAAATCGTTACGGACATTTTTAATAACCCTGCTTCCGTTCATGAGAAATCAAAAAGAATTGCTTCCTTGCTATACGAGCAATCCCAACATCCTCATATCAAAAGTGGAGAGGTGTATGTTACCTATTTAGAAAATCTAACTATTGATAATGAAAAAGTAGAAGCGGTCGGTATCTTTAAATCAGAATTAAAGTATGATTACCTACAATTCGCAGAAAAAGGTACGAATCTAGAGTTATTGCATCAACAGGGAGTGAATCTTAATAAGTTAGACAAAGGATGCCTCATCTTTAATCATAAAAAGGAAGAAGGATATAAAATTCTATCTGTGGATTCTAATAAATACGATACTAAATATTGGTTAGAACATTTCTTAGGTGTAGAAGCATTTGCAGATGAAAATTTTTATACCAAAAAGTACATGAAATTTTGTCAGGATTTTGCTAAGGATGTTGTATTACCTGCCGAAGACAAAAAAGAAGAGGTAATGTTTATGAATCGTGCGGTAAATCACTTTGCTAAAAACGATACTTTCGAAGAATCTGCTTTTCTAAATGAGGTAATTGACAATCCAGAACTTATTCCAGAGTTTAAGCACTATAAAACAGAAAAAGCACCAAAGTATCAGATCGAAGATCTTACCGAATTCCCTATTGCAAATACTGCGGTTTCTGCTGCTAGAAAAAAAATAAAAAATACGATCAATCTGGATACCAATATTCAGATCAAAATGGATTTTATCAATCCAGAATCTGCAGAAAAATTTGTAGAAAAAGGATGGGATGAAGAAAAACAGATGTACTATTACTTAGTATACTTTAACAAAGAAGAAAAAGACTGATAATTAGTCGATGAGTAAGTGAGTATTTGAGTTTTTTAGCATATATCGTTAAAACTCAAATGCTCACTTATTAATTAACCATACCCTAACTCTAAAACTCACTACCTCACCTCTACCAAACTCACCATATCATATACAAACTAACTCACCCCTCACCTAATCATCACCTAACATACTAGCTGACTAATCATCTAAAAACTAACCGTAAAATACGCTAAAACCGTAATTTATAGTACATTTGTCGCTTTATTTGAAAAAAAAGTATTTTTTAGGGTAACATTTTGGTCATTAATGACATTAACAAAAAAGTATGCTAATATTTATACAAAGCAAATACACGCTATTTAATTAATGATTTATGAAAAATAATCTATTTCTCTTCCTTTCTGCTTTATTTATTACTGCAGTAGGTATTTCGCAAACCGAAACTATTTCTAATAAAACAAAAGTAGATTTACAGTCACCAAGTAATATTGGTGTAAGTTTATTCCAAAGTACATCTGCTAATGGAATATGGGCAACAGGAACAATTACCGCAGATCGATGGGGTGTTTTCGAAGATGCTACAAGTGATAAAGAAAGATTAACTATTCTTCCTGGTGGTAATATAGGTATTGGGACTAATTCGCCTAAAGAAAAATTACACGTTGAAGGTAATTTTCTTTTAAATGCTTATCAAACTGGTGGTCAAAAAGGAATATTTTTTAGAGAAAATTTTTCATCTTCTAATAAGTTTAACCTTTCAATTTTAACCCACGATGACGGTGATAACAGCCCTGATGCATTGGATATTAATGCTTATGATGGTATTTACTTTAATACTGGATCAAATAACAGAAATCCAAGAATGACTATTTCTGGTAATGGCAATGTCGGTATTGGAACAACGAATCCTCAATCTCGATTAGATATTCGCTCTAACGCAGGGCAAACAGAAAACCTTTTAAAGTTTAGTGTTTCTGATGCATCTGGAGATTATTTACAAATTGCCAACGCTACAGGAGTTACTAACCGTTTTATGCCAATGATCAGAGGTACTGTACAATCAAGTAATATCACTTCCCTTTTATTAATGGGAGTCACTAATGATGTAAATGATAATACAGGTAGTAGTGGAGTGGTGCGTTTTGATGCCAGAAGAACTAATGGACCAATTCAAAATAGGCCTCTATTTACCTGGACAAGCTATGACCAAACAAAAATGACCATGACCGCCAATGGTAATCTGGGAATTGGAACATCAAACCCTGAAGCTCAATTAGTAGTAGGTAATAATTTTGGGGCATCTATTTCTGGTTCTGGAGGAGGAAATGCAGTTTTTGGAACAAATTTGGCAACAGAAGATGGTGGTGGTAATCACAATAAATTATTTACACCGTATTCTCATAATAATAATTATGGATATGCTGGAATAAGAGCAAGTTGGGGTAGAATTTATTTTTATGCAGAAAAACAGAATACAACTGCCAATCAAGAAGTAACACCTGCTCCTAAAATGATGATTAATGAATTCGGCAACGTCGGCATCGGTACCACAGATACTAAAGGTTACAAACTTGGAGTAAAAGGAAAAATTGCAGCAGAAGAAGTAAAAGTAGCGTTGTATACCAACTGGCCTGATTATGTTTTCGAGAAAGATTATAAGCTACCTAGTTTAGAAGAAGTAGAAAATCATATAACAAAAAACGGGCATTTACAAAATATACCTTCTGCTAAAGAAGTAGAAGAAAATGGTATCCACCTTGGTGAAATGAATGCTAAACTACTACAGAAAATCGAAGAACTAACGCTCTATATGATCGAACAGAACAAAAAGACAGAACTACTTAGTAAAGAAGTGGAGTCTTTAAAAAAGAAAAACGAAGAATTAGAGAAAAGAATTAAGTAATTGGTATAAAGTATTAAGTCCTAAGTACAGTTTTTTTCTATAACAGGAATACACCTCATGCTTAGGACTTAATACATAATACTTTATACTCTAAAGAACAATCACCCGCCCAATAACCGTTTCATATTTATATTTTCGTAGTTCCTTTTCACGAACTCTAAAGCTGTTTTTAATACCTCTCCCATAGATTCACTTCTTCTAAACTTTAGATCCAACGTAAAATTATATAAATGCTCTCTAAGTTCTTCAAGGTTTTCCTTGGTAGAAATTGTATCCTTACACATAGAATGGATCAATGTTTCATAACGTGATCTAGAGTTTAAAATCCGTTTTGCCAAAATAGACCGCTCCTCTTTTTTATACTGTTCAATAGATCGCGGCTGTAGCTTGCTCATAACAGTATCTACCATCGGAAAGTTTTCCTTAAAAAATTGAGGTTGATATACTTTTAGTTTCCCTTCAAAACATTGTTGATCAAAATCAATTGCCCGTATCTTATATTCTACGTGGTCAAAATCATGAATCGGGATAATGACATAATTATACGATCGCATATCTCCCAATAATCGCATCTGGCACCGTTCATTAAACTTTACAAATTCTTTTGCTATCTGTGACTTTGCCTGGTCACTTAAATCCGGTAAAAAATCTTTGATAAATACATCTCCCGCAATACCCGCAATGTGTTCCTCTATCAAGGTGTTCTTATACACCAAAAAGTTAATCCGATTAGGCGAAAACATATGTTCTAACTCTAATCCATAGATTCTGGAAGCATCTGCTTTTTTGACATAGATATAGGTATAATTATCATTTAAGATGTTTCGTACCCGTACCCTAAAAGGTTTAGAATTCCCAAACGTACAATAATCAATCGCATCTATATTTAAGAATTCTAATGCATCTTCATTACCATCGGAATGAAGTATTGTGTATACTTTTTTTAGGCTGGATTCTATTTCGGGGCGTTCGTGTTCTTCATAATATACCCGTACCCATAAGGTATCCTCATCATTACTATCATATACTACTATAGAGCCGGCAAATCTCAATAAGTCATCATAAAATACCGGGATTTTTATTTTGCGGTTACATTCTTTTAAATAGGTATCTAATTTTTCACTTATAGGATACGTAGGTTTCTTCCTAGACATCAAATTTTCTTCCATATACAATAGCTTTCGAATAACAATATATAAGGAAATGATCAAAGTTACAAAGCTATATGACGCTAATGCTATAAAAAGGTATCGGGTTTCGGGTTTCAGGTATCGGGTATAGGGTAATCACCGATAGTCAATAACCTAAAGCCACGAATCGGGGGATAAGAAACAAGATAGCGTTTCAGGAAATAAAATATAGAAAATCAAAAGACGATAGCCGACCGTCGATACCACATAACCATCAGTTTCAGGTGTCGGAAGACAATATATAGGAATTCTACAACCAAAAGTTAACTACTAATAGCTAACTACTGATAGCCGATAGCTGACCGCCGATACCCCATAACCATCAGGAAACAAAGAACAATATTTTTTATGGACATACTATTCAATTATCAAAAAACGTTGTATGTTTATAAAAATAAGTTTTACACAAAACAAACTCAACAAAACATGAAACATTTTTTTTTAAATCTATTAGCCATTGGGGTATTTTTTATTAGCTGTAAAAGTGACGATGACAAAACAGAAGATCCAACAGATACTAACAGTATGGATTATGCTGCACAAATAATGTCTCCTAACAGTGATAACAAAAGAATGGATGATGAAATACACATCCATGCCGTTTTAGAAAGTACTACCCTGCAAACGGTACATCACGTAAAAGTTAGTATTTATAACAAAACTGATACTAGTACTGTAGTATACACTAAACCTGACGAAGCACACGTACATGAAAAAGAAGGGAAATTCGAGTTACATGATGATGTAACATTATCCACTGAAAATGGGTTTTCCAGTGATTCTGATTGGATCATTGAAGCCAAAGTATGGGGACACGATGCTGGTGACAGTGAAGTAACCATTACAAAGGAATTTCATATCGATTAATAGTAACATACGCTTGCCAGACCTGACAGGTTTCTAAAACCTGTCAGATACTATACTTTAGTTAACTGTATATTTATTCAAAAAATAGGTAGTCCAGTAACCATAACAAAGAAATTTCATATCGATTGATTGTATACACTTGCCAGACCTGACAGGTTTCTAAAACCTGTCAGGTCTATACTTTAGTTAACTGTATATTTATTCAAAAAATAGGGACATCATCTGCAGCCCTCTATTGGAATTACCTTCCCAATGCTGCAACCATATTCGAATCATTAGAAAATAGTGTCCCACTGTTGGAAAATAGTGTCCCACTGTTGGAAAACATTGTCCCACTGTTGGAAAACATTGTCCCACTGTTGGAAAACATTGTCCCACTGTTGG
>CANMKK010000034.1 GCA_947498455.1 uncultured Aquimarina sp.
CAGAAATGCCTGAAAACTATAAAGCAAAAATAATAAGAGGAATCAAAAAATACAAATCTTTAAAAGCGTTTGCCCTGAACATAAATCGTATTAAACCAAAAATAACAATACTTCTCATGGATTACTGCGGGGACGAATTAACCAATAAATGGAATTACTTAATTAACCTTCTATAAATCCGTATTTTACCACAATGTTTTCACTCATAATCTATTGATCATATTTTTGTCCTGTACCGTGTTATTTCCTATATTCCTCTAGAAAAAAGTATTGTTGTAACGGTCTTAAATAAAATTCTTATATCTAATGTAATTGATCTATTTTTAATATAATATAAATCATATTCCAATTTTTTTAATGAATCTTCTAGATTTTCTCCATATTTATATTTAACCTGTGCCCAACCAGTTATGCCTGGTTTTATGACGTGTCTTACAGAATAAAAAGGATTCATTTCATCTAGTTGATCTACAAATACCTTTCTCTCTGGTCTGGGACCAATAAAGCTCATGTCTCCTTTAATGACAGATAATATTTGTGGTAATTCATCTATTCTAAATTTTCTCAAAACACCTCCAAAAAGTGTGATTCTTGAATCATTATTTGTCGCCATTTTAGCCCCTAGCTTCTCAGCATCCACTACCATCGATCTAAATTTATAGATTTTAAATTCTCTCCCCTTTTTACCTATTCTTTTCTGAGTGTAAAAAAGAGGACCTTTATTAAAAAAAAGGTTTAAAATATAGACTAGAGGGATCATAATAGCGAGTGCTATTCCAACGAATACACAAAGAGAAATATCTATTATTTTAGTAAATAATTTTTGTATATAATGAGCTCTTTTGTTTTTTAAATGTAGAACCTCATAGAAATTATTACCTAATAAATTTAATGGTAGCGCCTCATAGGTTGATTCATAAAAAGATGTATAAGTAAATACTTCCTTTCCAAAATACATACTTTTAGTTAAAAATTGCTCAACCTCTTTTGTAATTTCCTGATAATTTTTAATTCTAATAATTACAGTGTCAATTTTATCAATTATGCCCATCAATCTTTTTGGGTTCTTAACAAAACTATCCTGATTTGTTGATATACTTAATTTTACTTTGAATCCATTAGAATTATTTTCTCCTTCAATATTAATTGTATTGTCAATTACATCATTTCTAAATGTATTCTCATAAAGAAAAATTGTTTTCTTTAAAAACGGTTGAGATATAAAAAACCTTGAACAAATTAACCTCCAAGCCGTCAAAGAAAAAGGCATTAATAATAAAAAAACAAATAAATAAGGTCTACTAACTGTAGTATTTAAAAGCAAAATAGAAACAAAAAAAATACCAAAAGAATACAAAATACCAACTATAAGTGAAAGTCTAAAAATAGTAATGGGTTTCGAAGCTCTTTCTAGATTATAAATATCTATTATGTATGCAATTAGAGAAAAAAGCAATACTCCGATAACATAAATTATTATACCATGTTTTTGAAAATCAAAGGTTCCTTTAAGCGTTCGATTGGTAAGCAAGTATAAATAGAAAATTACTATTCCAATGTCTCCAATAAAAAGAAATAACTTTCTTTCAATTACACTTAATGTAAAAGGTTTATTCATTATTAAAATTATATCGTCAAAGGTATTCAATTATTTCGAACGCATTCCTTTATCATAAACAATACTTAAGACTTTTTTAGGGAGTAACCTTAAAGGAACCCTAAAAAGTACAACCTGCAATAATTTGAAAAAGGATATAAAACCTAGTTTATTTAATTTTCTAAAAAAACGCAATTCTTTTTTAACATAACTCCAGCCATGTCTTCGTCCAATCATATCGTTTCCAACTCTAGCGAAAACTAGCGCCTCAGGCAAGTTGTGAAATTTTATTCCTTTTAACATCATTCTTGACCAAAGATAGTAATCTTCAAAATAAGGCATATCTATATAATTTCCAACCTCGACAACTCTTTGTTTCCTAAAAACCACTGACATATGATTTAAAGCATTCCTTTTTTTATGAAACTTTAGTATTTGTTTGTTCAGCTCAGGCACTTTACGAGTCCCTGAAATCTTTTCTTTAGCTTCAGTGAATTCATAAATCCAACTCCCAACAACATCAATATTGGGATGTGCCATCATATAAGATATTTGCTTTTCAAACCTATCCGTATGGCAAATATCATCGGTATCCATACGAGCAATTATATCATTGGAGCAAGCTTCAATACCAAAACTTAGAGCCTTACCTAGACCCACATTTTCTTTCAAAGAAACTATCTTAAATAATTTTGGGAATTTAATAGTATATTCTTTTATTAAATCGTCTAACTCTTCTGTTAAAGGGCCATCTTTAACCAATACCACTTCTGTTGGTATTAAAGATTGGTTTAATACACTATCAATAGCCTCCTTAAGAAATAAAGGGGTTTCTTTAAAATAAACTGACATTAATACTGAAAAGTTCATAGATTTAGTTTTTGATACTCTTAACCGCTATTAAATCCGGTTTATTGGTGCAATTTTATAGAACAATAGAACATTAAAAAATGCAAAAAATATAACACCCTGCTGTCTGTTTAACAAAGATTCTGTTAGTCCAGAAAAAACAAAAAGAACCAAAAATGAAAAATAAATTATATTTTTATTAATAATCGAGACTCTAAAACAAAAGAACAAGAAAATAAAAATCAATAATAAACCAAGCATTCCTAATAAAAGTGTCGCTTCTATATATATATTGTGGGCACTTCTGTTTTCTGAAACCTTTTTTAATTCTTTGTTATAAAAATTCCTATTATGTCCTAAATATGGTTTTTCCTTTATTAAATCTACTGCTTTACTCCATATAATTAATCGTTCATTACCAATATCTTTTTGATAATCATGATTCTTTGAATCAAAAATATTACCTATGGCATTGGTAATCCCATTAAACCTATTCTTAACAAAGGGTAGGTTAAACACCAAAAAAGCACAAGTAAAAAGCAGAATCAATAGAGGTATCAATATTTTTATTCTATTTCTAAAATTATACAATAAAATAACGGGTGTTAGAATTAAAAACACGATTAAAGCGTTTCTCGAACTACATAAAATACAGTACATTAAAATAGCAGAAAACATTAATAAATATCTTCTTTTGTTTGACTTTAAAAAAAGATATAATGAAATCACTCCTCCAAAAACACAGTACATCCCCATGTAAATTGGACTAAATCCAATAGGCTTTAAAAGTTCTGTATATACATAATATGGCCAATTGATTAAATAACCTTTAGAGTAAAACCTTTGAGTCATTTCGGCTCCCCAAACACCATATAAAACTTTTTCATTAATAAATATATTTTTGTAGATAGCTATAAATATGCATAAGGTGAATGATATTAAAATCCCATAAATAAAGTAGTGAAATATTTTTTTATACTCATTATTATTTATTTGAAAGCAGGAAAAAACTATTGGAAAAAAAAGTAAACTTGCTTTTTTAATAAAAAAAGAAGATCCTGAAAATGACAAATCATTTAATAAAAAATAAAATAAATAAATGAAAAATGGTATCGAAAGAATTATCGTTGTTTTAATTTCTTTTTTTGAAAAATATCGTTTTCTAAAAAAGAAACTTATCATAAAAAATACGATGAGTCCAATGCTCAAAATTGAAGTCATTAACTGATTTAAAGGAATCGTAATTGCAATTCCTAACACAAGAAAACTAAAAACTTTCCTGTTATCAATGAGTTGAAGTAACATTTTCATATAAGTTCAAATAACGTTGAGACATCAATTTTGATGTAAAATTATTTAAGAATTTTGTTCTAAATCGTTTAGAATACTTATCTCTATTTTCTAAGGTATGTTTAATTGCTTTTTCTAGTGATTCCTTGTTTTCTAAAATAAAAAAAGAAACTTCATCTTCTGTAAACTCATAAGTAAATTGAGGTAAATCAGAACATACTGCTGGGCATCCCATTGCTGAGGCTTCTATTAACGAAAGAGGAAAACCTTCAGATCTTGATAGCATTAAGAAAACATCAAAATATTTAAAATATCTATGTCCAGATGAACGGTATCCTAAGAAACTAATGTTTTCCAGATTTCTTAGATTTTTTAACTTTATCAAAGATTCTTTTTCCTTTCCCTCACCGATGATTATTAAATGCCAATTAGGGTTTTTAGATAATAGAGGTATTATTTGATCTATACCCTTACGTTTTGTTATAGCACATACTACACCCAATATCTTCTTATTATTAAGGCATATGTTCTCAAAAAGTTCTATGTCATTATGAGGGATATCTTCAGATTCAGAGATTGATCTCCCATTAGGAATTACAGTTATACCTCCATTATTAAGTTTTTTAGTATAGTATTCATTCATATGGTTGGATAGAACAACTTTATTATCTGCAGAATCTATGAGTTTCAACCAAATTGGAGAAAAAATCGCTGAAACCATTCTGTTATACTGATAACTAAAATCCTCCTTTACATAACAATGTATAGTGGTAATGTGTTTTCTAATATGTTTTCTATATATATATGCATACAAATCCGGTCTTAAACCATGAGTATGTACTACATCAAATTGATCAAAATCAATTTTAGTAAATAAACTGATCTTTTCACATCTACATTTGAATGATAGTTCTTTTTTATCGTCTAAATAAAACACAACAGATTCATCGACAACTTTTAGTGGTAGATTTTCAATAATGTCCTGTACCACCCTAATGGGGCCCATACTAAGCAATGATGGGACTATGAATGCTATCTTCATCTTTAATCAAATTTCTATTATAAAGCACAAAAAATGTAATACACAAAAAGGACGAGGGGTAATACATAATATTACTCAACAACATCAACTTTATAGTGAATAAAAAATATACAAATAAAGATCCTCTTTTGTTTGATTTTATAAACCAATATAGAATAAAACCAAAAAGGATTATTGAAAGAAATCCAAACTCCGCTATCGTGTAAATATACCAATTATGAGGATAATTATGATATCTTTCTTTTTGCTGATTATAATTCCAATAATATGGTTTAAAAAGAAATATACCATGACCTATTCCTAGATGTTCTTTGGAAAACTTTAAACCATTCTCAAAGGTTTGAAATCTCAGATTTGTACTGTGTGATGCCTCAAACTTTAGTCTCTCATTATTTCCTAAAAGCCTAACCAATAGCGTAACGTTTTTGCCTACATTCATATTATCAACGTAAACTTTTAAAACCAAAATTGAAAACAAAGTAAAAAATGCTATACCAATTATTTTTTTTAGCGATAACTTTGAAAACCCAATTTTTAAAATTATAAAACCAAACATAACTAAACCTAATCTAGAACCTGAAAGGTTTATCAATACTCCTATTGCGGTTAAAAAATATAAATCAAGAATACTATATCTTTCTTTAAATTTATTCACCTTGTATATACCATAAAAAATACATAATGAAGCTGCATATGTATTTGGATCTAACCAAGTCCCTCCTACTCTAAACTTAGACTCGGACATTATACCTAAATGCTCACCTCCTACACTTAAAACAAGATCATTAAATTCTTGAGGATATATATATTGAATAAAACCAAGGATTATCGCAACATTTAGAGAATAAAAAACAAGTTTTTTTAAAAAAAAGATCGATTTGATTTTTTCAGAGTATACTATTATGGTATTAAAATAAATTAGATAAGGGATTATTCTAAAAAAATCATCGAAAACGACATAATCAAAATACTTATTGTCAAAAAATCTACATAAAAAAATAATAGAAAATAACAACACTAAGATATAGAATAAATTCAGGCTATTATTTATAATAGTTTTAGTAGCTGGTCTTTTTAATATTAAGAAGATGTTTAAGATTATTAAGCAAATAAGAAAAGGTTTCCCAAGAAATACATAAAGATTATTCAATAAAATTACTCCTATAACAAGAAGGGTTTTTGTTAAACTAAATTTCATCAAAAAAATCTTTAACCCAATTATTAATTTCATACTTCTCTATCACCTCAGATTCTTCAAATTCACTACTAAAAAAGTCTATTGATATATCAATATTTGTAGGATCTATTAAAGCAATGTTATTAGGATTATAAATTTCTTCTTTCAAAATATTTCGATTAGTTGTGATCAACTTCTTACCATTTCCTAAAGTCTCAAATGTTCTCATAGTTAAACCATCTTGAATACTATTGTTAACATCTAACACTGCTTTTGACCGAATTAAACTATTTAAAAATTCTTGATAGGGAACTAACTCAAATCGAAAATCATTTCTTACTGCTTTACGATATTGTTCAATTCTAAAAATTTTCTTTTTAAAAAAACTAATTTTTGACGTAATCAAATAACATTTAAATTTTAAATTATTGTTTTTACAGAATTTATTTACTTTACTAACTACTTCAAATCTATTGCTATGGTCAGTACCTAAAAACAAAATATCATACTCCTGTTTTAAATTTATATGATTAACTTCTTTATTGTTTATATAAAACAATGGCTTATATTTTAGTTTTTTATTCTCCTTACAATCAATAGGGTCAAATGAAAAAGACTTATCAAAAAAATCAAAAATATCCTTGCTATTTGGATTTTCTTTAAAAGAATCCCAATTATAAAAAATCGACTTAATTCTTGGGTTCTTTTTCTTTACGTATTCTAAAATATTGTTACTGATCTGCTCTCCTCGTATGACAAAAAAATAATCATACTCAACGTTTTTTTCTGAGAACAATTCTTTTATTCTTTTAAATAGTATTCTATTAACATAAATTTTTAAAAGAATCTTTGAAAGGTACTTTAATGAGTTAAAAGTAAATGTATAATGACATTCTGGAATGTAATCTACTTCGTAGCCATAATTATTCTTTATAGCATTAGATATCGCTTCAGAATATTTATGAAAAGGTGGACTGATAAAAAGTACTTTCTTCAATATCTTAAATTTTTAATCCAAAAATATAAATTGATCCCATTCAGTTGTTTTGGTTCTTTGATTCCACTGTCTAATATTAATCTTTCTAACACTAAAACTAGTAGGCATCTCGTATACATAATAATAATAATCCTTATAGTGATAATTTTTATCCAAAAGAATTTTATCTACCTTATAACCTTTACTTAAACCCTCTGAAGGTAAATCTTCAGGATCCAAAGGAAATAAATTAACATATATTGGCAAATCTATATTAGCTCTTTTTTTGGCTTTAATAATCAAAATATTTTGGTCTTCCTCATAATTCAATGAGTAGTTCTTGTCGTTCCATTCATCCTCAACCAAATCTAGAGTTGTAAGATATTTGGATTGTTCCGGAATAAGATATTGATCCCAAATACTTAATTTGCTATCAGGGTCCCAACTTCTTACATGAATTTTATTAAGATTTTCAAAATCAGTTTTAATATTCTTTATTAAATAATAATACCCTTTAAATTCTTTTTTATCAGTCCATTTGAAATTTTGAGTTTTTTTTTGATTCTCTTTATCAAATAAATAAATAAAAAACGTTTTGTCTAAATCTGCATTTTTAGTACTTTTTAAAACCATTTGATTATAGTCCCAATCCAAAAAAATCGAAATTCCTTTTAGCTCTTTTATAGCTTTTGGAAATCTTTTAATTGCTGTTAACTCTTCTTTAGTAAATATCTTTGACTCTTCTTTTTTAACAACACTATCAACTTCTACCTTATCTGTTTTTTGATCATTTTTACAAGATGTTACAACAAGAAACATCATTAATATTGCAATTATACTTTGTTTCATTATGTATTATTTAAATAGTCCTTTATTCTTCATTTCATTTATAGAAGATTCGTATTTATCTTCTCCTAACTCTTGTGTTAGTACCCATTTAGTAAACCTTTTAATACCTTCATTAAAATCTATTTTTGGTATAAACCCTAACTCTTCTGTTATTTTTGATAAATCTGCGTAATTATGCCTTATATCCCCAATTCTAAACTTTCCGGTAACTTCAATTGGAACATTTATCTTATAATTCTCACATAGTTTATTAGCAACTGTTAAAACATCAGTTGCCTCTCCAGTTCCTACATTATATACTTGTTCATTGGCTTCATCTCTTTCTATACCTAAAATTGTAGCATGTATCACATCATCAATAAAAACAAAATCTCTACTTTCAGAACCATCTTCAAAAATATTTATTTTATTTCCATTCCTTATTTGGGTTGAAAAAATAGACAAGATACCTGTATATGGGTTTTTAAGAGACTGACCTGGTCCATATACATTTTGATATCTAAACGCTACCGGATGAATCCCTATTGAAGGACAAACGGTCATTACCATCTGTTCTTGATTTTGTTTAGTAATACCATATACAGATGAGGGGTGGATTTTTGAATCTTCATCAGTAGCTAATAACGTTAATTCAGAGTCATCTTTATATTTAACCTTAAAATCTCCTAATAACATATCTTCAGAGATCCTATGTTTTGGATAAACTTCACCATATTTTTTAGAAATATACTTTCCCTCCCCATAAATTGCTCTAGAAGATGCCACAACTACTTTAGATACACTGTGATTTTCATTCACCAATACATCTAATAATAATGCTGTTCCGCTAACATTTACATCAGCATATCGCTTTACTTCATACATAGATTGCCCTGTTCCGGTTTCAGCTGCAAAATGTACAATAACATCGACACCCTCAATAGCTTTTTTTAAAAGATCTTTATCTAAAATATCTCCCTTATAAAAATTGACCTTTTCTTTAATAGATTTGTATAAATCAGAATCTTCCTCAGGGTTTTCTCCGTGTATTTGTTTAGAAAGGTTATCGATAACACTCACTTCATATCCCCTATCTATAAGTTTTATAGAAAGATTGGAGCCTATAAAACCAGCTCCGCCAGTTATTAATACTTTTTTATTCTTCATGAAAATCTCCATTTGGTTTAGTTTTTTTCCAAATATTATCTGTTATACAAAATCTTTTTACTATCCTAGCAGGAGCACCAGCAATAACACTATAATCTGCGTATTTTCCTTTTTTAACCACTGAATTTGCAGCTACAATATTATGTTTACCTAATTTTACTCCTGGTAAAATAACCACATTATTATATACTTTACAGTTAGCCCCGATTTTTACTTCATCAAATTCTATCATTTGAAATTCAGGCGCAATACCAATATCTTCATAAGGATGTATTATATCCGTAATTGTTACATTATTTGCGATAGCTGTATTTTTACCTATTTCTATTTGTTTTGCACAGGTTAAATGTAAATTTTGTTGGATTGAAACTTTATCATTTATTATTATTAATGGGTCAAATTTAACATTCATATATTTAGTTAAACCTTCTATCCTGCAATTTTTATAAATGTAGACCTTCTCACCTATTTCCAACGTTTTTTCCGTGATTTTTATTGGTTTATATATAATTGATTTAAACCCAAACTTCAAGCATAAAGGCTTATAAAGAATATAACTTTTAAACATTTGAAAAAAATAATACATCACGTAATATTAGTTGAGATTTAAAATTATTTTTTTATAATTACCTATATCTACTCCCATTATATATGCCAGTTCTTCTTTGACTTTTAAATTAAATTCATCTATACTTATATTTTCAAAAAACGAAATCACTTGTTTTAATTCTTCCAAAGTTTTAAAACTATCGTCATATACTCCTCTTGGCAAAGAAAAACTATTATCTTTAAAACGAGCAGATGGGACATTGTAAATATAAGATTCGTAATATACAGTGGTGTTAACCGCTATAGATAAATCATATATGCTTTTTGTTAATATCGAAGAAATCGTTTCGTTTTTGCTTACTAATTCAAAATCATACAAATTCGTGAGACTCAAATAATAATCAAAATCTAAGTTTGGATGTAATTTTAAAGCAATTTTATAACTAGAGCTATTAAATTCTTTGAGAACCTCTAATACTTTTAAATTACTATGTTGAAATTGCTTTCTTGCTAGGAAAACAATAATGCTTTTTACCTTTATTTTTGTTTTTCTTTGCTCTGTATTCTCAATACTCCTGGGGTACCCTGCTACTTTTAAAAGTTTCTCTTCAACACCATACTTTTTAAATTCATCGACGGTATATTGACCCCATGCCATATGAAAATCTGACACTAAATTATCGTATGCTATTGCGTCTATAGGTATTGACTCATTATAAACAAAATATAGGCCATGCTGCAAACTATATGTTGTAATTCCTTTTTGCTTATAATAAAGGGATAAGACAGCCCCCCATGGCTGTACACTACTAAAGGATACATATTTCTTAACTGAATGGTTGCTTTCCTGAAGTTTAGTGTATAGATTTAAATAAAACCATAATTGAGAGAAAAGATATAGTTTTGATTTAAAATTTAAAGGTAACTTGAAAATTGTCTTAAACGCCTTTTTTCCATTTTTTGGTTTAATGTACACAACTTTTTTCAGTAGATTAAAATTAAGAAACATTGTATTCTTTTCTCCAATCTGGTTCCTTACGTAATCCATAATTTCAATATAATCTTTTCTATCTCCAAATGCTCCTATTGAATACAATACATCTACACTAACATTTTTTGGTAGATCATATACAAATAAACCTTTGAACAAAGTAACTTTAGAAAAAGAAAACTGATTATAACATACTGTTATTAGATCATAAGCGATAACCTTAGAAATGTCTAATCCACAGTATAAAGGTTGATCTTCTATTAGACTCTTTATTTTCTTGTACTCTTTAAACATTACTATATCCGTCTTTAATTTTTTCTTTTAGCTTTACCATAATTGGTATAGGTTCTTTCGAAATTTTATCTGAAACGAGCAATACCAGCACATAAAAACAAAACGCTTTCATGGCAATTGCAAAGATATTATAATTTAAAAATGGAATCGTTTTCATGAGTAAAGCTACAATAGTGGCAATAACGACTACTAACATATAAAACTTAACGGGAAAATAATCCTTAAAACCGATCTTTGTTTTGAATCTTAAAATGGATACACAAATTAAAAACCCAATATAAGTACTAATTATCGTAGCTAAAACAGCTCCTAAAACTCCGTATTTCTGAATTAGAAAATAATTAAGTACAAAATTGATCCCTAATCCAATAAGTGAATTAATAAAAACCCAATTCTGTAACCCTATTGCTCCCATAGTTAAAGAAAATAACACTACTGAACCAATAAACCGTATGCTATAAATCTGAAATAAAAAACCAGAATACTCATACTCCATGCCATAAAAACTGATAATGATATCTTTTCCAAAAAAAATACAAAATACAAAAATCGGAATTAGCAAAAATGTTATCTCCTTTGTGGCTCCTCTCCACAATGAAACCATTTTTGAAACTTCACCACTATTAAACAGCCTTGAAAACTCAGGAATCAACGCTGTGATAATCGACCCTGATATTATAGTAATAAATGGAATCGTAGATGATCCTACTTGATACTCTGCATATGACTCAGCATCTAACAAAAATGAAATCATATATTTATCCAAATAAATATTTGCCGTATTTAATAGTGCAACTCCTGTTATTGAACCGATATAAAAGCTTTCTTTCTTCTTAGATAAAATCTGTTTAAAAGGTTTTACCAAAATATACTTTGGCAACTTAAAAGTCATTAATACAAAACGAACGACTTCAATTACAGTAAGTCCCAAAAGAATATTTTTATATTCTAAATCAAAGGCAAAACTTAATGAAATAAAAACAAGTACTAAGACAAATATTACTAAAGAGGTTCGAAAATAATATTTAATATTTTTTGATAATAAACTAAAGTTGGCAAAAAACGAATTTATCAACTTAAAGAATAACAAAATAATAAAAAAGTAAACAAGTTCTAAAAATAAATTATTATCAAATTTATCTGCAAGAAAGGAAATTCCAAAAAAAGTCATTAATCCAGCTACGATAGCAACTCCAAGAATAAAGTAAAATAACCTTCTTAACAGAAAATATCTATCCGTAAACTTTACATATTTCCCAAAAAAATAGTTCAGCCCCAAAGGAATACCAGAGGTCATGGCCAACATAAAATTAATAATCAAGAAAAGCTGAAAAAATTCACCAAACAACTTCTTGTCTCCAAAAAGTCTTGCTAACGCTATACTTAAACCAAGGTTAATAAAAGAATTAAGTGCATTCGATAGAGAAAGATAAATACTATTTTTATTAATGGAAGACATGAAAGTTGTCGAATGTTTGTATATAGTTTTGACTTATGTCCTTTAGCTTAGAATTATTATATCCAAAAAAAGTTATTTGATTTTCATTAGCAGCTTCCCAGTCATTTATAGAGTCTCCAATCAAACAAGTACTTTCTTTTGAATAATTGTTTTCTGACATTAAATCTTTTACTAATTGCTTTTTAGGAGTTGGTGATCCATGAATGGAAATAAAAAAATGAGCAATTTCCAACTTTTCACATAAAAATCTAAGTTCTGCTTGATCAGAACCAGAGACTATGTGAAATTTATAATTCTCTTTTTCTCGCTTGATAAATTCAACACTATCGTTGATAAGATTGTTTTTATCTGTTAGTTTCTGTTTCATTAAAATAGAGAATTCATTTGCATATTCGTTAATTTCATTTTCATTGATATCTCTTCCAATAATCTCTTCGTAGAAATATTTTATTTTCACATAACGTGAAAGTCCACCATTTTTTCTGTGATATATTATAAGTTTTTCGACTTCTTCCTCAGAAAAGTCTTTAAATATTCTTCTAAATCCCCAATCTCTAATTTTCATTGAATCGAGTATTACTCCATCAAAATCCCATAGTACCGTTTTTATCTTTTTACTCATTGATTACAATCTCTTTTTTTACATTATTTTTGTTTCCTCTTAGAATATCCTCTTCATAAAATCGGGCAATAAGAATTTCTTTATCTATTGTCCTGTTTCTATCATATACTACTACTATTTCTCCATTACTTGTTTCTACAGCATCAGGATAACTTACTCCAAGTCTTTCATCTATAATTAAAGAATACTTCCAAGACTTACATTCATCATCAGAAATAAATGCTGTTAATTTTTCTCTTTTTTTGGAATTATTCATTATTAAAAGTATATTTCCTGATTGTAATCTTCTAATAAAAAACTTACTACTTGTTGATTCTAAATCAATTAAAATTGGTTTTGTCCAGTGAATTCCATTTTTCGAATTTAGTTTCAAAATCCCAGTTTTTGCTCTAACCAAACAATAATAACTACTATCTTGAAGTTGAATTATCATATGTTCATCATGAGTCCTAAGACTATCAGGAATTGTTCTTATAGATGTAAAGTATCTGCAACTCTCTTTTAAACTATTTGACTTCCAAAACTCGGGATAGTTTTCAGATTTAAATTTCAACTTTGAAGAGTCTATTTTTTTTCCTTTTTCAAATACAGGGTTTGCTCCAGGCTGAATATGTGACCATTTTCCTTTATTAAATTCACAAAACCAAACCCCTCCTACACCATCATACCATTCATAAGAATTCGCCCAGAATAATCTTAAAACATTATCATCTCCTTTCCATAACACTGGATCAAAAACGCGATAGTTTTCATTTGTGTTTCTCACAACAAACTTTCTATGCCAAGTATTATCAATCTTTTCCGCAATTACAATGAAATTTCCTGCCTGTTCTGTTTCCGCCCCAGTATACCATGCCGTAAACTCTTTATCGTTATATTTTTCGATAGTTGGAATACCTCTCCATTTAGTTTGGATATCGTTAGAGTTAAAATCTTCTATTACAAATATCTGTTTTTTTCCAGAAAAGCATGAACTAAGTAATGATACTATAAAAATATATTTTAATTTCATTAGAGTGTTTTCAAACGTAATGCATTTTCCACTTTTTCAACATCTGATTGTTCATCCACAGCAAGAGAGCTCCCTGAAGTTTCTATCATTTTAACAGTAGTATCTAAATCAAAAAAACGAAGTATTTCTATATCTTCATATTTCTCATACGTTGCCTTAAACTTTTGGGTGCCAAATTTTTTCAAATCCTCATAAGAAAAACCATATATACAAACTTGTTTTTTGTAATTAGGTTTTTCTTTTCTTTTTAAATCCTTAATACCTGGTATTGCCAATCTTGACATATAGATTAGTTCATTCTTGTTGTTTACAAGTACTTTAGGAATATTGATATTACAAGGGTCTTCATTTTTTCCAATATCACACATCCCATTAACTATAAAATCCATATTTTCTTTTTTGCATTTAGCAACACTAAGAATATCTTTCGGATTAAGCATAGGCTCATCTCCTTGAATATTTACATAAATATTTGCTTTGATCTGTTGTGCAAAATCCCAAAGACGATCAGTTCCTGTTAAACAGTTCTCACTTGTCATTACTGCTTGATATCCGTGACGCTCAACTTCTCTAAGAATCCTTTCATCATCAGTAGCAACAAATGTGTTTTCCTTGCCTAATGCGCTTTCAACAATTCTACATACTCTAATAACCATGGGAACACCTAATATCATTGCTAAAGGTTTACCGGGAAACCTAGAAGACTTGTATCGAGCCGGGATAACACCTACTATATCTTTCATTTTATGTAAGAATAAACGGATTGTTTTTTTAAATCGTATTTAGTTTCAGTCAAAGCAATTAAATCTATTTCGGTATTTCTAAATTGATCAATTAGGTATTGGTTTTCAGAGGACAATTCAACCTCCTTAACACCTAAGTTATCTCCGTAACCATCATACCCGATTAAATACACACTTTGTACTTCAAACTCCATGGCGGTTTGAAGTGCAAGGGCAAAATGAGAATCTTTAAATTTATTAGTAAAATTGACTTCTTTAAGTTCGTATGAACTTTTCATTACTGCTTCTGGAATAAAAGTTCCCATCTTTCTAGGATATGGCGGTAGTATACAAACATAAGACTGACTTGCTAGATCATTATTAAAGATTTTTTGCATTCTATATCCCTCATTACCAACTAAACAAAAGAATTGAGGCACATCCAAATCTTTGTAATAACCCGCATTTTTAGTACTAGAATGGATTATACATAAATCTTCTCCATAATTCTTTATATATTGTTTTATAGCCTTTCTATTTTCTACGGCCTTGGGGCCTCCACCAATTATCAAAGCATTTGTAAAATTTATCTTTGTAAAATCAAAATAATTCAATTTGATATTATCATTAATGCTATCGTTTTTATTTTGGAGTGTTGTTATAATGCTATTAATCGAATATGTTCGTTTAGATATCCAAGACATAACATCTTTCTGAGGTTGAGATAACGCGCCGGATACCATATAAGGAAGGTTTGTTCCCCAATTATACTCTTTTTGCATTGCTTCAAAATCCGTAACAATCGCACTTAGTTCATTAAATGGAACTTCCAACCCTTGATTACTAGCTAAATTAGTAAGTAGTAATTCTGTTTTCAAATTACCTGCTCCTCTTCCCATCCCAGTTATAGTAGCATCTACAATATCACATCCATGTTCTATGGCTGTTAATGTGTTAATATGTGCTAATTCTAAATTATTATGCCCATGGAAACCAAGAGGTATATTAATTTTGCTTTTCAAAACTTCTATTAATTCTTTTACTTGATTAGGAAAAACACTTCCAAAAGAATCTACCATATAAAAGAAGTCAACCAAACCATTAACTTTCTGTATTTTTTCTAGAAAAGATTTATTTTCTATCCACCTAGACATATACATAACATTAAAAGCAACTGAAAATCCTGCATTCTTAATTGACTTAGCTAATTCAATTGCCGAATCAAATCTATCTGGATCAACTGCTATTCTCACTAAATCAATAAAGTCTTCTAATCCAGAAAATAAGTAATCCGCATCTGACGGCAAACAATCTTTTTCATTTAGGATAATTGCTATTTTTTTTGAAGGAGCTAACTTTTTTACTTGTTCGAAAATATATTTTGGACAATAAAAGTATTCTCCTAGATATCCTTCCATAGGTTTACTTCTATAACCGATTTCAAGATAATCAATGGGTAACTTTTCCATAGCAATAAGATAGTCCTCAACTAACTCTTCATCAAAATCCCAATTAGTATAATACCCTCCATCTCTTAAGGTACAATCCAATATCAATGGTTTATTATTCATCTCCCAAAATTTTTAATACACTCCTTAAACTATCTCTCCAATAAGGAATCTCCAAATTAAATGTTTCTTTAATTTTTGATTTATCCATTACACTATAACTAGGTCGTTTCGCTGGTGTAAGAAACTCCTCTGTTTTTATCGGTAATAATTTGATCTTTGTTTCACTTTCTTCAAAAATTGCTTTTGCAAAATCGTACCAACTTGCGACGCCTTCATTACTATAATGATAGACTCCATATGAATCACTATTCTCAGCTATGATCTTTAATATGATTTCTGCTAAATTTCCTGCATAAGTTGGAGTTCCTATTTGATCACAAACTACACTAAGCTCTTCTCTTTCCTCTCCTAATCTTAACATAGTTTTTAGGAAATTATTCCCGTATTCAGAATATAGCCATGAAGTTCTAATTATAAAGTGTTTCTGAACCGATGATATTGTTGCTTTTTCTCCATCTAATTTTGTAACACCATATATGCTAAGTGGAGTAGTTTTGTCTGTTTCGGTGTATGGAAATGACTGTTTTCCATCAAACACAAAATCGGTAGATATCTGAATGAAAACAGCATTATACTCTTCACAAGATTTTGCTAAAAATCTCGCTCCTTTTTCATTAACATTTCTTGCAAACTCAGGTTCGGATTCTGCCTTATCTACAGCAGTGTATGCTGCACAATTGATACAATATTTTATTTCTTCTCTATCAAAAAAAGCTGTTATTTGTTCTTCTTTTGTAATATCAAGCTCATCATAGTCTACATAGATAAAATTAAAACCTGTCAAATTTTTCTCAACATCTTTAATGCATGAGGCCAATTGTCCTTTACCTCCCATTACTAGAATATTTTTCATATTTCAGCATTTTCAAATGATGGTAAAACTTTGTCCTTGTCGGATACTATAAGTTGATCTTCCGGTAATTTCCAGTCAATATTAAGAGATGTATCATTAAAAATAATGCCTCCTTCTGCTTCTTTATTATAAAAGTTGTCGCATTTATAAAAAAAGTGAGCTGTTTCGCTCAAAACTACAAAACCATGTGCAAACCCTCTTGGTATAAATAGTTGCTTTTTATTTTCTTCTGAAAGTTCTACAGTTACATATTCTTTGAATGTAGGAGAATCTTTTCTTAAATCAACAGCAACATCTAAAACACTGCCTTGCAATACTCTTACTAACTTAGCTTGAGCGTGTTCTCCTATTTGATAGTGTAATGCTCTAGTTACTCCTTTTGTAGAAAAAGATTGATTATCCTGAACAAAAGTAACTTCACTACCAATGAGTTCATTGAATCTTTTTTGATTATAGCTCTCAAAAAAATATCCTCTATCGTCTTCAAAAACAGATGGCTCTAGTATAAAGCAACCCTTGAGTTTAGTTTCTTTTGCTGTCATAGTATTTAATCTTCTAAAATGCTCGTTAAATGTTTACCATAACCACTTTTGATCAATGGTTCTGCCAGTTCTTTTAATTCAGCTTTGGTAATATAACCCATCTTATACGCTACTTCTTCTATTGCTCCTATTTTTAGACCTTGACGTTCTTCAATTACCTGAACAAATTGTGATGCCTGCATTAAGGAATTAAACGTGCCAGTATCTAACCAAGCTGTACCTCGATCTAAAATACTTACGCTCAATTTCTTTTTTTCTAAATATACTTTATTTACATCTGTAATCTCTAACTCTCCTCTGGGGCTAGGTTCAATTTTTTTTGCAATATTTACTACTTCATTATCATAAAAATATATTCCTGGTACCGCAAAGTTTGATTTTGGCTTTTCTGGTTTTTCTTCAATTGAAATAGCCTTCCCTTCTTCATCAAATTCTACAACTCCATATCGCTCCGGATCATTAACATGATAACCGTATATAATACCCCCTTCAGGATCATTATTGGCTTGCAGTAATTTTTCTAAGCCTGTTCCATAGAAAATGTTATCCCCTAAGATAAGTGCAACTTTATCATCTCCTATAAAGTCTTCTCCAATTATAAATGCCTCTGCTAAACCATTTGGGTTTTCCTGAACAGCATATTCAAATCTACATCCGTATGCTTTTCCGTCTCCAAGTAATTTTTTAAAAGAAGGTAAGTCGTGTGGTGTTGAAATAATAAGAATTTCTCTTATTCCTGACCACATTAAAGTTGATAAAGGATAATAAATCATAGGTTTATCATACACCGGCATTAACTGTTTACTAACCGCTAAAGTTAAAGGATGTAGTCTTGTTCCAGATCCTCCTGCAAGTATTATACCTTTCATACTGCTTTATATTTTTCTAAATACCAATCAATAGTTTTCTCGATACCACTTTCAAAATTCTCATCTGCTTTCCATCCAAGTTCATTTTCAATTTTTGAAGCATCAATAGCATATCTTAAATCATGTCCAGGTCTATCCTTCACATATGTTATAAGTTCGAGATAAGATTTTCCGCTTTTTCTAGGAGTTTTTTTATCTAATAGCTCACAGATTTTTTTTGCAATATAATTATTGTTTCTTTCATTCATTCCACCAATATTATAAGTTTCTCCTGAGACACCTTTTTTATATACTAATTCTATTCCTTTACAATGATCTAATACATATAACCAATCTCTTACATTATTTCCATCTCCATAGATAGGTATATTTTCTCCAGAAATAGCTTTTCTTATAATTGTAGGTATCAATTTTTCATTATGTTGTTTTGGACCATAGTTATTAGAACAATTTGTAGTAACCACATCCATTCCATAAGTATGGAAAAAACTCCTTACAATAAAATCAGAAGAAGCTTTAGATGCACTATACGGGCTATTAGGAGCATAAGGTGTTGTTTCTTTGAACAATCCTGTCTCCCCTAAAGTTCCATATACCTCATCTGTAGAAATATGATGAAAACGACACCCAATATATTTATTTTTATACTTGTGAGGCCCTTCCATCCAATATTCTTTTGCCATGTTTAGCAAAGTGAAAGTTCCGAAAATATTGGTTTTAATAAATTCATCTGGATTTGATATAGAATTATCGACATGAGATTCTGCAGCGAAATGAATTACTCCTGAAAAATCATATTTTTCAAAAAGATTCTTTATTAATTCACTATCACAAATATCTCCTTTAATGAAAGTATAATTCTCATACTTTTTGATTCCTTCGAGATTTTTCAAATCCCCAGCATAAGTTAAGTTATCTATATTTATAATCTTAACAGAAGGATTATTCTCTATAAAATGAAATATAAAATTGGATCCAATAAACCCTGCTCCTCCTGTTATTAAAATACTTTTTTTAGAATTCATTCTTTAATTTATTTGAAATACTGTAATCAAGTTATTCATTATAATTCTTTAGGTATCTATTTAAAGAAATAAATATTAGTGAGAAAAGAGTCAACATGATGAACATTATAGGTAGTACAAACTTTTTTTGATTAAAAAAACCATTTATTAAAGCTCCTTTGTTTGGAAAATCTGAAATTATATTAATAATATTTTCAGTATTTGCTTTTTGTTTATTTAATTCGAGTATATCTTGACTTATAGATTTTGTTTCATTCAATAAGGTGATTTCAGAATTATCAAATAACTGCTTTTCTGAACTCAAATTGATATTTGTTCCTGAAGTCCCTTCTCCACTTTTTTGTACTTCCAGTAATTTCAACTTCTGATAAAAAGACTTTAATGAATCTATTTCTACTAGCTGTTTTCTATAAATGGAATCATTAATTCTTAAATTTAGAGTATTTGTATTCATCTGTGATTTAAAGTAGTCATTATCAGAAATAGACTGTACGATTGCTTTTTGACATTTTTTTGCTACTACGGGATCAGTAGCTTCCATATTAATTTTATGAAACTTTGCGTTTATATTATTAAAATTCTCAAGATAATTCTTATACTCTACAATATTTCTTGATGTACTATCTAAACTTTTAACGAAATCACTAAATTGCTTTAATTTTTGGTTTTCATCGGTATATGATTCTATAGTAATTTGAGTAATTGTTGCCGCTTGATTGATAGAAATTTCAAATGCTTCAGCTAATGTTGAATCCGCCTCTTGTTCTGCGAGTTCATTATAATAGCTTACATTATTATATAATTGTTGCGTACTATTGAAATTTGGTTCAACTACCATTGAGGATCTATATACAGGATCCATGTTTATATCTAAATACCATCCAATTCCTAAACCAATACATCCAGCTACGGTAAATTTTAAAAAATGTTTTCTTACGAATAAAAGAGATAGGATCAGATAATGGAATATCTTATTAAATATCGAACTTATAAGCTTAAAGAATTTATTAAAAGTATTCCCTATTAACTTAAACAATTGCCCTAAATCTATTTCTTCTGAAGTATTTTCTTTGTTGGTTGTCATTTTTTAAATCAAAATTAACAGTATTTTCCTTTTCTTTTTTGATCGAACAAAGGTAAATCCTTTTAACTAATAATCAATAATGGATAGTGTTTAAATCTCTTAGAAATGGTAATATTTTATCTTTTTCAGAAGTTTTAACACTAACTTCTGATGAAAAGATAGTCCCTAGTACCTCTCCTATCGAAATTGAAGGTATCTTACATAAAGTTAATTTTTAATCTTGTCAACTATTCAAGCTTTTTCTAATAAAAATTTTTGGTTTACGCATAATATCAACTCTTTCTGTTATTAAATATATTACGTTTCAACGAGTAGAAATTAATGAGTAATTGATATAAAAAAACTTAAGTCAATTTCTTTACATAATTTCCAGTTTCTTTATATAGAAATACAAAAATAAATATCAGACATACAGCTATACATAATCCAAAAGGAAGTAAAAATATTTTTTTACTAAATAAGGATTTTTGTGTTACTACAATATCAGAGTCATTCATTATTGAAAAAACTTCATTTCTAAGGTGAATTATCGTTTCATCATATTCAATAGCATTAATTACTGCATCTTTTCGTTCTAAAAGTCCGGTTAACTGCATAGATTCTGCTCCATCTGAAACAATGCGAATCTCATTCTTATCTTTCTTTTCACCCAAATTTTCGACAACCTTTTCAAGATACTCATCAATAAATTGTAGTGTCTTTTTATTATTTTCTAAAGATTCTTTAGCCTGCTTAATTACCAATCCTATTTGATCCTTAAAATATGGATTATAAAGCATATAATTCAATATCGACTGAGTGATACGTTTATTGTAATCCTTTTCCTTCTGAAAAGAGATTTTTAATACGTGATGTTTATATAAATAGGTAAACTTATCTTGGGTTAACTGTTTTTCAGAAAAATCTTGTATCGTATATTGAAAGTTTCTATCTTCATATTTGTCATGTAAATAATCAAAAATATTTTCAATAGCTATAACTGGCTCTATTTTTATAGATTTGATATTCTTAATCCACTCAGGTCGCAGTCCTATTGATTTAAAATTTTCTTCGTTTTCTTTTTTAAGACTCTGATTAATTGAGATAATAAAGTCATATACATAACTAATTGAACTATAATTAGGTTCTAACCTGATTTCTTGTGTTATAATTAAATCGCCTGCTTTTTTATCTAAAAAATACCCTCCAATTACTCCAAAAACTATAATTATTCCAAATAACCAAGCCTTCTTAAGAAGAAACTGAATAGACTTATACAGTAACTTAATGTTCCATTGAAAAAAAATCTTAATTGGATTAAAAATTTGTTTTAAATAAACCTCATTGTTTTGATGACTCATTTTTACCCTTCTTTAAATATTTGCTCTAAAATCTTTTCTGTAATTAAATATGTTGGTTTTACACCTGTTGTTCCTAATCCTCCAGATGCTAGCGTACTTCCCGTTTCTAAAGGGTTATCAGATGCATAGTATGCATAACGTACTTTTACTCTAGAACTTATACTCCCTCGTAATTTTGATGCAGATTGGATCGCTTTTTGGTAATGGGCACCTTCCATTTCTAATCCAATCACATTCCAAGTAGAATCGTGAAAAAACTTTAGAATATCCCTATTTTGTAATGAGGTTCCTAATACAGTAACCATCGCTCCATCATAGATATCAATTCCATGCCCTTCTAAATCTTTTTTATCCAGTCCATTTTTAAATGGATAATTATCTGCCGTGCCCTCAAAAACATGTGCTGAAGGTATCATAATATCTCCTTTCCCTCCTTCCAAAATACCTGCTTTGCCCATAATAGAAACAGATTTAACTTTCAGATATTTTCTGCCATTAGTTTTTTCATAGGGTTTTAAAAGTTCATCCATAGTTTCATATGCTTGCTCTCCAAATGCATAATCCATTACGACTATTACAGGCTTATTTTCTTCTTCAACACCTGAAAGCATATGTGCATACTCTACTTCATTATAAACAGCTGTATCGAAAATCTGAACATTAATATTTGCTCCACTTTCATCCTCAATATAAGTCATCCCTTTTTGAAGTGCTTTCTTTTCTACCTTAACTCTTAACTTGTCATTTTTATCATCGCTTAATAACTCATAAATATCAAAAGTCGTCTTATTTTTTAATTCCGTTTTAAGTGCAATTGGGGCATATAATACATTCATTACACTATGCATATTAGCACTAATGATATGAATTGGTCGGTTTAAAAGATCTAAATGTTCCAACTTCTTTTTAATAGAATTCGCCCATATTTCTCCGTGAATATGATGTCCCAAACGTTCCCTTAATACCGGACTAAAAGTGACAATTCTCTTATCTTCATTTACCGACTCTTCTATAGCCAATTTCCCTAACCAATATATAATATGAAGAAAACGTTCTTTATTCTCTGCGCAAGAAAAATTTTCATAAACGGATGATACTTCTCTAAAGGTTCTTCCTAATATATTTGCTGTATGTGTTAATGCAATTTCACGCTCTGCTTTTGTTAGCTCTTTTTTTGATGTAACGGCATTCTTAAGTTTCTCCCAATCTCTTGTTACATTTCCTTCTTCATTAATGACCACTCGGTTCATAATCTTATGTGATTCTATAAAAAGAAATGTAAGATGTGTTAGGATATCATAAATCTCGGAACGTCCTCGGGTAATCTCAATATTCATCTGCTCTTCATCTATTCGATAGCAGTTTCTTCTTCTTTTTGGAGGGACAATTGCTTTAAAGTGAGAATTTTTATACCCTTCCTCACTCGTAAGGTTAATATACCGACATTCTTCAATTCCAATAGGAAGGCGATCAACTACATATAGTAATCCATCCAGTTCCACTTTTTCTTCGGCTATAGAACCATAAATCTCTGGCCGTAATGTAAGCAATCCTTCGCGTAAAGTATCTCCAGAAACACCCATTGGTTTATAGAAACCTCTATTAAACAGGTGACGCATCGTAATATACATACGTTCAATCGCACCAGAGCTTTCCTGTGCTCTTGTCCTTCCTTGTTGTTTCGAATTTTCCATACTATATTTCGAGCAAAGATATAATTTATTTATCTATCAACCCGGTTAACGAATCTGCAATTTTTCTGTCATTAGAGAGCCTTGGTAGTTTATTCTGACCTCCTAATTTTCCAATAGATTTCATATAATTATTAAAACCTTCTTTAGGAACTTTTGTTATCTTTAAAGTCCTTAGAATATTACCTACAATTAAATCATCATAGTATGCGTTTTGTTTTCGCAATGAATTATCTATCTCTGTAGCCAATCTCTGAATGTCCTTCGGTTCTTCCTGGAATTCTATAAACCATTCATGATATGGTAATTCTGACCCATTTGGATTAATTTCTGGTGCTACTGTAAATTCCTTTATCATGACACCAACAACCTCTGATCCTTCTTTAATTGCTTGTTCTACTTCTTTGCCTATTACATGCTCTCCAAATGCCGAAATAAAATGTTTTATCCTTCCGGATACAGTAACTCTATATGGTGAGGTACTGGTAAATTGTACTGTATCTCCAATATTGTATGCCCACAATCCAGCATTAGAGGAAATAAGCATTACATAATTTGTTCCGACCTCTACTTCTCCGATGGAGATTCTTTTTGGGTTTTCTTCAAAAAATTCATCTGCTTTTACAAATTCATAGAACATTCCTGAATCTAACTGCAACAACATTCCCTTTTCATTTTGTTTGTCCTGAAACGCAAAAAAACCTTCGGATGCAGGGTATAACTCAATGCTTGGAACTTTTCTTCCTATCAATGTTTCGAATGTGGACTTATAAGGTTCAAAATTAACACCTCCGTAAATGAACAATTGAAAATTCTTAAACAATTCTCCAATAGATTTTCCTGTTTTCTTTTGTAATTTTTCAAAATACATTTGTACCCAAGGAGGAATTCCACTTATAATAGTCATATTTTCGTGAACTGTTTCTTCTACAATTGCATCTACTTTTTGTTCCCAATCTTCTATACAATTCGCTTCCCAGCTTGGTAATCTATTTTTCTGAAGATACCTGGGCACATAATGTGCTACAATTCCTGATAGTCTTCCTAAATTGATTCCATTTTTTTCGGTTAGTTCTGGGCTTCCTTGTAAGAATATCATTTTGCCATCCACAAAATCCGTTTTTCCACTTTCGGCTATATAGCATAAAATGGCATTTCTTGCTGCTCTAATATGGGTCGGTATGGATGCTTTTGTTAATGGTATATATTTAGCACCACTGGTAGTCCCTGAAGTTTTTGCGAAATATAGTGGTTTTCCTGGCCATAGGATATCACTTTCTCCTTTTACTACCTTATCGACATACGGTCTTAACTGTTCATAGTCCCGAATAGGTACTTGAGTAGTAAAATCGGTATATGACTTTATATTCTGAAAATTGTGATCTTTTCCAAAAACTGTATCTTTTGCACTTTTTACTAATTCCCTAAATACACGCTCTTGGGTTTTAATGGGATTATTAGCCCATTTGTCAATTTTCTTTCGAATGCGTTTTGCAAAAATCTTTGCTCCTAATGATTTAATAGACATTCTTTATTATTCAAAATCAATAAATTTTGACGGATCTGTTGGGTATCCATCTCTCCATAATTCAAAATGTAGATGTGGTCCCGTAGATAGCTCACCTGTAGAACCCGCGGTAGCAATTACCTCTCCTTCTTTTACTTGTTCTCCTTGTTGCTTTGTCAAGGATGCATTATGTTTATATACGGTAAGTAAATTATTACCATGATCCAATATCATCACATGTCCTGTTTCTGATGCCCACTCGGCAAAAATAACGGTTCCTGCTGCTGCAGCTTTAATAGGTGTATCTTTTGGAACAGCAATATCTATTGCATAATGTTTTTCATTCACATTATATTTTGATGTTATACTTCCTTTTACTGGTGGGAATAACGAAAAATCAGTACTTGACTTTTCTCTTTCGAATAAACTATACTTGTCTTCTCTAGATACTTCTTCGCGAAGTTTCATATCTTGCTCGGATGGACTTAGGTCGACTTCTTCCGGATTTAATTTTTGAGATTGTATGGCCGAATCTATATCAAATTCTACCGTCTTAACATCTCCCGTAAGGACTTTTTTAATAGAGTTAAAATATTCTTGTCGGACATCAATAACTGCTTTTAATGAATCTGCCGTGGTTGCCAATTTTGTAGCTTTGAGATCTAACGACGTCGATGAATACCCTGGAATATATTCTCTAAGTGGTGTAAACGCAATAAAAAAAGTAGTACAGGATATCAATATTATCGAAGTAATCATTACTAAAACAAATACATTAAGCCGCGTAAGTTTAAAGGAGATACGTTCCTCAAAAGTATCTTCATTAAGAATTACTAAACGATATTTGTTCAGTAGCTTCTTAGCGATTCTTTTCTTTTCTTTTTTCTTTTTAGCCATAGATTACATCCTAAAGTATGAAGAGTAAAGTAGGTGTTTCACCATCTGAAATTTAAATTTATTGGAAAATAAATTTAAACAACAAATGGTATTACTAGCCACAAATATACATATTCTCCTAAGGGATAAAAATGTCCAATCATAGATTGATCGTATTTACGCTATGATTATTACTATAAAAGACGTTTTTGACTTCTTAAAATGTCTTTTTTATGTAATTCTTACTACCTTTGTAGCTTAATTTTGATATTATGACGTCATTAAGTATATTTTTAGGAATGTTAGGCCCTTGGCAAATTGCTTTGATTGTTGCAGCTGTTTTGCTTTTATTCGGAGGAAAAAAAATTCCAGAATTGATGAGAGGTTTGGGAAGCGGGATTAAAGAATTTAAAGATGCTTCTAAAGAGGATGAGGATCCTGATAAAATAGAAGAGAAAAAATAAGTTTATTTTTTATAAGAAATATGTAACCCAACATTAATTGTTGGGTTTTTTTATGTTTTTGCGTGAGGGATAGTAATGAAAATCCCACAGCCTGAGGAACGAAGTGCGAGGAATTGTAATGTATAGCCCGACCCCTTAAGGGGGCACGCCCAAATGCTTATCCTTTTATACTTCACATCCAATGGCCTGAAAAATTCAAAATATAAATGGTATTAATCAATTAATGAAAGTTGAATCCTCTTTCTTGCTATATCTATCTCAATTACGGTAACTGATATATGTTGATTTAACTGTACTACTGCATTCACATCACTGATAAACTCGTTTGCAAGTTTAGATATATGTACCAATCCACTTTCCTTGATTCCGATATCTACGAAACATCCGAAATTGGTAATATTATTTACTATCCCGGGTAATTTCATTCCTGTTTTTAGATCATTAATGGTTTTTACATTCGGATCAAATTCGAAAATTGTGGCTTTTTCTCTTGGATCAACTCCGGGCTTTTCCAACTCTTTTACAATATCGGTTAAGGTAGGTAGACCTACTCCTTCTGATATATAATCTTGCAGCTTAATCTTAGTAATTGCGGTTTTATTTCCGATCAATTCTTGGAGCGAAACTCCAGCGTCTTTTGCCATTTTGGATACTA
Organism: uncultured Aquimarina sp.; assembly: GCA_947498455.1. Lineage (GTDB taxonomy): Bacteria > Bacteroidota > Bacteroidia > Flavobacteriales > Flavobacteriaceae > Aquimarina. The sequence goes on from CANMKK010000034.1 coordinate 27,053, forward strand.
GTTTATAACGCTCTGGGTGTACTGCCGAATTATCTAATGGGTTTTTAGGAGCAGTAATTCTTAAAAATGCTGCGGACTGTTCATATGCTTTCCCTCCAAGTCTGGGTATTTTTTTTAATTCTTCTCGGGATTGAAGTGCTCCATTTTCTGATCTATAGTTTACAATATTTTCTGCAAGTTTTTCGCCAATTCCGGATACATAGCTTAATAAAGGAGCACTAGCAGTATTTACATTAATCCCTACACTATTTACACAACTCATTACTACTGTATCGAGTTCTTGTTTTAATTTTCCTTGATCTACATCATGTTGATATTGCCCTACTCCTATTGCTTTAGGATCTATCTTTACTAATTCTGCTAATGGATCTGCTAATCTACGCCCTATAGATACTGCTCCTCTTACGGTAACATCATAGCTAGGAAACTCTGCTCTGGCAATCTTAGAGGCAGAATATACAGATGCTCCACTTTCATTGACCATAAACACCTGAATGGGATTCTCGAAAGGAATTTTCTTAATGAAAGCTTCCGTTTCTCTAGCAGCGGTTCCATTACCAATAGCTATTGCTTCAATTTTATAGGCATTCACCAGAGATTTGATCTTTTTTATTCCGTTGGTTACTTCTCTTTGTGGTGGATGTGGGTATATATTTTCATTATGTAGTAAATCTCCTTGTTTATCAAGGCAGACTACTTTACAACCTGATTTAAAACCGGGATCTAAAGCAAGAATTCGTTTTTGCCCTAATGGAGATGCTAATAAAAGTTGTTTTAAGTTTTGTGCAAAAACCTTTATTGCGTTATCATCTGCCTTTTCCTTAGCTTGCTTTAAAACTTCTGAAGATATTCCTGGAGCCAATAATCGCTTATATGCATCTGCAATTGCTAAAAACATGTGATCTGTACAAGCCTCTACATTAGATCGGATCATAACATCATCGATGATATCTAATGCATCCTCTTCGGGAACTAAAATTTTGACTCTTACAATTTTCTCATTCTCTGCTCTTAGGATTGCTAACAGCCGGTGCGAAGGACACTTATGTAATGGTTCTTCCCAATCGAAATATTGTTGATATTTCTGAGCTTCTTCCTCATCTTTCTTTGTTTTTACAACTGTAGATGTTATTGAAGCTTTTCTCTGATATAGTCTTCTTAGCTTATTCCTTACTTTTTCATTTTCGTTAATCCATTCTGCAATAATATCTCTTGCTCCCTGAAGTGCTAACTCTTCATTAAGTATGGTATCATTAAGGTATTGAGAGGCTACAAAAAGAATCTCTTCTTCTCTTTGCTCCATTATAATTTTTGCCAAAGGCTCTAGTCCTTGTTCTTTTGCTACAGAAGCTTTTGTCTTTCTTTTTTTCTTATATGGTAAATATAGATCTTCAACCTCAGAAAGCGTCTCTGCTGATGTTATTCTTTTTTCCAACTCTGGGGTTAAAGCATCTTGTTCTTTTATAGAGGCTATTACACTTTCTTTTCTTTTCTGTAAAGCTTCAAAAGCTACTTTATATTTTACTATTTCTCCAACTTCTACCTCATCAAGGTTTCCTGTCATCTCTTTTCGATATCTCGAAATAAAAGGAATTGTTGCCCCATCATCAAGTAGTTCAATGGTTTTGGTTATTTGTTTTTCCGAAACCGGAACTCGCTTGGCAATAAAAGAAATGATATTCATGAGTTATTTTTTGAATCGATAAATATATTATAAACGATATATAATATCAAACCCCATTTTCAACAGTCTTAAAAATGGGGTTTGATATGACTTTTTTCTCTAAAAAAAGTATATGTTATTGTATCTGTTTAAATAGTATTGAATCTATATTACTACTCAAATTTGATTGTTTTCATGATCGCTTCTAATTCGAACATGTTATCTCTTTTTCTTACTGATGGTGCAAGAACAAAACCTTCAATTACTAACTGCCTATTATTAGGTTTGTCGGTAATAACATAATTCACAAAAGGGCCTGCCAAAAAACGATCTTTAATTTCCCAAGTACCTTTGGTCTCGAAAACTGGTTTATTATCTACTATGGTTTCAAAGAGATATGGAGCATATGCTTTTTCTGTAATAAATTTTCCAGAGGATGTTGGAATTTTTTGTGCTCCTACAGAATCTCTTATTTTAATGATTTTCGCAACGGTATTAGAATCTTTGGTAATGGTTCCTAATGGAAGTTCATAAATCATTAGATTCATGTCTCCATTTTTAATGTCTTTACGTAACCAAAAGAATTTTTCTTCCTCTTTGGCTATTCGATATGCCGAAGGGATTTTTAGGGTAATTCCCATCTTCTTTTTTAATTGAGGAATATACTCTAAGGATTTACTTATCCTATATTGCTTTTCTGTTGTTTCTACTTTTTTATATTTTGAAACGATCGTTTCGTAGTTCTCACGGATCAATTTAAAAATTTCGGCATCACTGGTTCCACGAATAATAAAGCCCAGTTGAGGGGTTGCAAATTTATTATTAGCTGTAGAAAAACTAGATTTTTCACCTTTTTCTACTATAAGAAAAATTCTTCTTCTCTGTGCTAAGCCTGTAAAAGCATCTAATGGCAGTTGACGCATAGAGAATAATGGTTCTATTTGTGGCAAGCCTGGTACTTCTGCTCCTAAGTATTTGCGTATGGTATCTCCTACACTACTCTGCCATAATTCATTATCAATAATTACGGATAATTCATTGATCTTACCTGCAGATTGTGCTAAAGAAAAATCTGCTTTTTTTCGTTTATCTTTTTTGGTATCTGAACAACTTATTATTGTTAGTATACAGGTAATGGCTAGTACTAGTTTTTTCATAGAACAAATATACTGGTGAGAAATAATATTAAAAAAATAATTTCAATAAGGAAACAATTATTTTCTTTATATCACAAATCATTCCAAATCTAATACTAAAAGGAATAAAATTGGTTCTTGAAATTATCTAGGATAAATAATAGGGTCAAACTCAAAATATCCAGAAACGCATCCTGACACTACTTCCGTATTAACTTTTATAGCGCAAAAATATCCATTGGATTTGTATGTAAATCCTTCATCTATTTCCAACTCATATCTGTAGACCTGATTCTCAAAATTTTCTTCAAACAATTCTTTTCCAAAGGGATTTGCCCCATAATTATCTGTTTCAAATACTAAAGCATCCTTTAAAAAAACCCGAACCTTGTTGTTCGGGAAATCTTCTAGTCCCCTAAAATCCAATACATCATGGAAGCCATCTCCATTAGGTGTAAAAAATCTACTGGGAATTATTTCTTTTCCTTCTGGAAGATTGTTTACTTCTACGATGTTAGAATCTTCTGTGCAACAACTCTTTTCTTCTATTTCTTGCTGATCGTCACTATTACAACTTACTAAAAGAATTATATATAGTAAAGCTCCTAACCTTTTTTTCATAAAGTAATCATTATTGAAGGTCAAAAATATAAAAAAGTAGGTTTAGTTTGTTAAACAGATTACAAAATTAAGGCTTAGATAGCTTAAGTTTCATTCCCGGTTTTAGGCCTGAACCATTGATACCGTTCCAGCTCTTTAGATTTTCTATGGACACCCCTTGGAACCTTTTAGAAATGCTCCATAGTGTGTCTCCTGCTTTTACGGTGTATATTTTAGAGTTCCCTACTTTTGATGCTGCAATTGCAGTGGTTTTTTTCTTTGGTTTGTTTATAACTGGTCGTCGAGGGTAAATTGTAAGTCGTTGCCCAATTCTAAGGTTATTACTCCGTAAACCATTCCAACGCTTGATTTGACTCACCCGAACTCCATATCTTCTGGCAATTTTACCTAAGAAGTCTCCGCTACGTACTCTATACCGGATTTTATCATTCGCTTCATACAACTTAGGAAGTGGTTTTTCGCGTTTATTGAATTCTTCTTGTGCCAGGGCGTATATCTGATCTTCATTGGCGACAAATTTACCTACCTGATCTAAAGGTAATCGCAGCACATAGTTTTCATCCTTGATATGTGGAATAATATCCAGTTTATAAGATGGGTTTAGGAATTGTAATTCTTCTACATTGATATTCATATACTCCGAAACCTGATCTAATGTGATCATTTGTTTTACTTTAATTGTATCAGTTTCGAAATACGCAAAATCAGGTTTTTTAGGTTTAAATCCATGTTTGTCGGCATATTCGAAAATATACATGGTTGCTAAAAATGCCGGAAGATACCCTGCTGTTTCCCGTGGTAGATTATTCCTTATATTCCAATAGTTGGTATATCCACCACTACGTCGAATTGCTTTGTTTACATTTCCAGGACCAGAGTTATACGATGCTAGTGCTAAATCCCAATCTCCAAATATCTTATACAACTTAGCTAAATATTTGCAAGCTGCCTGAGTTGCCATTATAGGATCCATTCGTTCATCAACATACGAGCTTACTTCTAATCCAAACATTTTGCCTGTACCAAACATAAACTGCCATAAACCAGTGGCTCCTACTCTGGATTTTGCTCTAGGTTTCAATGCGGATTCTACTATCGCTAAATATTTTATTTCTAAAGGAATATTCTGATTATCTAATTCTTGCTCAAATAATGGAAAATAAAATTCACTTAGTGCCATAAGTCTTTCTAACTGCTCATGACGATTTTTTAGGTATCTCTTTATAACACTTTCTAACGAAGGGTTATATTCTACGTTAAAAGGTGTACGAGCATTTAGCTCTGCGAGCCGAGCCTTAAGTGTATCTGTGGGAAGATCAATAAATTCTACAGGTTTATATTCGAGTTCCGTTACTGATTTATAAATTGTGTCAAATAAGCTAGAATTATAGAGTTCTTGCCTCCATAGTGAATCTAGTTGTGACATCTTAGGGTGATCCTTAGCCACATATATGATACTATCTTTGATATTTGCTGTTGTAATAGTTGTTTCTTTCAGTTCTCCTGAAATACTGACCATTTTGGTAGTATCGACAACTTGAATTGTGTCTTTTTCTAACTTAAGATTCTTATCGAATACAAGTCGAGATGATTTTTTCTTTAATTTTGGAGAAAGAGGAATGGTATCCTGAGCGGATGCTACAAGTGTACAAAAAAGAAAGCCAAGAAATAACAGACACGTTTTATTCATTTTCAGAAATCATTTACATTTATTCGATTAACGGAATTTTAGAACTAATATCAATACCTTTAAAAAACTTACCATCATTTATAGTAAGAACACATATAAAAATGTATTATTTCAACAGGTTATCAACAATCCTGCTGCGAAAATCGCATTTTTTTTCTAAAACACAAAAAATCAAGGAGTTAAAAACATAAAAAAATCAGTCGAAATGACTGATTTTTAATAACTTTAAGGTTTATTAAGATTTTTCTTACAGAAAAATCTTCTTTTTGTTAATTTTCTATAGCAGCTATTCCAGGTAGCGTTTTTCCTTCTAAACTTTCTAACATAGCTCCTCCCCCTGTCGAAACATAACTTACTTTATCTCCAAAACCAAATTGCTTAACTGCGGCTACAGAATCTCCTCCTCCCACAAGAGAGAAAGCACCATTCTCGGTTGCCTCAGTAATAGAGTTTCCTAATGAGATCGTTCCATTAGCAAAATTCTCCATTTCGAAAACACCTAATGGCCCGTTCCATAGTATTGTTTTAGAACTAAGCACTATTCTGTGAAAATCCTTTACTGTCTCGGGTCCAACGTCTAATCCTTGCCATCCTTCTGGAATTGCATCTACACTCATTGCTTTGGTATTGGCATTATTATCAAATGCATCTGCTCCAATAACATCAACGGGTAAGTGCACTTCTACTCCTTTTTCTTTTGCTTTCCTGAGAATTTCTAAGGCCAGTTCTTGCTTATCATCTTCACAAATAGAACTTCCAATTTTTCCTCCTTTGGCCTTTACAAACGTATAGGTCATTCCACCTCCAATGATTAAATGATCTACCTTGTCCAAAATATTTTCTATAATAGTAATTTTAGAAGACACCTTTGATCCTCCTAAAATTGCTGTAATTGGTTTCTCTCCAGATTTAAGTACTTTGTCAATACTTTCAATTTCTTTTCCTAATAAATTTCCAAAACATTTGTTTTCCTGAAAAAACTGAGCTACAATTGTAGTGGATGCATGTGCCCTATGTGCAGTACCAAAGGCATCATTTACATAAATATCTCCAAGTTTAGATAGTTGTTCTGCAAATCCTTTATCACCACTTGTTTCTTCTGTATGAAATCTAAGATTTTCTAATAACAAAACCTCACCAGGATTTAATTGGTTTACTGCATCTTCTGCCTCCTGTCCGATACAGTTTGATACAAACTTAACCTGCACTCCAATAACCTCAGAAACTTTGTCTACAATATGTTTTAGTGAGAATTCTTCCTGTACTCCTTTTGGGCGACCTAAGTGTGACATTAAAACCGCACTTCCTCCATCTTCCAATATTTTTATCACAGTTGGTTTTGCAGCTTGAATTCTGGTATCATCGGTTACTTCGAAATTATCGTTTAGGGGAACATTAAAATCCACACGGATCAATGCTTTTTTATTTTCAAAATTAAAACTATTGATTGTCTTCATTGTATTGATTTGATGTTGAGCACGAAATTAATTTTATTTCGTCAAAAAACACGGAAAAGAAATAGAAAAATTGCTTTAGTACTTTATCTAATTTTCACTTTTACTAATTTTTAAAAAATATATAGCTTTTCTTGAAAGAATAATACTTTAATCTTTCATCAAGGGTATAATACTATTTCTACTTAAAAATTAATGCAAATTCATACTTCATAAACCCTTCTTCTTCTTCATGTATCTATTATATTTGCCTATGCTTTTTTCAGAAATATTAGGGCTTACTCATATCAAAAGTTATCTCACCACTAGTGTAGATCGTGGTCGTATCCCTCATGCGCAGCTTTTTGTTGGTTCTAATGGAAGTGGGACACTACCCATGGCTATTGCTTATGCGCAATATATTTTATGTCAAAATAATGATGGAGAAAATACTGGAGGAATTAATTCTTGTAATATAAAATTCGATCATCTTTCTCATCCAGATCTTCATTTTGCATATCCTGTAGCTACTAATGATAAAGTAAAAAAACATCCTACTGCGAATCATTTTGCTGAAGAATGGAGAACATTTATTAGAGAAAACCCATATGGAAGTATTTTTGACTGGTATCTTTCATTAGGAATTGAAAAAAAACAAGGACAAATTGGTGTTGATGAAGCACTTGATGTCGTAAAAAAACTGTCTTTAAAGAGTTATGAAGGTGGTTATAAGGTAATGCTTATATGGATGGCTGATAAAATGAATATCGCCGCATCTAATAAGTTATTAAAGTTAATTGAAGAACCGCCTGAGAAAACAGTTTTTATCTTAATTACTGAAAAGGAAGAACAACTAATCCAAACTATAAGATCCAGGTGTCAGGTACTACATTTTCCAGCATTAGGAGAACAGGTCATTAAAGATGCGATCCAAAAGGAAGGCAGTTTATCCGAAACCGAAGCACTAAAAATTGCCCACCAATCCAATGGTGATTATAGTAAAGCACTACATTTACTCCATAATGATGGGGGTGATGAACAATTTGAGGATTGGTTCATTCAATGGGTTAGAACTGCTTTTAGAGCAAAAGGAAATAAATCTGCTGTTAATGATTTAATAGGTTGGAGTGAATCAATAGCCACTGCCGGGAGAGAAACACAAAAGAAGTTTCTTACGTATTGTCTTGATTTCTTTAGACAAGCGCTGTTATTGAATTATGGTGCTAAGGATCTGGTGTTTTTAGAACCTAAAACAAACGGTTTTAAACTTGAAAATTTTGCTCCTTTTATTCATGGTGGGAATATAATGGATATCAATACTGAAATACAAGACGCTATTTACCATATAGAACGAAATGGAAATGCTAAAATCATTTTAACAGACTTATCTATCAAACTTACGCGTTTACTTCATAAAAAAGCAAACTAAAACTTAAATCACCAATTCTTATGGATAATTTTATGACTCATATCGTTTCTATTACGATATTACTTTTTTTACTTATTACATTTTTACAATCAGGAATAGATAAAATAACAGATTGGAAAGGAAATCTAAGTTGGTTAAAAGAGCATTTTTCTGGTACTTTTTTAGGTAAAGTGGTTCCTTTACTTCTCGCCATTATTCTAATCATAGAAATGATTACTGCTTTACTTTGTATACTAGGCATCTATCAACTTATTTCTGAAAATCAGACTTGTTATGGAGTTGGAGCCATGTTTCTGGGTTGTATTACACTATTAATGCTTCTTTTGGGGCAACGTGTTGCTAAAGATTATCAAGGGGCATTGACTATTACGTGCTATTTTATTGTAGCTGTTTTTGGACTTTATGTTATCAATTCATAATCGGAACTATATTATACCAACCTAACCACAATACTTTTGGTTAAAACTTGTTCATTTTTCGTTTTATCGGAAATATTTTATAATCAAATTGGTATTAGTTCTGTATTTTTTGAATAAAGATCACTACATGCTGGAGTGATATCATTTCTCCATTGAAATTACCGAATAAAGTTCTAAAAATATTTGCGTGAGGGATAGTAGTGAAAACCCCGGAACCCGAAGAATGAGGTGTGAGGAGTTGTAACGGATAGCCCGACCCGAAGGGGCACGCCATAAAACTTATATCTATATACAGAAATTTAATCTTGCTTTATAAAACACCAAAAGAACACTAAAAAGTGTTCTTTTGGCAATTGTCGAGTTTGTGTAGGAACTTACATCCTGCTAAGCTTAGTTAAAGCTTTTTTGTCACTAGGTAATGTAACTTGCAACAGATACATCCCTTGGCTTAATGGTGCTATACTAAATCTATTTTGGTTGGTTACTAATACCTTTTTACCTGTCATATCAAAGACAGTAATATTTTTTACTTCTGTACTAATTGTAACTACGTCATCTGATGGATTTGGAAAAATGCTAATATTTAATGCTGATAAATCATCTATTCCTAAATTACTGTCTGCGGCAAACACTTCGTTCATTTTGTTTACTAACGGAGATTTTACATCAGACCATTTTTTTAGTTTACTTCCATAAGAGGTTACACTACCACTAATTTCAAGATCTCCATATACTGTCCATATAATAGTTCCTGCTAATCCTTCATCTTTAATAAACTGTGCTTTGATCTCTATAGATTCTTCATCATCGTAACTTAAGAAAAAATTATCTTTTACTAAATATGGTACTTTAGCTTCATCATCCCATTTTCTGGTCCATCCGCTATTTGCAGCTAATGCTTTTTGCTTAATAAAGAAGTAGTTTGGTGTTCCATCATATATCTCTAATGGCCAATTCGTATAGTCTGAGGCTGTTGATATTGGTCCATCAGGCTGTACAGTTACTTGTTTTTTTACGGTTGGTGCGTTAAGGTCTGCTTGTCCATCTGTAATTACACCTCGTCCATAGAAAGGAGCTCCAAAACAAATTTTATTCTTAGGAACTCCAAGTTCTGTTAACTTGTCTAATGTGGATTTCCAACTAAAGAAAGATACTTCGGCATCAGTATATGGATATACTGGAGCATTATGACTTGCTTTATTAGACCATCCGCCATTATAATCATATGTCATCATATTAAAATAATCCATAGTGCTAGCAAGACTTGACCAGTTTAATCCTTCTAGTTTTCTAGGATCTGCAGCCATAGCAGAAGTTATCAATTTGTCGGGGCCAATCGCGTTTCTTATTTCTTGTACTAAGGTTGTAAAATTTGCAAAATCTGCTTCACTTCCGGTAAAATTCATACCAGAATATGGTCCTGGATATTCCCAGTCCAAATCTATTCCATCAAATCCTACGGCAATTAGTTTTTTACAATCTTCAATAAAACGTGCTCTTTTTGCAGGATCTGCTGCCATTTCCGGAAAATGTTTACACATACTCCATCCACCAATGGAAGCCATAACTTTTACTCCATTTTGATGTGCTAATTCTATAACTCCTGGTGCGCCTCCTTCTTTATGCAAAGGAATTGGTAATGCTCCACTAAGACCCCAAGTAGGGTTCGTCCAAGTATTTCCATTAAGCTCTACCTCAAAACCTTGTGCTTCGGCACGGGCTTTTGCTTCTTCACTTACATGTTGTATCGGGTCTAATTCACCAAACAAAATGTACATATCCCAACTACTATAAATATCTGTAAAAAAGATATCATTAGGTTCCTGAGTTGCACCTTCTTGATAAATATTTTTATTTCTATGGTCTCCACTATGTAATGAACCATCATTTGCTACCCCAAAAAAGGAGTAATTTAATATTGTATATTTAGAGTAATCAATATTAAGGTGTGTAAGAGCTCCTTGTCCTGGAACTCCTGCAGATGTTGTTTTCCAAGCATCCCAATTAGTAATATATCCTATTACTTGCTTGTCATGATCAGATGTTTTTGCATTTCCTCCTGTATCCACCTGTGCATTAACAGAGATACTTAGGATAAAAGAACAACATAGTAAAAGTAACGTTCTGGCATTCATTTTTTTGTTTTTAAATGTTTGTGTTTAGCTTTAATTTGTATCAATACTTTTTACAAAGTTTATTACTACTCTTTCTTAGTAATAACCGTTCCAAACGCACATATTCTTTAAAATATATCCTAATCTGCTTATTAGCCTTAATTTACCTTTACACTCATAAATTGAAAACAAAACCTTCCTTGTGGAAATTTTTAAAAAGTGTAGAAATATTACACAATTAAAAAGGTTGTCACGTATAAATTTTAGATTTTTCCCTTAAATCTGCATTATGCATAGAAAACTTGTTATACGATTTACGGATGAGAATTTCGTAAAAATAATTACAAAGATTTTTCGCTAGATTGATGAATCAAATTAAAGAATAGCCATAGCTATTGTTTAATTTTATGAAGAAAATATAGTAGAAAAAGAATGTGATTAGATGCGAAATTTTTATTCGTAAATCGTATTATACCCTGAAATCACAAAGTTCTAAAGCATAATCCGAATTAAAATTATATAATACGCGTTTCCTATTGATATAAAAGCGAAAAGTCTCTTAAGAATTAATTCTCAAGAGACTTTTCACTTTTATAGGTTAGAACTTTTGTTATTATCCTTTAATAAGTCTTTTTATTACTTCTTTATTGTTTTTAGTAGTGATTCTTATCATATAGATTCCTTTTGATAGGGATTCAATATTAAATGCATTTCCGATCGCTTGCAACACTTCTCTTCCATTAATATCATATATGATAGCACTATCGACTTGTATACCACCAATAGTAACTTTATCGAATGCGGGTATTGGATATATCTTAACATTTGAATTCTGCATCTCATCTATACTTAATACCTGCCCAGTTACTCTAAAGTAATGAGTTCTAAATCCTTTTTTACCTTGCTTATTAGTAAACTCTATAATAACTCTATACTCTCCTGTTTCGGTAACATTGCACATAGAACCCGTTTGGAATTCAAACCAATCAGAACTACAACTAGAGTCCGTTGTCGGACAATTTTCATCCAATGTAATATTACAACTTATCTCATCTAATTTTTGCCATACTATAGATACGGCTCCCAATCCAGATAGATCAAAAGTTTCCCCATTTTCGTTTTCCAAAGAAACAACAGGATAACTTTGTCCTGTCAATGCACAAAATAGAATCTCATCGGCATATTCTACTAATGGATCTTCATTGGTTAGTGGATCTATAGTTACTATGTTTGTAACTTGACATCCATTGGAATCCATAACTATAACTTCATAGGTTCCTGCATCTAAGTCTGTAAAAACAGGATTCGTCTGGAACGATGCATTATCTATTGAATATTCATAAGGATGGGTTCCTCCTGAAGCGGTAACTGTAATACTGCCATCCGATCCTATTTCTAGAGGAGTAACCGAAGTTGTAAGAGTTAATACTGGAGGTTCGGTGATTGTTATAATTTCGACAACATCACAATTCGTATTATCATCAATTACTCTAATAGTATACGTTCCTGCTCCTAATCCTGAAATAACCGTTGTAGCATTAGTAACTCCGGTTTCAATAATAACAGAGGTATTATTACTAAGAATATTATAACTATATGATGTACTGGTTAAATCTATTCCTGAAACGGTAAAAGTTAATACTCCATCCGAATTACCATTACATGATGGTTCTGAAACCGCTATACTATTAATTGCAATCGAATCAATTAGGTCAATTTTTATATCCACAGAGTATGATTCACATTCTGTATCACTTCTTCTGGCAATAACCGTATATGTAATATTTTCTGCGAACATATATGTATTTGTAGTACTAAAAGGTGTTGGCCCTCCAGTTCCCAATAACCCATTTGCCGGATCGGGGGTAATACTATATTGATACATTACTCCTGCTGTTACTTCTTCTGCAGTTAATGGTGGTTGCGCCGTTAAGGTGACATCAGAGCTTAATAACGGACAAGTTACACTGGTGTTTGTAAATGCAATATCATCTATGGTTGCCAAAGAACTTATATCAAACGACTGAGAAAAGGGACAAACCGTAGCACTCGGATCTCTAACAAATACTGTATAACTCCCAGGTTCAGTAAAATCAATTACTGTCTCCGGAAATGTTACTTCTGTAAATGGCCCATCAATAGCGGTGCTCCACTCATAAGTTCCAGAACCCCCTGTAAAACCACTAATGGTAACCTGTGCAGATTCTTGTCCAAGAATACAGCTAAGCTGTCTTGTAGTTTCTACAATAGCATGAACAGCACTAGCTGTCTGAATAACATATGTACCATCTTGTGCTTGACAAATTGATGACCCTGCAGGATTCGTGGTATTGTTATGTGATACAGTCACTGCATAGGAACTTCCATCTGCAATGTTTGTAAATGTAGCTGTTTCACTTACTGTAGAATCAATGGTATCTATTAAATCCCATAACGATTGATCACTATTAACAGGGTTATTGCAATTAGGATCATTTCCACAATCCCATAATTGATACGTATACGTTCTACCAGCGACTGCAGAAATAGAAGAAACTGTCACTTCTATCGAACCTGTATCACCAGGGCACTCTGCTATATCTACAACTACATTATCAATGGTAAAAGGTACATATGGTTCTATTCCTGTTATGTCTGCCGTTATGATACAAGCAAGAGGTGTGCTACTGGTATCACTAACCTGAAATGTATAAGTCATTGTTGGATCTGCTGGTATTGGTAACTCGAATTGATTGTTTGGAGTAAATACTCCACTAGCATCTGCATAGGTATAAGAACCTCCCGAACCTGCTGTTACATTTACCTGTACAATTGCTCCAGTATCACAAGTCTCTGGAGAGATCAGCACAACCTCAGCTCTAAATTCTGGAGCTGGATTAATAGTAATATCTTCATTATATATACAACCTGATTCTGGACTATTGGAAACTACGGTTACTGTATATGTTCCCACCTCTAAACCATTAAATGTAAAATCACTAGTACTGGCATCTCCATTTCCTGAGGTAATATCTATACTATTAGGGCCTCCGATAATATTATATTCATAGTCTGGTAATCCATCTGTGACTGTAATCTGGACACTTCCTAATCCATTATCAACACAGATAGGATCCGTAGGAGTTACTGTAAATGTAGGCAATGAAGAATTCACTGTTCCATCTACACTATATATACAATTCGGAAACGCAGTATCAATAGCATATACTGTAAAAAGATATGGTGTATACTGAAATGGTACTGGAATTACAACTGTATTATCAGGGGAAGTTGGAGTGATCGTGAACAAACCAATATCTTCTGGCAGCCTAGGCGCAGGATCTCCTTGTGGTCGAATCAAAAACGCAAAAGTAGTGCTTGCATTGTTGACAGTAACACTTCCATCATTACCACACTCCATATCCACAATATCTACCACAGGCTGGTAGTCATTTTTATTAATATCGAAATAAAAAATCTGAGAACACCCTCCAATGAGTTCTACAATCATTCTATACTCACCTGCATTCGAAAAATCCAGAGCAGTAGTCAAGGGGGCGGTTTCGATGTCTGTCCAGTTGGCTATCACATCACAGCCATCTACTATGGCCGGACAATTGTCATCCCGATCAAAACAGCTTATTTCTGTAAGTTCTTGCCATACAATACTTACTAAATTATGAGGGTCAAAGCCTGTATCTACTGTATAGTTTTGTGTACCACATAAATTAATCATTGCTAAGGGTACCTCGCAATTTTCAAAATACTCTATGCTATTATCTGTGGCAGCGTTATCTTGTAAGGGATGTGGTATATTGGCAAAATCCTGTACATCAAACTCTTCCTGCAATGTCATACAAGTACCATCCGATGGATCTGTATCGATCTTGGTTACTGTATAGGTTCCACTTGCCCCATTAGGGAACTCAATACTATTTACTGAAGTGGTTGTAGCAAATCCATCAGGTCCTGACCATTGATATTCATTATATCCTGTTCCTGCTACTAATGTAAGGTCACTACCACAATATGGTACATTTATATTAGACGGTGGAATATTAACCAAAAAATTAGTAGCTAAACCATTGGTAACATCACAATCTAACAAATCATTACTACTTGGATCATCTATTATAGTAATACCGGATAGCATACCTGTATAGGTTGTCCTTGCTATATTACTAATCTCATTGGAGCAAGCATCTCGTAAAGCTTCGTAAGAAGCAACTACCTGAACTGTTATGTCTAAATAAAACTCCGTATCTATCCGTTCTAACAAATCAGATGGAATGGTAAATGTAACTGTTTGTATTTCATTGTTTCCAACACCTGTAGCTGTATATAAAATTGAAGGAAATGAGCTTAAGTTACCGTTTGGTTGAACTGTAACATCAATTCCGTCTATTTCTTTAAGGTCTACATTTGCAGGTAATATGTCTTCTACAATTATATTTCCATCGATATCTTCATTACCTGTATTTAAAAGGCTTAATCGATATACTAGTATATCTCCAAGCTCTACCTCTGCATCATTAATATTTGTAGTAAGATCTGATGGATCATACACTTCCTTGATATTTCGAATTTTAGGTATGATATTTTCTACTGAAAACAATGCCAAAAATGGTTGATACGTATCTCCTTCTGTTTCCATGGTAAAATTGGCAGAAGTAACACTATTTCCTATTAATTGATTTCCTGGATTAGATAAGTTAAAAATATCCGCGTCAAAACCTAGTGTGTTTGTAGATGCCGGATTTCGATTTGGATTAATAAAACCATCTACTGAAATGGAACTATTAAAAAAGTTGTTGTCAGGATTGGCAGCATCAAATAGCGGTACATCTACTCCTGAAACATTTTCTATCAATAACCTATCTTCAGGAATTCCATTATCTCCTTCTAAAGCGGCTACCCCAAATCGCATATTTACAGGTAAAGGTGCTGGTAATGTCTGAAACCCGGAAATATTAATATTGGCAGTTGCTAAACCATCGCCAGCTTGAATTTCTCTAAATCCATCAAAGGAAGATACAAAACGAACCACATTGTTAGATGTTGGCGTTGGGTCATCATAAAACACTACCAAAGTCCATCCTCCTGCTGCTCCTGAAACACCCGAAGTCTCTCCTACAGTAGCTTTCATATTCGCTACTGTATAAGTACCAAAACCATTGGTTCGTACAATATCCGTTACGTTTGCATAACACGTATAGGGAACATTCTCGGTTGCTGATATTGCAGGATTAGAAGCTGTATTGGCGTATCCATCATAAATAACACCTGCATGTGTCGTTACAGGGCCTGTGCCGGTATGTACTATTTGCGTCCCTGATTGTGGTTGTATAGGAACATAAGCTACAGACCCAGGAGCTCCGAAACCTAACAAAATACCCCTATAATCTGCTGTTCCATTGATTCTTGGGTCATTGGCAGGTAAGCCCGTTGTTATTTCATCTCCTTGGGTAGAAATAGTAGCATTTACTACATTCGTCTGCGCCTGTACTAATGTGATCAGATCCTGACCTGATATTGCTGTATTACCAATAGCTACCGAAGGGATATTAATGGTAGTACCATTTGCTGTCATAATAGGCGTTGTTTCTGAATTTCCTATAATGATCACTCCAATGGCTCCGGCATTTTGTGCATTTACTACTTTTTCTCTATTGCTACAAGATCCTCCTTCTCTTATGAGCGCTATATTACCAGATAATGCAACTCCATTAGTAATTCCACATCCATTCTCTGGTTGTGCAACCACCATATTAGAAGAAGCTGGTAATAATCTTACATCCGAATTGTCACTGGAAAAATTACTAATGCCTACAGAGTATACCCCCGCAATAGTTGTATTATTTACGGTTAGGCGTATATTAGATGTCTGGGATGCATCCATTGAACCACTCAAACTTCCTGAATTTTGTAGTATAGTAATTAAATTCTGTCCTTCAATATCATCATTACCGATCATACCTGATGGAATTGTAATTTGTGTACTTTCATCACCTCCATTCATAGTTGATGCATCTGCACTTGTATTGACTACAATTACGCCAATCGCTCCGGCATTCTGGGCATTTACTATCTTATCCCTGAAATTACAGTTCCCCCTTTGTATCACAGCTATATTACCATTAATTGCAACTGCATTCGTAAGCTCACCGCATCCTTCTAAGGGTTCTGCCAAAACTAAATTACCAGAAACTCCAGGACTAGTTACGGAACTATCATTTCCAAAATTACTAAGCGTAATACCATAATTACCCGTAGAAGGGCCGCTAGTAATATTTAATTCATAAACATTAGAAGAAACAGCACCAGCTCTTGCCATATAATAATTAGCCGTCCAATACAATCCTGCATATGCTATCTGTGGGCATCCAGAATCTACCGTGTTGGGATTTATTAAGTCCGCACTACTGGAACTAAAAGTTGTATTGTCATTATCTATATCAATGTAAGAGGTTTCAAACCCCACTCCTCCATTATTTGTTCCTATTGTATTGTAGGGACTATTAGGAGGATTGGATGTCAATCCAAGTATTGTATTTCCGATCATTAATACATCTCCTCGTACTGTGTCATTCGCCCGTACTTTAAACTCTTGCTGAGCGTACAAACTGGTACAGGTTACCAAAAAAAATAAAAGAGAGAAGAATATGGATATATTCCCTTTTTGCATACTACGTAATTTTATCTTCATATAATCAAGATTAAGGTTTGGTTTAAAAGTAAACACTTTTGTAACATTAGCATTGCCAATCTTTTGAAGCCACAAAACTAATATGTTCTACTTTATTTATGTCATAAGCAATCAAAATGTTACCCATAAATTTCATTTATTTTGTAATTAATTAAAAATGGGGAAACATCTTGTTTTTTGGTTGATATTCCTATTCAGTGCTCGTGATTCTTTTTTTGGAATGGGTATAGTAAAAATCGAGGAGCTTGATCCTCGATTTTTTCAGGTGCTTCTTGCATTTTTTCAATGAACTTCGCGTGTTTCTCAGTGCAGCTATTCATTAGAGTATGTCATTATTATTAGGTTTATATTTCTACCATAAGGATGCGTTAGGGATAGGAACGGCATCCTTTTTTCTACTATTCGTACCCTGAGGTTCTCGAAGGGTATGGGAAGTAGAAAAAAGATATAGTGGATAGCCCGCTCGAACGCCCAAATGTATATGCATCAGTTATCTATAAAAAAACCTATCCTGTACGGATAGGTTTTATATCTATATATGTTTTGTACTTTTTAATATGTACATCCACATTTACTCTTTCTACAACCGAAATCTAGACCAAGTGTAATCATATGTGAACCTGCGGCTGTACTGGCATCAAATATTTGATTTACGTTAACTTGATATCCATAAGCTACATAAAAGTTAGATTTCTTAATTCCAAGCATTGGAGATACTGATAATGGTTTAAAGTCCTGATCTACCAAAGATCGTAAGCTAAGACCTGCCCAATAATAATCTCCTTTATGTAGTTTTCTAACTTTTAGGTTTAGGTCTGCGGTACTTCTACCATCTGCTGCAAAATTCTGATACAATACAGAAGGTTCGATTTCTATATCACTAAATCTATGATAAAATGTATATCCTGAATACACATAATAATTTTGTATGGCATCTGGTTCTGTAGGATTAAAGTCATCTATTTGCTTCTTTAACAAGTTTACTGCATTGGCACTTAAGAAAAATCTTCCTAGGCGATATAATACTCCTATATCGAAGTTAGAATTGTTCACCTTTATATTCTGCAATCCTGGATTAATAGGCATATCAGGGTCTCCATTAGTAAACCGAGACGCATCTATACCAAACTGAGTAAACTTATAACTAATACCAAAAGATAAATATTGATTGGTATACTCATTTAATGTTAGGTGATGTGCAAATGATAGTTGTACTCCTTTCTGAGAAGTATGTCCATTCTTATCATTAAACAATATGGCACCTACACCTGATCGATCCGATATACGTCCATCAATAGATACGGATTGTGTTCCTGGAGAATCGGCAATACTTACCCATTGCTCAAAACCGGAAGCACGTACCTGCCAGCAATCCCCAATACCTGCATAGGCACTGGATATCAAATATGGGTTATCCGCTATATACTGATTCTGTACAGGTGCAAAGAACTCCTGACCATATGTCTTACTACCAAATATTAAGGTTACTAAAGCTATGGTAAATGCTATATGTTTTGTGTACGTTCTCATACTCATTATCTGTATAAAGTAAAGTGACCTGTAAATTCTCTATTATCGATATCATTAAGGATAATAGTATACCAATAATCTCCTGAAGGAAGTGATTTTCCTTGGTAAATACCATCCCATCCTTGTTGATCTCCTACAAATTCTGCTAGTAATCGACCATATCTATCAAATACTTTTACTTCCATATTGGCAAAGAAGAAAGGATCATCCGGATTTGGTGTAATTTGATCTGGATACCATAAATCATCTGTACCATCTCCATCTGGAGTAAAGTAATTAGGAATGATAATATTGATGTAAGTAAGTCTCTGAACTGCAATAATCTCGCAACCCATATTATCAATTACTCGTAAGGCGTAGTCTCCTGTTTCTCTAATGGAGAATATATTATCATCTAATTCTCTATAGTCATCATCTCGTAAATCATTTACGGTAGATCCTTCTGGGATCAATGCTACATAATATGTATAATCTCCGCTACCTCCCTGAACATTAATTTCATACTCATTAGGATCCTGAGGGTTATTGGTCATTACGGCAATCACAGAATTTAACGGAACATATTCATCTATACGTATAGTTCCGAGATCTACTGTACAATCAGAAGGAATATGTGTCATCATTCCCTGATAGTTTATATCGGGCATTACTGTAAATGTCGGTGTTAATTGAACTATAGGTGCACCTCCTTCTGGAGTTAATGTATACCTAATATTGGTGCCGTCATCCACTACAGAATCTCCGCTTAATAGGAAATCTATATAGTATACAGGATCCTGTGTTGGAATACCGGTTGTTACATCAATAATCGGACAATCCATTCTATTTTGTAATATTCCATCTAAGATCGCTCCTTCAGGAATTTCTACATCCAAACTTATTCTACAATTATTAGCATCCCTAATAAATACGGTTGTAATTCCACCTGGAAGCATATCATATGTAAGCAAATCTTGTACATAATCTGCATCGTTATTCGTAATATTAGTTTCGTATGGTGCTGTACCTCCGGATATGGTTATTGTAAAGGCTCCATTGCTTTCTCCAAAACATCTTTCTGGAGTGATCGGTCCATCTAATGCAACCATTAACTGCTCAGGTTCATCAATAGTTAACATCTGTATTTCCTGACATCCTCTGGAATCCTGTGCTAAAACAGTATAGGTAATTCCTCCTATCAGATCCTCGAACGTATGTTCATTAGGCATACCATCTGATTCGTCATTAAGGAATTCGCCAAAATCAGTTCCCTCTCCAATAGCAAATGCATATGGTGGTGTTCCTCCAATAGCTTCTATTCTGATCATACCATCATCTTCTCCATTACAACTTACTGATGTTGCTGTAAATACAGGCTCAAACAAAGGAGGATTAATAATCTGGAAGGTTTCTGATGCTGTACACTGTCTGTCTGTGGTAACAGTATAGGTATAGTTACCTGCAGGAAGGTCTCTAAACTCTGTTGTTGCTTGCGAAACTCCAGCAGGGCTTCCACCATAATCACCTCCGGCATCTAAAGTACCTGTTAGCGTAAATGTATAATCTCCAGTTCCACCAGTAACATCCTCGATATTAACTACTGCATTATTAGCATCTGTACAACTTATAAATGCAGCTGTAAGATCCAATGTAAATTCTATTTGTGGTATTGGAATTACTGCCAATCCTCCAGAAAGAGGAGAAGTACATCCATTGACATCTCTCACATAAAATTGATAGTCTCCGATTGGTATACTACTAAAGAATGTATTGTTGCCATTAGAAGTTTCAATTGGATTCAAAGGATCTGTAACATTAACCAATACATATTCTACTATTGCTACATCACTCGTTCCAGAGACCGTAACATCAACCGTAGGATCCGGACAGGTAACATTTCTGTCTACCATAAAGTTTACAGTAAGCTCACTTGGTTCCAATATCTCTATTTGTAATGGTGCTGTGTCACATCCTAAATTATCCGTTGCTATCACACTATATATTCCTGGTCCAAGATTTTGGAATACCGAAATACTACTAGCAGCATCAGAGGTTCCGTTTGGTCTGGTTAGGATAAACAGGTACGTTCCTGCTCCCTGACCTCCTGTTGCGGTTGCTGTTATGGTTCCATTAGCATCACCAAAACAGGTAATATCTGTTTTTGTCAATGGATTCAATGTAATAGGGTTCGGAGGATTAATTACTGTCTGTGCGGTATCCACACAAGCATTTCCGTCTGAAGCTCTTACTGTATAATCCTCGGCAGTTAAATTCTCAAAAAGTCCAGTCTGATTACTATCTAAAACTGTGGTAAACCCAACATCACTGGTTAGGAATAACTCATAGGTAACTATCCCCTGCACTCCTGTTACGGACACTTGGAAAGATCCATCACTTGCCGGATCACAAGATTCTAATGTGTTTATTTCATTAATAGTTGCAACTAATGGCTCAGAAGGTCCTGTTACAGTTACTATATTAGATAATTCTACACATTCTGGCGAAGCCGTCTCCGTTATCTGAATTACGTAGGAACCTTGTGGGAATGCTGTAGATAACACTATTGTAAAAGGGTCTGAAGTCGCATTTCCACTACCATTTGCTCCTGCAAAAGTTACTGGTGTTACTCCATCCGCTTCTAATACCTGGAAATCATATGTACCAATATATCCACTGATATTGATTCGTACGGTACCGTCTTCTGCTCCTAAACAGGTTTCTGGTGTTTCTTCTACTGCAGTTACTGCAATAAAGTCATATTCGTCAATCTCATGAGTTACATCTATGGTACATCCTGTTACATTGTCTGTAATCCTAAAGGTATAAATACCTAAGTCTCTTGGTACCGTAAAGGTAACTGTATTTACCCCAATACCAGGTGTTTGTGGTACCGGTGGTGTAATCACTGTTCCCGAATTATCAATCATCGCGAATGTGAAATCAGTAGATCCACCTTGTACAGAAACTTCTATTTCCTCATCTACGGTACATGTAATATCTGTTACTATAACCGCTTGTGGATTGGTCATTATAGGGAACGGAAGTACTGGTTCAATAATCGTTGGTGGCACTGTGGCACATCCATTCGCATCTGTTACTGTGATGTCATAGTCTCCTTCTTCATTTGCAGTAATTTCATACTGAACACCATCTGCAGGGTTTCCATTAGCATCTGTAATTGCCGTAGCTGTTACAGTAGTCCCTAAAGGTGTATCATAAGAAATAGAATATGGAGGTGTTCCATCAACTATTGTTACTGTGATAATTGGGAATACTGAACTATTATCTGCAGCACAACTGTATGGTGTTTGAGCAGTAGTAACAATTACTTGTGTTGCATTAGGTACATTAATTGTCTCCTGATCAGAACAAGAGCTATCTGACATAACCAGCACTACATAATCTCCTGTAGGTAGATCTGTAAAAATAGGATTATCTATCTGATCTACTCCCACTTGTGCTCCTGGTGTGCCTCCACCAGTATCCACAAATAATTGATAAGTATACGGTCCGTCATCCATTGTCGTGGCATCTAACGCAATTGTTACCGTACCATCGGATACTCCTATACAAGACACTGCTGTACTAGCTACCGTAATAATTGGATCCTCTGGTACATCTGGTGGTGTCACATTGATTGTTATGGAACAAGGAGTTGTAATTGAAGGGTCATTAACATCTGTTATTATAACAGTATAATTCCCTGGGGATACGTTAGTAAATATATTATTCCCAACTTGAACTACATTGAATGAAGCACCTGAACTATCGGTTCCATCTAACTCAAAAGTAAAGTTAGTAGGATTGGTGCTAAAATCAGAACCTCCATTAACTGTTACAGTAATGGTACCATCAAAATCCCTACAGGTTGGGTCTGCCGTAAATGTAGCACTAGCCGTTAACTCAGGTAAAATTGTAATTGATTCTGTATTGGTTATACAACCATTTTCGTCCCTTGCCGTTACTGTATATGTACCTGGTGTAGATACCGTAAACTCATGAGATACTACTGGAATACTCGCATCTACAAAAACACCTCCATTTAACTGGAATTGTAAAGCTCCTGTACCTCCTGTTACATTACTAGTTCCTGTAGCTGTGATCACATAGCTACCATCATGAGTACATACATCATCTACAGTTAATGGGTCTAATGTTGGGTCTGGTGTCAGAACAACATTCTCATTTTCGGTATCCGAACAGCTATTTGCATCTGTAACTGTAAGGGTATAACTTGTCCCAGGAGCGAGTGAACCTGCCAATGAAAATTCAAAAGTAGTACTATTGGTAGTAGTTGTATTTGTCCCATCACTATAGGTGTATGGTGGGGTTCCACCTGTTACTGAAACTAGTACTCTTCCATTTTGATTACAATTCGCATTTATATTTCCATCTACGGTTAACTGTAATTCTTCTGGTTGCGGAAGAAATACAATATTAGAATCATCAGAACATCCTGAAGCCAGATCGGTAACCGTTACTTGAATATCCCCAAATCCTAAAGTATTTATTATTTCTGTTATTCCTGCAATTCCTGTTCCTGTAACAGTAGCTGGATTAGTAAGGTTCGTAGCGACATAATTATAGTTTCCTGTATGACCTGTTACTTCGAGTTCTATTACTCCATCAGTATCACCAAAACAGTCTATTGCAGGAGTTCCTAAACTAATAGTTGCCTCTATGGTATCATAAGGTAATACTTCATACAATGGTGTTGTTAATATCGAACATCCTGTACCTGTATCAGTTACTATAAATTGATAGGTTCCAACTCCTGGTAAAAAGAACGAGTTACTTGTATTACTATTAATTCCAAACTGTGCCAGAGTCGGATCATTTACTTCCTCATAATCATATGTCCCCGTTCCTCCTGTAACAGTTACGGTTACCTCTTCTGTATTGGTATTACAGTCTATTGGTGTAACCTGATTCACTACTGCCGCAGTCATAATTGGGAATGGATTAATAGTAAATGGAGTCAATACATTACTACAGTTATTAGCATCATATATCGTAAAAGTATAATCTCCTTCTTCATTTGCTATTATTTGAATTCCGGCTAATCCTCCATTTGTATCTAGAGTAGATGCTTCAACAGGCCCTACCGTTGTTCCAGAAGGAGTAATCGTATATTCAATTCTATATGGTGTTCCTGCTCCTCCTGTTGGATTCGTTAATGTAATCACAGGGAAATTCACTGTAACTCCTGTACAACCATATGGTGATTCCAAAGAAACGTTTGCTGTTGGATCTGTTGGGTTTACCAGAGTAACCGCTTCTGAATCCTCACAACCAAAACTAGACCTAACAATTACTAGATATTCACCCGCTATTGGATGAGGAGCAGGTTGTGCATCAAATGACAATCCAGTAAATAATGGGTTATCTACCTGAGAAGTAATTAACACTCCCTGAGTACCTCCATTATTTTCATACAACTCATAAGTATACGGACCAAACGCATCAGTTCCTGTCTGAATACTTACTAAAATAGATCCATCACTAGCTCCAATACAAGAAATCTCATCTACAGAAGTTGAAATAATCGGATCAACAAGATCAGCTCTAGAAAAAGTATCACTAGCAGAACAAGTAGATACCGCATTAGTATCCGTAACGGTAACTTCATAATTACCTGTTGGTACGTTGGTAAATGTATAAATATTAGGTGCGGTAAATGTAGGTCCTACTCCTGCAGGTAAACCAGTATCTGTATCTACTAAAACTACTGTCCAGTTTGCAGCATTACTTGATCCACCAGTAACAGTAGCAGTCACGGTACCACTATCACTATTAAAACATGTTGGATCGACACTGAAATCAGCATCTACAAATAATTGTGGATGAATTATTACTGCATCCGTATCTATACATCCATTCGTATCTCTAACCGTAATAGTATACTGATCTACACTTGGACCTGTTACTATAAAAGTATGGTTATATTGGTTTCCTCCGATTGGATTACCACTAACAAATACAGGACTATCTGTTGTTCCTGTATCTCCATCATCGATACCAAATTCTAGCTGACTTTGTCCAGTTGCTGTAACCGTAAATTCAAAACTTCCATCAAAAATACATGGATCTACTACAACAGAAATATTATCTATTGTTGGATCGGGAATTCTAAATACTGTAACTGGAGCCAATGCAGCAGTACAACCACTATTTGCATCATCAACAGTAATCGTATATGCAGTTCCTCCAACCGTTGCTGGTAGCATAAATACTCCATTAGTACTAACAATACCACCAGGGTTTGCTGTATAAGTATAAGGAGGAGTACCTCCTGTACCAACTACCACTACTTCAGCTCCTGCATCATTACAATCCTGAGGTTGTTGAGATATGAAATTAATACCCAAAGGTGTGGGTTCTCCAATCAGAAACTCTGCAGTTGCCGTACAAAATGGTCCTACAGCACCAGTACCAGATTCTGTAATTACTATGAAATAATTACCAACTGCGAGTCCTGTACCTATGTTACCATTAAATGTTGCTCCGCCAAGACCAACAGTAGAAGCACTACCTGTAATTGTTGTTGTTGTATTATCACTGTTAAAGACTTCCCAATCCAAGGTTACATCTACTGTATATCCATCAACAGTAAAATCAACACCACCTGTTCCAGGGCTATCAGCATTACACTGCATATCTACTCCTGTTGCTAATGCTGTTATTCCTGAAGGAGAAGGCTCTGGTGGGTCTAGACGTCTTATCAACTGACAACCTCCGGTATCCGTAATAATTACATTATAAGGGAATCCAAATAATAAACCTGATTCTTGATGAGAATCACTACCAGCACCACCTCCATTTGGTATACCATTGGTTGGTATTGGTCCGACAGCACCTTCAAATTCTATAGTAAAAGGAGGAGTTCCGTTAATAATTTGTATATCATAAATCGCTCCAGTAAGACAATCACCTCCACCGGTATACGAGAAATCGAAATCAGAAACTGAACTTTCTACAGTTGTGATCGCTGTTTGAAAAGTACATCCATTTTCATCTGTCACAGTAGCATAGTACTCTCCAAAATCTAAAAATTGAAAATTAACACTAGTTGCTGTAGTTGTCGTTGGGTTTGCAGTTATTAAAGAAGCAGCTGTAACAATTGTTCCATCTGCATTAAATAATGTATAAGTATATCCCGTTCCTGATACGGTACCTCCTGTAACATTATCTACAGTAATAGTAGAAAGCAGTGGTGGTGCTACATTACAATCTATAGGAGAATCATCAATACGGGCATTGATGGCAGCTGGTTCATTAATAGTTACCTGATTGCTTATCTCACAAAGTTTTGCATCTCGTATAATCCAATCATATGTGCCAGCAACTAGCCCTCCATACGTAGTTTGGCTGGAAAATGTAGTTCCTCCATCAATACTAGTTTGTATTGGTGGTGTTCCACTACCAATTCCACTAAAAGTTATGATCCCAGTACTTGCTCCATTACACGCAATATGCGTTGGAGTAACAGTGCCTGTAGGATCTGGAGCTGGTGTTACTGTAATAATAGCAGACTCAGCACGACAACCTTCACTATCAATTACAGCAAATTGGTATGTTCCGTCCGCTAAAGTAGTAAATGGGAAGGTTGCAGGATTATAGGTAACAAAACCGCCACCATTAGTGTTAATTTCAAAAGTATTTCCTCCATTACCTCCTGTTGTAGTAACCTGAATAGATGCCTCAGGAGATGCAGAACAGTCTAGATCCTTTAATAAACTTGCAGCAATCGTAAGTTGATCTGCTATGGTTTCATTTATAGTAAAATCACAACCATTGGTATCTGTAATAACAATAGTATAAGCTCCTGGTGTTAAATTATTCACTGTAAATGTTGATCCCGTAATTAAAATGCTTGATCCTCCATTTAACGTATAACTAAATGGTGCAGTACCTGTATTTATGGTTATATCAAGACTCGCCTGATTTGTCGTATCAAAACAACGATCTGATGTTGTTTCTAC
Organism: uncultured Aquimarina sp.; assembly: GCA_947498455.1. Classification (GTDB taxonomy): domain Bacteria; phylum Bacteroidota; class Bacteroidia; order Flavobacteriales; family Flavobacteriaceae; genus Aquimarina. The sequence goes on from CANMKK010000034.1 coordinate 53,734, forward strand.
AGAAGCTGTAACAGCTGTAGGCGTTACAACATCAATTGGAAGACTATTTGCGGTACAACCTTCGGCATCCGTTACAGTAACCGTATACGTTTCTGCGGTTCCTATAGAGAACACACCACTGGATTGTGGTCCTGTAACTGTAATTCCTCCACTATTAACCAGCGTATATTGATATCCTCCATTACCTCCTGCAGCATTAGCTGTTATTGTTGCATTCTGTACACAGGTTAAAGGAGCGGTAAGAGATGCTGGTACCGTTAATGGATCAGGTTGTGTAATGGTAACTGTAGTAGTTGCCTGACAATCTGGAGGGGCGATTCCTCCTAAATTCGTATCCGTAACGGTAATCGTATATGTCCCTGCTTCTAGAGAACCTATATTAACAGGGGTTGTTCCTGTTCCTGTTCCTGGAGGAACAACCACTGGTCCTCCAGTAATGGTATAACTAAAATTAGCTGCATTGGCAACTGTAAATGACAATGCACCATCGGCAATAGCCGGCATCTCATTACAGGATACCGGATCTGTTTGTACAGCATTAGTAATCTGAATTTCATCCAGTTGCTCTCTTCTAAAATCTTCGCTATAGAAACATTGATTATCTCCTCTAGTTGCTGTAAACGTATAAGTGGTTCCTAAATTTAATACAAATCCTGAAATAGCATCACCAGAAATTGGAGCTGGTACAACTGTATAAGTATATGTCGATGCTGGAGCATCTCCAATCGCAGTTGGTATTACAGTGACTATTTGGTTTGCACAATTTTCATCACTCTCAGCAAAAGTGATATCGGTTATTTCTAACCTTGGATCTATCGTTATAGGATATTGTACGGTACAATTATCCGTGGTTTGATTCCTAACATATAATGTATATGAACCATCTGTTGTAAACGGTATTTCAAATGGTACTGCTGTTACTGCTGTAAAAGTAACGTTATCCAAACTCCATTCATAACTTAAAGAACCTCCTATGATATTGGTTATTTGAATTTGAGCATCTGGTGTGGCTGTACAATTTAATAACCTATAATCTTCATCAATTGTAGCTACAATTGGATCAGGATTGTCAATGTTGATATTATTAATTTGAAAAGGACATCCTGTTCCTGGGAGTGTGCTATCCGTAATAAGAACAGAATGTGTTCCTGTATTTACGTTTGTAAAAGTTACTGAAGTACTTCCTGAACTTATAGTATTGCTTGTTGCACCACTTAACTCGTATGTATATGGAGGAATACCGCCTGCATCTATATTAACCGTTATAGTCCCCGTTTCATTATTACAAGCCGCATCTGTTGCTGTATGTGACGCGTTTAATGCAACATATGGTGTAACTGTTATCGGATTAGAAAATGCCGTACAACCATTGTCATCAAGAACGCTAATTACATACTCTCCATCCGTACTTATTGCTTGCGTAAAAGGAGGTGTTGTAATTGTAGAAATAAATGTCGGTGTTGCAGTACTTGCATCATATAGATCATATTGAGTATATGTTCCGCTACCATCCGATGCCGTAAAACTTATAATTGCATCTCCATTACAATCGATATCTTTGTCTAGTGTGGCTGTAATGGTAAGTTCTGGGTTTATTGTAAAACTTTCTGTATTACTGATACACTGCGTATTTGTATTTCTTACAAATACCGTATAGGTTCCTGGTGTTAAGTTGTCTATTTCAAAAGTGTTTGCTGGTGGCGATGCTAAGAATGTAACTGCCACAGGTGCTTCTGGTCCTGCTCCTCTGTCTAATATATATTCAAACGGCCCTACTGGTGTTACACCCGCACCTGGGGTAATAGTAACCCATTGACTGGCTTGATCTGTTCCATCATAACATTGATCACCTCCTGTATCTAAAGTAATAGAAGGAGATGCAAACTGCCCTACTACTTGAGTATTGTTGATCTCACAAGCTGTTGCAGGATCGTTTCCATCTCTCACAAAAATGGTGTACGTATCGTCAGCTAATCCTGTAAACGAATTATTGGTATTAGGATAATCTACAATAACAATACCTCCACTATCTACCAATCTATACTGATAATTTCCTCTACCACCAGATGCTGTCACCGTAATGGTTCCAGTATCTGCATTACAATTAGAGTCTGTAGCAACCGATGTAAATGTTAATGGAATTGCCGGTTCCGTAATGTCAATATTAACTGTTGCATCACAGGTAGTAGTATCATCAGTTACTACAACTGTATATGTTCCTACACCTAATCCTGTAATTGGTACTGTTGCCGTATTTATATTCGATACATTGATTGGAGTAATAGGTATATCTCCCCCTGTAATCACATAACTATATGTAGTAGCAGTAAGATTTACTCCATTTACTGTAAAAGATAATGAACCGTTTAAATCTCCCGTACAGATAGGCTCCGCAGTCATTAGTCCTGTTACTGCTATTTGATCAATTGGATCGATTCTAATGTCCACGGGGCTTGATACACATTCTGTATCGCTTCTTCTTGCAATAACAGTATAAGTAATGCCCTCTGCAAACGTATATGTGTTTGTTGTACTAAATGGTGTCGGTCCTCCTGTTCCTGCAGCTCCTGTTGCCGGATCCGGAGTAATACTGTATTGATATACTACCCCTGCTGCTATTTCTGCAGCGGTTAATGGCGGTTGCGCTGTTAAGGTAATATCAGAATTTAATGATGGACAACTAACATCTGTACTTGTATATGTAATATCATCTATGGTTGCCAAAGGATCTATATCAAATGACTGAGAAAATGGACAGGTCGTCGCATTAGGATCTCTAACAAATATGGTATAGTTACCAGGCCCCGTAAAATCAACCACTGTATCTGGTAATGTCACGGCTGTAAATGGACCACCAACAGCAGTACTCCATTCATAGGTTCCTGAACCTCCTATAAACCCATTAATGGTTACCTGAGCGGACTCTTGTCCTGTGATACAACTAAGTTCTCTTGTGGTTGCCACAGTAGCTTGAACGGCTGTAGCTGTGCGAATAATATGAGGTGCATTTTGCTGTGGACAAATTGGTGTAGCGGCTGGATCTGTAATCACATTATGAGATACCGTTACTGCATATGAATCTCTATCTATTAATCCAACAAACGTTACTGTTTCATTAATAGTAGGACCTATCGTATTCAATAAAATCCATAAACTAGGATCACTATTAGCCGGGTCATTACAATTAGGATCTCCTGCACAATCCCATAATTGATAGGTATATGTTCTACCTGCTACTACGGAACCAGAAGAAACTGTTACTTCTATCGTACCTGTATCTCCCGGGCACTCTGCACTATCTGCCACTACATTATCAATGGTAAAAGGTACATATGGCTCTATTCCTGTGATATCCGCAGTAATGATACAATCTAATGGTGTACTACTGGTATCACTTACCTGAAACGTATATGTTGTTGTAGGATCCGCAGGTCTTGGTATCTCAAATTGATTGTTTGATGTAAATACTCCACTAGAATCTGAATAGGTATAAGGACCTCCCGATCCTGCTGTTACATTTACCTGTACAATTGCTCCGGTATCACATGTTTCTTCTGTCACTAAAACAACCTCCGCTATAAATGCTGGTGCAGGATTAATAGTAATATCCTCACTATATACACAGGTTGGTGCAGGGCTATTGGAAATCACATCGATAGTATACGTTCCTGCTTGTAAATCATTAAATGTAAAATTACCATTACTCGCATCTCCATTACCCGAAGTAATATCTATATTATTGGGACCTCCTGTAATATTGTATTCATAATCCGGTAGTCCATCTGTAACTGTAATTTGAACACTTCCGAATCCATTACCAAAAGTATCATCAGCACAGGTAGGATCCGTTGGAGTAACTGTAAATGTAGGTGTCGAAGAATTTACGGTTCCATCCACACTAAATACACAGTTCGGAAACGCTGTATCGATAGCATACACTGTAAAAAGAAATGGTGTATTCTGAAATGGAACAGGAATTATTACCGTATTACCTGGAGGGGTTGGTGTAATCGTAAATAAACCAATATCCCCTGGTAAAGTTGGAGCAGGATCTCCTTGTGGTCTTATCAAAAACGCTAAAGTAGAACTGGCTACATTATTTACCGTAATGCTTCCATCATTACCACATTCCATATGCAGTATGTCTACCATCGGTTGGTAGTCATTCTTATTAATATCAAAATAAAATAACTCAGTACATCCTCCTGAGAATTCTACAATCATTCTATACTCTCCGGCATCAGAAAAATTCAATGCAGTAGTTTTTGGTGCTGTAGGAATATCTGTCCAATTGGCAATCACATCACAACCTCCTGTAACTGCAGGACAGTCATCATCACGATCCAAGCAAGTTGTTTCTGTGAGTTCTTGCCATACAATACTAACCAGATTACCGGGATCAAAACCAGAATCTACAGTATATGTCTGAGTACCACATAAATTAATCTTTGCTAAGGGTACATTACAGGCTTCAAAATATTCTACATTATCCTCTACAGCTGCATTATCCTGTAATGGGTGAGGCGTATTGGAAAAGTCTTCTACGTCGAACTGTTCTGTTAACGTCATACAGAGACCATCGGATGCATCTGTATCGATTTTTATTACCGTATAGATACCACTAGCCGCATTTATGACTTCAAGAAAGTTAACTGGTAATAGTTCACCATCACCATCAAACCTTACCGCAGTGAATCCACCAGGCCCAGACCATTGATACTCATTATAACCTTCCCCTGCAATTAGTGTAAGATCCCCTCCACAAAAGGGGGTATCTAATTCACAAGGGGGAACATTTGCAAGGAAATTCGTTGCCAAACCATCCGTATCCCCACAAGGTTCTAAACGACTACTACTAGGATCATTTATCACTGTAATACCAGATAAAATACCGGTATAGGTCGTTCTGGCCAAATTGCTTATTTCATTGGAACAAGCATTTCTTAGAGATTCACAATCTGCAACTAATTGAACTGTCATGTCTATATGAAACTCTGCATCATCTTGTTCTAATAAATCCGGTGGAATGGTAAATGTAATTATTTGTGTTCCTACACCACCAGTTACTGTATATGAAATGGTTGGAATAGAATTTAAATTACCGTTTGGTTGTACCGTAACATCAATTCCATCTATAGATTGTAAATCAACGTTGGCAGGCAAAACATCTTCAACAATAATATCTCCTGCTATATCTTCATTACCCGTGTTTAATAAACTTAATCGATATACCAATATATCGCTCAATTCCACAGTGCTGTTTGTAATCACATTTGTAAGATCATTAGGATCTAGCACCTCTTTTATATTTCGTATTTTAGGTATGATATTTTCAATAGAAAACAATGCCAAAAATGATTGGTAGGTATCTCCATCTGTTTCCATTGTAAAATTAGCAGTCGTGGCTCCGTTATTTATCAATTGATTTCCACTGTTATCTATCTCAAAAATATCAGAGTCAAATCCTAAAGTATTTGTAGATGCGGGATTCCTATTTGGATTAATAACCCCATCTACAGAAATAGAACTATTAAAGAAATTATCTGCAGGGTTTGCCGCATCAAACAAAGCTACGTCCGTTCCTGAAGCGTTTTCAATTAGTAATCTATCCCTGGGGATTCCATTATCTCCTTCCAAAGAACCTACCCCAAATCGTACATTTACCGGTAAAGGAGCTGGTAAGGTTTGAAATCCTGAAATAGTCAAATCAACAGTTGTTGATCCTGCTCCTCCTTGAATTTCTCTAAACCCGTCAAAAGAAGATACAAAACGAACCACATTGGTAGATGTTGGTGTTGGATCATCATAAAACACCACCAATGTCCACCCTCCCGCAGCTCCAGAAACACCAGAAGTAACACCCAACGTTGCTTTCATATTTGCTACAGTATACGTACCAAATCCATTCGCTTGTACAATACTAGTTACATCTGCATAACAGGTATAGGGTACATTATCTGATGCTGTCGTTCCTGGATTAGATGTAGTATTAGCATATCCATCATAAATCACACCAGAATGTGTGGTAACCGGACCTGTACCTGTATTAACTGTTTGGGTTCCCGCTTGTGGTTGCACAGGAACATAATTAACCGATCCTGGAGCACCAAAACCTAATAAGATATCTCTATAATCTGCTGTTCCATTGATTCGTGGATCATTGGCCGGTAAGCCCGTTGTTATTTCATCTCCTTGGGTAGAAATAGTAGCATTCACTACATTATTTTGTGCCTGAATTAGTGTAATCAAATCCTGACCTGATATAGCTGTATTACCTATGGCTACTGACGGAATATTAATGGCAGTTCCATTACCTGTCATTGCAGGTGCGGTAGCTGAATTTCCCACAATTATTACCCCAATTGCTCCTGCATTTTGGGCATTTACCACTTTATCTCTATTACTACAGGATCCTCCTTCTCTTATGATAGCTATATTACCAGATAACGCAGCTCCATTAGTAATCCCACAACCATCAACGGGTTGAGTAACCACCATATTAGAAGAGGCCGGTAATAATCGTACATCCGAATTATCATTAGAAAAATTACTGTTCTCCACTGCATATACACCTGCAATCGTAGTATTATTTACCGTAAGGCGTACATTTGATACAAGAATATTTCCAATAGAAGCATTTATACTTCCTCCTTGGGATTGTAATAAACTAACTAGGTTCTGTCCTCCTATATCATCATTACCAATCATAATAGATGGTATTGTAATTTCTTGAAAATCCGTTCCTGACATTTGCCATGGATAATAGTAGTCATTAACCACTATTACTCCTATTGCTCCAGCATTTTGGGCATCGATAACAATATTTCTTTCAGAACAATAACTTCTCTGCACAACAGCAATATTTCCATTGAGAGCCGCTGCATTGGTAAACGCCGTCCAACAATCTGGTCTTTCTGCGACGACTAAATTACCCATTAGAGAGGGATCAATTACAGATGAATCATTGCCAAAATTACTAAGTACAGCATCATAGTCTCCTGAAAAAGGTCCATTATTTATATCCAATTGAAACCTAGACGTAGAGACAGCACCAGCTCTTGCCATATAATAATTGGCTGTCCAATACAATCCAGCATATACTATCTGTGGACATACAGGATTACTGGTATTAGGGTTTAATAAGTCTGCACTACTAGAACTAAATGTAGTATTGTCATTATCGATGTCAATATATGAAGTATTAATATTACCATTATTCGTTCCCGCAACATTATAAGGATTATTAGGAGGATTGGATGTTACACCAAGAATGGTGTTTGCTATCATCAATACATCACCTCTAACCGTATCATTGATACGTGCTCTAAAATCTTGCTGAGCATATACCCCAGTACTGATTATTAGAAAAAATAAAAGAAAGAAAGCTATTAGTTTACTATTCTTTTGTCTAACTATTTGCGCTAAGTAATGTTCATCATGTTTCATTTTTACGCTGTTTTTGGGGTTATTGTACTTTCAATATATAGAGATCACCATCATATGTATTATCCACATTAGAAAACAAGCCTTGTTTTGCCTGATCTAAACTGTCAAATCGTTTTAAGTAGACATATATATAATTGTCTTTAGGGTTTCTGAAAAATTGTGGTTCTAATCCTTGAGCTTTGAGCTTAGACATTCCACGTTCAAAATAATTTTCTCTTTTAAAAACATTGGTAACTAAATAATATCCATTCTTAATATTATGACCACCTATGTATGATAAGTTTTCAGTAAGTACCGTATCATCTTTTACTGTATCTTTTATTAATCTGGCTTCTTTAACTAGCCTTTTTAATGATTCTACTCTACTTTTTGCAATATGCAATATCCACATATCACCAAAATATCTGTTATCAATATTATTCAAATATTTTTCAGCAGCTTCATTTTTATCGGCATAGTAATCTATGGATACATACTGAAATTGATTTTCAGGATTTACAATAATCTGTGAATCATTAAATCCTAATTCATTTAGTTTGCTAGTAAATCGATCAGCATACACTCCACCTTTAAACACATTACCTATTAAATAATAACCTTCAGGATATCCTGGTATATATTTAGTAGCGTATTTTGCTTCTGGTCTTGATGCTTCTGCATATTTAATAAATCTATTTTTAGCAGTTAGTTTTTTAGAACTTGCCGGATTAGAATCTTTTTTAACCTCCTCCGCTTCGTCATTCATATTAACCAAAGATTCTAATAGTTTATTAAATTCTTTTCTATCCAAATTAGAAGACGTAGTCAGTAATGAATCTCTAGTAGCAATTAACATTTTCGTAATTCTACTACTATTGTCTAGTTCTTTTTGAATTTGATCGATATCCTCATTACTATCTTCGGCATTAGCAGCAGCTTCGGCTTCTTTTCTTTTTCTTTCTTCTTCTGCCAATCGTGCAGCTTCAGCTTCCGCAGCCAAGCGCTCCTCTTCTGCTAATCGTGCAGCCTCAGCTTCCGCAGCCAAGCGCTCCTCTTCTGCTAATCGTGCAGCTTCAGCTTCTGCAGCCAAACGTTGCTCTTCTGCTAATCGTGCAGTTTCAGCTTCTGCAGCCAAACGTTGCTCCTCAGCTAATCGTGCAGCCTCAGCTTCCGCAGCCTGTCTTTGCTCCTCTGCTAATCGTGCAGCTTCAGCTTCTGCAGCCAAACGTTGCTCTTCTGCTAATCGTGCAGCTTCAGCTTCCGCAGCCAAACGTTGCTCTTCTGCTAATCGTGCAGCTTCAGCTTCCGCAGCCAAACGTTGCTCTTCTGCTAATCGTGTAGCTTCAGCTTCCGCAGCCAAACGTTGCTCTTCTGCTAATCGTGCAGCTTCAGCTTCTGCAGCCAAGCGCTCCTCTTCTGCTAATCGTGCAGCTTCAGCTTCTGCAGCCAAACGTTGCTCTTCTGCTAATCGTGC
>CANMKK010000035.1 GCA_947498455.1 uncultured Aquimarina sp.
TTTTTGATTTATGCCGCTATGATTATTTTTCATAGCCTTAGCTATGGGAAATATGATTAAGAAAATAAAACGAAAAACGAACAAGTTTTAACCAGAAGTATTATGGTTAAATTGGTATTATTCAATACATTTTATAACCAATAAAAAAGAGTGCTTTCGCACTCTTTTTCTTCACACAAATCATCTTAATCTAGGGGCTTAATCTAAAATTAAAACTCACTTTTATAAAAACTCTCATTTTGGGGAGAATGAAAGTATTAACTCATTATTACATTGTAAAGATACAATCATTTTTCAACTATCCAAACAATTTTATGCATTTCATCTAAAAAAAATTGAATTTTAACATCAAAAAAGAATAAAACAAATTAAAATGTAATCTTTTTCTTACTTATTAGATAAAAAAACAACTAAACATTACTCTTACTAATTTTTAATATAAAATGTTTCCATTGATCAATTATCATTATTCCGTCATTAACTATTCTATGAAATTTTCTTTCAGTCTACTTCTCTCTTCTTAGTAAAAATGAGAGTAATACTATTTACGCATAAAACTTTTGCATATAGTTCGTTTTTTTTTGCACTGATTAAGGGATAAAATTCAAACTTCAAATACGAATTTCTTATCCATAAATCGTATAGATTAATTACATATAATCATACAAAAAATGAGAATAACATTTTATAACATAAAAGCATTAATTTTTCAATTAAGTAAGAATATTTGTACAAATACAACATTTGGTCTTAATCCTAAGTAAAATATAAACATAACCTTTTAAAGTTATACTATAAGCAAAATAAAAAAGAGTGCTTTCGCACTCTTTTTCTTCACACAAATCATCTTAATCTAGGGGCTTAATCTAAAATTAAAACTCACTTTTATATAGACTCTCATTTTGGGGAGAATGAGAGTACTAACTCATTATTACATTGTAAAGATACAATCATTTTTTAATTATCCAAACAATATTATGCATTTCATCTAAAAAAATTGAATTTTATCTTTAAATACTGAAAACAAACACGGATTAGTAGGATTTATACTACATATATAGAAATTCACATCAACGATACACATTTGTAGTTTTTAGAACTACAACTTTCCCTGCTACTTCCTCACATCAATTCTAACAATTAATTCTCTAAAAATAAGATCAAAAAATATTCCCCACTAAAAGTAAGCTATTATTTACCTAATTATAGTACACTAAAAAAGAGTGCTTTCGCACTCTTTTTCTTCACACAAATCATCTTAATCTAGGGGCTTATTCTAAAATTAAAACTCACTTTTATATAAACTCTCATTTTGGGGAGAATGAGAGTACTAACTCATTATTACACTGTAAAGATACAATCATTTTTTAATTATCCAAACAATTTTATGTATTTTATCTAAAAAATATGGTTTTAATCTATTTAAAATAAAAATCAATATAAAAAAGTAATCTTTATCCTACAATAAAACACCCTGCCTCTTATAAGTCTTTATTTATATTAAATTCAAATTTCACCTAATCGTATAGCACAAAATATTAATTAGAAATTTTCCTAAAACAAACTATTCATTTTCTTTTGTAAAGAATATTGAATTAATTCTAACTGTCCGGAAGAAGATAACTCCAACATTTTAGATCATAAAATATTAATTTTCAAATTAATAAAATCTTAAATAATAAATATATAAACTAAAAAAGAGTGCTTTCGCACTCTTTTCCTTCACACAAATCATCTTAATCTAGGGGCTTATTCTAAAATTAAAACTCACTTTTATATAAACTCTCATTTTGGGGAGAATGAGAGTACTAACTCATTATTACACTGTAAAGATACAATCATTTTTTAATTATCCAAACAATTTTATGTATTTCATCTAAAAAAAAATGAATTTTATCCATTTAAAATTGACACAAACAACATTAAGTAGTCTTATTCTTACTTTTATTCAATATAACTAATCTTAAACCTTATCAATCTTCACTTTATCAATTTATATTTAATTATGCTTTTATATAACATAACAGTACAAAATATCCATTATAAATCTCAATAAAGCGAACTATTCATTCTCCTTTATAAAGAATAGTGAATTAATTACTACTGCTTCTGTAAAAAATATACTTATCCATATTACAAAATACTATTTTTCAGATTATTAATATTTTAAATAATAACATATATAAATTAAAAAAGAGTGCTTTCGCACTCTTTCTCTTCACACAAATCATCTTAATCTAGGGGCTTATTCTAAAATTAAAACTCACTTTTACACAAACTCTCATTTTTTGGGGAGAATGAGAATATCAACTCGTTATTACATAGTAAAGATACGATCATTTGTAAATTATCCAAATTTTTTTTGCATTTTATCTATATAACATACTTTTTATCTGTAAAAATACATTAATTCCTACTTTATTAATATTTTATTCCTACATTACATATTTACCTTTCATATAAAAATATTTCCATTGGTGAGAATAAACCTTTTTTGTTTAATTTAGTCTAACTACAAAATATTACTTTGATTTTTAATAATACAGATACTAAAGTGATTCCATGTATTTAAGCCCTGAAGAAGAAGAAAAACTACTTAATGCCCTACAAACCGATAAGGATATTAATATTGCTTTTAAAAAATTAGTGTCTATATATAAAGAGAGGTTATATTGGCATATAAGGAACATACTTAAAGATCATGAGGATACCAATGATATTTTACAAAATGTCTTTATAAAAGTTTATCGTAATATAAAAAATTTTAAAGGCGACAGTAAACTATATTCCTGGTTATATAGAATAGCTACTAATGAGTCCATTACTTTTTTGAATCAGAAAGCTAAGAAATTTAAAATCAGTAGTAAAAAACTTCAACAGCAACTTATTGATAATTTAGAGTCTGACGTTTATTTTGAAGGAGATGAAATACAATTAAAACTTCAAAAAGCAATAGCAACGCTTCCATTCAAACAACAACAAGTTTTTAATATGAAATATTTTCAAGAATTAAAATATCGAGAAATGTCAGAAATTTTGGAAACAAGTGAAGGCGCACTAAAAGCTTCCTATCATCTGGCATCCAAAAAAATTGAAACCTTTTTAAAAACTAATTAAACCTTTCTACATTTACGTAGTCTAATACATAGTGAAAAAAGAAAACCCACATATTAATACAACGAATTTTAAAGTTCCGGAAAACTATTTTGATACATTTGAAGAAAAGTTATTAGGAAAAATATCTCTTTCTACAGACTCTAATTCTATTTTAAAAGATGACATAACCAGTGGTTTAAAGACTCCGGAAAACTATTTTGATACATTTGAAGAACAACTTTCGAAAAATATAGATTTGATCAATAAAAATTCCATTTTATCATCAAATAAACTAAAAACGGGGCTTGCAATCCCGGATGGATATTTCGAAAACCTGGAAGATACCGTTCTCGATAAAACAATGGAACTTAAAAAAGAAGTAAAAGTTGTTTCTCTTTTCTCAAGAAAAAACATGGTTTTTATTTCCAGTATTGCCGCTATGATTGCTATTGTGATTTCATTGGCTATTCCCGAAAAAAATGGGTTGTCTAACGATATTAACAATCTCGAGTTAGCAGACATACAAGAATACCTTGCTGATGAAAATGTTGATTTCAATGATTCTGAAATCGCATCCTTATTTAGTGTAGAACTGAATTTTACAGATACATTCATTACAGAAGACATAAGCGACGAAACGTTGTTTGATTACTTATCTAATGAAGACATTGATAATGAAACTATATTTATTGAATAAAGAAATCATGAAAAATATATTACTATTCCTCTTTATAATTTTCAATTACTCTATTTCTTTGGGACAAGAAGGCTCTAGAGAAAAAGTAAAAGCTTTTAAAATTGCACATATCACGGAACAATTAAATTTAAGTAGTGAAGAAGCTCAGAAATTTTGGCCGATTTATAATGCCCACGAAAAGATAATGGAGCAATTAAAACGTAAAGAAAGAGCATCCATAAAAATAATAAGAGAATCTAATGGTTTTGATGGCCTAAGTGATAAAAAGGCAGAAGAATTTGTGAACAACTATCTTATTACGGAAGAAAAGAAATATCAGGAAAGGGAAAATTTAATTCTAAAACTAAAACACGTACTTCCTAACAGAAAGATTCTAAAGCTTATAAAAGCCGAAAAAGATTTTAAAAGAAAACTTCTTAAGCAATTGCGTCATCGAAGAAGAGGTCATTAAAATGCTTTTATTCTGGAATATCCCTCCGTACACTACAACACCACTAATTATACCTTTTAAACTTATTTTAGTCTCAAATTTCAGTTTCTATGCTAAGTTTTTCCTATTTAAATGTCAACTTTGCAATTCTGTTTTTCCCAGCTGCAACGGCTACACTATCATTCAGGAATCGTAATGTATAAAAACCTTCATCACTAATATCTTTCCATGTTTCGCCCGAATCATTAGATATAGAGATTCCTGTAAAACCAAGTGCTACCATTTCCTTACCTCCACTATTGGGAACATAACGGACACAACTCTTGTATACAGCACCACTACCATTAGCTATCAACTGCCAAGTCTTACCTCCATCATGGGTAATAGCTTTGTTTTTTGTCCTTTCCTCTGGTTTTAAATAATCACCTCCATATATAACTCCAATAGTTTCATCGTAAAAATCAACCGAATAAATTCCTGTAGTCGAAATTCCTTGAATCATTGGTGTATCATATACTTCCCAACTATTACCTTTGTTCTTAGAATGAAGGACTCTAGCCTTTGCTCCTCCTGAAACTACCCAAGCCTGATCTCCTTTTACAGCTATATTGGTATTACTTGCCGCAAAAGCAGCTTCTCCTTTTACTATTTTAGGTAAATCCTTACAAGAAACTTTATTCCAAGTATTTCCTCCATCCCTAGTAATAATAATAGACATGCAATCATCTGTAGGGTCACCCATAGCAATCCCTTCTTTATCATTCCAGAAAGTTACAGCATTATAAAATACTTTTTCATGTGCCTCTTTATATACTAATTTCCTATTCCCGGTTTCTCTATCTATTTTATACAATAAGGCCGGAGATCCTATTCCTAAAACAAAAATAGCCGTGGAATTAGCCGCTATAGCTCTAAAATGAACACCTTTTTCATTATATTTTATGGTATCCGTTTTTTTAAGATCAAAATTAAATGTTTTGCCAATATCAAAAATTCCGTACATTCCATTATCACCTGCAAACATTAAATGATCTTTTTCTAATTCAATTGCTCTAATACTAATTGAGTCACTGTAAATTATCTTCATTTTGACATCAGAATAATTATGAGTTACAATATCTTGCTTTTTGGATTTACAAGAACAAAAAAAAGTAATACCTGCACATAATAACAGTAAAAATCTCATACCCAATATTTTTGATTCAAATATAATATAATTCTAAAGCAAAGAGTTACCTTTGCAACCCCTAAAAAACAAATATAAAAGAATGCGTTTACATAGAAATCTTGTCTTTGCTGTTATTGATGGACTCAATGAAATATTTAATGAAGGTGCTTATGCAGATAAAGTAGTTCAGAAATTACTGAAGCGTGATAAAAGATGGGGATCAAGAGATCGAAGTTTCGTTGCAGAAACAGTATATGAAATTGTACGTTGGAAACGTTTATATGCCGAAATTGCAGAAGTAAAAGAACCTTTCTCTAGAGAGAATCTTTGGAGAATATTTGCCGTATGGGCAACATTAAGAGGAATTACTTTGCCCGATTGGAAACAAATTGCTCCCACACCTACCCGACGTATCAAAGGACGCTTTGATGAACTTAGTAATATCAGGAAATTCAGAGAATCAATCCCTGATTGGATTGATGAGCTAGGCGAAAAAGAGTTAGGTAAAAAGTGGGATAAAGAAATACATGCCTTAAACCAACAAGCACCTGTAATTCTTAGGGCTAATTCCTTAAAAACAACTAGAGATAAACTAAGAGGAGCCTTAGAAGATGAAAATATTGATACCGAATATATAAAAGGATACCCATCGGCACTAAGACTTATAGAAAGAGCCAATGTATTTTCTACCGAAGCATTTAAAAATGGATTATTCGAAGTTCAGGATGCTTCATCTCAATTGGTAGCTGATTTTCTGGATGTACAATCAGGACAACGTGTTATCGATACCTGTGCAGGAGCAGGAGGAAAAACACTTCACCTAGCTGCATTAATGGAAAATAAAGGACAAATTATTGCTATGGATATCTATGGCAATAAGCTAAAAGAATTAAAAAGAAGGGCCAGACGCGCAGGTGCTCATAATATAGAGCCCAGAGTTATAGAATCTACAAAAGATATTAAAAAACTGCACGGTAAAGCAGATCGAGTACTGATAGACGCTCCTTGTAGTGGATTAGGAGTTTTAAGTCGAAATCCAGATGCCAAATGGAAGCTACAACCAGAATTCCTAAATCAGATTAAAGAAACTCAATCTCAGATTTTAGAAAACTACTCCAAAATGGTAAAACCAGGTGGTAAATTAGTATACGCTACTTGCTCTATTTTACCTTCAGAAAATCAGGATCAAGTTAATACATTCTTAACACAAGAGTCTGGAAAAGAATTTACCTTTGTAAAAGATAAAAAAATATTGTCATCTACATCTGGATATGATGGGTTTTACATGGCATTGCTACAACGTGAATAACTAACTCTTAAACCAAAATGAAAACACGATCGCTATTTTTTTTCTCTTTATTAATATCGTGTTTTAGTTACGCACAGCAATCGTATTATGATGGTGTGGATTTAACCAAAACAGGATTAGATCTTAGAGATGAACTCGCATTAAAAATCACTAATACGCACACTAATTTTTTATCATATACTCCGGGAATTTGGGAAGCCTCGAGAATTACTGATGAAGATCAAAATAACACTAATAACGTAATCTTATTGTATGGTTGGGAAGGTGGCGCTGACAATGATGTAACTAATGATATTTCCAGAAATAAAAACAGTAATGGAGGTTCGGTTGGAGATTGGAACAGAGAGCACACCTACCCTAAGTCTCTTGGGAATCCTAACCTAGGAACTACAGGGCCTGGAGCGGATGCCCACCACCTAAGACCAACAGATGTGCAAAGAAATGGAAATAGAGGAAGTAGAAAGTTTGCGGCCGGAAGTGGAAATTCAGGAACGACAGCTCAGGGAAACTGGTATCCCGGAGATGAGTGGAAAGGGGATGTAGCCAGAATGATCTTATATATGTATCTGCGCTATGGCAATCGTTGCCTACCTAATAATGTAGCCATAGGAACTACTAATACAATAGATTCTAATATGATCAACCTTCTATTAGAGTGGAATGCCGAAGATCAGGTTTCTAGTATAGAAGATAATAGAAATATATATCATGATAGCAATGAAACCTATGCCCAAGGCAATAGAAATCCTTTTATAGACAACCCATATTTAGCAACAGCTATTTGGGGTGGTCCCGTTGCACAAGACCGATGGGGAATCAGCTCTACTGATACAGAAGCTCCTTCTATTCCAACGGGGTTAATAGTTAGTAACGAGACCTTAACAACTATCGACCTTTCCTGGTCACCATCAACTGATAATGTAGCTGTTACACTTTATGAAGTGTATGTCAATGAAACCTATAACACATCTGTATCAGGTACCAGCATCACTGTTACCCAGCTAACTCCAGAAAACACGTATTCCTTTAGAGTATTAGCTAAGGATGCCGCTAATAATTCCTCTTCATGGAGTACTGCTATAAACGGTACAACGATTGGCGAAAACAACAATTCTAATGAATTATACATTTCAGAATATATAGAAGGAAGTAGTTTTAACAAAGCACTGGAGATAGCAAATTACACGGGAAACTCAATACCCCTTGACAATTATCAATTAAGATTAAGCACTAATGGTGCTAGTAATTGGTCAACCGCAACCTATTCTTTCCCAAATGGAGCTTCAATTGCTAACGGAGAAGTATTCGTTATAACACATACTTCTTTCGACTTAACATGTGCTAATTTAAATACCGTTAATGATACTAATAATTCAATTACCAGTTTTAACGGAAATGACGTTATTGGGTTATTTAAGAATAATACTTTATTAGATATTTTAGGCACATTAGGAAATTCATCTAACTATGCTAAAAACACTACGTTAGTTAGGAAACAAAACATTATAGCTCCTACCACGACATATAATGTTAATGATTGGAATACCTTTAGCTCGAATACATGTAATGATTTAGGAAAACATTCAGAAGTATCGTTATCAGTTATAGATTTTGAATTGGATACTATTAAAGTACATTCTAATTCATCAACCAATGATACCATATCCATAGTTTTCCCATCTTCCTTCAATAATGCAAACATAAATATATACGACTTAACGGGTAAAAAAATAATTTCTAAAGAAAACATAAGTAATCAGATAAGCATATCTAACTTACCAAAAGGCATGTTACTCCTAGAAATAATTTCATCTAAGCAACGTATCACAAAAAAGATAATCATACTATAAAACAATAGTAATAACAACCTTACTTTTTCTTATCAAATTTTCATAAAGTTACAATGGACAACTATATAATTCCGTTTCAATTTTATGCAACACTTTATATATAAAAGTGGTAAATTTGCAGCTTAGTAAAATTCAACACAAAGTCTGGAAGCATGATCCACTTCTTCGGAAACCAAAATGAGAAAGTATTTGCAGTACAAACCGCTAATGATATCTCAGCAGAAAACATTGAAAAATTAACATGGTTATTTGGAAACCAACCCAAAATATTAATAGCGTCTATTGACGCTTTTTTTGTTGGTCCACGTGCCACTATGATTACTCCTTGGAGTACAAATGCAGTAGAGATTACTCAAAACATGGGAATTGAAGGAATCATTCGCATTGAAGAATTTCAATCTGTAACAAATGATTATGAAGATTTTGATCCAATGCTTTCGCAAAAGTATAATGGATTAAATCAGGAAATTTATACGATTGATATCCTACCAGAATCCATTCTCGAAATAGATGACATCGCCTCTTATAATGATAGTGAAGGTCTAGCTCTTAGCAATGAAGAAATTGAATACCTAGAAGGCGTTTCTAAAAAAATTGGACGTAAGCTTACAGACTCTGAAGTATTCGGATTCTCTCAGGTCAATTCAGAGCACTGTAGACATAAAATATTTAATGGTACCTTTATTATAGACGGAGAAGAACAACCTACTTCACTTTTCAAATTAATAAAGAAAACTTCTGAAACCAATCCTAATGATATTGTTTCGGCATATAAAGATAATGTAGCCTTTATAAAAGGTCCAAAGGTTACTCAATTTGCTCCAAAAAGCGCAGATAAGCCAGATTTTTATCAAGAAACAGCATTCGAGAGTGTAATTTCTTTAAAGGCAGAAACACATAACTTCCCGACTACTGTAGAACCATTTAATGGTGCTGCCACTGGATCTGGAGGAGAAATTAGAGATCGACTTGCTGGAGGAAAAGGCTCTTTACCACTAGCAGGAACAGCAGTATATATGACTTCATATTCTAGATTAGAAGAAAATCGTCCTTGGGAACAAGCTGTAGAAGAAAGAAAATGGTTGTATCAAACACCTATGGACATTCTAATCAAAGCATCTAATGGAGCTTCTGATTTTGGAAATAAATTCGGGCAACCTTTAATCACAGGTTCTGTCCTAACGTTCGAACATAAAGAAGATGCTCGCAAGCTGGGCTTTGATAAGGTAATTATGCAAGCTGGTGGAATTGGATATGGTAAAACGGAACAAGCTCTCAAAGATACTCCCAAATCAGGAGATAAAATAGTAATTTTAGGAGGAGAAAATTACCGTATTGGTATGGGTGGTGCAGCAGTATCATCGGCAGACACTGGTGAGTTTAGTAGTGGTATTGAATTAAATGCAATACAACGTTCTAACCCAGAAATGCAAAAACGAGCAGCCAATGCAATTAGAGGTATGGTAGAAAGTGATATCAATACCATAGTATCTATTCATGATCACGGAGCAGGTGGACACCTCAACTGTTTATCAGAACTAGTAGAAGAAACTGGAGGAAAAATCGACCTCGATAAACTACCCGTTGGAGATCCAACACTCTCTGCAAAAGAAATTATTGGTAATGAGTCTCAAGAACGAATGGGACTTGTAATTGGTCAAGAAAACATAGATACTTTAGAAAGAATTGCAGAACGAGAACGTTCGCCTATGTATCAAGTAGGTGACGTTACTGGTGATGATCGATTTACTTTTGAGTCCAAGTCTAAAGGTGATAAACCAATGGATCTTGCCTTAGAAGATATGTTTGGCAGTTCCCCTAAAACAATTATGACTGATAAGACCATTGATCGTAATTACGAAAAGATTACTTATCAAAAAGAAAAACTTCATTCATATTTAGAACAAGTATTACAGCTAGAATCGGTTGCCTGCAAAGATTGGTTAACAAACAAAGTTGATCGATGTGTTGGCGGAAAAGTTGCAAAACAACAATGTGCCGGACCGTTACAATTACCCCTAAATAATTGTGGTGTAATGGCGCTGGATTATACTTCTAAAGAAGGAATTGCTACTTCAATTGGTCACTCCCCTATTTCTGGGCTTATCAATCCTGAAGCTGGAAGTAAAAACTCCATTGCAGAAGCATTGACCAATATTATTTGGGCTCCGTTAAAAGATGGATTACAGTCTATTTCTCTATCCGCTAACTGGATGTGGCCTTGTAAAAATGAAGGAGAAGATGCCAGATTATATAAAGCTGTTAAAGCAATTTCTGATTTCTCAATTGATCTGGGTATTAATGTCCCTACTGGAAAGGACTCGCTTTCAATGAAACAAAAATACCCGAATGAAGAAGTCATTTCTCCTGGAACAGTAATTATATCTGCTGCAGGTAACTGTAATGATATTACTAAAGTAGTAGAGCCTGTACTACAAAAAAATCAAGGAGCAATTTATTATATCAATACATCTAATGATTCTTATAAATTAGGAGGATCCTCATTTGCACAAGTAGTCAATAAAATAGGTTCTGAAGCACCTACTATAAACAGTGCTTCAAATTTTAAAACGATATTTAATACCATCCAGCAATTGATCCGAGAAGATAAAATTGTTGCTGGTCATGATGTCGCATCTGGAGGTTTAATCACTACCTTATTAGAACTTTGTTTTGCAGATATACACTTAGGTGCTGAATTAGACCTTTCTGCATTAGGAGAACATGACTCTATAAAGTTACTCTTTGCCGAAAATTCTGGAATTGTATTTCAAAGTGCCGATGGTGCAGCTATTGAAACTATACTCTCCGAGAATAATATTCAGTTTTTCAAGATAGGTACCGTTACTGACAATGCAACACTACAGTTAAAAAATGGTAATGATCATTATGACTTCAATATCGAAGAACTAAGAAATAACTGGTTTAAAACCTCATTCTTATTAGATCAAAAGCAGACAGCAAACGGTTTAGCTAAAAACAGGTTTGAAAACTTTTCGAAACAACCCTTACAATATACATTCCCGAAACATTTTACAGGTAAACTCCCTAGTTTTACTACGAAATCAGAAAAGCCAAAAGCGGCTATTATTCGTGAAAAAGGAAGTAATTCCGAACGTGAGATGGCCAATGCTATGTATCTGGCTGGTTTTGATGTAAAAGATGTTCACATGACCGATTTGATTTCCGGTCGCGAAACCTTGGAAGATATTCAGTTCATAGGTGCAGTTGGAGGATTTTCCAATAGTGATGTTTTAGGATCAGCAAAAGGTTGGGCCGGTGCTTTTCGTTACAATGAAAAAGCAAATATTGCATTAAAAAACTTCTTTAAAAGAGAAGATACACTTTCGGTAGGTATCTGTAACGGATGTCAATTATTCCTAGAGTTAGAAGTTATCAACCCTGAGCATAGTGAACACGGAAAAATGATTCATAATGAGTCTCATAAACACGAAAGCGGTTTTACTTCTGTCAAAATACAAGAGAATAATTCTGTAATGTTATCATCACTGGCAGGAAGTACATTAGGTGTATGGATTTCTCATGGAGAAGGTAAATTCAAATTACCTTTACAAGAGAATGAATACAATATTGTGGCTAAATATGGATATGAAGGATATCCAGCTAATCCAAATGGATCTGATTATAACACCGCTATGATGACTGATAAAACCGGACGTCACCTAGTTACAATGCCACATATCGAAAGATCTACTTTTCAGTGGAACTGGGCACACTACCCAAATGGAAGAAAAGATGAAGTTTCTCCTTGGTTAGAAGCTTTTATCAATGCTAGAGAATGGATTGAGAAAAACAGTTAATTATACTACACTAGTTTATAGCGTAAAAATTAAATTTTAATAATTATTTATTAAGATTAGTTAAGTAAATACAAAAACCCATTAATGTTAGCTAGCTAACATTAATGGGTTTTTATATGGTGTAATTTTGAGTTCAACTTAAATATAAATACCATGAAAAAGAGATTAACTTTTTATGCTTATTTGATTCCAATCATGATTAGTCTGATATTTTTTTATTTTCTAGTAAAAAATATAAATAATTTAGAAAATCAAAATAACCTTGAAGCCAAAGAGTTAAGTTTTTTAAAAAAGCAAACTAATGACCTTATAGAAAAATCTTCTTTAAAAACCCAAACACCTTAACAAAGAAAAACGAAAAGAAAACAAGCATCTTCCAAAAAAGTATTACGAACAAATTCGTAAATCAAATATATCCCTTGCAACTGCTTACTATTTATTCGAAAAATAAAACTTTATAAAACGGATCTATTTATAATACTACAAATGTTCCTAAACATTTTTTTGGAATAGTAAGCTAAGGGACTACTCACAAAAAGTAGTTCCTTTTTTAACATATAGATGGATTCTAAACATACTTTAGGAAAAAACTTGTTAAAAATGTTATTTTCAATTTGATTATAAAACATCTCAGATAAAACGAAGTTGCTTTTTTGATTTATGCCGCTATGATTATTTTTCATAGCCATGGCTATGGGAAATATGATTAAGAAAATAAAACGAAAAATGAACAAGTTTTAACCAGAAATAGTATGGTTAAATTGGTGTAATATAAAGCCATTCAGGTTTTTTGATTGAAAGCTACAACAATAAAAAGCGCATTTGTACGCTATAATCCAAACATAGTAAACTCAATTAAACCTGTTAGCCATGAGTAAAACACTCTTATTCTTATTCTTTTTGGTTTCATTTTTATCTATTTCTCAGACTAAAACTACCTTTAGTAAAGCCAAAATCACATACAACACACCTAAAAACTTCCAAAAGCTAGCTAAAGCAGGAATCCCTATAGATCATGGACAACATAAAAAAGGTGTTTTTATAATTTCAGATTTTTCTAATACCGAAATCGAAAAGGCAAAAAAATTAGGGTTTCAAGTCGACATTCTTATTCCCGACCTCGAAGCTAATTTTATCAAAAAAAATAAAATTGCCAAAACGAAAAAAAAAGTTAAGAATCCTACCTGCTCTACAACTAATGACTCCTCTATTGATTATTCAACTCCAACAAACTTTGCCTTAGGATCTATGGGAGGATACCTAACATATCAAGAAGTTCTGGACAATCTGGATGCAATGCGTAACAAATACCCTTCATTGATTTCTGCACGTGCTAATATTGGTAATTTTGTAACCAATGGAACTCCAGACAATACGGTGACCCCATCCATTGGAGGAAATGCATTGCAATGGGTTAGAATATCCGATAACCCTGATAGTAATGAAACTGAGCCTGAAATTTTGTATGATGCTCTTCATCATGCAAGAGAACCTGCCAGTTTATCTCAATTAATTTACTATATGTGGTATCTTCTAGAGAATTATGATTCTGATGAAAACATAAAACAAATTATAGATAATACCGAATTATATTTCGTGCCAGTAGTAAATCCAGATGGGTATTTATACAACCAAAAGACAAATCCTAATGGTAATGGCTTTTGGAGAAAAAACAGATTCAATACCCACGGAGTAGACCTAAATCGTAATTATGACTTTTATCCTGATGGTACAATATCTAGTTCAGTTTGGGGTGGAATCGATACATCTACTACAGACACTTCTTCTGATGTATATGCAGGGACGGGAGCCTTTTCTGAAATAGAAACACAAGCTATGAAGTGGTTTGCTGAGCAACATGATTTCGTGATTGCCTTAAACAATCATACATCTGGAGATCTTTTATTATTTCCATATGGATATGACAATAATAAACCTACTGCAGAAAATCAGATATACGAAATCGTATCTAAACAAATGGTTAGCCAAAATGGTTTTAATAATACCATTTCTTCTGGTTTATATCCAGCTGCAGGAGATAGTGATGATTTTATGTATGGAGGAACAACACAACCACACAATAAGATTTTCGCTTTCACCCCAGAAATCGGTAATGACTTTTGGCCTGCATCCAATGAAATCGACGGAATTTGTAAAAGCATGATGTACCTTAACCTTATGGCTGCCAAAATGGTTAATAATTATGCTCAAGTAGAAAGTATCGGTTCTTTGTTTGTTGGAGAAAATCAATCCTTTGATGCAGAATTTCTAGTGAAACGATTTGGGCTGGAGGGTAGTGGAAACTTTACTGTACGTATTATTCCTCTAAGCACTAATATTTCTGGTGTAGGAAATTCTAAAAGTTATGTCAATCTACAGATTGGATCAAACATTAGCAGTAAAATAACAATTGATTTAGTAGATACCGTACAAATTGGAGATGAAATATCCTATACAATTCAGATCAATGGAGGTAGCATTAAAGAATCAATAAATGTTACCAAGGTTTATGGAGCTTTCAGTACGATCGTAAATAATGATGCCAATACGATAAATGAGTATACCAATTCTGGTTGGGCTACTACAACATCGACCTTTGTATCCTCTAATGCATCCATTACAGATTCTCCTAATGGCAACTATTCTGGCAATCAGAATAAATCTATAGAACTTACAGAAAGTATTGATCTCACGGATGCTTTATATGCTAATGTTCAGTTTTATGCCAAATGGGAAATAGAAAACAACTGGGATTACGCACAATTCGAAGTATCTATAGATAACGGATCTTCCTGGATTCCACAATGTGGTAAATTTACAAACCCCGGTAGTAGTAACGACGGGCAACCAACAGGAGAACCTGTCTATGATGGTGAGGTATCGGACTGGGTTTTAGAAGAAATTGACCTAAGTGATTATTTAGGAAAAACTATCAAAGTCCGTTTTCAATTTGTGTCAGATTCACAGACACATGGAGACGGTTTTTATTTTGATGACCTAAAAATAAATACAATAGATCAATCAACATTAAGTGTTCAAGACAATACCCTTTCAGAATTTAAAATATTTCCTAACCCCTCTACTAATTTTATAACTGTTCAAGGGTCCCAAGAAAAATATGATCTCCAAATTAGAAATATTCTAGGTCAGGAAATTGAAGCTAAAACAGCTATTTCTGGTCAGCACCAATTCGATCTCTCTACATACCCATCGGGTCTTTATTTTGTTACAATTACTAACAAAGGAGCAGAAAACACTTTTAAAATTCAAAAAAAATAACAGCCATAAAAAAACCACATTTTTTAGCTAGCTAAAATTCCATTAATACACACGTCATGAAAAAAATACTTTTAATTCCATTATTATTAATTTCCTTTTTATCAGTATCTCAAACAAAAAAGAAATACAGTAAAGCTAAAATCACATACAATACACCTGAAAACTTCCAAAAACTCGCAGAAGCTGGTATCCCAATGGATCACGGTCATCATAAACAAGGTGTTTTTATAATTTCAGAGTTTTCTAATACTGAAATCGAAAAAGCAAAAAAACTAGGCTATCAGGTTGATATAATAATCCCAGATCTAGAAGCTAACTTTATTAAAAAAAATAAAATTGCAAAAACACAAAAAATAGTTCAAAACCCTACGTGTCCTACAGGTAATGATTCCACTATTGAGTACCCTACCCCTTCAAATTTTGCTTTAGGATCTATGGGAGGTTATCTAACATACCAAGAGATGTTAGATAATCTTGATGCCATGCATACCAAATACCCCGATCTAATTTCCGCACGAAGCAACGTGGGCAATTTTTTAACCAATGGTACTGCCGATAATTCTGTTTCTCCTTCTATTGGAGGAAATGCTTTACAATGGGTACGCATTTCTGATAATCCAAACACGGATGAAACAACAGAACCAGAAATACTATATAATTCTATTCATCATGCCAGAGAACCTGCCAGTTTATCCCAATTAATATATTATATGTGGTATCTCTTGGAAAACTATAACTCTAACGAAGATGTAAAACAAATTGTTGATAATACCGAATTATATTTTATACCGGTAGTAAACCCGGATGGTTACTTATATAATCAAAAGACAAACCCTAATGGTAGTGGCTTTTGGAGAAAAAACAGATTCAATACCCACGGAGTAGATATTAATCGCAACTATGATCATTACAAAGATGGTACGATATCATCCGCCGTTTGGAATACTGTAGGATCATCTAGTGATGTCTCTACAGATATTTATGCAGGATCATCTGCCTTTTCTGAAATAGAAACTCAAGCTATGAAATGGTTTATAGATCAACACGATTTTACAATATCAATGGACAATCATTCTTTCGGAGAGCTACTATTAATGCCTTATGGTTTTGAAGCCAATAATCCAACTCCAGAAGGCGACACATATCAAATTATCTCAGAAGAATTGGTTTCTCAGAACAATTATGATAATATCCTTATAACACAACTTACAGTAGCTGCCGGAGGAAGTATAGACTATAGTTATGGGGGAACTATAAGACCTCACAAAAGAATATTTGGTTTTGGCCCAGAAATCGGTGATGAGTTTTGGCCTCTATCGAATAAAATAGATGGAATCTGTAAAAACATGATGTACCTTAATCTAACAGCTGCTAAAATGACAAATAATTATGCTCAAGTAGAAAGCATCGGCTCTTTGTTTGTTGGAGAAAATCAATCATTTGATGCGGAATTTGATGTAAAACGACTAGGACTAACAGGTAGTGGTAATTTTACTGTACGTATTATTCCTCTAAGCACTAATATTTCTGGTGTAGGAAATTCTAAAAGTTATGTCAATCTACAGATTGGATCAAACATTAGCGGAAAAATAACAATTGATTTAGTAGATACCATACAAATTGGAGATGAAATATCCTATACAATTCAGATCAATGGAGGTAGCATTAAAGAATCAATAAATGTTACCAAAATTTATGGAGCTTTCAGTACGATCGTAAATAATGATGCCAATACGATTAATGAGTATACCAATTCTGGTTGGGCTACTACAACATCGACCTTTTTATCCTCTAATGCATCCATTACAGATTCTCCTAATGGCAACTATTCTGGCAATCAGAATAAATCTATAGAACTTACAGAAAGTATTGACCTCACCGATGCTTTATATGCTAATGTTCAGTTTTATGCCAAATGGGAAATAGAAAACAACTGGGATTACGCACAATTCGAAGTATCTATCGATAACGGATCTTCCTGGATTCCGCA
This sequence comes from uncultured Aquimarina sp., assembly GCA_947498455.1. Taxonomy (GTDB): domain Bacteria; phylum Bacteroidota; class Bacteroidia; order Flavobacteriales; family Flavobacteriaceae; genus Aquimarina. The sequence goes on from CANMKK010000035.1 coordinate 17,641, forward strand.
ATGTGGTAAATTTACAAACCCCGGTAGCAGTAACGACGGGCAACCAACAGGAGAACCTGTCTATGATGGTGAGGTATCGGACTGGGTTTTAGAAGAAATTGACCTAAGTGATTATTTAGGAAAAACTATCAAAGTCCGTTTTCAATTTGTGTCAGATTCACAGACACATGGAGACGGTTTTTATTTTGATGACCTAAAAATAAATACAATAGATCAATCAACATTAAGCGTTCAAGACAATACCCTTTCAGAATTTAAGATATTTCCTAACCCCTCTACTAATTTTATAACTGTTCAAGGATCCCAAGAAAAATATGATCTCCAAATTAGAAATATTCTAGGTCAGGAAATTAAAACTAAAACAGCTATTTCTGGTCAACATCAATTCAACCTCTCGACATACCCTTCAGGTCTTTATTTTGTTACAATTACTAGCAAAGGAGCAGAAAACACTTTTAAAATCAGAAAAAAATAGCTTTCTGAACATTATTATAAAAATGAAAGGAGTTGTTGATAATAACTCCTTTTTTTATATATTAGGGTTGCGTATTATAAGATTTTTCATAATTTGAAATACTATGCTTGCATAATAGTTGTTTTTTGAAGTTTTCACTAATGAAAAATCGACAATCAAAAAACTCCTAAAACACCTGAAAATAACGTATGAATACAATTACCAGATTATTTGATTTTCCTCACTATCAGTTAGAAAAACACAACTTAGATAAGTCACTAGTAACAAAATACGACGGAAAGTGGATAGCTACTTCTACTAAGGAATATGTAGAAAAAGCAAATCGTATCAGTCGTGGTTTACTGAGGTTAGGTGTAAAACCTAATGACAAAATTGCTATCATCTCTACTAATAATAGAACAGAATGGAACATTACCGATATTGGAATTCTACAAACTGGAGCTCAGAATGTGCCTATTTATCCAACTATTTCGCAAGAAGATTATGAATATGTATTGAATCATTCAGAATCTATATATTGTTTTGTCTCTGACGAGGAAGTATTCCAAAAAGTAAAAAACATACAAAAAAATGTTCCTTCCCTAAAAGACGTATACTCTTTTAATGATATAGAAGGATGTAATAGTTGGAACAAAGTTTTAGAATTAGGTGAAGACACTAGTAATCAAGAAAATGTAGAAAAATTAATGTCAGCCGTAAAAGAAGATGATCTGGCCACACTAATATACACATCCGGAACAACAGGGAGACCAAAGGGTGTAATGCTTAGTCATAAGAATATCGTAAGTAATGCACTAAACAGCTCTGTACGGTTTCCATTAGTAGATGGAGAGACCAAAGCACTCAGCTTTTTGCCAGTATGTCATATTTATGAAAGAATGCTAATGTATTTATATCAATACAGAGGTATCGGTATTTATTTTGCGGAGTCTTTAGAAACCATTAGTGACAACTTAAAAGAAATCAAGCCAGATGTGATGACCGCTGTACCTAGGTTATTAGAAAAGGTATATGACAAGATCATTGCTAAAGGAACTGATCTTACAGGAATCAAAAAGAAGCTCTTTTTCTGGGCGGTTGATTTAGGTTTGCAATATGAACCTTATGGAGCAAATGGATGGTGGTATGAAAAGAAACTGGGAATTGCTAAAAAGCTAATCTTTAGTAAATGGCAAGAAGCACTTGGTGGTAACCTAAAAATCATTGCTTCGGGAAGTGCTGCCTTACAATCAAGATTGGCCAGAGTATTTAATGCTGCCGGAATTAATGTTATGGAAGGGTATGGCTTAACAGAGACATCCCCTGTGGTTTCCGTAAATGACATTAGAGAAAAAGGGTTTAAGATTGGTACTGTAGGAAAAATGATTCCGCATACTGAGGTAAAAATTGCTGAAGATGGAGAAATCCTCGTAAAAGGCCCACAAGTAATGATGGGATACTATAAAAACGAGGAAAAGACTAAAGAAGTTCTAAAAGATGGATATTTTCATACAGGAGATATTGGAGAAATCGACAATGAAGGGTTTTTGCGAATTACAGATCGTAAAAAAGAAATGTTTAAAACCTCCGGCGGTAAATATATTGCTCCACAGGTTATCGAAAACACTATGAAACAATCTCGTTTTATAGAGCAAATTATGGTTATTGGAGATGGAGAAAAAATGCCTGCTGCTTTTATTCAACCAAATTTTGAGTTTATCAAAGAATGGGCAGAAAGAAAGAAGATACACATTGGTAATTCTAATGAAGAAATTGTTAGTAACCAATCTGTAATAGATCGTGTTCAGGAAGAAGTTGATGAACACAATGAAAAATTTGGCAAATGGGAACGGATCAAAAGATTCGAGCTTACACCAGATGAATGGAGTATAGAAGCGGAACACCTTACCCCTACTATGAAGTTAAAAAGACGTATCATAAAAGCTAAATACAAAGAATTATATGATAAAATCTACTGCTAATTAGCTTATTACAATTACTATATATACAGTGATTTAACACAAAAAAAACATACTTCTCATTTTATGAGGAGTTTTTTTTATTTATTAAAAATAAAACTGTAAATTATAACTTTTAACATAAAGAGTCCGTGACTTAATGTGCGATCATTTATCTTTTTTTTAATTGAAAATAAACATTAGCTACCCATAACTATTTTGTTTGACACGTACCGAATCGCATTTTTACAATTTTTTCACATAATTTATTATGCACGCATAATAAATTTTTAATATATTTACCTTCTAAATAAATATATGCTTTCTGAATGAAGGAAAAAACAATTGATTATGCGCTTCGAGCCACATGGATGGCGGTAGCCAAAATGTATAATGAAGAAGCTAGTAAAAAAGGTAGCACTATGGCTACCGGATTTGCTTTGATAAGTATCGATCCGGAAAACGGAACTCCATCCACCTCATTGGGTCCTAAAATGGGTATGGAAGCAACCAGTCTCTCCCGAACATTAAAAACAATGGAAGAAAAAGGACTTATTTTTAGAAAGAAGAACCCCTTGGATGGTCGTGGTGTGCTTATATACCTCACTCCTTTTGGAGTAGAAATGCGAGAATTTTCTAAAGAAGTGGTTTTTACATTCGACTCCGCAGTAAGAGAACAAGTACCCAAAGAAAAACTAGATACTTTTTTAGAAGTATTTCAAATGATCAATGATATTATTTCAACAAAGAAAATTTACACAAAAAATAATCTTTAACATCTTAAGAAGCAAAGTAAACAAATGAAAAGAATCATTAAAAAAGTTGCAGTCATCGGTTCAGGGATTATGGGATCTGGTATTGCTTGCCATTTTGCCAATATTGGCGTCGAAGTATTATTGCTCGACATTGTCCCTCGAGAATTAAACGATAAAGAAAAGGCAAAAAGCCTTACATTAGAAAACAAAACGGTTCGTAATAGATTAGTAAATGATTCATTAAAAGCCGCTCTTAAATCTAAACCTTCTCCAATCTATCATCAAAAATTTGCAAATCGAATCACTACCGGAAATCTGGAAGATGATATAGCAAAGGTAGCTGACGTAGATTGGATTATAGAAGTTGTAGTAGAAAGATTAGATATTAAAAAAATAGTTTTCGAGAATCTGGAAAAACACAGAACTCCTGGAACATTAATTACATCAAATACTTCAGGGATTCCTATCAAATTTATGTCAGAAGGAAGAAGCGAAGATTTCCAAAAACATTTCTGTGGAACACATTTCTTTAACCCTGCCCGATATTTAAAATTATTCGAAATCATTCCTGGACCAAATACTTCTGCTGAGGTATTAGAGTTCCTCAATGGATATGGTGAACAATATCTGGGTAAAACTTCTGTTGTTGCCAAAGACACCCCAGCATTTATCGGTAATAGAATCGGTATCTTTAGTATTATGAGCTTGTTTCATATGGTAAACGATATGGAATTAACTATCGAAGAAGTCGATAAACTAACGGGACCTGTAATCGGAAGACCCAAATCAGCTACTTTTCGTACAGTAGACGTTGTTGGTTTAGATACATTGGTACATGTCGCCAATGGTATTGCAGATAATTGTACAGATGATGAGCGCCACGAACTATTTAAGTTACCTGGATTCATTAATACAATGATGGAGAACAAATGGCTGGGTAGTAAATCAGGTCAAGGGTTTTATAAAAAACAAGTATCTCCAGAAGGAAAAAAAGAAATCCTTTCGTTAGACCTAAACACCTTAGCCTATAGAGAAAAGAAAAGAGCCTCTTTCCCTACTCTAGAACTAACCAAAACTATTGATAAGGTAATCGATCGTTTTAAAGTATTAGTTTCTGGAAAAGATAAGGCAGGAGAATTCTATCGTAAGAATCTATCAGCACTTTTCGCATATGTATCTAATCGTATTCCCGAAATCACCGATGATCTATACAAAATTGATGATGCTATGAAAGCAGGTTTTGGTTGGGAACATGGCCCTTTCCAGATCTGGGATGCTATTGGAGTAGAAAAAGGTATCGAAATGATGAAGGTAGAAGGATATGAACCTGCTGCTTGGGTACAGGATATGATTACTTCAGGAAGCACTTCTTTTTATACGATCAAAAATGGAGCAACCTTCTTTTATGATATTCCTAAAAAAGAACAGACAAAAGTACCTGGACAAGATGCCTTTATTATTCTTGATAATATCCGTAAATCATCAGAAGTATTTAAAAACAGTGGTGTTGTTATAGAAGATCTTGGTGATGGAATCCTTAATGTAGAATTCCAGAGTAAGATGAATAGCATCGGAGGAGATGTACTCGCCGGACTTAATAAAGCAATAGATCTTGCAGAAAAAGATTTTCAGGGATTGGTTGTTGGTAATCAAGCTGCTAATTTCTCTGTAGGTGCTAATATTGGTATGATTTTTATGATGGCTGTAGAGCAAGAGTATGATGAGTTAAATATGGCTGTTAAGTATTTTCAGGATTCATGCATGCGACTTCGTTATTCATCAATTCCTACAGTAGTCGCCCCTCACGGAATGACACTCGGTGGTGGTTGCGAAATGACACTACATGCCGATAAGGTAGTAGCCGCAGCAGAAAGTTATATTGGATTGGTAGAATTTGGAGTTGGAGTTATACCCGGCGGTGGTGGATCCAAAGAAATGGCATTAAGAGCATCAGATTCCTTTAAGAAAAATGATGTAGAGCTGAATATCCTTCAGGAGCATTTCTTAACCATTGGTATGGCCAAAGTATCAACCTCAGCATATGAAGCGTATGACACCAATATATTACAACATGGAAAAGATATTGTTGTAGTAAACAAAGATCGCCAAATTGCTACCGCTAAGGCCTATGCTAAACTAATGGCAGAGCAAGGGTATACGCAACCCGTACGTCGTAAGGATGTAAAAGTACTGGGAAAACAAGCATTAGGTATGTTTCTGGTAGGAACAGATTCTATGGAAGCCAGTAAGTATATCTCAGAACACGATAAGAAAATAGCCAACAAACTAGGATATGTAATGGCCGGGGGAGATTTATCCGAACCCACTTTAGTTACAGAACAGTACCTATTAGATCTAGAAAGAGAAGCTTTCTTATCCCTATGTACAGAACGTAAAACCCTAGAGCGTATCGAGCATATGCTTAAGAAAGGAAAACCGTTACGTAATTAATAGACACTTAGAAACTAGACTGTAAGAAACTAGACCGATGGCAAGACATAATTTTAAAAAATTAAAAATTTGGGAAGAAAGTATAAAATTAGTAGGTAATAGCTATCAACTAACTAAATCTTTTCCGGAATCTGAAAAATTTAATCTCATTAGTCAAATGAATAGATGCGCTGTATCTATTCCGTCAAATATAGCAGAAGGGTCTAGCAAAAGTACAAACAAACATTTTAAAAAGTTTTTAGAGAATAGTTTAGGATCAGCTTTTGAATGGGAAACGCAATTAATCGTTTCTTATAATGAAAGCTATATAAGCAAAGAAAAATTTGAAGAATTAGAAAATAAAATTTTACAAATACAGAAAATGATAGGTTCTTTCATGGATAATTTGAATGATTAGAAGTCTTACATCTAGTCTCTAGATTCTAGAGTCTCTATTTTCTAAATAAATATAATACTATGAGTAAAACAGCATATATAGTAAAAGCATATAGAACAGCCGTCGGGAAAGCCCCTCGCGGAGTGTTCAGATTTAAAAGAACAGATGAATTGGCAGCCGAAACCATCGAACATATGATGAAGGAGCTACCTCAACTAGATAAAACACGTATCGATGATGTAATTGTCGGTAATGCCATGCCAGAAGGATCACAGGGGCTGAATATGGCACGTTTGATTTCATTAATGGGACTAAACTCTGTGGATGTCCCCGGAGTAACCGTAAATAGATTTTGTTCCTCAGGAATTGAAACGATTGGTATTGCTACTGCCAAAATACAATCCGGAATGGCCGATTGTATTATAGCCGGCGGAGCAGAAAGTATGAGTTCAGTTCCTATGACCGGATATAAGACCGAACTTAATTATGATCTAGCAAAATCAGGACATGAAGATTACTACTGGGGTATGGGTAATACTGCAGAAGCTGTGGCAAATCAATTTAAAGTATCTCGCGAGGATCAGGATGAGTTTGCTTACAATTCTCATATGAAAGCACTAAAAGCACAGGTAGAAAATCGTTTTCAAGATCAGATCGTCCCTATCAATGTAGAGCAAACATATATCGATGAAAATGGAAAAAAAGCTACCAAATCATATACGGTAACTAAAGATGAAGGACCTCGTAAAGGAACTAGTAAAGAAGTGCTAGGTAAATTAAGACCTGTATTTGCTGCAAATGGGAGTGTCACTGCTGGTAATTCTTCTCAGATGAGTGATGGAGCTGCTTTTGTAATGGTAATGAGCGAAGAAATGGTAAAAGAACTAAATCTAGAACCTATTGCTCGACTCGTCAATTATGCCGCAGCCGGTGTTGAGCCTAGAATTATGGGAATTGGTCCTGTAAAAGCAATCCCAAAAGCTCTAAAACAAGCAGGGCTTAAACAAGAGGATATCGAATTGATAGAACTTAATGAAGCCTTTGCTTCTCAATCCTTAGCAGTAATGAGAGAACTTAGACTAAACCAAGAACTTGTTAACGTCAATGGAGGAGCAATTGCATTAGGGCACCCACTAGGATGTACAGGAGCCAAACTTTCCGTACAACTATTTGATGAAATGCGTAAGCGTGATATGAAAGGTAAATACGGAATGGTAACCATGTGTGTAGGAACCGGACAAGGCGCAGCGGGTATTTTTGAGTTTTTAAACTAGACACTGGACTATGAGAGTCTAGAGTCTAGACTATATTAAAATTATAAAGTAAGAGTTAACAAATCTAGGTTCTAGTATCTATAAGTCTAGGTTCCAAAAAAAATAACAACTATGAATACAGAAAATATAAATAAAGATATTCTTAGAGGAGGGCAATTCCTTGTCAAAGAAACGAAGTGTGAAGATGTATTTACTCCAGAAGATTTTTCTGAAGAACAAAAAATGATGCGTGATAGTGCCAAAGAATTTGTCGATCGCGAATTATGGGCGCATTGGGAGAGATTCGAATCTAAAGATTATGCCTATACAGAAGAATGCATGCGTAAAGCCGGTGAATTAGGACTTCTTGGTGTATCTGTACCCGAGGAATATGATGGACTGGGAATGGGGTTTGTATCTACTATGCTGGTTTGCGATTATATTTCTGGTGCTACTGGGTCTTTTAGTACGGCCTTTGGAGCTCATACAGGTATTGGTACCATGCCCATTACATTATATGGTAATGAAGCGCAGAAGAAAAAGTATGTTCCTAAACTCGCTACAGGAGAGTGGTTTGGTGCCTATTGTTTAACAGAACCAGGAGCCGGATCTGATGCCAACTCTGGTAAGACCAAAGCCGTATTATCCGATGATGGAACACATTACCTGATTTCAGGACAAAAAATGTGGATCTCTAATGCAGGGTTCTGCAGCTTATTTATAGTTTTTGCACGTATCGAAGACGATAAAAATATCACAGGTTTTATTGTAGAAAATGATCCTGAAAATGGTATTTCGTTGGGAGACGAAGAAAAGAAACTAGGTATCCACTCCTCCTCTACCCGTCAGGTATTTTTTAGTAATACCAAGGTACCTGTAGAAAATATGCTATCAGAAAGAGGTAATGGATTTAAGATTGCTATGAACGCACTGAATGTAGGGCGTATTAAATTAGCTGCTGCTTGTTTAGATGCACAGCGTAGAGTCATTGGAGAAGCTACCAAATATGCTAATGAGCGTATCCAGTTTAAAACACCAATCATGAATTTTGGAGCTATCAAAGCGAAGATTGCGGAGATGGCCACCAATGCATATGCTGATGAATCTGCTAGTTACCGCGCGGCAAAAAATATAGAAGATCGAATTGCCATCCGACAAGCAGAAGGAAACTCTCATCAGGAAGCGGAACTAAAGGGTGTAGAAGAGTACGCTATCGAATGTTCTATTCTAAAAGTAGCTGTATCAGAAGACATACAGAGTTGTACCGATGAAGGGATTCAGATTTTTGGAGGAATGGGATTCTCTGCGGATACACCGATGGAATCCGCGTGGAGAGATGCCCGTATATCACGTATCTACGAAGGGACGAATGAAATCAATCGTATGCTAGCGGTAGGGATGTTAGTAAAAAAAGCAATGAAAGGGCATGTAGATCTTCTGGGACCAGCTATGGCCGTTGCAGATGAGCTAACAGGCATACCATCATTTGATACGCCGGATTATTCTCAACTTTTTGCCGAGGAAAAAGAAATCATTGCCAAACTGAAGAAAGTGTTCTTAATGGTAGCAGGAGCTGCGGTACAGAAATTTGGTCCTCAGTTAGAAGAACACCAACAATTATTAATGGCTGCTTCAGACATATTAATTGAAATCTATATGGCAGAATCTACCATCTTACGTACTGAGAAAAATGCCAAACGTTTTGGAGAAGAAGCTCAGGAAATACAGATTGCTATGTCTCAATTGTATTTATACAATGCTGTAGATATCATTATTAAGAAAGGAAAAGAAGGAATTGTATCTTTTGCCGAAGGTGATGAACAACGTATGATGCTTATGGGCCTAAAACGTTTTACCAAATATGCCAACCAGCCCAATGTAGTAGTCCTACGAACTAAAATTGCGGATAAGGTAGCTGCAGAAAATGGATATTGTTTTTCATAGATAATAATCAAACTAGCATTGAAACCCGATATGTTTTTTTTTAACGTATTGGGTTTTGTGGTAGTTAGTGAATATGTAGTAATGAGTATTGAGACAGGAAACAGGAGACAAGAGACAAGAATCTGGATGCTAGATACTAGACTAAAAGATTGTATATAGGTCTTTATTAGTAGTGAGTATGTAGTAGTTAGTAGTGAGACAAGAGATCAGAAGCTAAATGCTAGGCTAAAAGGCTATATGCACGTCATTACGAAGAGGAACGACGAAGTAATCTCATGATGTAGGACTCTGATTTAAACAGATTGCTTCATTCCCAATTGACACGTCATTACGAGGAGGAACGATCGCTTCATTCCCAATTGACACGTCATTACGAGGAGGAACGACGAAGTAATCTCATGAATAGAGTAACGATATTCAAACAGATCGCTTCATTCCCAATTGACACATCATTACAAGGAGACTCGACGAAGTAATCTCAAGAATGTTAGTAATGAGTAATTTAGTATTGAAACAAGAATCTAGAGACTAGAGGCCAGACACAAAACTCTAAATAATTGTATGTAGATCATTATGAAAAAACTCAATTAATACAACCCGAACCCTGAGCGAAGTCGAAGGGTGATTCACTACATTCGATATGACACATCATTACAAGGAGACTCGACGAAGTAATCTCATAAATGTTAGTAGAGAGTATTGAAACAAGAATCTAGAGACTAGAGGCCAGACACAAAACTCTAAATAATTGTATCCAGATCATTATGAAGAAACTCAATTAATACAACCCGAACCCTGAGCGGAGTCGAAGGGTGATTCACTACATTCGATATGACACATCATTACAAGGAGACACGACGAAGTAATCTCATAAATGTTAGTAATGAGAAATTTAGTATTGAAACAAGAATCTAGAGACTAGATGCTAGACTAAAAGGTTATATCCAGATCATTATGAAGAAACTCAATTAATAAAACCCGAACCCTGAGCGGAGTCGAAGGGTGATTCACTACATTCGATATGACACGTCATTACAAGGAGACACGACGAAGTAATCTCAGAGATGTTGGTAGTGAGTAATTTAGTATTGAAACAAGAATCTAGAGACTAGACGCTAGACTAAAAGGTTATATCCAGATCATTATGAAAAAACTCAATTAATAAAACCCGAACCCTGAGCGAAGTCGAAGGGTGATTCACTACAATATGACACATCATTACAAGGAGACTCGACGAAGTAATCTCATAAATGTTAGTAATGAGTAATTTAGTATTGAAACAAGAATCTAGAGACTAGATGCTAGACTAAAAGGTTATATGCAGATCATTATAAAGAAACTCAATTAATACAACCCGAACCCTGAGCGAAGTCGAAGGGTGATTCACTACAATATGACACATCATTACAAGGAGACTCGACGAAGTAATCTCAAGAATGTTAGTAATGAGTAATTTAGTATTGAAACAAGAATCTAGAGACTAGATGCTAGACTAAAAGGTTATATGCAGATCATTATAAAGAAACTCAATTAATACAACCCGAACCCTGAGCGGAGTCGAAGGGTGATTCACTACATTCGATATGACACGTCATTACAAGGAGGCACGACGATGTAATCTCATGGATCAAAACAATAAATTAATCCTCTGGGGTAAACTAGTATCATAATAAATGTTAACTTTTCTGCATCGAATCGTATTATATTAGTTATTTAGGGGCTATCTATTATCATAATTTAAGAAAAACATCATAAAAAAACATCTTGATTTTAATGTTTTACCCTTTATATTTGTAAAAAAATCACCTTTTTCACAAAAACACAAACCTTGATATAAACACCTAAAAATCAACCTACTCACATACATATTATATCGAATAAAACGATCATACCCCATTTTCCTAACTTTTAAAAAAAATAATTTGTAGGGTATTTCTGTATAAAACTGTTTATTATGGGGACAGCAATGTTAAAATAACATTGCTAAATGTTAATATATACATATATTGCAGAAATTTCCATTTTAATGATACCGTGAAAACAAATTACTAACTATTAAAAAAACTCAACACACTTTTATGAATTAAAAAACTACAAAATTTATACCCCTTACTTCCTTTGTTTAAGTATTATCTCTCACAATGCACTATATGCCTATAGAATGCATTGTTCTATCGTATAGTTCATTGCTATAAGAAAGATTCTTAAATTTAGTTAACCGGCGGGTATACTAACTAACAACAATGTAAACCTTTAAACAATTACTTTCACATGAAAAAAACTATACCGATTTGCTCCAGTGGTGCAAATAATTTTAGGGGTACTGTCATAACCAGACTCTTAGTATTTCTATTCTTATCTTCATTTTGCGGCATCAACGCCAATACACATACATACAAAGTAGATATTACCAACACCAAAAACATAACCAACAAATTTGCTGCTTTTCAGCAAAAGTTCATAATTAAGGGAATCGTTGTTGATCAAAATGGACTACCTATACCTAATGCTACTATTAGTATTATAGAAACTAACAAAGGCGTAATCTCTGATTTTGATGGAAACTTTAGTATTGAGGTTGCAGTAAACAATGTTTTAAAAGTAGAAAGTCTTGGTTTTGAAACAAAAAATATCACTATTGTGGATAATAAGGACCTTAGAATTGTTTTACAAGAATCCATAGAGTCTCTTGATGAGGTTATTGTTACTGATGGATATCGAAAGACCGACAGACGTCTATTTGCTGGTGTAGCTACAAGACTGGATTTAGAGGAAATTAAAATTGATGGTGTAGCTGACCCTTCCAGACTTTTAGAGGGTAGAGATGCTGGGGTTGTTGTTGATAACATCTCTGGTTCCTTTGGAGCTTCTCCAAGAATCCGTATAAGAGGTAATACCTCTATTAATGGTAATAACAATCCTATTTGGGTAGTTGATGGAGTAATTTTAGAAGATAATGTAGAACTTGCAGCTGGTGATTTGTCCTCTGGAGACGTTACTTCTTTAATAGGTTCATCTATCGCTGGTTTAAATCCAGATGATATTAAGTCTTTTTCTATACTAAAAGATGCTTCTGCAACAGCATTATATGGTGCTCGTGCCAAAAACGGTGTCATAGTTATTACAACTAAAACAGGTAAAAAAGGATCTATGAGGGTAAGCTATAATGGAAATTTCACATATAGATTACGCCCGAGATATGAAAATTTTAATGTTTTAAATTCTCAACAAGAATTATTTGTATACTCAGAATTAATACAAAAAAACTTATTGGATTTAACCACTGCACAGAGAGCACAATCTTATGGAGTTATCGGAAAATACTATAATCTAAGAGCCACAAATGATGTAGAAATTGGTCCAAATGGAGGATTAGCCGATAGTTTTTTTACACGATATCAAACTGCAAATACAGATTGGTTTAAAGTATTATTTAACGATTTTTCATTGCAACAAAATCACTCTATCAACATTTCTGGGGGTAGTGAAAAATCTACATACCTGTTCTCTTTAAGTTTTTTAGATGATCAAGGAACTACGATTGGTGATAGTGCAGAAAGATATACGGCTAGATTAAATAATAAGTTTTACCTTTCTGATAAACTAAACATTGGAACGATTGTATCTGCCAGTATCCGAGATCAAATTACTCCAGGTACAAATGATAGAAGATTAGATCCACTTACTGGTAATTTCGAACGTGAGTTTGATATCAATCCTTTTAGTTATTCATTGACTAATAGCAGAAGTGTTACTCCTTATGATGAAAATGGAAATCTGGAATTTTTTAGAAAAAACTATGCTCCTTTTAATATCATACACGAGCTGAATAACAATAGAATCAATATCGATGTTACTGATATCACATTTCAGACGGATTTAGAATATAAGATTAAAGATAATCTAACATATAATACCACCTTTAATTATAGAAGAGCCATTACCAAAAGAGAACATGTAATTGGCGACAACTCTAATCAAGCTGAGGCTTTTAGAGCAGATGAAGGTGTCCTTAGAGATGTAAATGATTTTTTGTATCAGGATCCTGACAATCTGACTTTACCTCCTTATTCTATCTTACCAGAAGGAGGGATTAATATTTTTAATGAAGATGTATTGAATTATACCTATTGGAGAAATTCTATTTCCTGGAACCCTAAAATTAATGATGACAATCAATTTACATTTTTATTAGGTCAGGAAATCAAATCTACCAATAGAGAAAGTAGAGAGTATAATGGTATTGGTATATCCTACGAAAATGGTTTCTTGGTAAATACGAACCCAGATGCTATAGATCAACTTACTGATAGAAATAATCAATATTTCGAAATATCTAACTTTAGGGATCGTTTTACAGGATTCTTCTTTAATGCTGGTTATAGTATAAAAAATAAATATACTTTTAATGGTACGCTACGTTATGATGGTTCTAACCTACAGGGAAGTAGTAGCAAGGCCAGATACCTTACCAACTATAATATCAGTGGTGCATGGAACCTTCACAAAGAAGATTTTATGGATGTTAATTGGTTAAATATTCTAAAGCTAAAAGCTACTTACGGTTTATCAGGAGGTAGAGGACCACTTACTAGTGCATCTTTGGATTTACGAAGTAGAGTTCCGTTGCGACCTAATGATCCAGAAACGGTTATCAATATCAATTCTTTAGAGAATAATGACTTAACGTTTGAAAAACTAAAAGAATTTAGTGTGGGGCTAGAATACGCTTTGTTTAATTCTCGTATCGCAGGGGAATTAGGATATTACAGACGTAACGCTTTTGATTTAATAGGTACCATCAAAACCAGTGGTGTAGGTGGACAGGCATTTAAAACGGGTAATTTTGCCGATATGGAAGTTGATGGATATGAATTTTCATTATCTTCTGTAAACGTAAAAACCGAAAACTTTAGCTGGACTACGGATATCAATGTAGGATATAATACAGAGGAGGTTGTGGAATTAAAATTCAATCCTCGTTTGGTTGACTTAATACAACCTTCTGGATCACCGTTTACAGGACGTGAGATTTCTGCACTCTATTCTACTCGTTTTGCTGGTTTAAATGAATTTGGTATTCCTACTTTCTTTGATGCAGATAATAATCGAGTTACTAATATAGACTTACAAGGAAGAGAGAATATTGAAGAAATATTAAAATATGAAGGACCGACACAACCTAGAGGATCTGGAGGGTTTAATAATACATTTAAGTACGGAAACCTTTCGCTTTCGGCTAATATTTCCTTTAAGTTTGATTACAAAATACGATTGAACAGTAATTTTAATAATTCGTATACAGACTTTAATTCCCTTCCAGGAGAATTGATCAATCGATGGAGGTTACCAGGAGATGAAAATGTTACCAACATACCCGCAATTTTGGATGCCAGAGTAGCTCGTAACGAATTAGGAGGGGACAATGCCTATCGATTGTATAATAATAGTGACCTTAGAGTTGCAGATGGCACCTATGCCAGAATGCGTTCTATTATCCTTGGATATTCGATGCCCAGTAGTTATGCAAAAAGAATAGGAATCGCTTCGGCCACTTTCCGTTTACAGGGAGAGAACTTATTTCTCCTATACTCTGATAAAAAATTAAATGGACAAGATCCAGAATTTTTTAATGCAGGTGGTGCTGCATTACCAGTAGCTAAATCGGTAACCTTCTCAGTTAATGTTGGATTTTAAAAAAAGAAAGAAAATGAAAACACATAATTTAAAAATATACGGTCTTCTTTCGCTATTATTGGTAGCATTCAATTCTTGTGATAATTATTTGGATGAGTCCCCGGATGATAGACTGGAATTAGACTCATTAGACAAGGCCTTTAAAGTGGTGGCAGATTCCTATTCTCAGGGTAGTTATGCTTTTACAGATGCCTATACCGATCTAGTTGGTCCAACAGGAAATCCAGATATTAACGGAGTAAGTCAAACTACTGGAGGTAATTCTATAAGGGTACAGGATGAACAATTATATACCTGGGATAAAGTCGATGCTATTTTCTGGGATACCCCTACCTATTATTGGGATCAGACTTATGACGGGATCGCTCATACCAATCAAGTATTGGCTGTGATTGATAATATAGAAGGTGATCAAAAATTCAAGAATTCTATTAAAGGTGAAGCTTTATTATCCAGAGCCTATCATCACTTTATGTTAGTTAACATTTTTGGTTTACATTATGATGAGAATGCCTCGACCAATCTTGGGGTTCCTTATATTCTAAACCCCGAAACGGAATTTCTTCCTACATATACTCGTAACACGGTGGCAGAAGTATATGATTTGGTAGAAAAAGATTTATTAGAAGGACTTTCGTTAATAGATGATAGTTTCTTTTCGGGAACTAAAAAATACCATTTTACTAAAAAAGCTGGTTTGGCATTTGCTTCTCGTTTTTATCTTTGGAAAAGAGACTATGCAAATTGTAAAAAATATAGTGATCAGTTTCTAGATGGTTCTCCTGAAACCTATGTCAAAGATTATGCAGATGTTCAGGGATCTGGATTTAATGATACTGCTAGTAAATATGGAAACGCCGAAGATGAAAGTAACGTTCTGGTGATGCAAAAATTTAGTACGCATCAACGTAAAAGTATAGGGTATCGATTAAATATTATTGATTTCAATCGTTTATTCAGCAACCCGTTGAATACACCGGATGAAAGAGTATCGGCTACAGGAATTTGGAATCAGGGTACCGATGCTCGTTTTTTAGCAAGGATCAGGGAATATTTTTTCCAAGAAAACCTAACCTCTAATTCCGGTCAACCGTATCATATAGCAGTAGAACTTAAAGGAGAAGAGGTTATATTAAACAGAGCAGAAGCCAATCTTTGGTTAGGGAATCAAAATGCAGCTTTAGTTGATATTAATATATTGGCTAGATTTCGCTATAACGGTCAGGAATTTACAGATACAACAGCTTTAATAAATTATTATAATACATCTGACGAAATACAAGCTATATTAGCATTGATTCTTGATGAACGTAAAAAAGAATTTTGGGATCACGGACTGCGATGGTTTGATATCAAACGCTACAATATCCATGTAACGCATATATTACCAGTTTCTGAAGGGGGACAAACATTTGAGTTACCTGCAAATGATCTTCGACGAGCGGTACAAATACCCGCAGATGCGCTTTCATTCGGAATCCAGCCAAATCCCAGATAAAATAAAACACAGAACATATGAAAACAAATAGAAAAATAACACAAAAAATATTGCTGGTATGTTGCTTGTTTTTAGCACTTGCTTGCGATAGAGAAGAAAGTATCACACCGACGGAAATATTCGGTACTGAAGAAGAGTCGACCAATGAATTGGATCAATACCTAAAAAAGGAATTTAGAGATCCATATGGTAGTGTAATTATATATAAGTTTGTTGACAGATACATTGATGCCAATAGATTTGCAGTACCTCCAAAATTAGAAGTAGTAAAACCCATCGCCGAGCTCATTAAACAGGCGTGGATCCAACCTTTTAATATCGGTGCAGATCAGGGAGAAGAGTTTCTAAAAACCCATTTTCCTGCTGAAATCGTAATATTAGGATCTCCTATTTATAATGGGGATGGGACTGTTTTACTAGGTACTGCCGATGCAGGAGTAAGAGTAACACTTACCGACGGTAACAGCTATGCTCTTGGAAATACGGATTGGATTCTAAGAACATTTAGAGTATTACATCATGAATTTGCACATATTATCGACCAACGATTTAATTTTGATGTAGCAGCTTTCCATAAGATTTCAGGAGACGATTATACCTCTCCGGGAAGCTGGACTCAAGAAACTCTTGGTAGTGCAATCTCAAGGGGAATGGTAACTCCTTATGGCACCTCTGCTGTAGGAGAAGATTTTGCAGAAATTGTTTCGTATATTATTACAACAGATCCAGCGGAATTTGATGCTATTTTTATTACACCAGAAGATTGTACCGGACAAGGACAAGATTGTCTGGATCGTAATATTGGTAGAACGCGAATCAAAGAAAAGTATGACGTAGTGGTAAAATATATGAAAGAAGATGTAGGAATCGATATTTTAAAAGTACGTGATGAGTTCCTAAAAAGTATTAACTAATTATGATAAACATATAACAAAATGCTTAACAATATAAATATATATATACTGGCTTTTCTTACGATAAGCTTAGTATCCTGTAGTAACGATGATGTAGACCCCTTGTTCGATACTGATGTTAATACCAGAGTAAATGAACAATTAGATAGTCTTAGAAAAGCCTTATTAAGTGCTGAAAATGGCTGGAAAGTTGAATACCAACCAGAAAACACTGTTGGAATCTTTAATATTTACCTAAAATTCAACGAAGATAGTACTGTTGATATTGCTTCTGATTTTGATAATGGTGATCAGGATTTACCTACCACATATAGAGTAAGTATTTCACAGAAACCTGAATTGGTTCTTGAAAATTTTACAGTGTTTCATCGTCTTTTTGAAGCTAATTTTTTTAGTTTAGGTGCAGAATTCGAATTCTTATTTGAAAACGTTACTGAAGATATAATAACTCTTAAAAGTAAGACAGATTCAGGTGAAAAATCAACACTCACATTCGTTAAAGCTCTGACAAGTGATAAAGGTGATATTATTGCTCTTCAAGGATTAGATGCAAGAATTGAAAAAGAGAACTTAACAGATAAGCCTTTTACTTCTCTAAAACTTTTTGATAATAATTCAGAGGAAATATTTACGTCATCCTATAACTTTGATAAATTATCTCGTACCATAACATTATTTTATGATGGAGATAATAATAACGAAGTTGAAGATCGACAACCTATAAAAATAACACAAGAAGGTTTTGATTTTGTCAGCCCTATTACACTTTTAGGAACAGAATTTCAATCTTTCACCTATGATGAAACCAACAATTATTTTATTGCAATTGTAGGAGATGTAACAGCTATTATTAACGGAACTGATCTACCTGGGTATATTAACAATGACGGTTTAGGTCTTGGTGATGGAAGATTCACACAGTTTTTATATCGACCAAGTCTTGGAGCACACCCTTTAACATCATCTGGATTTGATGCCATTATGGCTCAAGTTAATGCCAATATTGCTGGTTTTGGTTTCTCTGTGTTTGAATTTAGAACAATTATAGATATTAATGATCCAGATGGTAACACATATTTAGAAGTAACCATAGTAAATGCTGATGGTGGCAGTATAACTCTATTCTATGACCTAAGACCTAGCATCCAAGATAAAAAAATATTCTTTGAATATATTGCTCCATTTGGTGATACTTCTGCACTTTTAGAAACTCAAATGGCGCCGTTAATTAATTTTTGGTTGAGTACAGAAGGTTTGATATATACTAATCGTGGGACATTTCAGAACTTTTCTAATTTAGCAGGTCAGTTTTTAAATGCTCAAGACCCTTCCTTAAGTGTATATGCAGTTTGGTTATAAAAGTTTATATTTTTAAAATTAATTTGTAAAAAAGAAATAAAAAGCTGTTTAGAAAAATTTCTAAACAGCTTTTTATTTTATAAATCACTCCAAAAAGAATGACTTATCCTTAGATGTTAATATTTTACAATTTTCCCTTTTACCCATAAGAAAATATCTATTTTTCGAAATATGATTATAAAAAAAATCTCTGATAACTCTTGGTATGTAAATAAAAGAATAGATATATTTCCAATTAGAGTTTAACAACTTAAAAATCTTTAATATTGCTGTTGACTGTCTATAACATTTTTCATTTTCGATTAATAGAAGTGAATCCATATTAACAATTTCGAATTTTTCCCTATAAGGTTTTGATACTTTGGATTGAAATGAAACAAATCTTATTTCAGGATCAGGGTTATTTTTCAAAATAAATTGAACCCAATTATTACAAACCCCACAAACACCGTCGTAAATAATAATTTTAACCATATAAAAGAGTATCTAATTTTGTTTGATTTGTAGTAGCCACTACCTGATCTGACATCTTTTTAATATCCAAGAGCCAATAATTTCTAATGCTTCTTCTGAGAAAGTTTCTTCT
Source organism: uncultured Aquimarina sp. (assembly GCA_947498455.1). Taxonomy (GTDB): domain Bacteria; phylum Bacteroidota; class Bacteroidia; order Flavobacteriales; family Flavobacteriaceae; genus Aquimarina. The sequence goes on from CANMKK010000035.1 coordinate 36,886, forward strand.
AGTTTTATATATTCGTCCATTAAACAGGTATTGCAATTTTGAAATAAATGATTTAATCCTGGTAACTCCTTAAAAGAATAATTCCTATTTCCTCCATCCTTCAAAGCTTTACTAATTGCCATAAGATTTACTTTAGAATTTACTTGAATATCTTTTGTCCCTCCCATAGCCAAAACAGGACATTTCACATTACGTAATGCATCTGCAGGGTCATAATCCAGAAAGTTTTTAAACCAAGGAGTTGTCATTTGGTCTATTTGAAATTCAATATAATCATCCGTATAACTTTTCTCTTTTTCATTAGATTCACTTTCACTTACTAAGAATTTTCTTAATTTGTTTTTTTGTTGATCAATATGATCATTCTCCTGTATAATTTCATAAATCTTTTTATTTGTGTCCAGTAATTTTTCTATTTCATCTTTACCCAGATTCATTGTTTCAGCTATTTTTTCTTGCTGAGCTAATAAAACTTTTATTCCGGGTATCCCTGTGCCAGCTAATAATATTATAAAACTTACATTTGGGGAATAGGATGCAACTATAGAAGCAATAATACCTCCCTCACTATGACCAATCAATCCTATTTTGTTATTATCTATTTCGGGTCTGTTCCGTAAATAATCAATTGCAGATTTAACATCTTCAGCAAAATCAAAACTAGTAGCATTCTTAAAAGTTCCTTCTGATTTACCTACACCTCTATCATCAAAACGCAAAACGGCAATATTTTTTCTAGTAAGATAATCGGATAGCACAAAAAATGGTTTATGTCCATACACTTCAGAATCCCTATTCTGTTGACCACTGCCACTGATTAAAATAACAGCAGGAACTTTTTTGATCTTTTTTGGAAAAGTTAACGTTCCTGCTAGAGTAATGTTATCTTTATTGTTATCAAATAAAACATCTTCAATTTGATAAGGAAAAGAAGGAATAATTTCTTGTGGTCTTTTTAAAGTTTTATTCCCCTTTGTTTTATTCTTTATGAGGTAAAGAGGGAGTTCAAATCCTGATTGCTTAAATTCCCCTATAATTGTATCATTTTCAACTACACCCTTATAACTCATTCCTATTTGATCAATTCCAAGTGAAAGAATCGAATCTTTTATATGAATAATGGTAACAGGTATAGCTGTTACCCCTTGATCTGGACTATCCATTGTTGCTTCATAACCTCTTGTAGATTTATAGATATTAAAAACGAGTTTTAACTTTGTACCTTGAACTTGTAAGTTACCACTCCATTGTCCTTCTATTTGCTGTCCAAATCCTAAAATGTAAAAAAAACAAAAAACGACTACAATTAATCTATTCATTATTAATGTGTAATTTCTTTTTGATTTAATTTTTTCTCTACAATGTATACCAAAAAAATGAACTCCAATAGTATTACTCCAATGATTATATTAATGATATTTATATTGAACATTTCCGTGCATATTATTGAAACACATAAATTAAAGAGAGAAAACCTTAAAAATGTCTTAGCAGCTAATTGATTAGCAAATTGCCAGTTATTACTACTTTTCATAGCTTTCTTTGTTCGATATCCATAAATGTAATTTATATTTTTTGGTGGAATCCAATAATAGATTAAACTTATTCCACATAGCAGCAATGATATCAGTGTTTCCAAACTCATAGTTAAAGTTTTTAGATATTAAAAATATGATTAACCCTCCTGACATCACAAAATAAAAGCTTATTAATCCAAAAAAGAGCACAATCATAAAGTGAAATACAATCCCAAAACAGAGCATTATTATTCGAACTTTAAAACTACGTACAAAATATGAAAATGCCAGTAATAATTCGAATGCTAATACAGACCAAGTTGTCAAAGATGTCAGAAAAGGTGATTCTAATAAAAAATCTATTATTGGCATATAAAATTCCCTAACACCGAAGAGAGGTTCTTTAAACCAGTAGTACAGAGCTGTTCCATTTTTCCACTCTTCGATTGGGAATTTCCCCACGGCAGCAAAAAAATAAATTAGAAACATTTGAATGCGAATTAATTCATATGAAATAGCTGCTATACTATTAGAATAAAAGTTGTTGACAAATTCAAATGAAGACCAATGCCAGGTTCTTTTGTCAAAAATACATATCGGGATTAATAATAATGTCAGTATCGAAGCTATTTGATCACCACCATCTCCTAAAGTTGTGGTAGCAATAAAGCTATAAGTAACCAACCAATGAAAAAAACAGGTTATTCTTGGATAGATTCCTATTACAACTAAAATCAATATAATAATACTAAAATATATTCCAGATTCAATTGTAGAAAACCAAGTATAAATATTAAAAAACTTTAAATCCGTTATTTGAGGAATATTTTCATTACGAATACCTGAATAAAAAAGTAAGGTGGCATTATTTGAAACCAAAGTTAACAATGTAGACAGAGCTAATAAACTTCTTCCCAACCCCAAGGTATTTGTCCAATAATTATTATTTACAAATTTATTCAATAGGTTCTGCATATTTTACCTCTTTTAAGTTTAATATTATATAATTCGATTTAGAATTAACCTTTAATTTACTCCTACTCCATTCATATGGGATTTGTTCCCCCTTTGAAATAAGAAACTCCCCAAAGATCATAGGCCTACTTACTTCTATAGAAACAGTTGATAAACTATCAATACTAATATCATTTAGGTTACCTTTGTACTCATACCACAAATTGTTATCAATATTTTTTATTAGATAGCTAATCTTATGCATAATTGACCTGTTGTCTCTCTTCAAACCGTAGATTTGATCCTGCGATGATGATTTTATAGTAACTTTTTCATAATTATCATACCCTTCGGTTTTCTTATAAAGACTAAAAAAATCTTTACGTACATCTTTTGTAAAAAATGCCCAACCTTGAGGAGCCAAACGATGCAATTCATTTTTTAAAGGAAGGTCATAATTTAGAGTAATAGGATTGGCTCCTATACTTGATACTCCAATAAGGAATATTAAGTAAGAAACCACTCCTAAAACCAGTAAAAAAAATAATTTATTTTTCAAAATCGTACTTATTACTTGCCTAAACTCAATTCCTCTGCAACCTGAATCGAAATTGCATCTTGTGTTAAAGTGGCTTGTTCTACTTGATTCGAACTAACAACTGCAACCGCAGAGATAACTACGACCCAAATGACTGCAGCAGCAACTGCTGCTGCTACAGCTACTACGACTATTACCCCACAAGATTGTTCATTACCAACATCAGGTCCTCCTTTCATTCTAAAAGAATCGGTATCTATCTTATTTTCACTAACCATCTTCTCAATAGTCAAATCCAATGGTGCTAATTTTGCATTAACAAGCGGTAAGATATCCTTCGCGGCTTTTGTTATCATATCAGACACAATTTCAGGATCACCAGAATACATGGCATCTTTGAAATCATTAAAATATGAGTTATCCTCTGTTTTCAAAAAGGATATGATTTCTTCTTGAAAAGCTCTAAATTCAATCAACTGATCTTTGGACATTTTGTTCTTTTGAGAAATACTTTGTAATGAAGGAATATTACTTGTTAATTGGCCATCCGCAAAAATAATGGACTTGAATAATTCTTCTCCATCAATTTCACTGTTTTGTAATTGATTCTCCGTGATGTCGTTATCATATTGTTCACAACTCATAAATAAAATGGCTAAAGCCATAATTAACGAAAAAGGTTTTAAAAAATTTCTAATTGTTTTCAAGGTTATTATATTTAAATTTTTCACCTACTCTATTAAAAAAGGCTTTTCGGTTTCCGCCATACATTGCACAATGATTTTTATATATTGTTGTAATTATTTAAGCTTTAAAAAACGATGATGCCTTTTTATAAAAAGAATCTTCTTAGCTTCTTGCATCGTTTTCCCTTCTATATATAGTTCTTCTATCCATTGTTGTATAATCATTTCATATCCTTGTTCATCGGCTAATCCCATAAAAAATTGATCAAACTTTAAATGCAATGTTTTTAATAATTCTATATAAAAACTAAAGTGTCTTTGATCTTCTTCTATAGATACCATGTTAAAATATTTTTTAGTTAGCCATTATTGGGTATTTTTAATTCACCAACTCTTGATATATGCTATCATTTTTCAACATCTGTAGTAACTGTTTTTTAATTTTATATTTCTTTTTACGAGTATACCCTTCTGTAAATCCAAGGACTTTTCCTATTTGTTTCATGCTATTCCCTTCACAAAACAGCTCTAGTAATTTTTTGCTAGACTCATTTAGATCCATCACATACTTTTGAAACACATACCCTCTTTCCTTCTCTTCTATTTCATCCAGTATGCAAGTCTCATCTTTTTCTTGGGTAGTTTGTATTAAGAAATCATTGTATACGATTCGTTTCTTCTTTAGCAACCTATTTTGCCATACTTTTTTACAAACCCCATAATAATAGGCTTCTATGGGGTAATCTATATGCATCCCATTAGTTAATTTTTGGTATACAATTACCATAGCATCCTGGCATACATCGGCTACATCTTGTTCATTCCCTGAATTCGAAAGGATATATTTTGTAATACAAGTATGATTTTTCTTGTAAAAAGCCTTAATAATGTTTGTATCCCCTTCTATGACTCCTTTCCTAAGTACAGTTTCTTTTGTATTCTTCATTCCCTTTATGCTTTGTTTTCCTTTTATGTATGTTATTTCGGGTGTCAGCTATGGAATATCAGGTTTCGGGAATTGAGGGTGAGGTATCTCTAAAGACTTAAAACCTAGCAACACCCTACTCTAGAAGTACCCTCCCCTACTTATTTATTACCCTGAGGTACTATATTTGTTAAAGGTTCCCGTAACATTGTCAGTTCAAGTACTTTATTGATACGTGTTCTATGCCATAGTATCAGTAACCCTACTTATCTCAGGCTATTTACCCACTGGAATCATGGGTCATCATGATAAATTCGACCTGCTACCGGCAATTTTTGTCATATAACCTTTAATATCCTATATCCACTGTTCCAAAAACGACATCTGGATTTAATTATCTGAAGTATTTCCTTCTTCTGTAGTATTTATCGTAGTGTTGATACTCTGACTAAATCTTGTTTTCAAGAGCTCGTAGGCACTCTGTGCCCCTTCCATGGGCATTTTTCTGGCAGCATCCGCCAAACTATATACAGAGAGTGCAACCCGAAAAACTTCGCTACCTGCGAGCATCTGGGTATCTTTCATCAATCGCAGTAACCCTTCCAGTTCCAAGATTACAGGATCTAACTGTTCGTAGAGTTTTAAATCTTTTCGTGCTTCTGCCGCTGTCAATGCAGCCGGAATCCATGAAGGGGTTCCTTCTAAAATATGGATACTATCCTCTGCAAAAATCTTATTGGCACTATTAATCTTCGGTAAGTTTTTACGTTCTTTTGGGGTAAGGTTTTGTAAAAAATCGAAGGCTCCCTTTAGGTTGGCAATATTCTCACGAATTGCGCTTACTTCTTCTTCTGTCAGTACTCTGCTGATTCTGTTGTTTTCTATCATGTTATTATGTTTAAAATTTTATTTTTAATGTATCTGTAGAGAATCCAATGGAATCTCTTGTTGAAGGATGGAATCTGTGGCTATAGGATAGATTGGTTTTAGGGTTTGTATGACCGGATTGTAATCATCGGGTAGTTCTACACCATCCGGGGAGCAACTATTAGATAGCATACCAAAAAAAAGCAATACAAGCATTCTGGTTATCATACTAGATGTATACATATAGCGTAAATTTTATTGGGTTTTGATATAGTGAACAGTGTATTCTAATAATGTCTTTAGGACTTATAAACCAATACATATTCAGGACAAATGTAACTACCAATAAAGGGGAGAAACAAACTAAGTAAATTGGTTTTCAAGGAAAACGAGCTGTGTTTTCTGGGAACACAAGCTTACAAAAAAACACATAACAAATTGATTTAAAAACAATTAAAATAAAACCAACCAAAATAAAGGTAAATTATAATCTAGTATATCTATGGAATATATATGTGATACTATTTCCTAAAAAAAATAGTTTTATTTTTGGAAAAACATTCGATAGAAATACGTTTACATGAAAAAATCGACACCTCCACTTCTAAAGTCTAAAGAGCGCACTTTGATAGAATCGATACAACGGTTTTTTATAGTTCCAAACAAGACCATTCTATTACTTACCATATTGCTTTCTCTTTCTCCTTTTCTATTCGCTTATCAACACCCCCCAGATAGCTTATTAATCAAAGACTATAGTTATTTAAAGAAAAAAGTATATTCAAATGCTACTGATTCTATTGTAGCTATTCCGTATGTACAAGCGTATTTATATAAAGCAAAAACTGAAAAGGACACCTTTAAAATTGTAGATGGTTTCTATTTTTCTTCTGGTATTATACAAGACGAAAAGATTTCAGAAAAATATGTAGATAGTATGCTCCTATTCTCTAAAAACCTAACAACAAAAAAATACCCAGCTTTTGCTTATCATTGCAAAGCTTCAATAGAATATGACAAAGGGTATTTTAAGAAAGCATTTGATCTATTTCTTAAAACCAATGAAGCCGCCGAAAAATATGGAAACACTAATCTTTTTTATGCCAGTAAAAAAAGTATAGGTATCCTTAAAAGTAGAATTGGCGAAAATGAAACAGCTTTAAAAGCTTTTAAAGAATGTCTAAATTATTATGAGAGCAACAAAAGTACTAAGCCTTGGTATTATCTTATTACATTATTCGCTCTCTCGGACTCTTATAACTTAAATAAGAAATTAGATTCGGCTACAATCATTAATAGATTAGGATATAAAGAATCAATCTTATTCAAAAATGAACCATTTAAATACTACTTCACTTTAAATGAAGGAATCAACCAATATGACAAAAAAAATTATATCGCTGCCAAAGACAGTTTATCTAAAGCTCTTGAAGAATTTAACACCAATGGAGATACTGGTAATTTATCAATGGGGTATTTTTTTTATGGTAAGACATTGACCGCACTTGGAGAAAAGGATAAGGCCATAAACGCTCATATTAAAGTTGATAGTATTTTTCAGGAAATAGCAATGATCATGCCTAATAATCGTGAAAATTATGAGATATTAATCGAACATTATAAAAAAAAGGGGGATCAAGATAATCAGCTTAAATATATCGAACGATTAATTGCTGTAGACAGTACATTACACACCAATTATAGATACCTAATTAAAAATGTGGTACAAAATTATGATACACCGCGATTATTGGCTGAAAAGCAAGAGATTATTGATAATCTAGAACAAGGATCACAAAAATCTTATACTATCATCATTGTACTTCTTATTATTAGTACATTATTATTCATGTTATGGATCATTAATCATTATAAACAAAAACGGTATAAAAAACGTTTTGAGTCCTTATATAATAAGCAAAATATTACCAATACCGTAAATAAGCCGATTATCTCTGAGGAAAAAATCAGTTTAAATATCCCTAAAGAGAGTATAGAAGATATTCTTAAAAGTTTAGACGCTTTTGAAACCAAACAGGAATACTTAAAATCGAACCTATCCATACACATATTGGCTAAAGGTTTTGGCACGAACTCTAAATACTTGTCTAAAGTGATTAATACCTATAAAAAGAAATCTTTTAATTATTATATTAATGATCTACGAATTGACCATACGGTCAACCGGTTAAAATCAGATAGTAAGTTTAGAAATTATACGATTAAGGCAATTGCAAGAGAAGTAGGTTTTAATACCACAGATGCGTTTTCTAAAGCATTTTATAAACGAAATGGGATTCATCCTTCTTATTTTATCAAAGAACTCGAAAAACAAACAAATAATTAAAACACACTTTTTCCTGAAAACATGGAGGTAATTTACTTAATAATCCTATTCCTACTACTAATCTTATAAGTAAATGCAATTGCACTGTTACAGTAGTTGGTCCTAAATTTACCGATAACGAAGATAATTTTTAATCAAAAATCGCTGTTCGAATATTTTTTTGATAAATACTAAGATAGTATAAAAGCCGCATATTTAGTATATGTGACTTTTTAGTTCTTAAGGTATATTCTTCGGCTAACATTCAAATTACCGAGCTTCGAGTGCCTCAGCCCTCATATACAAGTATTTCTGATGTGAAATTACCAATAAAAAAGATTGTAAAGCCCTGCTTTGGAACAATATTATTAAGTTAAAGATAATTTTACATTTTTGTCACACTAGCTCGAAGTGGTTTTAAAAACGAAAGCTTTAATGATCTTCGACAGGCTCAGATTGACAATCCAAAACCTTAACTTAATGACATTGAGCTTTGGAACCTCAGCATACATATTGGATAAAATTTATTTAGAGTCTCGTAATAACCTGCATATAATTAGTCTAGCATCTAGTCTCTATATTCTAATCTCCTGTCTCAATACTCACTACTACATACTCATTACCAACATTCATAAGATTACTTCGTCGTACCTTCTCGTAATGACCGTCATTGCGAATGCAGTGAAACGGAATGAAGCACCCTTCTACTCCGCTCAGGGTTCGGGGTTTTTAATTATGAATTCAGAATTATGAATTATGTTTTTTTCTTTATTGTTAGTGCCTTATACTCACTTTCTAATTTCATATTTCCTTATTTCTACTTTAGAGTTCTAAGTTGTTCATCTTGATGCCTCTTAGGATATAAATTTCTAAACGTTCTGTGATATAACTATAGCTGTGTGAGTTGGTAGCGTCGAGCATAGTCATAGAAAAAAATTAAAATAATAATATTCTCACATTTGTCTCAAAAGTAACAATTACGAGATCACCAAACACGACACTTCATAGATTTCATTAAATTATTTTGCTTATATTTGTCCTGTATTCACTTTTTAGAGGTGTTTTTAATTAATATTTCTCGATTATGACCATTGCGGAGCGTATAAGATTATATAGGCAACAAAAAAACTTATCACAAGCAGAACTGGCAGAACGTTCAGGGGTAAATAATAAGAGTTTATCACGTTATGAACTTGGAAGCAGCATCCCTCCTGCAGATGCATTAAAATCAATAGCAGATGCACTTGGGGTATCTACAGATTCACTGTTGAGTGATGATAATATAACGATCAAGGATACACAACTTCTTAAACGTTTTGAAGTAATACAGGATATGACAGGAGACAATAAAGCAATTATTATCAAGTTTTTAGACCTCGCTATTAGGGATTTTAAAACACAACAAACCTATTCTTCTTAAATTTAGACATGATGAACTTACAATATATTTCAGATAGTAATGGTGTTCCTACTGGGGTCTTTATCCCTCTTAAGGATTGGAACAAACTCAAAGAGAAGTACAACGATATTGAGACAGAGTTAAACGATATCCCAGAGTGGCATAAAGCTGAACTGGATAAACGTTTGGCAGATCATCGTAACAACCCTGATCAGGTATTGGATTTTGATGAGACTATGGACGATATCGATAAAGAGTTATAATGTACAAATCTGTAATACTTCCTCTAGCCAAAGAAGATATTATAAGTACCGCTAAATGGTACAATAAGCAGCAAAAAGGGTTAGGCAAACGTTTTACCAAAGAAGTCCGTAAAAAAGTAGCCCATATTCGTAAAAACCCTGAAAACATTGTTACACGCTACCGCGATGTTAAAACTGCTATTGTAGATGTGTTCCCTTATATGATCCATTTTATTGTGGATGAAGAAAATAAAACCATTATTATCTCTGCAGTATTTGCAATGGCGCAGAACCCACAACATTGGGATACTAGAGAAGATTAATACTATAAAAAACCAGCTACAAATCAATGTAACTGGTTCGTATCTTTTATTTCCTTACTCATTACAAACTAGCAATAGCCATACTATAGAACAGCAGGGGTTCGGTTTTTTTAATTAAGAATTCAGAATTATGAATTATGTTTTTTTCTTTATTGTTAGTGCCTTATACTCACTTTCTAATTTCATATTTCCTTATTTCTACTCTATACCTAATACTCTATACGTGCTATTAGATTACCCATTCGACTCCGCTCAGGGTTCGGTATTTTGTATTCGGTATTATTATAAAGATGTATATATGATTACTTTTTATTTAATTTGAGTCTAGCATCTAGTCTCTAGCATCTAGTCTCTAGCATCCAGATTCTAGTCTCCTGTCTCAATACTCAATACTCCATACTCATTACTAATATTCATCAGATTACTTCGTCGTACCTCCTCGTAATGACCGTCATTGCGAATGAAGTGAAACACCCTTCGACTCCGCTCAGGGTTCGTTTTTTTAATTATGAATTCGGAATTATGAATTATGTTTTTTTATTTTTAGTGCCTTATACTCACTTTCTAATTTCATATTTCCTTATTTCTACTGTATACCTAATACTCTATACTTGCTATTACATTGCCCCTTGCGACTCTGCTCTGGGTTCGATATTCTGTATCCTTATAAAGATGTATATATGATCACTTTTTATTTAATTGGAATCTAACATCTAGTCTCTAAGTTCTAGACTCCAAGTCACACATTTTGTCTCTTGTCTCCTGTATCCAATTTAAACCTCATCTCAATACTAATTACTCAACACTAACATTCATCAGATTAATTCGTTATTCTTCCTCGTAACGACCTACATACAATCTTTTAGTCTAGTTTCTAGCATCTAGTCTCTAAGTTCTAGACTCCAAGTCACACATTTTGTCTCTTGTCTCCTGTATCCTGTTTAAACCTCATCTCAATACTAATTACTCAACACTAACATTCATCAGATTAATTCGTTATTCTTCCTCGTAACGACC
>CANMKK010000036.1 GCA_947498455.1 uncultured Aquimarina sp.
TCAATAATACATTCAACTTATAAAAAAACGGTATGAAATTAAAAATCAATATGTTCTGAATTTACGGCCAGATACTAGTTAGTATTTGATATACATTTTTAAATGAAACCACCTTAAACTGAATTAAAATATTTTTAGTTCAAGCAAAAATCAAATGCAGAGATAGCTCTGCATTTGATTTTTTGAAATGTGGAGTAAAAAGAAACGATTTTAGTAGGTAATTTCATTTAAAGATGGTATTATTTACCTAACATCAATAATTCACTACATACTATTTCTGTAATATATCGTTTGCTCCCTTCACTATCGTCATAACTTCTAGAGGTTAATTTTCCTTGTATAGCTACTTCTTGTCCTTTATTCACATATTTTTCGATAATATCTGCTGTTTTTCCCCAGGCAATGATATTGTGCCATTGCGTATCGGTAACTTTATCGCCCTGCTTGTTATAATAGTGATCATTTGTAGCAAGTGAAAATTTGGCAAGCTTTCTGCCAGATTCCAAGTTAATAATTTCAGGCTCTTGTCCTAGATTTCCAATCAACTGTACTTTGTTTCGTAGCGTATTCATAATTTAGATTTATCGTGTTAAACAATTGATACAATACCTCGGTTTTATTTCGAGGCCTTTTTAATTTTTAGCGAATTATGCTATTAGAACTTTTTAATTCATTTGTGCTATAAATTCGATGGTACAAACATAAAAGCCGATTGCAATTGTATACGGTTAGGAAGTGTTTATTTTCGGTTGTAATCATTTGTAGTCGTTTAAACTTGTTTTTTGTAAGTGATATTATTACCCGAATATGAATTTGTTTTTAAAACTGAATTAGGATAAAATAAAACCATAATATTTATATTTTTTATGTCTATATAAAGAAAAATACGAATGATAAAATATGTGCTAGCTACTCTGATAATTCCACGACCAAAAAAGCGAATAATGATACTGAGGAATTCGATTTTTAAAAATCAGTAATCATCGAAGAAAGAAGCTATTTTAACAATAGTAAACTAATCCATCAAATAAATAATCAGAATTGTGGTTCTTCATTTGATTCGGATTATCTTTTAGAAGAAGAGAAACGAATAATGACTAACTTTGAAAAGTTGATGAAGATCGAAGAAAGTCAATAAAGGCTAATGAAATCCCAAATGATATAATTATAATTGATGATACGTCATTAAAAGTGGAATGTAAAAAAAACAGTATTCTGAGATATGTAGCCTTATTTTTTTTAATTTTTATTAGTAGTTGTAGTAAAACGAAAACTTCTGGTATTACCATTGCTGCTGCGGCTAATATGCAATTCGCAATTCGAGAAATCTCTAAAGAATTTACAGAACAAACAGGAATAGTTACTAAATTAATCATTAGTTCTTCAGGCAAGTTAACAGCACAAATAAAAGAAGGTGCGCCTTATGACATTTTTTTGGCAGCCGATATGAAATATCCTAATAAACTTCATGAGAATGATTTAACAATATCCCTGCCTAAGGTGTATGGATATGGGCAATTGGTTTTATGGACATGCTATGATAATATACCGCTGAAAATAGAAAACCTTACAGAAACTAAAGTACAACATATTGCTGTTGCCAATCCTATAACAGCACCTTATGGAGAAAAGGCAATTGATATTTTAAAAAAGCACCAAGTATATGATACTATAAAACACAAATTGGTGTATGGAGAAAGTATCGCACAAACCAATCAATTTATAATGTCGAAATCAGCCAGTATCGGGTTTACAGCTAAATCGGTAGTAGTATCACCTTACATGAAAGGCAAAGGCTATTGGAAAGCGATAGATACTGATCTTTATCAACTCATTAGTCAAGGAGTAGTGTTGATTAAACGAAAAGGAAGTAATATAGAAGATGCTCAGAAATTTTATGATTTTCTTTTTTCTGTAGAAGCTAAAGAAATACTAGAAGATTTCGGATATTTAATGTCTGAATAATGAATATTTTTTCTGGTCATATATCCGATATACAAGTAAACGAAAGTTTATCGTTGGTTTCTATAAAAATCAATGAACAGGCTATCTTACAAGTCATTGTGGTAGAAACTCCTCAAACAGCCCCGTACCTTATAAAAAAAAATCCTATTCAGGTTTTGTTCAAAGAAACCGAGGTTATTATTACCAAAGAAGATATTCCTGATATTAGTATAGAAAATAAAATAAAGGGAACTGTCAATACAATCGAAAAAGGAATTTTATTGAGTACGCTAAGTATGGATAGTGAAATAGGGACTATAGTTGCAATACTCTCTACAGAAGCCTTGCAAAAACTAAATTTAGAAAAAGGAAGTGTAGTGATAGCGATGATTAAGATCAATGAAATCATGCTAGCCGAATGATAGACTGGGAACCGATCATATTAACCGCTAAATTAGCGTTGGTAACAACGACAATTTTATTAATACTATCCATTCCTTTGGCATATTGGTTAGCAACTTCTACATCCAAAATGAAACCTATAATAGAAACCTTGGTAAGTATGCCATTGGTGTTACCACCTACAGTTTTGGGGTTTTATTTATTAATGGTTTTTAGTCCGGGAAATACTATCGGAGGTTGGCTTCTGGAATATCTGGGAGTACAGTTGATCTTTTCATTTTCGGGATTAGTAATCGGTTCTGTTATATATAGCTTACCCTTTATGGTAAATCCTATTCAATCTGGACTATCTAGTTTGCCAGCATCACTTTCTGAAGCCTCTTATGTATTAGGAAAGTCTAGGATAAAAACATTATGTAGAGTGCTGTTACCTAATATCAAACCTTCTCTGCTTACAGGAATTGTATTGGCTTTTGCACATACGATAGGAGAATTTGGAGTAGTTCTAATGATTGGGGGAAATATACCCGAAAAAACCAAAGTTGTTTCTATTGCAATCTACGATGAAGTAGAAGCCTTAAATTATAGCAACGCCAATACCTATTCATTACTATTGTTTATCATAACATTTGTAGTCCTTCTGACCGTATATGCTATAAATGGAGGATATCTAAAAAGATTTTGGAAATGATAACAGTAGATATTTATAAAGTTTTACAAGCGGCAAACGGAAACATAATGCTGAACATCCAATTAGACATTGCAAAAGGACAATTGGTAACATTATATGGTCCTTCTGGTTCTGGGAAAACATCTACACTTAGAATGTTAGCTGGACTAATGCCCGTGGATAAAGGACATATTTCTGTACAAAATCAAAGATGGTTGTGTACAAAAGAAAATATAAACCGTAGTCCACAACAACGAAGTATAGGGTATGTTTTTCAGGAATATGCATTGTTTCCTAATATGACCGTTCGAGGAAATCTGGAATTTGCATTAGAAAAAAGGCAGAACACAGATATCATCGATGAGCTGATTGCAATTGTAGAGTTAGAAGAACTACAACATAGGAAACCAAATACGTTGTCTGGTGGTCAACAACAAAGAGTAGCTTTGGCAAGAGCTTTAGTCCGTAAACCTAAAATATTACTCTTAGATGAACCGCTGTCTGCGCTTGATATTAAAATGAGAAGCAAACTACAGGACTATATTATAAAAGTACATCGACAATATGAACTCACGACTATTTTAGTAAGTCATGATATTGGAGAAATAATGAAAATGTCTGATAAAATATACTGTTTGGAAGATGGTAAGATAGTCAAACAAGGGAATCCTATTGACATATTTACTAATACTAGAGTAAGTGGGAAGTTTCAATTTACGGGAGAAGTTATCGCTATAAAAAAAGAAGATATAGTATATGTGATAACTGTTCTGATGGATCAAAATATAGTAAAAGTGATTGCTCAGGAATCTGAGATTATAGGTCTTGTGATAGGAGATAAGGTAGTCGTAGCTTCTAAAGCATTTAATCCTATGCTATTAAAAGTTGAAGTGTAATTTATGAAGGTTAAAAAAAAGCTTCTTACTCATTAAAAAAATGGTTTATAAAACTAACTGTTCCGTTTTAGTAACGGCATTTTCTTTATAAACTAGTTTCCAACCTAAAGAATTAGTTAGAATATATATTTTTTGTAATTCACTAATCAGTCTGTTTTCGGCATTAGACTTTAGAGTAGAAGCTTCGATTTTTTCATTAAGTTGTCGAATTACCTCTTTTCGTATACGATTGTGATCCTGTGGATTAAACTGATTAAAGAAATCCTCCTCTAAGTCATGATATTTTATATCGGGATTGATATTAATCTCAGCTTCCGGAATACTTGTTATGGTTAATGTTTTGTTATCTCTATCCATAGCGTGTTTTATTTTACTTAGATCATAAGACACTGTTACACTAGCATTAACAACAACGATAGCCTTTTTCTCGGCCGTTAATATATCGAGATAATATTTCTTAGCATCCTTATAGGTGATCACTTCAGAAAAATGACCTTCGGTAACAATTAACTTCCCTACATTTTTGATTTGATCCAAAATAAGATCCGAGGATTGTATTTCAGTCTTTTGAGTTTTAAAATGAGAAATAAGGTAAGTAATGCTTAGTGCAATAAACGCAGCAAGTAAAGCACCTAAGAGAAAATTACGCATAATATGAATAGGTAAAGTTTCGTATAAAATTACACAAAATTATTAAATCTATCGTATGTGGAACTACTTCATTACTGTTGTAAAAAATAGAAAAAAAAAGGAGTATCAATAGGTGTCATAAGTTTTTTCTAAAATATCCTCGGGTTGCATCATAAACGAGCCTAGGCTTGTCTAAAATCATACTAGATCTAAACCAGGAATTGAAAAAGGAGATTAAAATTGCTTTCTTTTTATTAAATCGTATTGTAGTTGTTTTTCAGTCATTTATTTACTGCTAAGCCTTATTAAATAAATATTGAAATGTAGTTTATACACTAAAAACGACACTTTATACAATGAAACATACCGTTCATACATTTTTCTAAAAACATACACGATTATTTCCTAACTTCAGTATTGACTTGATTTTGATTATAATCGAAATCAGGGTAACGAATCTAATTATTAACACAAATTCAAAGAACATGAAAAATTTTAGTCAACTCGCTTTAAGCACGATGCTTGCTGCATTATTGATTACTTCTTGTCAGAATGAAACTGTTTCTGATGGCGTGGTAGAATCCACTGTAGAACCCACCAGTACTGAAGGAAAAATTATTCCAGGTCAATACATCGTGGTTTTTAAAAATTCTAAAATTCAACCTGCCTCCAAAGTGTTAGAGAAATCGTCTTTTACGAGCAGAGAAGCAAAAGCGAAATCAGTTAGGGATATTTCTGAAGTTTCTATCAAGACAATGAATGCTGTTTTATCTGATTATGATGTAGACCATTCTAAAGTCTTGGATTACTATACAACAAAAATGTCGGGTATGGCGATTAAATTAGGAGATGATGAATATAAAAAACTATCCAATGACCCTAATGTAGCTGCTATAGAATTTGATAGGATAGTAGAATTACCAAAGTTTGAAGTAAAAGATGTAACCTCTGGTAGTGCATCCCAAAAAATGATGCAGGAAACTCCTTGTGGAATCTCTAATGCTGGCGGATCTGTTGATGGTTCTAGAAAAAATGCATGGATTTGGGTTATCGATACTGGGATTGATTTAGACCACCCCGATCTTAATGTAGTTACAGATTCTAGATATGCTAGATCTTTTACAGGAGGTTCTGCTGATGACTGTAATGGTCATGGAACTCATGTCGCAGGAATTGCGGCAGCCATTAACAACAATATTGGTGTGGTAGGTGTTTCTGCAGGCGCTAGTGTGGTACCAATTAAGGTATTAAGGTGTGATGGTGGAGGTGCTATTTCTGGGATACTTTCTGGGATCAATCATGTAGGTCAATTCGATTTGCCTGGTGATATTGCCAATTTAAGTTTAGGAAACTTTTTTGGTCCTGGTTGTTCTAGTAATTCATCGTATCGTAGTTCATTATTAGCATTGGCAAATGCGGGTACTTTCGTTACTATTGCAACAGGAAATGATAGTGATAACGCTGAGTTCTATGAGCCTGATTGTATAAATGCTAATAACCTATATGTAGTAGCTTCCATGACTTGTAATCGTAGTTTTTCATCATTTTCTAATTTTAATAGGAATTTTATCGATCTTATTGCTACCGGAAGTGATGTAAGAAGTACATATCTAAATGGGGGATATGCTACTACAAGTGGTGCTTCACAGGCTGCTCCACACGTAGCAGGAATTATACATGCCAGAGGAGGTCGTCCAAGAACTAGTGGTTCTGTAAGGCATAGAGAAGAAAATTATCCAATTGCCGTTAGGTAAAAGGTAAGATATATTATTTCATTTAGTGAAATTTATAGTTATAGAAAAACCACTTGTTAGTGAATAACAGGTGGTTTTTTACCTCATATTTATGAGTTGTTTTAAAACTATATGACGTCCCAAAAAAAAACGCTAAATTGATTCCAAATACTATTGTATTTGTGGAGGATATTTTTCTAAAATAGCTGAGACAATCTCATTCATTTTTTCTTGTTTTCGATCCACATCTTTTGTCAATGCAGCAGTTCCCATTCCTTGCCAAATCAGTTCTTTTTTAGCAGCATCTATTAAATCTATATAGAGCGTGCCTTCTGTTACCCTAGAAACGGAGTTAAAGTTGCCACCCCAGTTAGATCCCCAAAACCAGGGATTCCATCCCCAACCATATCCCAGGCCAACACCAAAGTTATTTTGATATACGTTTACATTTTCTTTGGTTTTAGTAAAAATACTTACCAATACATCTGGATTGGATGACTTCGTAAAACCTTTGGCAAGTAAATCAGCTTCGATAGCTCGTAAGATACGTTTTTTGTCTAAATCACTAATTTCTGCTTTATCTATACCCGGTTTGTAAAACGCATAACTTTTATAACTATTAAAATTAGCTTGCTTATCATAATCCGAAGCTACACGTACACTGGAGCAGGAACTTAATGTTATGATAAGGATTAATGATAAAAGAGAAAGAGTTTTCATAATCCTATTTTTTAGATGTTTAACAATGCTTTTTATTAAAATAAACTACAATAACTATACCACAGAAAGATTGTTATTGTTTTTTATGATACTGATTGGTTGCTTTATCATATCCATAAGGACAATGTCTACAGCCACTTTCGCAGCAATATCCCCTTTTTAGGTGATATTGTTCCGTGAAACATCTATATCCTTCTGGAGTTAGATAATAATCTCCTTCTTCTGGTTTTGGTACTTTTTTTGAATTGTTCATTTATACAAAAATACTATCTTGCACGAAGATGCCAATTTTAGTTAACAAATATTTGATAGGTCGCCATTTTGTAGGAATTGCTTTATGGCCTTTTATTGTAATAAAAAACCAGTACCTAAAGGACGATGAAATCTTTATCAATCATGAAAAGATACATCTCAGACAACAAGTGGAGTTGTTAGTGATTCCTTTTTATATACTGTACTTAATAGAGTATATCGTTCGTTTGTTGCAATATCGAAATTCGCAAGAAGCATATCGCAATATCTCCTTTGAACGAGAAGCTTATGAGCGGGAAGGAGACTTGTCCTACCTTAAAGAAAGAAGACTTTGGAGTTTTATAAAATACCTATAAATGACTACTTTTTCTTGGGAGACAAAAAAGATAGAGAACAAAGAAGTGATTCATCCTATCCTGGAAGAAGCAAAAGTATCGTTGTTTATAAAACGAGAAGATCTACTTCATAATCAGGTGTCTGGTAATAAGTTTAGAAAATTAAAATACAATCTTATTAAAGCCAGAAAATTAGGTTTTGATACGATACTTACTTTTGGAGGAGCTTATAGTAATCATATTGCTGCTACTGCCGCTGCCGGAAAATTAGTAGGATTGCAAACAATTGGAGTTATTAGAGGAGAAGAATTAGCAAGGGATTTGGAAAAAACCTTACTAGGGAATAGTACATTACGATTTGCTTCTGAAAATGGGATGCAATTAAAATTTGTATCCAGAGCCTCCTATAGAGAGAAAGCTACGGCATCATTTTTAGAAAAATTAAAAGAAGAATTTGGAGCTTTTTATTGCATACCAGAAGGTGGGACTAATGAATTAGCAGTACAAGGATGTGGAGAAATAATTGGCGAAAAAGATCGCAGTTTTGATATTATTTGCTGTGCCGTCGGAACTGGAGGAACTATTTCCGGAATTAGTAATGGAAGTTATAAGCATCAGAGAATCATTGGATTTCCAGCTTTAAAAGGAGACTTCCTTTCTGCAGAAATAAAAAAGTATACAAAAGACTCTAATTGGGATTTGGTAAATAAGTATCATTTTAATGGATATGGTAAAATAAATCTGCAGTTAATAGAGTTTATAAATACATTCAAGGAAGAACAAAATATATCATTGGATCCCATTTATACAGGAAAGATGATGTATGGCATTTTTGATATGATAAAGGAGGGTGTTTTTACAAAAAATACTCGTATTTTAGCCGTCCATACAGGAGGTTTACAAGGTATTGCGGGAATGAACAAAAAATTAGAAAAAAAGAATTTTCCGCCTATTACAATTTAATATGAACAGGAAGAAAATTATTTTATTGGCGTGTATTGCCATTTTTTCAATCTCTTGCGGAAGTAGTAAAAAAGTAGCAAGTAAGACGAAAAGTACGACTGCTAAGTCGACAAGAGTAAAAAAAATAAGTAGAGAGGTCGTTCAAGTTCAAAAACCGAAAGAAGAAACTAAAAAACCGCTCGCAACATTACCTTATAAGGATAAAGTTAGCAACTATATTTTCGAGTATGCAGCTATTGCAAAACATGAAATGAAGGAGTATGGTATTCCGGCTAGTATTACGTTGGCACAGGGTATTTTGGAATCTGGTGCCGGTTACGGGGAACTAACAGGAAAGGCAAATAATCATTTCGGGATTAAATGTCATGATTGGACTGGAGAACGCGTATATCATGATGATGATCGATCTCAAGAATGTTTTAGAAAATATGATAAAGCAAGTCATTCATTTAGGGATCATTCGTTGTTTTTAAAAAACAGAAAACGATACGCAAAGCTCTTTACATATAGAATAGATGATTATAAGTCGTGGGCATATGGTCTGCGTGCAGCTGGATATGCTACTGATAAAAAATATCCTGCGAAATTGATCAGTATTATAGAACGGTATCAATTGTATAAATATGACAATGAATTCTCTGAGGAAAAAGAGGGAATAGAAGAAACAGGTATAGAAGAAGTTGTAGTAGAAAAAACTATTGATAAACCAGTAAAACCAAATATCCAAAAACCTAAGGATATGAGGAAGTATGTGGTTCAAAAAGGAGACACATTATATTCTATTTCTAGAAAGTACAATATTCAGGTTACAGAACTTAAATCTTATAATAACCTTAGTGATAATACAATCGCAATTGGGCAAGTGCTTAGAGTAGTGCCTGATGATGATTCTGAAGAATTTTAATCCAAATATGATATATAAAAGAAGTAGTGCGTTATTTGCCGAAGCTCAGAAAGTAATTCCAGGAGGTGTTAATTCGCCAGTAAGAGCATTTAAAGCAGTTGGAGGAGACCCTATTTTTGTAAAAGAAGCAAAAGGAGCATATCTATATGATGAAGATGGTAACAGTCTAATAGATTATATTAATTCTTGGGGACCGATGATCTTGGGTCATGCACATACACCTGTTGTAAATGCAGTAATTGAAAAAGCTAAAAAAGGAACTAGTTTTGGGATGCCTACAGAAATTGAAACTGAGATTGCAGAATTAGCAGTTTCTATGGTTTCTAATATCGATAAAATACGATTTGTAAATTCCGGTACAGAAGCTTGTATGAGTGCGGTTAGATTAGCACGTGGATTTACAAATAGAGATAAAATAATCAAATTTGCCGGATGCTACCACGGGCATAGTGATTCTTTCTTAATACAAGCAGGTAGTGGAGCAGTTACTTTTGGTAGCCCTAATAGCCCAGGAGTAACAGCAGGTACGGCCAAAGATACTTTGTTAGCGAGGTATAATGACTTAGATAATGTAAAAAATATTATTGACTCTAATAAAGGAGAAATTGCCTGTATCATTATAGAACCTGTAGCAGGGAATATGGGATGTATTCCACCGGTCGAAGGGTTTATGGAAGGGATAAGAGCCTTGTGCGATGATAATGATATATTGTTGATTTTTGATGAGGTAATGACAGGTTTTAGATTGGCAAAAGGAGGAGCACAAGAATTACTTGGAATTAAAGCAGATATTGTTGCCTTTGGAAAAGTAATTGGAGGAGGGCTTCCTGTAGGAGCCTTTGCTGCTAGAGAAGAAATCATGAACCATCTTGCTCCATTGGGACCAGTATATCAGGCAGGGACTTTGAGTGGAAATCCATTAGCAATGGCTGCTGGATTGGCCATGCTAAAAGAACTAAATGATTATCCTGAAATTTTTGATAGTATAAACAAAAAGACTCAGTATTTACATGAAGGGATTAGCAAGGTGCTAAATGAAAAAAACATTGTACATACGATAAATAGAAAAGGGTCTATGATCTCAGTACACTTTTCTGAAGAAGCTGTTGTAGATTTCGAAAGTGCGGCAAAAGGAAATAATGATATATTTAAGAAATTCTTTCACGGAATGTTAGCACAGGGAATTTATATTGCACCTAGTGCATTTGAGACTTGGTTTATATCAGAAGCACTTACATATGATGATCTTGATAAAACAATAGCGGCGGTTTCTATTGTTGCAGAAGACTTGTTTTGAAGGAAAGCTTGTAAAAAGATAACTAAATGGTGGTCAATAGACTATATTAGATTAAACAAGTACATGAAAAATATTCTAAAGGAATATTGGTATAGGGGAATCATATATCTCATACTTATATTTTATGTGCTGTATATCGGTGCAATAAAAGAATCCGATACAGGAAGTTATTTAAATTTATCTATAATTGCCTCGCCGGGTTATCCGTCTTTCTTATATCCGTTTAAAAAGCTTTTAAGTAAGAATATCTATCTGATTTGTATTGTGATAATACAGTTAGTTGTTAATATAGTATCAATAGCATATGTTGTTTCTGTATTTTCTAAAAGATTTAATATCCATAAAGCATTGATAGTAGGATTAGATGTTATTTTGCTATCTCCATTATTTATTTCTGGCATTTTAGTTGCAAATCGCATTACATCAGAAGCATTTGCATACCCATTAATGTTATTAATTGTTTCTTTCTTTACTGAATGGTTATTCACCAAAAGAAAGATTTTTTTTTACTACTTATTTGTTACACTATTCATTAGTATCGCGGTCAGAACACAACTCTTTTTTATTCTTCCTGTACTCGTAGTAGTTCTAGCATATTTTTTAATTACCACAAAATCTTTTAGGTTATATGGTTGGACATTGTTATTTATTCTGTTAATGCCATTATTCGTATCGATAACTGATAAAACGTTTCATTATGCTGTTATAGGGAAGTTTGAGAATACCTCTAATACAGGTGTTCAGTTAATTACTATTCCTTTTTTTGTTGCGGATAAAGAAGATTATTTGGTTTATGAAGATGAGAAAACACAGGAATATTTTAAATATGTGTATAAGCATGCGATGGACTCTAGAGTACTAGATGATTTTTATGAGTCTAAGTTTGTCGATAATGTGTATAGACATTTTCATTATAACTATGCAGACCTGTCTTATAGAGTACTATCTATACGTGGTCGGGAATTCCTTAATCCTTCTGATCCGGGGAATGTAGATACGATTATAGAGAACAATAAATTACTTATTTCTATGACTCTTCCACTGTTTTGGGATAATTTTTCTAAGTGTGTGGATTTGTATTTTAAAAATATTATTCACGCTTTTGGAGGGTTTCAGATACTGTGGTTGCATCTTTTGGCTTTAATAGGAGCCGTACTTATATGGTTAAAAAAACAAAGTAAGATTGCTTTATTTTCTTCAATTCTAATGCTACTGGTATTTAGTAATGTTTTGATGGTTTGTATGGTAGAACATAGCCTCGACCGCTTTATGATATATCATAGATGGATGTTGCCAGTTATATTTGTGCTACTGCTCAATGAAATATTTAAAAAGAAAATAGATCAAAAAAACTATAAACTAGCTTGATTCACCACTTGTAATGTAGTTTGATAAAGATCTGAATTTTGTACGCTAGCTTTGAGCCATGCATAAAAACTCATAGCGAAGATATCTTCCCGTTCTGGACTGTTTCTAATTAATGTGTGCTCTATTTTCTGAGAAAATTCTTCTATATTAATAGTTTGTTTATTAAAGTAGTAGGAAGTTGTTAATGATAAGAATTTTAGCGCCCTATGCTCATTATTGCTTTTTAAAAAAGAAGTATGCTTCTTTCGGAAGCTTTTAATTTTCGATTCCACTAAATCGAAATTATTAAGTTCGATATGTAATAGGATTTCCACTAGGTTTTTTTTAATTACCCAGATTACTCCTGCTTTTTCTGTATACCAAGTGTCACTATGATATAACTCTTTGAATAACCTTAAGGCTTCTTTACATCTGTTTTGCTGAAAAAAAATCATAATTCGAGCTAGTTTTAGATCTAAAAAGTATGTAGTTTGATCTTTGAATTTTTCAAAATTGAAATTTTCTATGGTTAGGATTGCTTCACTAGCTTTTCCACTATAATTCAGATTTAATATATGAAGTAAGGAATATTGTGGGAAAAACCTTTTGAAATATTTATTGCGTTGCTTTGTCATTTGATTGTGCATCAATCCTAAATAGTTCTTAGAAGAGCTAAAATCTTTATTCCTAAAATAGGAGTTGGCAACATAATACAAGATCTGAATGTGATAAAATAAATGTTTGTCAGATAGTTGTTCTTTCTTTTCTATCTGTTGGCACGTAGTTTCTACAAAAGGGAGTATAGCATGAAAATCACGACTAATATTACCAGCTTGGTTAGCAATTTCTAGTATTTTGTATAAGGACCTATAAGTAAGATCATGCGTTACGGATATATCAAATCTCGATAAAGAGTTATAGATTGTTTGGATAACATCTTCTTTATTATGGATCAATTTATTCTGAATATTGGCATAGAAAAGGTTTAAGTTCTCTTCTTGCTGTAATGATTTTTGATTCGTTCTAAAATCTTGTATTAGGTTGTCTAATGTTTTTTTTGGATCTAAATGAGCATACTGTATTTTGGTATAGAAGATTTCATTAAGGATGCTAAAAAGGTCAAATGTTTTCGCCTTAAGTTCAGCTTTTTTAATCGTTTTTAGAGCAATTTTATATTGCTTTTGTTCAAAGAATATTCTGCTTGCTAAAAGTAATTTTAGGATTTCCATCTCTTCAGAAGTTTCTTTTTCGAAGCTTTTACTGGCTATAAAATCAATAAGACTGTCATGTAACCTTTTGCAAAGCGCATGGAAAGCGCCTTTCGCACTTTTTTTATATAGTACTATGTCTAGGTTTTTACTTTCTGGATTAGTATCCAATAGTTTAAATAACTGAATGTTTTTGGTGTCCGCTCTTTTATTCTTTTGCCTTAGGTAAGTAATAAAATTTCTTTTTTCATCGGTGGATAAGGTAGCTATAATAGAAGAAAGTATATTCATTATATCGTAAGTAAAAATTATATAAATATACTAATAATAGTATCTATTATATTTTTTATTATGATTATATCGTAAGTTTTTATTGAAAATTGAATTTTTAAATCAATTGAATCAATGCAAATTTGTACTGTTCAAAACAAACAATTGAAATAAATTAATCATCAAAATTAATTAATTATGGATTACAAATTTAGCAATGATGTTACTGAAGAAGTTACTACAAAAAACATCAAAAAGAAAGAACAGCAAGTATATGATCATAAACCTACATCAGCTTTTATAGGGGCTTCTTGGGCGGCACTTTTAGCAGGAATGGTTTCGTTCTGTATCGGTTTATGGAATGTGGATATGGAGCTTAATGAAAAAGGATATTACTTTACAATATTGCTATTCGGGTTGTTTTCTGCCGTATCAGTTCAGAAAAATGTAAGAGATAAGCTAGAAGGACTACAGGTTACAGAAATGTATTATGGGATTAGTTGGTTTGCAGCTTTAGCGTCTATTGTATTATTAATTATAGGGTTATGGAATGCGGATCTGGAACTTAGTGAAAAAGGATTCTACGGGATGTCTTTTGTACTGAGTCTATTTGCAGCCATTGCAGTACAAAAAAACACCAGAGATAAAAAATTCATAGAAGGTAAGGAGGGGTAATCAAAAGAAGAGACTGTTATAGGTCTCTTGTTTTGATGATTAGAAAAGGCAGCTGCCTTGCTGTAGCTGCCTTTTTGATTTTAAGAGGAGTACAATTAGTGATAAGTCTTAAAAAAATAACAAACGATGAAAAAAGAAAATATAGGAATTGTCCTTTTAGTTGTTTTAGGCTTAATAGCCATTATTACAATGTTCAGTATACCTCCTATTTCTCAGGATGAACAGTATCATAATTTTAGTGATACTAGAACTTTTTTGAATATACCTAATTTTTGGAATGTGATCTCTAACCTTGTTTTTGTAGCAGTTGCCGTATTTGGGTTACGTAATGTGAAAAGCATTCGAAAAATGAAACTTCAATATAAAACACTTTTTTATGGAATAATTTTAGTCGCTTTGGGTTCAGGTTATTATCATTTATTCCCTGATGAAGAATCATTAGTATGGGATAGATTACCTATGGTCATCGTTTTTATGACATTATTCTCTATTGTTATAGGAGAGTTTATAAAAGAAGAGTTAGGTACATCTCTTTTTATACCCTTAATTCTAATAGGCATTTTATCTGTATGTTATTGGTGCTTTAGTGAATCAGGGGATCTAAGAATTTATGCTTTGGTTCAGTTTTATCCAATGATTGCAATCCCAATAATCTTGTTGTTTTTTAAATCAAAAGGAGTAAGATCTTATGGTTATTGGATGTTATTAATGTTCTATGTTATCGCCAAATTATTCGAACATTTCGATGAGGAAATTTATGAACTATTAAAAGTTATAAGCGGTCATTCTCTTAAGCATATTATTGCAGGGCTAGGTCTATTGTATTTACTAATACATTGCAAAAAAAATATCCCTTCAGCAGATTGTTCAATTAGTTATCGGTCAAAGGTTTTATAGAGAATACGAATGTGATTATGAGAAAGTACATTCTTTATAAAGGAGATTTTAGATATTAACTTTTCAATAATATAAATATTATGAAAAACATACCTTTTTTATTAATCTATAGTCGAATTATAATTGCTATTTTGATAGGTGTTGTGACATTTTTGGAAATAGAAGGAAAAGAATGGAGTATTATAGTTTTGTTAGTTATTGGTTTTTTAACGGATGTTTTTGACGGAATTATTGCAAGAAAACTAAATGTATCATCAGAAAAATTAAGAGTGTGGGATTCTAACGTAGATCAGTTTTTTTGGATAATAGTTATCTCGTCGATTTTTTATATGAATTTCTCATTTATAAAACATAATTATATAGGGATCTTTAGTGTGCTTTTATTAGAAGTTGTGGCATATGTGATTAGTTATCTGAAGTTTAAAAAGACAATTGCAACACATTCTATTTTAGCCAAGTTATGGGTAATTAGTTTGCTTGTTTTTTTAATAGACCTCACTATAAACTCTAATAGTAATGTGCCATTTTGGATTTGCATTCTTTTAGGAGGTATATCCAGAGCAGAGATAATTGCTATTATACTGAAACTAGATAAATGGACTACCGATATTCCTTCAATATTTGCAGTAAGTAAGCTTAATAAAGGAACGAAGCTCAAAAAAAGTATTTTGTTTAATAGTTAAAACTATTTTTAATGATGAATTCTAAATTTAATAAAGAATTACAAGAGCTTGTTAGGAATCAGGTGATTTCATCGGAGATTGCTGATAGGATATCACAATATTACGATACTAAGAATGTTTCTAAACCCAATCAATTATTTACAATCTTTGGAGTGTTTGGGGCATTGTTAGTAGGTTCTGGTATTATACTAATGTTAGCTCATAATTGGGATGATTTTTCTAAAATTACTAAAACAATACTGGCGTTCATTCCATTACTTATAGGGCAATGCTTTGTTGGGTTTTCGATACTAAAAAATAAGAGTAAAACATGGAAAGAGTCCTCAGGAACTTTTTTGTTTTTTGCAGTAGGGACCAGTATCTCTTTGGTGAGTCAGATTTATAATATTTCTGGAGATTTAGGGGCATTTCTACAGGTATGGATTGCATTATGTTTACCACTAGTATATGTTCTGAGGTCACATGCTGTAGCATTATTAGTTGTTCTGTTCAGTACCTACTATGCCTTAGAGGTTGGTGTATGGGAGTATAGAAGTGATAAAACTCCTTGGATGTATTTGGTTTTTGTATTGGCAATAGTACCTCATTATTGGTTACAGCTAAAAAATAATACATCTAGTAACGCCACAAGTATTTTTAATTGGGCAATACCCATAAGTATAGCAACTTCGTTGGTAACATTTATTAGTAAAGATGAAGAGTTAGGCTTTGTAATGTATATCACACTATTCGGGTTGTTTTATACGATAGGAAGATTGACGGTGTTTAACAAAATAAGAATCTTAAAAAACGGATATCTGATTCTAGGATCATTAGGAACCATTATTCTGTTAATGATATTCACATTTAGATGGCCTTGGAAAGAATTATTTAATACTTGGGACTATAATTCTCAGGAGTTTTATATAACCATTGCTTTGGGAGGTATTGCGATAGGAGGTATAGGATATGCTATTGTTAAGCAAGGAGTCAGAGCTATCAGTTTGTTTCAGCTTACATTTTTAATATTCTGGATATTGTTTTTTGGGCTATCTCAGATAGAGTCGTTGCCAATGATTCTGACAAATCTGCTAATATTCGTATTGGGGATAGTTATGATAAGAAATGGGGTCAATACTTTTAATTTTAGTATACTTAATTATGGACTTCTGATTATTTCTATTCTAATTATTTGTAGGTTTTTTGATACGAATATGAGTTTTGTAATGAGAGGAATTCTTTTTGTAATGGTGGGAATAGGTTTTTTTCTTACCAATTACAGAATGCTAAAGAAACAACAGAAAAAAGAGTCAAACCAACAAAAAATAATCTCATGAAAATAACATATTTATTTATCATATTTATAATAATAGCAATAGCTCAAATTTTTGTGCCAATCCAGATGACTATGGATAATGAAGATGTAATTGACTCTGGAGTAGCTTATAAATTTAAAACAAGACCAATTGATCCAACAGATCCATTTAGAGGAAAATATATTACACTACGATACGAAATAAATCATTTTAATACTTCTGACACTACATATGTGGTGGGAGAAGAAATATATGTATACATAAGAAATGATAACAAAGGTTTTGCTGAAGTTCATAATGTAAGCAAGGAACCTTTGGATGTTAAAGAAGATTATGTAAAGACACGAGTTACTTATTATTATAAAGGAAAAGTAAGTTTTCAATTACCTTTTAATACATTTTATATGGAGGAAACCAAAGCATATGATGCCGAGATGGCTTATAATAGAGCAAATAGGGATAGTTTACCTAATAATATCTATGCATTGGTATATATAAAAGAAGATAGTGCAGTGTTAAAAGATGTATATATAGATGATGTACCAATACAGGAATTTGTGGATACATATAAAAACTAAATGTACATGAATGTTATAAGACAACTAGAGGAGAAAATAATTTTAATAATTAGTACTGTGATTGTAGCTTATTTCATGGGTTTTATTTGCTAGAAGTGTATGATATTGATTTAATTTTCATAGGAGCATTGATAGAATTACTGATACTACCATTCTTAGTAGTTATACCAGTTGTTGTTTAAATTTACTGGAAAAGAAAATAAAGATTTTTTTTGTTTCAATGAATAAGAAAAATTAAGCATAGCTGGGCTACGGTTTATTTTTATGCTGAAATTGAGGCACAAAAAAGAACATTTTATTACGGTAAATTTAAATGACAAATGGTATTATAATCAAATTGGTATAATACGATTTATGGATAAGAAGTTCGTATAAAGAGTTTGAATTATTTTGTGCTAGATTAAGGCATAAAATTAAAGAATAGCCGTAGCTATTGTTAAATTTTATAACGCAGATATAGTGCAAAAGAAACGAACTATATGCGAAAGTTTTATGCGTAAATCGTATTAAACCTTTTTAATGTTATGGTGTCTTACTAGTGTAGAACAAAAAAGCTAATAGTATGAAGACATTATTGAAAACGTTAGTATTGATTATCTCGTTATCTGTTTTTGCAACCTCATGTGCGATAGCGAAGCCTACTACTTCGGATAAAGTTGTTGTAGTCAAAGTGCATAAACCAAAACTTGTAGTTTATAAAAATGCAACGTATTATAGAAATAACGGTGTTTGGTACAAAAAGAGAAAAAATAAGTACACTGTTGTAAAAGCTCCTATAGGTGCAAGCATAACAAGATTGCCCTTAGGGTATAAAAAAGTTAGAATAAAAGGCACTATATATTATAGATGTAAAGGTACGTTTTATAAAAAATCAGGAAGGAAATTTATTATAGTAAATGTTTAGTTTTTGGTTGTTTATGAAGAAATCCCCAATAAGGTATGTATTGGGGATTCTTTTTGTCTTAAATTAAGATATACTAGAATTAATTACCAGGCTTCTTCTATTTTTAATCGTTTTCCGTTTTGATAAGAAGCAATAAATGCTCTCTTAAAACCTATACTAACCAATTCTCTACGAAATTTTTTAGCTTCGTCTAAAGTTGCAAAAGTACCCAGTGAGTATTTATTAAAATTACCAGCTTTAATTTCTTTAAAATTTACAAAATTATCAGAATACATCGATAAATCTTTTTCTTCGAATGCTCCAATTTGGATAGTATACACTAATTCATTCTGTAAAGAAGCTTTGTTTTCTGAATTCGTATTAGAAGCATCGATCTCTTGATCCATTGATAAGTTTTTTATGGTGTCTTCTAATCCAGTAATTTTGGTTTTCAAAGAATTTATCTGCGTATTAGATTCTTTTTTAGTAATCATATTATCAGGAATGCTAAAATTCATAAAATAAATAGTTCCTGCAACACCTAATGCAGCAATAATTCCTAATATAATAGTAGTTATTTTAAATTTCCGACTGTTTTCTTTTTCGTCTTTAAGAGCTTTATTATGAGCATACTCGCTTACTCGTTTTTTCTCATTGGCGTCGTCAATCTGAACTTTGAAATCTAATAGCTCTTCATCACTTATAAATGGCATAGTTGTATTTTTTAATGTGTTCAAATATAGGAGATTATTGTTTTACCCAAAAATTAATCTAGGATTAACAAAAAGTAACTTTGTTTAAGATACGACATTTTATAATTAATTAGCAGCAATTTGTTTTGGTTCTTTTTAGAAAGAAAACGCAACCTAAAAGGTTGCGTTTTTTGTATTCCTACATATATGACGATCATAGTTTACTCCGCAACCTCAACCATAAGGTTGTCATCAGTTTTGGTAACTTTCGTTAGTCCTAATTTAGATAAACCCTTCATTCCTTTATCCCAGGCTTTATTACTTAAACCAGAAGCTGCCTTAAGATCAGGTAAAGCCATATTTTTTTCTTTTTTGATTATCTCAAAAATGGCTTTTTCATTATCATTAAGCTCTACACTCTTTTTTTCTGGTCTCATTTGAGGAAAAAACAAGACCTCTTGTATCGATTGATTATTAGTTAGGTACATGATTAATCGATCCATACCGATTCCCATTCCTGATGTAGGGGGCATACCGTATTCTAAGGCTCTAATGAAATCTTGATCGATAAACATAGCTTCATCATCTCCCTTTTCACTTAGTTTTAGTTGCGCTTCGAAACGTTCTTTTTGATCAATCGGGTCATTAAGTTCAGAATAGGCGTTAGCAATTTCTTTACCACAAACCATTAGCTCAAAACGCTCAGTAAGATCTGGATTATCTCTGTGCTCTTTGCATAGAGGGCTCATTTCTTTTGGGTAATCTGTGATAAAGGTCGGTTGGATATAATTTCCTTCACATTTTTCTCCAAAAATTTCATCGATTAGCTTTCCTTTGCCCATAGTATCATCAACTTCGATACCCATTCCTTTAGCAGCTTCTCTAATCTCATCTTCAGACTTCCCTGTAATATCAAACCCTGTAAAATGTTTGATAGAGTCAGTCATAGTTACACGAGCATATGGAGTTTTGAAATTTATTTTATGCGCTCCAAAAGTAGCATCAGTAGTACCATTAACTGCAATTGCACAATGTTCTACTAAATTTTCAGTAAATTCCATCATCCAATTGTAGTCTTTATAGGCTACATAGATTTCCATGGCCGTAAACTCGGGATTATGAGTTCTATCCATTCCTTCATTTCGGAAGTTTTTAGAAAATTCATATACCCCATCAAAACCTCCAACGATCAATCTTTTTAAATACAACTCATTAGCTATACGCATGTATAGTGGAATGTCTAAAGAATTATGATGAGTGATAAAAGGACGTGCCGATGCTCCTCCGGGAATAGGTTGTAAGATTGGTGTCTCTACTTCAAAATAGCCTTTGGAATTAAAAAACTCACGCATCGCATTAAAAAGTTTTGTTCTCTTTACAAACACTTCTTTTACATGTGGGTTTACAACTAAATCTACGTACCGTTGGCGATAACGCAATTCTGGATCAGTGAATGCATCAAATGTGTTGCCCTCAGCATCTGTTCTTGGTTGAGGTAAGGGTTTAAGTGTTTTGCTCAATAAAGAGAAGTTTTTGACCATCACAGTTTTTTCACCTACCTGAGTGGTAAAAAGTTCGCCTTCAATACCAATAAAATCTCCGATATCGAGTAACTTTTTATATATCTCATTATATAAAGTTTTATCTTCTCCAGTGCATATTTCGTCTCTATTAAAGTATACTTGTATTCGACCATTACTATCTTGTAGTTCAGCAAAAGAAGCTTTTCCTTGTATACGCCTAGACATTAATCTCCCTGCGATCACTACCTTTTTTCCTTCTTCATACTTCTGTTTTATATCTGATGAAGTATGATCGACAGGAAATAGATCTGCTGGATAAGGATTGATATTTAGGTCACGCAGAGATTGTAATTTCTCTCTTCTTACAAGTTCTTGTTCTGATAATTGCATAATGCTGCCGTTTTAAGCGTGCAAAGATACGAAGTATGAAATTATCTTTCAATTGATTTTTTAATGAACTCATGGTAATAAAAAAACTTTAGCTCAGGAATAATCAAGATGAAAACAAAAAATAAGCAGTAATACCAATTTAACCATAATACTTCTGGTTAAAACTTGTTCATTTTTCGTTTTATTTTCTTCATCATATTTCCCTTAGCTAAGGCTACGAAAAATAATCATAGCGGCATAAATCAAAAAAGTAACTTCGTTTTATCTGAGATGTTTTTTATAATCAAGTTGGTATAAGAGTTGTGCAATTAGGTGATTTTAGGTATTTGTTATCGATACATTTTAAACGCTTTATACAATGAAACGTACCTTTCATACATTTATACGTACCGTTCATACAATTTTAAAATATAATGAAGAAGGTATTATTATATTTAGTTAATAATATGATAACTTAAAATTAAACACACAAACAATCTAACTATTATGAAAAATAAAGTCTATCTGCATGCATTGGGGATTTGCTTAGTATGCGTTTCGGTTTTTTCTATTTTTAAAATAACTAAAGAAAAAGAAAGGGAGACCTATGATGATATTGCTGCAAAAACGAGTAAATTGAGAGAGCAGCATGCGAAACATTTAGAAGACAGTCCATTTAAAGAAACGAAACATCTTTCTAAACAAGAACGAAAAGGATTGCGTCTACCGCCCAATAGATATGCAGAGCAATTATGGGAACTGACGATGAATCCAGCTACAGGGAAACCCGAACCAGAAGAAGTAGCAAAATTGCAAAAACGATTAGAAAAAGAATTAAGACAAAAGAAAGCGCCTGGAGATGATCCAAATAATCCTTGGATTGAAAGAGGTCCTAATAATGTTGGAGGACGTACAAGAGCGTTGTTATTTGATCCAAATGATAGTACAAACAGAAGAGTGTTCTCTGGTGGCGTAAGCGGTGGTTTATGGGTTAATGAGGATATTACTTCAGAAAATTCAGAATGGAGAAGGGTAGAAGGAGTTCCTGGAAACCTAAATGTTACTTCGATTACTGTAGATCCCAAAAATTCTAATGTTTGGTACATGGGTACAGGGGAGCAGTTTACAACAGGTGATGTAATAGGTAGTGGAGTGTATAAATCCATTGATGGAGGCGCTAATTGGAGGAGTTTAAATATAGTTACAGCGGATACAGAAGGTGATATTTCATTTCCAGAATTTAATTTCTTTTTACTTTCAGGAATTTATTTTGTGAATGATATTATTGCTTGGGAAAATATAGAAGAGAATCGAACTGAATTATTCGTTTCTGTAGGTAGTGAAATAGATGCTAGTTTTACAACTGATGATTTTATTTTGTTAGGGCATCAATCTGTAGGCTTATATAAATCTATTGATGATGGAAACACTTGGAATCGAATAGAGTCAGATAATCTAAAGTATAATAGCCCTCTTGGGTTTGAAACATTTTATACGCCTAATGATTTTGAAATTGGGGCGGATAATACATTATGGATGTCTACAGCTAATTATGTAATAGATAGTTTTTCTGAAGGGGGACGTATTTTTAGTACAACGAATGGTAATGTATGGACCGAGGCTCCTATATCTCCTCTTCCAGAGATAGGAAGATTAGAATTAGAAGCATCTTCAACGAATCCTAATAAATTATATGCACTTGGTAATGGAAGTTTTAATGCAGCCGAACCAATAGCTATTTTTTTAACTACAGATGGATTTAATTCTCAGGAGAATTTAAATAAAACATCATTGCCAAATGATGCCGATCTTAGAATAAGAGCAAATGATTTTGCAAGAGGGCAAGGAGATTATAATTTAATGATTGAAGCGGATCCCACAGATGATTCTATAGTATATGTTGGAGGAATTGATCTTTTTAGATCAATAGATAACGGAACGAATTGGGAACAAATATCTAAATGGTCTAATAATCGTGGTTTAGATCAATTATCCGTTTCTTTAGTACATGCGGATCATCATGCGATGACTTTTAGACCAGGGAATACCAATCAAGCAATTTTTGGTACAGATGGAGGTGTGTTTTATGCCAATGATCTAACCGTTGCTAATAATTCTATTGATGCAATTCAAAGCAGGGTTAAAGGATATATCACTACTCAGTTTGTAAAGGCCGCCATTGGGCCAAATGGGATTGCAAATACAAGTGAAATTTTTTCTGCAGGCGCTCAGGATAATGGTACACAGGCGATTATCTACCCTCAAAAGGAAATAAACAGTTCAATAGAAATTGGTGGAGGAGATGGAGGTTACACTTTTATCGATAAAGATGGTGAATACTTAATCCTTACTACACCGTCAAATTTTATTTATAGAGTAGATTTACCTTGGAATGGTTCAACAGATGATAGTGTATATACAACATTGTTAGAGGAAGTTTCAGGTGATTTTGTAAACCCTATGGGATATGATGATAAAGCTAACTTTTTATTAACCAATAGTACAATTTTTAGCTTTGATACCTTTAGTTATGAGTTTAGTATTAAAACAATTGATGTAGCGGGGAATATTAATGAAAATATTACTAATGATTTATTAACCAATTCGCCAACGGCATTTATAGCTTCACCCTATACCGACAACACATGGTTAGTAGGTCTAAGAGATGGCGGACTTGTACAATTGACAGATGTAGAGGTCGGGAAAGCCACATGGAAAAGAATTAATACTCCTTTTATTGGATCTATATCTTCTGTGGATTATGGAGCAACCGATAATGATATACTAGTTACGATACATAATTATGGTGTAGTAAATGTTTGGGCTTCTTCAGATGCTGGAGAGACTTGGACGAATAAAGAAGGAGATTTGCCTAATATTCCTGTAAGGGATATTTTACAAAATCCTTTGGATAGGAGAGAAGTAATTATAGCAACACAGCTTGGGGTATGGAAAACAATAAATTTTGATAGTGATACCCCAAATTGGACTCGATCTCAGAATGGAATGAGTGATGTGAGCGTAACTTCGTTTGATTATTGGGCAAAAGGAGGGAGCGATTATGATAATGTGATCATTGCATCTACATATGGTAGAGGTGTATTTACAGGTTCTTTCACGTCGAATCCAGACGATCAGGCACCAACCGCTCCAACCGATCTGATAGCATCTAATATTACACACATGACAGTAGACCTTTCTTGGACAGCATCGACAGATAATGTTGCCGTAACAAGATATGATGTGGTTGCAAATGGAAATATAGTGGTGTATGGTATCAATGAAACGAATACTACAATAACAGGGCTTACGGCCAATACTCAATATGACCTTGCGGTGTATGCATATGATGCTGTTAGTAATGCTTCCGAATATAGTGAAACAATAACAATAACTACACTTAGCAATGATAGTACTTCGGATTCTGTGAAAATATCAGATGCGGATAATGTAGCTTTTTCATTATATCCTAATCCTGTAGGAGAAGAAGGAGTAATCACAATCAATATGGATGGATCAGTAAAAAATACCTTTTATAGTATCTCTTCTATAACAGGAGCTAAAGTAAAAAGCGGGAAACTTGATAATAAGTTTTCTGAAGTAGGAGTACAAGATCTAGAAAGGGGAGTATACTTCTTGAAAATTAATAGTCAAGAAGGTAAGTATATAAGAAGGTTTATTAAGAATTAGATTTAATTCCTCATTGTTTGTCTTGAAAAGAAAATGATGATTTCGGAAGCATACCTCGAGTTTGCTCTGAGATTGTTGATTCAATTTTTTAAGATTGATAAATTTGTTATGTTCATAATCCGACAGCTTATAGCGATTTCATTTGAGAAATGGGATTACTATAAGCTGTCGGGTTTTTTACGAACTGTCTTTTGCTTGTAAGCTTATTTTTTTGCCTTAGGAGTGACCATAGCTTTGATTTTTAGTATCTCCTTTTCTTTTTTGGTATTCGCCGTAATAGTTACTTTTTTAGTTTGCATA
The DNA here is from genome assembly GCA_947498455.1 of uncultured Aquimarina sp. Taxonomy (GTDB): domain Bacteria; phylum Bacteroidota; class Bacteroidia; order Flavobacteriales; family Flavobacteriaceae; genus Aquimarina. Next base: position 25,157 of record CANMKK010000036.1, read on the forward strand.
TTTGGCTTCCCATTAGAATTAAATTTGACTAAAAGATCGGCAGTCGCTCCTGGAGCAATTGGGTCTTTAGGCCATTGAGGAACCGTACACCCACAACTACCTTTTGCATTAACTATAACTAAAGGAGCGTTTCCGGTATTGGTAAAAGAAAACTTATGTTCTACAGTGGTTCCTTCGGTAATTGTTCCAAAATCAAATTCAGTTTCTGAAAAAGACATAATTGGAAATGATTCATTTTTTTCAATAATTGCGACCTCTTTACCAGTTAGTTCATTAGATGTATTCTTTTCCTTTACTTCTTTAGTACATGAAATTATAGTACATGCTATCACGATTACTGTTGTCAAAACTAGAGTTTTTGTTTTCATTGTTTAATGTTTTTAGTGAATGATTTAGATTTTATTTCTTGTATCAAACTTCAGAACATATGAGTGAAATATCAATAAAAAAGGGGTTGAAAACAGGACTAGAACCCGGTTGATTTTTTTGTAATTATTTACTGTACAGTGATTTAACTTCGTCTCTAGACGTAACGTCTAGTTTTTTGTATAGGTTGTTGATATGTGTTTTTACAGTACTGATGCTTACATACATGATTGTAGCAATTTCTTTATTTGTTTTGTCAGAGAGGATTAAATCCAATATTTTCTTTTCTTGAGAAGTAAGCTTTCGATTTTTTAATTTATTATCTAATCTCTTTTTTTTAGAGTGAAGAAATTGCATAATATTAATGATAATTGATATAAAGAGTAAAAAGAGAATGCTCAAAAACCACAAATTACTGTTGTCTTTTTTTAAGACCTTGATAGAAAACCTGTCTGATGCTAATTCTCTATTGTAAAGATTGAAATATGTAGTATTAGGGTATTGTTCTCCTAGCCTTCTTAGTAGATCGTCGTAATATGAATTGACTCTTAAATCCTTGAGGTAGTAGGAATACAAATTGTTAGACTTGTTAGAAATAAACGAGTAAATATATAACTCGGTAAGAGGTTCGTTCGTTTTTTTTCCATACTGTTGTAATGTTCCAACCCATTTTTTAGAATTTACTTTACGGTTTGCTTCACTTCTATATGAACTAAAAGCATAGCGCATATCTTCTATAATAGAGTCTACCTTAAGAAAAGTTTTACTCCTTTCATTATCAGAAATAATTTTACAAAACATCTCGTTATCGGTAGTGTAGGGAAGTGATATGATGTCCTTATTATTTGCAATAAAAAGAATCTCATTACTGTCTTTGCAAATCCCATTAAAATGTATGCTACTGCCTCTTTCAGAACAGTTTTCTGTATGGATACGATATATCCGGTTTTGTAAAGGAAGGTTGTTTCCTTCGAAAGAGAAATACCCTGTGGAATCAGCTTCGGTTTTTTGAATAATTTGTTCTGGATAGATACCAGATATTTTTCGATAATCCTCTATAAGCGAAAGATAAATAGTACCCTCTTCATTTTTTGTATCCACATACCCAGAAAATTTATATTGAGACCATAATGCATTAATGTGGATCAAAAATGTAGAATAAAGTAAAATTTTTTTCCAGTTCATAGAAAATAAAATGTTTCAGAAATAATCTAATGTGGGTTCAAGATATAAATAATTTTATGATAGTTATGTAACATAATATAGGATAAAGCTACCTATCGTTATAGTATATAATTTATTTTCGCTTATGAGTATTTGGAGAGTTTTATTGTCAATTTTTTTTCCTCCCTTAGCAGTTTTAGATAAAGGGTGTGGGTCAGTTATAATCGTTCTTTTATTAACATTGTGTGGATGGGTTCCAGGGGTTATAGCAGCATTGGTAATAATTAATAACCCCAATAAATAATTTATTTTGTAATAAAGAGCTAACAATTTTAATGTGAATTCCTGAAGGTAGCGAAAAAAAAGAATTATTTTTTAGCTATAAATGTTTTGTTGGTAAAACTTATGGAATAAGTAGAAACCTGATATAAATCCTCTAAAAATAGTAGTTAATTAGTATTTTAGCCTTTTTATTTAATGTATTTATTTTTCGAGTTTAGGATAAATCAATTTTATTTTTGATTCCTAAAATGAAGTTTAGCAGAGCGAATAATTTTTTTAAAATATAGCATGAAACGAGTTTCTCTTTTTTTACAGGTAATTTTTGCCTTAGTCATATTAGTTGGATGTCAATTTTCTGAAGAATTACATCTTAAAGAAGATGGAAGTGGTAAAATATCATTCAATTTTGATGGTTCTGAAGTTATGCAGATGGCTGGAGATAAAATGACTGAAGGAGAAGAAAAAGTTATAGATACATTAATGGTATTTAAAGATTTTCTAGAAGAGAAAAAAGATAGTATTGCTCAATTACCGATTGAAGAACAAGAGAGATTAAAGAAGCTCGAAAACTTTAGGATGCATATGTTTATGAATTCAGAAAAAAAAGAAATGACATTTGATCTGTATTCAGAATTTAAAAATGTATCTGATTTAGGGAACTTATTTAATGAATTTAAAACAGCTTCTACTTTAGGAGGGAAAAAAGCAGGGAGCTCAATGGGGAAACAAGATCCGTTATCCAATACAGAAGGCAGTGACCCTACGAAAGTTTCGTATTCTTTTGTCAATAATAAGTTTAAAAGAGTGACTGAAATTCTAGATGAAGAAAAACTAAAGCAGGATATAGATAGTTTAGAACAAATGAAAATGTTTATGGCTAGTTCTAAGTATAAGATTAACTATCATTTCCCGAAAAAAATAAAGAAAATATCTAATGAAAAAGCGCTTTTTAGCCAAGATGGAAAAAGCTTTACATTAGAAGTAGGGTTTCTTGAGTATATGGATAACCCCAAGGTATTGGATATAGAGGTAGATCTAGAAGAATAAGTATATAATTTGATGTATTGTGTTGTTTGAGTAATGAATAAGAAAATAAAAATACAAGAATTAGGTCTTAGAGATTTTAAAGAAACTTGGGAGTACCAAGAAGAGTTGTTTAAGGAAATCCTGGATCGTAAAATAAAAAACCGAAGAGAAGAAACTAATGAAGAAACGTCTAATTATTTTCTTTTTGTAGAACATCCGCATGTATATACACTAGGTAAAAGTGGAGATGTAAGTAATCTTTTATTGAATGAAAATCAATTAAAAGAAAAAAATGCTACATTTTATAAAATTAATAGAGGAGGTGATATTACCTATCACGGACCTGGACAGGTTGTAGGGTATCCAATTCTTGATCTTGATAATTTCTTTACAGATATACATAAGTATTTACGTTTCCTTGAAGAAATGGTAATCCTTACGCTGGGTGAGTATGGCATAAAAGGAGAGAGAAGTGATGGAGAAACTGGTGTGTGGTTAGATACAGGTACTCCTTTTGCTCGTAAGATTTGTGCGATGGGTGTAAGAGCCAGTAGATGGGTAACGATGCACGGTTTTGCATTTAATGTAAATGCAGATCTGGGGTATTTTGATAATATCATCCCATGCGGAATCAATGATAAAGCAGTTACCTCACTTCAGGTAGAACTCGGATTAGAAAAAGTAAATATAGAAGAGGTAAAAGAAAAACTGCTAAAGCATTTTGTGACCTTGTTTGAAGCCGAATTAATCAAGCCATAATTTTATAGAACAGAAGTCAGTTTTGTAAATGATTTCATAGGATTTGGGGTATATAATAGAAAGGATAATCGAACTGGATCCGTTAATAAAAATGTTGGATGAATTACATTGTTATAACTCATCCAACGTTTGTATAGGTATAATGCGTTTTCTTAATCTATGTAAAAAAATCACACTTACCTCGGGGTGAATATAATGCAAGGCAGATTTACAAGTGAGGCATTACATAAAGCTCCAGGGATATTAAGATTACATGATAAACCAAGTGTATTACGATCTACGCAACAACTACCATCACTTTGGCAAATAGTACCATCAAGAACTTCAATGTCTCCTCCAATAAAATCCCCTCCTTTAATTTCTTTTTGTTGATTTCTAGATATTTTCTTAACTCCTTTTAATTCTAGTAATTTTTTCATTTTTTTAGGCTTTAAAATTTAAGTAAAGATAAAAAACACGGCCTATTTTTTTTATGTTATTGTACTAACGGTTATTGTGATTGTACAAACGGTTGTTATGATTGTATAAACGGTATATTCTAACGTATAGAGTTTTTTTTACGTAATCTAAAACTCGTATCTATTTATCTTCCAAAACCAAGCATGCTTACGTTATCTAAAAATGCAGGATATTATATAACCTCAAAATTGAGCTACACTTTTTTTAAATAATACGATTTATGGATAAGAAATTCGTAAGGAGTTTGAATTATTTTTATATAGATCAATTAATCTGATAGATTAACACCCCATTTTCTTCACCTTGTACGGCAAATTCTAGATTAGGATCTTTGTCCATATTACCTAAGCTAATGGCAGAATTACCATATACCGGGAAATTAGGAAATAATGCTGCGTTACTATCATATAGATAGACTTTTTTAGATTGTATATCGGTTATAGAAACATAAATCTTATTATTAATATAGAACAACTGTGGTGTTGTATATACTCCAAAATCTAATTCAATAGTTTTTCCCTTGATAGATAATTTATTCTCAGAAAAGGTAACCAACGTTTTATTAGTTGCTACGATCTTGTCACCTTCTTTTAAGCCAATATCTTTTCGAACAATAGTTCCATTAGATTTAATTTGAATCAGTTTTCCATCTTTTGTCAAAGAGGTAAAACTATTTTGATATTGATACCAAGGATTCTTAGAAAAATTAATTGAATCCTTTATGGTCACTCGATTTCTTCCTAAACGATCTAGAATAGTTAATTTTCCATTTTCTTGAGATAATAGGATGTAATCTTTACTTCCTATTCTAATATGTTTTGGAGGTGCTATTAGGTTGGTTTCTGTACCCTTAAAACCAAAACCAGTAACGGTTTTTCCTTCTGCGTCAAGCATTGTAATAACGTTTCCTTGTGTGATTACGATTCGATATCTTTTATTTTTATCATAATCAAATAAAGCTAGAGGCTGTGTGATGGGCTTTTCGAATTTTTTAGGATATGATGTAACGTCTTTTCCATCTCGATCTACAAGATAGAGTGTATTTTCTGTATTGAATAGTAATTGATACCGTCCATTTTTATAAATATCGATTTGTTGTATTTCTCCTTGTATAGCACCGTTGATTTGCTTTTTCCAAAAAATAACACCTTTATCAGAAATAAGATATAAGTTATTATCTATGTCTTGTACCGCGATATCCATTCCTTTTGTACGATGATTTTTTACAAAAGTAGGTTGACTCAGTATTTTGTTTTCCAGGGTAGTAGACGTAGTTTGTGTTACAGAAGTAGCAGCATCTTTGGCAATATTCTTTTTGAGAACCCCATGTATATGAGCAAAATTACTTTCTTTAATTATTTGTAAGGCAGCCACCTGATAGCCTTCGGTAGTAATTTTACTCCACTGTTCTTTTTTAGTGTCATCAACATTATTTGAGATATAATCTTGTAAATTGTTAATAGAATTTACCATAAGAATAGAAGATTCGTCTGGTAGCTTTTCTATAGTATTAGTATAGTATTCTTGTGATCCAAGTAATGTTTTATTTAGTAAATTGGCAATAATAGTCTGTAAACCATTTTTAGAAGAGGCAAATAAAAAATAATTCTCATAAAGAATGTAAAATTTAGCTTCAAAATCAGGTAGTAGAGGAGTTAAAGTTTCAGAAAAAACACTAGGGTTATTATAGCTATAGATGCTAATATTTCTATAGGTTCCGGATGAAGTACCATTTAATAATTCGGCTGTGTTTTCTGGGTCAAGTGATGTTAATGTTATAATGTGTTCCTGTTCCATAAAAATCATTCCAATTTCCGAAACACCAGATAGAATTTCATCTAAATCAACAGGGACGGTATCTATTTCTCGATCCTGTGCCATTGCCAGGTTTTTCTTAAGTGTGCTAAAATCATCATATGTAAAAGAAATAAAACCATTAGCACTTACAGGTGTAATGTTGGCCAAACGGTTTTCTTGAGCTAGTGTATTGTCAAATATTCCAATAGTGGTAGATAAAGAATCTTTTTCTATGGCAATACCATCTAGATATAGAGCATTTTGATCTATAGAAGCATCTACGGATATCCATCCACTAAAATTTGATAATGAATTTAGATCTTTATTATTTAGAAGAGAGCTGTGCACATTTTTTAGTTCTTTTCCATCAATAAGAATAGAAACAGCCTGTTCGGCATTAGCAACCTCATAAGCCTTGATGAAATCCTCACGGATTGGAGCCTTGTTTTCTTGTAGACGAATAGCATTTTCTATTAAAATTTGAGAAGATGAAGCAATAAGAATGCTATCCTGCCGTGTGGCATAAAAAGTACTTTTATCAGAAGTTATTTTATGAATCGTTTTTGTAGCATACGTAATGGTTTCAATACTTTTGTTTTGTAAAGAATCCTTATGAATAATCGAAGGGTCGAATTTAGATATAAAAGTGTATTCAAAATCATTTCTACCAATAGGAGAAAAACATAAGATACCTTTAGATTGATTCGTCTGGTTTAGAATAGGAAGATCACTGAAGTAGGAAAAAAAATCAAGCTTTTTATTTTTTTTTATAAAATCATTATCTCGGAGTAAGTTTTTAGTACGTTCTAGGTCATTTATTTTGATGACTACCTGTGCATCCTTAGGAATGTAATCAATAAAAGTGTTCGGTTTTTTTGTAGTGGTAGAACAAGCTAAAACAATTGTGGATAACAGAATTACAACTATTTTTTTCATGTGTATGCTTTACTTTTAATCTGTTTTCTATAGATATCGCAATATAGATAACTCTTTAATCAAGAAACAATTGTTCCAGACAAAAGTATCTATAAGGTCAAAGATACTTATTTGAAATCTAGTGTCAACTGTTCTGGTAATAATCTAAAACTTTTTCTATGATATTTAGTAATTCCATAGGTGCGGATAGCATCACGATGCTCAGCTGTAGGATACCCTTTGTTCTTTTTCCAGTTATACATAGGAAATTCTTCATGAATCTTTTCCATAAAATCATCTCGATACGTTTTTGCAAGTACAGAAGCCGCTGCAATAGGTAAATACTTACCATCACCCTTAATAATACAAGTATGTGGGATATCTTGATAACTCTTAAATCGATTGCCATCTACCAATATATGTTCCGGTATGGGATCTAATTGTTCTATAGATCGTTGCATAGCTAATATAGAAGCATTCAGTATGTTGATATTATCAATTTCTTCCATAAAAATATGTGTCACACCATACGCGATTGAACAGTCTTCTAGTAGAGGACGTAATGATTTTCGCTTTGCTTCACTAAGTTGTTTGGAGTCGTTAAGTATAGCATTACTAAAATCATCTGGTAATATGATTGCTGCTGCTGTTACAGGACCAGCCAGACATCCACGACCAGCCTCATCGGTACCACATTCTACAAGATTGGGATGTAATTTTAATTCTAGCATAATACGAAGATACTATATGAGTATAATACCAGAAAACTATTTTAAAGAATCCATCAAAAAAGTATATTTTTGCCACAGTTCAGGATAGCAATGAGAAAAAGCATAGTAGTAATAATTATATTTCTTATAAGTTCTCTGGCAGTAGCTCAAGAGAGACAAGATAGGAGACCTAGTGACCAAGGAGTTTTACAAGGCAAAGTGCCAAAAACGACCGACAGAGGAGCTGTAAAAAAGAAAGGAAGTGATAGGCCGCCTATAACAGAATATAGAATAATTGATAATAGTAATGATACTACTTATGTAGATACTACTCTTAGCATCCAGAAAGATTATCGATTTAATTATTTAAGAAGGGATGATTTTGGTTTACAACCCCTTAATAATGTTGCGCAAGCCTATAATAGCTTGATTAAGATAGAAGAAAGAAACCATTTGTTACCTCTTTTTGGAGCAAGAGCCCGGCATTTTAATTTTATGGAGGTAGAAGATATTAACTACTACAGTGTCGCTACACCATTAACAGAACTATATTTTAAAACTACATTTGAGCAAGGGCAGCAATTAGACGCTTTTCTAACAATAAATACATCCCCAAGACTTAATATGTCTATAGCGTATAAAGGAGTGCGATCCCTAGGGAAGTATAAACATGCATTAACAAGTACGGGTAACTTTAGAGCAACAGCAAGTTATTTTACTAAAAATAACAGATATCATTTGAGAACTCACTTTGTGAGCCAGGATTTATTTAATGAAGAAAATGGAGGATTGTCTTTTACGATAGCAGAGGGAGAGGGTTCTTCAGGTATAGAGCAGTATTTATCCCTTGGTAATGCAGAAAGTAACAGAAGAGATTTTGCAGAAAGAGCAGGGATTTCAGTTAATTTCGAAGATGCAGAAAGTATCCTTCGGGGAAAAAGATTTTATCTCGATCATTACTATAGTATAATTAAAAAAGCTGATAGTAGCAGTAATAATTTAGCAATAGGGCATACACTTGATATTACAGATAAATCCTTTCAGTTTAATCAAGCTACAGCGGATACTACTCATTTTGGGGCATCTTATGAAGCAACGGCATTGGCCAATAAAGTAGCATTAGAAGATTTTAGTAATCAGATATATCTCGATTTTGATAACCAATGGATTGGTAATGTAAGGATCAATGCAGGAATCTCGGATTATAACTACGGATACAATACCATATTGCAACTAGTGGATCAGGATACAGGAGCAGAAAGAAATATCACCAATAGGATCAAAGGCGATGTACAGTTCATTGGAGGTTCCTATAAGAAAAGATACAAAGGTTTTAAGATTTTTGCAGACGGAATGTCTATAGTCTCGGGAGATTTAGACGGTAATTATGTTAATGCAGGGGTAGGATATGATTTCAATAAAAAATATGGAGCGCAGCTAAGTATGCATGATAACTCCGTAGCACCAAACTATAATTTTCTATTACATCAGAGCGATTATATTGAGTATAACTGGCAAAATGATTTTAAGAATTTAGAAACTCGTAAAATCAAGCTGAATATCAAGGCACACGCACTAGCTAATATTGAAGGAAGTTATACCACCATTGATAATTATACCTATTTTACTAAAAATACAGATTCAATTACCACACCATTACAGTATGGAGAAAGCATTGAGTTATTAAAAATTAAACTATCCCAAAATCTTAAGTTTAAATGGTTAGGTATGGATAATACCATACAATATCAAAAAGTATCCTCTGGAGACCAAGTATATAAAGTGCCGGAGATAGTGACTAGAAATACGCTTTATTATCATGATCATTGGTTTAAGAGAGCTCTATATTTACAGACGGGAGTTACCTTTAAATATTACTCTGCTTATGCAGCAGATGGATATGATCCGATACTATCAGAGTTTTACGTACAGAGTGAATCAGAGCAAACTTTTTTTGAAGAAAACAAACACACCTTTGGAGGGTTTCCTCAGTTTGATATTTTCTTTAATGCCAAAATCAGACAAACACGGATTTATTTTAAAGTAGAGAATTTTGGCGAAGCCTTCCAGCAGAACAAAGAATTCTCAGCGCCAGGATATGCACCACGAGATGCTGTATTACGATTCGGACTCGTTTGGAATTTCTTCCTGTAGATTTAGTAGATGAGTACGAAGTATTGAGTAATGGAGTACAAGTTTTTAGTACTTTAAAAGACTCATCCCTCACAGCACGGCACCCTAATCACCTTTTTTATGGCGTTTCCTTCCATTTCATTACAGGTCGGGCTATACGCTATATCTTTTTTCTATATTCCATACACTGATATACTCGAAGTGTATGGAATATAGAAAAAAGGATGCCGCTCCTATCCCTAACGCATTTGTAGTATAAAGCAAATGAGAATATAGTATGCGAGTAATGAGAGGTAGCTTTGAATGATAGGGTCTATTCTAATACCGGACAACCCAACATCTAATATCAACACCTTTATGGTATGCCAATATGGTACAATATTTTAGTGACTTAAGTACTGGATAAAAAATGCAGACGAACTTGCAGTAGCCAAGTTTGATTAGTGTTGTAGCCAGTGTGAATAAAGACGTGTTCTACGCGATGTCAATATATATTAGGGGATATTTCCGTATTTATAACCATTAGGGATCAGTAAGAATATACAAGTATTCCCTGTAGTTTTAACTAAACTTTTAAAACATATTTACAAAATGAAAAGAATTACATTTTTAACAATTACATCTTTATTAATGGCCGTATGTTCCTTTGCTCAAGATGGATTTTGGAAAAAAAACGCAACAGCTCCTACCAATTTTATGTATAATGATAATGGAGGTACGCTAGGCATAGGAGATACAGAAGCAATAGAAGCATACTCTTGGGGTTTTTACCAATTGGCAATAGGAGGAAATACACTACACGCCGGAGGTAAGTTTGAATCTTATGGACTCAACTCTAATAATACATTAAATACTAATTCTAGATTCGTAGTGGAACATGGGAATGACTTTACACGAATCGGAAGTGGAAGAATTCATTTATTTTACTCTCAGGTTTCTATTGGAGGACACATGAATGAACCTTCTGAATACCTGTTAACGGTGAATGGAAAAATGAGAGCCAAAGAATTGCGATTAGAAGCTAATGAATGGCCAGATTATGTATTTAGTAATTCATATAAAATAGCTCCATTATATGAGGTGGAGACTTATATTAATGAAAATAAACATTTGCCAGGAGTTCCAGCAGCATCCATAATAGAAAAAGAAGGATTAGATGTATCTGATATGGTTAAGATACAAATGGAAAAAATAGAAGAATTGACCTTATATCTAATAGAACTTAAAAAAGAAAATGATGCTCTTAAATCCAAGGTAAATATCTTGATGTCTCAACTAAACAAAGACTAATTATGAGACTAATAGTATTGATAATTTTTGGAATTCTGTTTTCGACAAATGTAAAAGCCCAATGTAAACCAGTTTCGGTTTCCTGTAATTATCAGGGATGTGGGGCAGATATAAGATACTTGGATTTGGATTACCTGCCAGCACATACCATTGGTTATGATTACAATTTACAAACTGTAGCAAGATCAGAACCTTTAATAAGTGTTATATCTAAGGAAGGTAGTCCAGCTTATGGTATCAGAAAAGTGGTAAGTGCACAATTTATAAATCTAATCGAGGGAGATTTTGTGCCTCCGATAGGAGATCATCCTGAGTATAAGAATGTATTGGATTTTGCTATTGGAGATTGCTATGAATCAGGAGTATCCATAAGAAAAGATGGGCTTAAAAAAGCAATAATTAGGAATGAATCTAAACGTATAAAAAACCGAATATACCCTAATCCAATAGTAGATGGAGTATTTAGAATTAATACCTCAGATGATGTGATTAAAATTGAAGTGTATAATATTTTAGGAAATCTAATAAGATCAATTACTCCAATAAACCAAGAAACAGTTAGAGTGGATATGGGAGAAGAAAGTAATGGGATGTATATGGTTAAAATTAGTACGAAATCTATAACAGAAACATCAAAAATTATGATTAGTAGATAAACTTCATGTAACTGAAACAATAAACAAAATTAGTTTATTGATGAAACCATTAGAGCTTAGGCTATAAAAATACCACCGTCACGGACGGTGGTATTTTTTATTTAGAAAAACGATACTAAAGAAAGAGTGATACGATTTACGGATGAGAATTTCGTAAAAATAATTACAAAGATTTTTCGCTAGATTGATGAATCAAATTAAAGAATAGCCATAGCTATTGTTTAATTTTATGAAGAAAGTATAGTAGAAAAAGAATGTGATTAGATGCGAAATTTTTATTCGTAAATCGTATGATAATAAAATAATGTTAAGAAAAGTGCAAATAAGCTGAGATTTTGTAGTTTCCAAAGGAATTAATCATCAGCAAACGAAATCAAAAAATGAGATTACGAGAATTAAATACTGCATTACTATTAATAGATATCCAAAAAGGATTCGATGAAGAAGAGTATTGGGGTGGAAATAGAAATAATAAAGATGCAGAAGAAAAGTCATCAAGATTATTACATACATGGAGAGAGTTAAACCTACCCGTTTTCCATGTAGTTCATAGTTCTCAGAATCCAATCTCTAAATTACACGAATCACATCCTGGATTCGAAATAAAAGATGAGGTAAAACCTATCAAGGGAGAACCAGTAATAAAAAAAGATGTGAATAGCGCTTTTATAGGAACAGATCTAAAAGAAAGATTGGATGCACAAGAGATAAAAAAACTGGTAATAGTAGGATTGACTACCAATCATTGTATTTCTACTACCACCAGAATGGCAGGAAACTTAGGTTTTGATACAGTATTGATATCAGATGCAACTGCTACATTTGATAGAATAGGGGTGAATGGAGAGAAGTTTTCTTCAGAAATCATACATCAAACAACTTTGGCAAGTCTTAATGAAGAATTTGCAGCAGTAATATCCACCAAAGAACTACTTGAAATAGTATAAATGAGTGAATTTGTAATAAAACCTTGTAAAAAAGAAAGTGTAAAGAAAATTGTCGATGGAATTAATGACTATAATCTGGATAAAGTACCAGCATTATCTAATCTTTGGACGTCATTAGAATATGTTGCACAAGATAAAAATGGAATAGAAATAGGAGGAATATTAGCAGGAATAGGATATTGGAATGGGTTAGAGATAAAGATTCTTTGGGTCAAAGAAGAGTTTAGGAAAAAAGGAATAGGAACATTATTATTAGAACATGTAGAAACAATAGCCAAAGAAAAAGGAGTAACTGTTGCTATGCTGGACACGTTTGACTTTCAAGCAGAAGATTTTTATTTAAAAAACGGGTATACACCCATTGGCGAAATTAAAAATTTTCCAGAAGGACATAGAAGAATATATCTTTCTAAAAGGTTAACCAAATAAGAATAAATCTGTAGTACAATTTTAATGATAAGTCTTTATAAATAGGAATAGAGAAATCCAATGCAGAGGTAATAAGTTTAAAAATTGTAATAAGAACTAAGGATTTTTGAAGCTTCCAAAAAGTTTCATTCAGAGGAGCTTAATTCAGAAGTATAATGAGGGTGGTGGTTCTAGAAACGTAAAACTTAGGTTGAGTCAGAACCAAGCAATGCTTTTTTAGAAATATCAGAAATAGAAAAACATTCATTATTATTATCAAAAGTCTTTTAGTAAAAGTGTTGGTAATGATTTGCTAGACAAGAAGTTGCGATCTCCTAAGTATAGAGAAATGGACGACACGTTTAGAAGGTGAGTAGGATTTCAGAGACCCGTTCTTGGGTTTTGAGGTTGGTATTGCCTAATATTTAAAGAGACCTGATGGATTGCAAATAATACCAGTTGTTGTTTGAATTTACTGGAAAAGAATATTTTATTACGGTAAATTCAAATGATAATGGTATAATTATTTACGAAGAAAAAGTGAAATAAAAGTATGGACACTAAGTTGTATCTTTGAGTATCTAGCACTTTTAAGAACTCAATACAAGAAACAATGAGTAATTCCAAAAAACGAAATATTTCCATTTTAGGTACAGATAAATTCACTGGGATTACAATAAAGGAACCTGCAGAATATGCAGCAGGCCTTCCAGCTGTAAAAGTAGCATTAGAACACTCTTTTAAAGAAATGGGAGTGGTAAAATCATTAAGTGTACTTTCCAAAATGAATCAAAAGGAAGGATTTGATTGCCCGGGTTGTGCTTGGCCAGATCCCGAAAAACCATCTAAGCTAGGAGAGTATTGTGAAAATGGAGCAAAAGCAATTGCAGAAGAAGCCACGAATAAAAGAGTAAATAGAGACTTTTTTTCAAAATACTCAGTCGAAGAACTCTCACAGTGGTCAGACTACCATATTGGAAAAAGTGGAAGATTGATCGAACCAATGGTGCTAAGACCCAATAGTATTCATTATGAACCAATTTCATGGGAGGAAGCGTATGAATTAGTAGCAAAAAAGCTAAAGGATTTAAATACTCCGGATGAAGGAGTGTTTTATACATCAGGTCGATCAAGTAATGAAGCAGCTTTTTTATATGGTTTGTTTGTAAGAGCTTTTGGTACTAATAATATGCCCGATTGTTCTAATATGTGCCATGAATCAAGTGGAGTAGCCTTAGTAGAAACACTAGGGATTGGCAAAGGTTCTGTGAAATTAGAAGATTTTGATCAAGCAGAAATAGTGATCGTAATGGGGCAAAACCCTGGGACAAACCATCCAAGGATGTTATCCGCATTACAAAAATGCAAAGAGAATGGAGGCAAAATAATAAGTATAAATCCGTTAGAAGAAGCTGGATTGATTAGGTTTAAAAACCCTCAGGAAATAAAAGGGGTAGTTGGATCGGGAACAGCATTGACAGATATTCATTTACAAGTAAAGATAAATCAAGACATACCCTTACTTAAGGTAATACTTAAGAAACTAATAAAATTAGATGCAGAAAATAGTGGTATTGTCGATCTTGAGTTTATTGAAAAATATACATATGGTTATCAGAATTTTTTAAAGAAACTTGATCAGTATTCAGAAGATGAGCTTATCAGAGCGTGTGGAGTAGATGAAAAGAGTATCGATCAAGCAGTTGAGATATTGGCAAAAAAAGAAAAGATAATTATTTGTTGGGCAATGGGGCTGACACAACATAAAAATGGTGTTGAAAATATAAAAGAATGTGTCAACCTTCTATTACTTAAAGGAAGTCTAGGGAAACCCGGAGCAGGAACCTGTCCGGTGAGGGGGCATAGCAATGTTCAGGGAGATAGAACAGTTGGAATAATGCATCATGTTTCCAAAGAATTAAATGAAGCAATTCAAAAAACTTTTGGATTTACTCCCCCCGAGAAAGAAGGACTAGATACTGTCCATGCAATACAAGCGATGCATGAGGGAAAGGCAAAAGTCTTTGTTGCATTAGGAGGAAACTTTTTATCAGCAGCATCAGATACGAAATATACAGCAGAAGCGCTTCAGAACTGTGAACTTACAGTAAATATTAGTACCAAGTTAAATAGGACACACTTAGTTACAGGTAAGACAGGATTGATATTACCTACTTTAGGACGCTCAGAATTGGATAAGAAAGATGGTAAAACCAGGTTTTTTACTGTAGAGAATAGTATGGGTAAAGTTCATAGGTCTAAAGGAATGCTAAAGCCAGCATCAGATAGTTTAAGAAGCGAACCAGAAATTATTGGAGGAATAGCAAGTGCCTATTTTGGAAATAACCATTCAGTGGCATGGAAAAATCTGGGTGCGGACTATGATTCAATAAGAGAAAAAATAGAGCAAGTGATAAAAGGTTTTGATAAGGTAAGTAATAAATCCAAAGGTTCTGGGTTTTACCTTCCTAATAATGTAAGAGAATTGGACTTTAGAAAACTACCCAAAGGTAAAGCACAATTTAGCTGCTGTGATTTACCAGAACATAATTTAAAAGAAAACGAACTACTATTAATGACCATACGATCCCATGATCAATTTAATACGACAATTTATGGTCTTGATGATCGATATAGAGGAGTGTATAATGAAAGAAGGGTAGTACTCATGAATTCTAAGGACATTATTAAACTAGGTCTGCAAAAACTAGATGTCATTAATATGATTAGTTCATATGACGGAGAAAAGAGAGTAGCTTCTAATTTTTTAGTAATACCTTATAATATACCAGAACAAAATATAGCATCTTATTTTCCCGAAGCAAATGTATTAATACCTTATAATAAGTATGCAGATAAGAGTCATACACCAATTAGTAAGTCTGTAATAGTGATAATAGAAAAAGCAAAATGACCATGAAAAATAGTTTAATCATTTTTTTTATTTAGAAACCTTATGTTTTCAAGGTGTTATGAGAATATTAAAAAAAACTTAATTTTTTTTCTTGTCAGAAGTATAAAAGGTTGTATGTTTGCACCCGCAAAACGGATGATGTATTTCAGGAGTTTGAGAT